>JBKJKE010000023.1:0-16038 GCA_046597605.1 Limisphaerales bacterium | reverse complement strand
CCCCTCCATTTCTGGGGGTGACGGCGTTCTAACTTGCTGGATTCTTGTTGCGTAGGAGGGGTGCGGACCTTGGCCGCCAGCTTCGGTGACAGAGAAGGTTGATGCGTCGCGTCCAAGTATCACTTTATCCCGAAATCATTTTACGCCGCGGCTATAATTCCGCCGATCCGGTGTGTCTTAGCTCCAGGCATCTCACCCGGAAAAAATCACACCCCGTGATTTTCCCCAAGCGAGCGATGACGACTTAAAACAGAGGCGGTTGCAGGATTACTCTTTCAGAAGATCAGCCGGCATCTCTGCATCTGCGTTTTTGATCAGCGACGTATCTTGCAGAACGTCTGGCGCGAGGTCATTGTTCTTTCACTTAATGTCTGTCGATCAACGCCCCATTCACCCTGCCGACATGGCGGATCAGCTCGAGCGTCTGTCCGTGGACGAGGCTCAGGAGCAGCTCCGACATATGTCTACGGAGGAGGCTGCGGCGGTGCTGGCGGAGGTGGATGAAGAAGCTCGCCCTGACCTGCTGACCGGCATGTCTGCGCCTGAGTTGGCGCATGTCATCGACGAGATGGAGAATGACGAGGCGGCCGACGTCATCGCAGAACTCTCGCCCGAGCACGCCAGGGAAGTGGTCGACGAGCTTTCCCCGGAAGGAAAAGATCGCGTCACGGCCCTCATGCATTATCCGCCGGATACTGCAGGCGGCATCATGAGTGATGAGTTCATCGCGCTGCGCAGCGATGAAACGGTGGAACAGGTGTTGGCTGATCTTCGTTCCCGAACTGCGGAAAGCCCATCGGTCTCCTACCTGTATGCGACCAATCACCGGCGACAACTGGTTGGAATTATTTCTCTGCGCGATCTGGTCTTCAGTCCGCCTCATCGGCGCATTTCGGAAATTATGAATTCCGACGTTAAACAGATCCTGGTGAACACTGATCAGGAAAGCATCGCGCGATTATTCGAGCATTACCACTACCTCGCCTTGCCTGTGGTGGATGAGCATCGACACCTCCTGGGCATTGTTTCCGCCCAACAGGTGATGGATGTCTTGCGGGAAGAAGCCACCGAGGATATGCAGCTGATGGTCGGTCTCTCGGGCGAAGAACGCGTTTTAACTCCGTGGCACCGGTCAATCCGGAAACGTTTGCCGTGGCTTTGTATTAATCTGTGTACTGCTTTTTTAGCGGGCGCGGTAATCGCTATTTTCGAGGGAACTATCGAGAAATGGGCAGCTTTGGCGGTATTTTTACCGATCGTGGCAGGGCAGGGGGGCAACGCAGGGATGCAAACGTTGACTGTGATTATCCGGGAAATGGCTTTGGGAAATCTGGCTCCTGGGGATGGACGCAAGGCGCTCTATAAAGAAGTAATCCTGGGGGCGCTGAACGGCCTTGCCATCGGCGTTTTGGTGGGACTGGTGGGTTACGCCTGGAAAGGGAACGTCGTTCTTGGAGTGATTGTTGGGATTGCGATGATGATGAACATGGTGGCAGCCGCTCTCTCCGGGGTGTTGGTGCCGTACGGGCTGCGCTGGTTCAAAATAGATCCGGCGCTTGCCTCCAGCATTTTCGTGACAACGGTCACAGATGTAGCTGGTTTTCTCTTCTTCCTTGGCCTGGCGGCGATCGCGTTGAAGTGGTTTCCGCTTCCTCTCTAACGGGTTGGTCGATCTTCACAAAACAACCTGCCGTCTTGCTTCATTGCGCTTCCGTCGGTTTAATTCGCCGCAGTGCTTTTTCAGAAAGTCACAATCGTAGGTGTCGGTTTGTTGGGCGGCTCGCTCGGGCTCGTCATCAAACAACGCCAGCTCGCCGCAACTACCGTCGGATACGTCCGTCGTTCCGCCAGTATTGCCGAATGCCGCCAATTCGCGGTGGTGGATGAAGCGACCCGCGACATTCAGCAGGCCGCAAGCGACGCAGACCTGATTGTGCTTTGCACACCGCTGGCCCGCATGCGGGTTCTAGTTGAAGAAATGCTCCCGGCCTTGAAGCCCGGTGCCATTGTGACCGATGTCGGCAGCGTGAAAGGAAGTGTCGTTGCGGATGTTGAATCGTTGATCGCGGGAGCAGGATGCCATTTTGTCGGAAGCCATCCCATGGCCGGTGGTGAGAAAATGGGAGCGAGTGCGGCGCGCGCAGATCTTTTCGACAACGCGGTCTGCGTGGTAACTCCCACCGGCACGACCGATATCGCCGCACTTTGCAAGTTGGAGGAATTTTGGCGAGCGGCGGGGATGCAGATTCTTAAGATGTCCCCGGAGGTTCATGATGAACTGGTCAGTCGCTCCAGCCACTTGCCCCACGTGGTGGCGGCAGAGTTGGCCAATTACGTCCTGAGTCCCACCCATCCCAAAGAACAGGCTATGCTCTGTGCCACCGGGTTCCGTGACACCACGCGCGTCGCTTCCGGATCGCCCGAAATGTGGCGCGATATTGCATTGGCTAATCGCGAGAAACTTTCCCAGGTGTTGGGTGTGCTGATCGACGACTTGCGAGAATTCCAACAGGCATTAAAAGATCAGGATAGCAGGACGGTTGAAGAATTTTTCTCAAAAGCCAAAGAACGTCGCGATGCCTGGCGCATCGAGACAGAAAAAGGAACAACGCATGTGCAGGATTAACTCATCTGGGATGGCGCACTCTATCCGCTTTCTAATTGCTACCTAAGATGGCCCTCCCTGAACTCATCGAAATCGAACCGGTGCAATTCCCCGTCCAGGCGGAAATCACGGTGCCTGGTTCGAAGAGTATTACGAACCGCGCCCTGATCCTGGCGGCATTGGCGAAGGGGCACGTTACACTGCATGGCGCTCTTTGGAGTGAAGACACTCAGGTGATGGTCGAGTGCCTCCACAAACTTGGCTTCGAGATTACCGTTCAGGAAGATTTATCGGAGGCGTGTAATCGCATTATTAGCGTGCAGGGACTTGGCGGAAAGATTCCCAATGCCGGAAGCGCTGAAACCCCCTTGGAATTGTTTGTTAGTAATGCCGGCACTGCTGCTCGTTTCCTGTCCGCATTCCTTTGCCTGGGTGACGGGGTTTTTCGTCTGAGCGGCATCTCCCGAATGCACGAACGCCCGCAAGCCGCTTTGTTCAAGGCTCTGCGCGAACTCGGCTACCGGGTGGAATCGGAAAAGAAGAACGACAAACTGCCCGCCATCATTCACGGGCAAGGGAGCAGCGCCCAACCGCGCTCTTGCAGTGTGAGCATTGAGGAAAGTTCGCAGTTTGCTTCCGCGCTTCTGCTCAGTGCAGCGATAGGGCATTGGACGGTGAAGATGACGGGAGAGAATTCGGACGAATCGCCCTATGTAGCGCTGACCGCCGAGTTGATCAAAGCGTTCCCCAGCGGGGGAGGGCATTTCCAGATCGAGCCCGACGCTTCGAGTGGAAGTTACTTTTGGGCAGCCGATCGTCTTGTCCCCGAGACGGTTCCTACTGCTGGTGCCGTGAGGGTCGCGAATGCGCCTGCCGGGATGCATTGCTCCTTTGTCTCGGTATGGCAGTGGCCACAGACTGGTTGGCAAATCGATCAACATTTCCCCAGTGTGCTGCTGCGTACACCTGGTCTCTACTTTGGCCCGCGGCAATATGATGCACTGACGGTTTTCGCGACACAGGCAGAAGAGATAGCCGAGATCTCGCGGGAGCGGGACCTTGGCGACAGCATCATGACCGCGATTGCCATGGCGCCGTTTGCCGGAGCTCCCGTCCGATTCACCGAGTTGGGCAGACTGCGTGTGCAGGAGTGCGAGCGAGTGATTGCTCTGCGGACCGAACTTACCCGGTGTGGTGCAAAGGTGGTGGAGGAAGGGGATTCGTTGACGGTTTATCCTTCCAAAATGCACGGGGCCGAAATCGAAACCTACAACGACCATCGCATGGCGATGTGCTTTGCGATTCTGGGATTGAAAGTTCCGGGCATTAAAATCAAGAATCCGGCGTGTGTGAAGAAGACGTTTCCTAACTTTTTTCAGAAGCTGGCGGCGCGCGCGCCCGCTGGATTGGGAGTGAAAATATACGATCCGATCCCTGATCCGCAAAAGAAGCAGCCTTTGACACATGACGAATTGTTTGCAGACTAACTTGGAGAAATCGTTGAATGCGGACATGGTAGTCGGCGGCAAGCTCTGGAGCCGTCCTTCGGAGTAAACAAATTGACCACGATGCAACTAGCCAACCCAATCGTAATCGCCATCGATGGCACCAGTGCCAGCGGCAAGAGTACCAACGCCAAGTTGGTCGCCAAGGCTCTGGGTTTTACCTACGTGGACACCGGTGCCATGTACCGCACCCTGGCCTGGCATTGCGTCACTACTGGTGTGGATGTGCATGACGTCAAAATGGTGAACGCCGCCTTGCGCAAGTGGAAGACCAGCCTGCAAGTGGTTGAAACACATGGCTATCATGCGGTTCATCTGTTGGTGGATGGACACTACCCGGGAAAAGACATCCGCACGGCCGAAACCAGTGCTGCGACCTCCCTGATCGCCGCGATTCCCAAAGTACGCGATTGGATGAAGAACAAACAACGCGAGTGCCTCAAGTTCGGGAGCCTGGTGATGGAAGGTCGGGATATCGGAACGAACGTTTTTCCCGAAACGGATTTTAAATTTTTCATGGACGCCTGCATCAAGGAGCGTTCCAAGCGACGCGAAGCAGAGGGAGTACAGGAAAACCTGGCTGCCCGCGATCAACGCGACAGCCAAAGGGCAGCGGCTCCGCTGATGGTGGCGCTCGGAGCAATGGTCATTAACAATTCCGGACAAACCCCCGATCAGACCAGCCAGATCATCATTGATGAAGTGAAGAGGCGGATTGCCTCCGATCCTCGAAACCTCGTTTCTCGTTAAGCCGTGCAGATCTCCCAAACGGCTCTCGAAAAACAGCGCGCTGGACGAATGACGTTCAGCTATCGGGTGGGATGGATCCTGTTCCGATTCCTTTACCTCATTTATTTTCGATGGCGTGTTTCCGGGGCAGACCGGGTTCCGCAAACCGGTCCCGTTATCCTGGCTTCAAATCACGCCAGTTACCTTGATCCACCATTAGTCGGCTCCGCCATGCAGCGAATGCTCAACTACATGGCGCGTGAAACCCTGTTCCGTTTTCCCATCGTGGGCAAACTCCTTCGTTCCTGGAATGCGGTGCCGCTCGATCGCGATCGGGGCAGCGCCGCTGGATTGCGCATTATCCTGGATCGATTGAACCAGGGAGATGCCATTCTTCTCTTCCCTGAAGGAACCCGCACGACCGATGGGAAACTGCAGCCAGCGCAGTCGGGGATCGGTTTGATCGTCATGAAATCAAATGCCCCAGTAGTGCCTGTCCGGATCTTCGGCACTTACGAAGCGTATGGAAGACACGTCAAGGTTCCACGGCCCAAGCGGGTCACAGTGAGGTTTGGTGAGCCTCTCCATTTCGATCGGTATCGTGAAGAGGCCAAGACCTGCACTAAAGCCCGCCAAAAGGAAATGTATCAACTGGTAGCTGACGAGGTGCTGGCGGCGATTGCAAAGATTGAGCCGTGATTGGGTTAATGCGTGGTTAAGCCATAGGCCCAGATCAGCAGCACGATTCCAAACACAATGCGGTACCACCCGAAGCCGACAAAGGTGTGACTCTGCACGTAGCGCAGGAGCCATTTTACGGCGACGAAAGAGACCGCAGCAGAGACAGTCGCTCCCAGCAGCACCATCGACCAATCTTCCGTCGAACCGCCTTTGCTCAATTCACGATAAATTTTCAACCCCCCTGCAGCTAACATGGTCGGGATACCGACGAGGAAAGAAAACTCGGTCGCTGCAGGTCGGGTCGCTCCCAAAATCAACGCGATGAGAATCGTGGTCCCGGATCGAGACGCACCCGGGAAAATAGCCGCGGCCAGTTGCGCCAGTCCTACTGCAATGGCAATAGTCCAGGTGATCTCGGCCGTGCTCGATCGCTTCCCCATCCACCGTTCCACGGCAATGAACAGGATTCCGCCGATGATCAGAGCGAGAGCGATCGGGGTGATTGTCTCTGGAAGCGTAAATCCAAACTTCTCCAGCAGAATGCCTCCTACTCCCGTGATGCCGAATGCCACCGCTATCCTGGATAACAGATCTTTAGTCGGCTTTTCCCGCCAATGATGGAGCACCTGGTCGATGCGTGCGCGAAAGAGAGGGAGGACGGCGAGGACGGCGCCGGATTGAATGACGATTGTGAAAAGGTCGCTGCGTTGTCCCAGGAAACGTTCTGCAATGAGCAGATGTCCAGTTGAAGAAATCGGGATGAACTCGGTGATCCCTTCAATGATCCCGAGCAAAATAACGGCGAACCATTCCGGCATGGCGTCAGCAGAATGGGTTACTTCCTACCGAAGAAAGAGCCGATCTTGGATTCACCATCCAGTTTACGCTGCTGGACTTTCAATTGACCCAGCAACGATTGGAAGCCGATGAAAATCTTGTGCCACTGATTTTCGAAACCGCGCAATGCCCCTTCATTCATCTCATTGAGATAACGAATCGAAGGTGCACCGGAAATCAGGTTAAGCACCTCTTCCTTGGTAGGATAAGAGACTTCCACAGACGACAAAATCAGCTCCAGTTCCTGGGCAATGACACTTTTCACCTCCAGAAAATGGTTTTCGTCCTCTGGGGTGAACTTCTTGGCGCGTGCAAGATTGGTGAAATAATTGATTTGCTTCCAGCACTCCAAATAGTTCTCCAACTGCAATACGAGTTGATCCAATCTTTTATCGCGCATAGTTAACTGCCCGATTTGGGCACTTTGTTTGAAGTAGGTGCAAGGAAAATAATCGCACCCCCACGCAATTCGCGGGCGGTGATTTTGAGCGCTGGGAATTCCAGAACCAGTTCAGTCAGTGGAAGATGGGCGACTTTTGCATCAAGAAAGATCTTCAGGACACGGGAGCTGATCTCCTGCACCTGGCTTTGCGGAAAGCTGCGCGGCAATGTGGAAGTGATGATTCCGCCCTCGGAATCGACAGTAATGCTGCCCGAAGAAAGCCTGGTCAGGTGAACGGTCTCTTCGCTCTTGGAAAATAGATTTAGGAGGCCCATTTTTCGTGAATAGTCTTCATTTTTTCCCGGATCTGATCCGAGTTGAGCGCTCTGCGAAAGCCAATACAAAGCAATTTATCTTCTTTTGTATCGATGGCCGCGTGCCCCTGCCATCCGAGCCCATGAAAATAGGTCGGTTCGCCGACATGCAATTTTTCTCCAAGCTCGCAAAGATTCTTCCAGGTGTCTCGCGTCCACTGCGCGTGCGCTTCCGGACTTTTTATGCCCCAGGCGTCGACCGTGCCCGGTTCCACCCGCGGAATTTCTACCAACAGTTCAATTCCATCGATTCGTGACAAGGCCGCTAAACCGGTCAATGGAGTCTTTTCCGCTGCCGCCGCGCCCTGCGATTCGTCCAGAGCTTGCGCACTATCCAACAACAAACCCTGGTAGTTTTCAAAAATGGCGCGGGTCCGATCCAGATCGGCCGGCAAAATTTCGAATGCACCCGTGCGCCATGAGAAGATTTCCTTGAACGCCGCATGCCCCGCCAGCTCCCCGCATTGCGCGTCAATAATGTCACCGTCCCGCACCCAAATTTTTCCATGACGAGTGCCATTCACGATCTTCAGCACCGATGACCCGCGTGAGAGACATTCCAATTGAATGATGTCGACCAGGCTCTTGCTTTGAATCCCGCGAAACCCGCCATTTTGAACATCCTGACCTAAAAGGGAGGCGATGCAGTCCTGAAACATCTGCATTTCCTCGCCATTGCTTGGTTTTACCCAAAAGAGATCAACCCCCATCGCGTAGGCGCGAGAACGGTATTGTTCGTCGGTGATTGAGGTCATCACCACAACCCGTAAATCTGGAAATTTCCGGCGGACAATGGACAGCACCTGCAGTCCATCCATCTTCGGCATGCGCAAATCGGAGATCAGGAGTGTGAACGGTTCACCTTCCAGCAAGGCAATGGCGCGGGCACCGGAGTTGGCCAAATGAATCTCAGGATGGCTCGGCAGTTGAGCCAGAATTTCCTGGTACATGTCCAACAAATCCTGTTCATCATCCAGGAGCAATATTTTAGGGCGAGAGGACATGTCTTTAAATCGAGCGCTCAATGAAAACCTTTTGGAAGCGAATTGCAAGCCACACCCGCTTTTTGCGTATGTGAGAAAAAGGGAATCAAACCCCAGGCACGGGGCACCTTCCGCAGATCTTGCGAATGGTGGAGCTTCACCCCAATGCCATTTAGTTAAGAAAGAACAGGCGACTCCGATCCTTCCTATCTCACCCGGAAAAAATCGCACCCGCCTTTCCGGTGCGGCAATCTCCTTTATTTACGGAGAAGAAAGGCATCCCTGAGTATAGTCTTTTCTAGGTCGAGAATCTCTGCCCTGTCGGAAAAATGAGAGCAACCATTTCCCTGGTAATTCTCGCGATTACCACGCGACGCAGGGAAGACTCGCCGAACCGGCCCCGATAAAGTCTTCTGCAGCTTGGTTTTCCATTGGGGCACAGAACGCTGGAAAGCTACCCGCATTTTGTAATCCCATAATTAGCCCCATCCATGCAGTCTCCGTTCGCAAATGAAATTCAAGCACATCCTCGCCTTAACCTTATTCGCCGCAATCACCTCGTTTAACTTGATAGCGGAAGACGCTAAACCGGTTGGCACCAATGCCTTGACGGCCAAGGCCCCTTCGCACGAAAGGATTAATACCAAAGTATTGAAGGTTTTCTCCGCAACCCATAGCAACGCTGTCTTTAAGGCCTACCTGATTTCATGGAAGGGGCAGGAGGTTGTCGTGAGTGATACTCTTGCCATGACAGAGTATGAAGAGGGCGACGTCATCCCGGTGCTCGCATTGACTCTTCCCTATCCCCAGGGAAAACAGCTACCTGCGCTGCTCAATTTTTCAATCGTTCCGCCCGAACCAGGCCGCGACAAACGAGGTCGTCTTATCGTCCCTTAAGCTATTTTCCCGGAAGCGCGTTGGGAGTGCGCCACTCCTGACGAGCTCCCGGTTGAAATCCTCCCTATCCTCCGCTGGCCTTCGCTCAATCCTTCCGACATTCTTATTGCAATGAACACGCGACACTTTGTTCGTAATTTCACAACGCTCCTTCTCTCTTCATCACTCTTTGTCGTTGGATGCGCCCGCCCTTCCGGAGAAGCTCCCACCCAGGAGATCGTGGAGAAAACGATGAAAGCCAGCTGGGACAAAACCGCCACCTCTTTCGAACCCAAAGCCGTTCTCACCCTGAACAGCGTCAAGTTTGGCAAACCGTACGTGGCCACCGCGCAAGAGGTCCAGGTCGAAGGCATCCCTGACGGAGCCACCGTCACCCCGGCGATCGTTGATTTCACAGTGCGGAATTTTCATTCGAACACCACCCGCGCGGTACGCCGGGCCCGGGAAGCGCGCGTCTACAAAGATAAGATGGATGAGTGGGCTGTCATGACCGGTTCGGTCAAAGGCCAGGACACCACCACCGAAGAACCTGCCGTTAAGTAAAAATCACCTCACATGATTCCGCCTATTGCGGATCCCCATCAAAGCGAGTAGAACCGCAGCAATGGACTCCACGACGAAAGAGCATACCGGATTCATCGCCTCTCTTGTGATGATCGGATTTGGGATTTTCATTCGGCTCAACGCCAGAGAATGGGCATGGCCGGCCCAATATGGTTTTTCCGGGCCGCGTGAAAACACCCAGTGGGCGGGGCGGGAAGCTGCAATCGGCGAGATTGGATTAGTGCTAATGGGGATTGGCGGTCTGTTCCTGGTCGCCACCTACCTGCACTGGCTGTTCGCAAACAAAAATGAGATCACGGGAAAAATGGATTCTACCTCCGAGTAGTGTCGCTGTGGTGGGGACACCAACGGACTAACTTTTATGACACTGATAGGGCCCAGCGCGCCTATGAGAAGATGTTCGATGCATGGTGCGCCGGAGAACGCGCACTCTCTTGAGCTTTCCCGCGCTTGGTCCAAAAGTTTCCCGATCACTACCTCGCTGGTCGTTACACCATTGAAACAACCGATCTAAACACGGACTCGGATGCGGCGATAAACATCGGATTACGGTAGCCCGCGACCGTGTTGAAGCTACGTCCAGACCAGGAAATCAGGTTGATCGGGGATTTGTCGGACATCAGTCAGGTTTTGTCTGGATTCAAAATTCCACGGGATAAGAAAAACTCAGGGCATGGAGCTACGCTTTGATGCGCTGGTAAAGAACGCTTTTTCTGCCACGGAATGGGATCACCTTCTCCACGACGAAGAATTCTGTTGCCTGGTGGAGCAAGTGCGAACCAGCGACCAATATTTTAATACTGTCGAAATCGGTTGCCAAATCCTCCTGCCCTACCGCGACACCTCCGTAATTGGACGTCACGGCCCGGAAAATTCGAATAACTAGGCTCACGCAGTACCGCCCTGGCTCAAGAACGGGGACGAATTGAATCCCTCAATGGCCGGGGAGGAGCAATTCCGGCCTGGAAGGCATCTGTGACGGGCCCATACCTTCCACCTTAGGATAAACAGCAACGAAATAGCCTTCTTAGCCAAAAAGCTCAGTAAAAGAGAATTTTTGGCCAATCCGGGACCCGGCGACATGGTCAAAAAAGTTTCTAAAAGGACCCTGTCGCGCGTGACATAGACAATTTCAGATCCTAAAACGACCCTGTCACGCGTGACATAGACAATTTCAGGTTCTAAAATGGGCGTGTCGCGACCGACATACTACATTTCAGGTTCTAAAATGACCCCGTCGCGCGTGACATAGTACATTTCAGTTTCTAAAAGGACCCTGTCCTGCGTGACATAGACAATTTCAGATCCTAAAATGACCCTGTCGCCCTCGACAGGGTCTATTTCAGATCCTGAAAAGAGTGCGTTGATTGATCCGCCCGATCGTTACAGAGTCTGCCGAGGGTTACCGCGTTGCGAAGTTTAATCAGTATGTGCAGTGAACGAATGGCACCGGGGGTGAGAAGGTTCTGGACCCCACAAATCGGCAAAAAAAGCCTTTATCGTGAAAACTCCTGCAAATGATGGGTCGAAAACCCTTCCCAACATGCAGAATGTGGGGTCGAACCAATCGCGTTCGCCATGCCATTACCGGTAAACCGGCCGAAAATCGTGACAAAGTCTTCAAGGGGCAGCAGCGTTTTGATGAGAATACAAGCAGAAGATCCACGGTATCCGGTGAACAATATTGCCTTTCTCATACAGACCAATTAAATCGAGATGCAACTTCCGACCATGAGTAAAATAACCATTGAACTAATGCCGGTTCAGAATCTGGCATATGACCCCCAGAACCCTCGGCTTCCAGCTTCAATCAATGGGTCTGATGAAGAAGCGGTCGTGAATTGGATGCTTGAGGATGCAACGATTATTGAATTAATGGGTTCCATCGGTGAAATGGGCTACTTCCCTGGAGAGCCCCTGTTAGTGGTGCCAGCTAAAGACAAAGGCAAATTCTTGGTGGTTGAAGGTAACCGCAGGTTAACGGCCGCCAAACTCCTACTGACGCCTCAACTAGCGAAGTATCGTCAAAAAAGCGTTTTAGCTATCGCTGATCAAGCGAAACATAAGCCAAAAACTCTCCCGGTGGTTGTTTATCCGAAACGAGAGGAAATTTTAGATTATCTAGGCTATCGCCACATCACTGGGATCAAGCCTTGGGACCCACTGGCGAAAGCGCGCTACCTAGAGCAATTGTACAAAAGAACCAAAGGAAAGACAGACTCCGAGAAATTTCAGAGCCTAGCCAAAGAAATTGGAAGCCGTGAAGACTATGTTGCTAAGCTTTTAACCAGTTATCGTTTGTACGGGGTCATCGAAGAAAGTGGTTTTTACAACATCAAAGGGTTGAATGAAAAAACATTGGATTTTTCGCTTATCACAACTGCACTAGGATATGTAAACATTCGTAATTTCCTCGGCTTGAAAGCGATGACCGATCCAACGTTGAAAGGTCTCCAAGATAAAGCACTGAAAGAATTCACAGGGTGGCTTTTTGATAAAAACGAAGAGGGCAAAAGCCGAATTGGTGAATCGCGAAGATTGAAAGATTTTAATAAAATTGTAGAAAAGCCCAAAGCTTTAGCTGCGTTCCGTAACGGGGAGTCTATTAGTAGCGCCCTCATATACACTGATGTTCCCATCGAGATTGTTCGAACTTCGATCCTGGAAGCTAAGGGTAAGTTTGAAACCGCCCGAGACCACATGCATTTGGTGGATAAATATTCGCCTGCTGATGCAGACTTGGCGAACGAATCATCCCGGTTGATCAAAGCAGTTCACAATCACATTAGTAGTAGCTTATCTGGGGACCAAGATTGACCCTATGCCTCCAAAGACTAAGGTTGGGAAAAAAATACTCGTTGAAGCCGCATCGAAATCTGACCTATCGATGAGAGTGGAGTCAGTTCCTAAGCATAATCAATTTGAGGAGCACAAATGGGCCGATTACGTCGAACTGCTATGCCTATGCAGCATAGACGGGGAAATATCTCGTTCGGATATTACCGACAGAATTCGGCTTCATACCGAGGATCTCAAAGAAGGCTCTGATGATTTGCAGAACGAAGATGGAGAACTTCCAGCCAGCATCAACGATAAATGGACTGAACGGGTGAATAACTGGTTTCGACATATTCACTATAGAATAGGAAGTTTCGCGGAGGTATACCCATTTGAATTGAGCGATTCCAATAAGAGTCTGAAACGGAAGCAGAATCTTAGCGATTCTCAGAAGCTGTACGTTTATCTTTTGTTGTCAGCAAATCTTGGCTTCATAAGCAAACATCACGCTTTAACCCAGAGTTTTGAGGTTGTCAGTTTCGAGGTTTTGAAGCGGTCCCTGCCAGCGAGTGCGGAGGTTTATGTATTTGGCACTTCGCCTCTGCTGCCAAGGCGATATGAAGGTAATTTATGGGCTCGAATAAACAAGTTGGCAGGCGATTTGAAGGAGAAAGTTGTCGCTAGGGAAGTGGATTTCGCGACCACGGATGTTGGGGACGGTGGGCTAGACCTTGTAGCTTGGATCCCATCGGGGGATGATTTGAGCAGTCGACTTATTGTTTTCGGTCAATGCGCCTGCACTGACGAGTGGGTGACCAAACAGACCTCTTCGTCTCCTGAAGTATGGCGTGGAAAAATTCACTTTTCCGCCACGCCGTACAATATGGTTTGCATTCCCCACTGCCTTCGCAACGCGGACGGGACATGGCATACCGGAAGCAATATTCGCTGCATAATGATTGATCGACACAGGATAGTTCATTTTATTAAAGAGAAACTTGAATTTTTTGTCAAATTGCCCGCGATGGGAATAGTTAATGAGGTCCTCGCTGATAAAGCACCCGTTGTATGAATACGAAGGAACCTAGTAAACAGCTCACTGCTGTCTCTTTATTTTCCGGATGTGGCGGTTTTGATTGGGGTGCAAAACAGGCGGGAGTTAATATAATTTGGGCGAACGACATCGATCCGAACGCTGCACGTGCGTATCGAGCCGCCTTCCCCCAGGTCGAATTTCATGAAGGCGATGTTAGAGACATAAAACAGTTCCCCTCTGCTGACATCTTGATTGGATGCTATCCGTGTACAGGCTTCAGCGAAGCTGCAAAGCGGCGCTGGTCAGGGCGCGAGAGGGATCTTTTCGAGAACCATGGTAATTTTTTATATCGGGAATTTCTCCGCGCACTGCGGGAAATTCGGCCTAAATTTTTGTTTGTCGAAAACGTTCGGGGGATGCTCTCTGCAGAGGCGGGTTGGTTCTTCGAACGACAACTTAAAGGGTTTAAGAAACATGGCTATAACATCAGTAATCAGTTGCTGAATGCACATGAATTCGGAGTTCCTCAACTCAGAAAAAGGTTATTTATCGTAGGGATTCGAGATGACCTAGAGTTTGGATATCGCTTCCCAGAACCGACCCATGGACCGGGTAAAATGCCGTTCGTGACTTTGCGGGATACCTTGGAAGGCATGGACGAATGGCCGACGGGAGAATTTAACGAATCGGCCTTCCATGGGCACTATCTTACGCGAAATAGAAAAAAATCTTGGGATGATCCAAGCTTCACTATTGTGGCGCACGAAGATCATGTTCCTTTGCATCCTATCGGAAAGCCCATGAAGAAGCTTGGAAAAGACTTATGGTGCTTGCAGGGAGTAAAAAACCGCCGCTTATCTTGGAAAGAGTGCAGGCGAATACAAGGGTTACCGGAAACTGTTGCACCTTCAGATTTCCTACTCAACAATTACAAAGTTGTTGGTAATGCCGTTCCTCCAAAGTTCGGTGAAGTTCTTCTTCGACCAATTGTGAGGAAGTTCGGGCGAGAAGGATAAATGCTGCCAGAGACGGAGGTGGGTCGCGGCCCTTCAGGCCGCATATTCCAATCCTGCACGTGAACCCAGAATAGCCGCACCTTTGATGCTCACACATTAGCGATTCACCCCTTCTTTGGGACTTTTCTTGCCATTCACCATCTTAGTCGCCTCCTTCAGCAACCGATTCACTGATTTATCATCCATGTCGGGATTCAATCCGGCTTTCTCTTTGGTGTGGTCGTAGCGGGCTTTGCCGATCTTGCCCAGAGCAGTGGCTTCCTCGAAGGCGGCGAGGGTGAGTTTCGCTACTTTCAGTGTTTCCAATCGACTGGTGCTCCATTTGATTCCCTGGCGTTTGATCCCCCACGCTTTGAGGGCACGGTTGAGTTCGCTCCATTTAACATCACGTTGCGGATCGAAACTCCAATAGCGCGGGATGAAGATCATCACACCGAAGGGAGTGGCATTGACGGATAGCTTCTGGAGGAGCGGTGCGAAGCCAGTCTCCTGCCGTTCCACCCCGTAAAGCATATGCTTGAAACAGAGGCTATCGAACTCCATGAGGGTGAGGTTTTTCGCGTCCCGGTTCTTGCCCTTATATTCCCAGCCAGGCTGACGAAAATTGCGCTCCATGCACATGCGGCGGCGAATGACTTTTTTGCCGAGACCAAACTCCGGATTGCGCAGGAAGAAGTCGGCGACGTCCGCGTGGACCTCGGGATTGGCGAGCATCAGCTTGTTGGCGGCGTCGTATTTGGCGAGGGAGGCGGCTTTGAGATATTGATTATAGTTGCCGTCCTGCACTTCATGTTCGTCCTCGGAGATGACCCGGACGAGGTCGTCACTGGGAAGTTCGCCATAGTTGCTCAGAATTTTCTTCATCTGCACGGTCGGTTGCAGGCCGCTGGCGATCATTTCGCAGATGTGTTCCGCCAGACCTTTGTGATCCGTGCCCCATAGGGTCAAAGGTGTGGCCAATAGGTTGAGCAGATGATCGGCCCAGGGGGCGTCTTCTTCGCTGGCGATCTCGTTGACGGTGGTGACGACCTCCTTGAGGATCAATGCGCGTTGAAAGGCGAGGTCTTCGAGTTTCTTGAGTCGAGCGGCCAGTCTTTTGTGTTTGTCCATTTTTCTACTACGACCTTTCGGGGCGAGAATTTCAAGGGTGGAAAAGGGAAAAGAAGGGTAACCACGAATGGACATCAATTTTCACGAATTGTAGCAGCCGAGGTGACGAGGCTCTGACCTTTCCCATCTGCGCATGATAATAATCGCGTCTGACGGGAGAATTTAGAGCCTCGTGACCTCGGCTGCTACGAGGTTTTGGGGGCTTGCGCACTTAATTTTGCTGTTGGTGTTCGTAAGTAGCTCTCCTTGCGATGGTTGCGTCGAGTTTCGCGGGCTTTATCAATTATCTCTGCGTTTCCGTACGCTTTTCTTTCACCGTCAAGCGTAAAAAATCTTACATCGACTTTCCCCAATAGAATCAAGGGGTTCAGGGCAGGGCAAAATTTGATATCAAATTTTGCCCTGAACATAAGTGAATTCTTTCTGCAATAACATGACCTGTTGAACGGAGATGATTCGTTCAATGCGAAGCAGAGATAATCGCAGGTGTTGAACGGGGGTCTGTTGCACCGGAAAAAGCGACTCTCAAGTTTCGCTGAAA
>JBKJKE010000226.1:0-18016 GCA_046597605.1 Limisphaerales bacterium | reverse complement strand
CAATTTTTCGACCATCACGCCTCACTTTGCTCTGTTCCGTCAACTTTCCCAGACCTCATCTGGTCTCAAACACCTAAAAGTCATTCTTTATCTCTATTGGTGAGAAATGCGGGTTAGCCCTTCATTCGCGAATTCAGCATTACTCTTTGACGCGTCAAAGGGCGCTCAGCCGACCTAGTCTGGCTAAGGCTCATCAACGATGATCTCACGCCGGGGTGCGCCATCGGGGAAATCGGCCCAGAAGGTTTTGCGAAATCCGGGTGGGTTGTATTCCCAATGCCACGGTTCGTTCTGGTAGGGATACCAACCGAAATCTTCGCCGCGCAGCACCAACCACTTATGCACGGGCGAGTGGCGCATGTGTACCATCGCCGGCATGGAACCAGTGGAGCCTTCTTTGGTCCGGAAATCTTCGCGATGACTCATGTCGAAGTCGATGGCGAGACCGAGCGAATGGGATGAGAAACTTGCGACGGCGTTAGCATTGCCAGCCCGGGCCGCGTTCCGTTGCGCCGTTTCTGGATAGCGGTGCGCTGAATTAATGACTAAGTTCACCCCGTCCAGTTTGGCCTGCTCGCGCATCCGGACGAACGATTTCAGCGCATGGGGATTCAGCTTCCAGCGTTCCTGGCCTGGAACCTCTGTCCATTTGTTGGTGATAAGGCCCCAGACCGCCTCGTTTACCTCGGCTTTCAGGACAACAGCATTGCGTGAGCTGTTGGCACGGCGCTCGGGTAGAACCAGGTCGAGGGAATCCACCAGCACGTCAGCAAACTGTTCGTTGGGGCCTTGGGCACCGCCAGGGAAATCTTTCTCATCCCATTTGAAGCTGCGAAAATGGTGGCTCAATTCCGGACCGAGGATGTCGAGCCCTGAAGTCTGCGGGTCATGGATGAATTTCAGCTCGACGGCACTGATCAGGGCGAGTTTGGATTTGCGGTTGTTTTTTCGCAGTGCCTGTTCGAAGGCGGCATTAACCCTGGCGTCCTGCTCACGGTCCCGGAGCGTCGCCCAGATGTAATTCGCGTGGAGGCGCGTGGCGTCCGTTTCGGCAAGCTGGGCGGTCGCTTCAATCAGGTTCATCACCGCCTTTGTGTCCGACGCGTCCGATGACCGGAATGTGGCGCATCCGCTGAGGATCCCGCAGGTGAGGAACAAAGTTAAGAGCCGGATGATTGCCTTCATTGGCGTGATCCTCACAAAGATGATTTCGAGCGTCAACTGGCGAACGTTACCTGCTACCTGGGTTTCAGGCCCGATTGACATCTCAGGCAAATTATGCGAAAAGGGAGCTGTAAGTAAGTTGCAGCCTAAATCGGTTCGCCTTCCTGCGAGCCGATGCGGGGGACCCAGTTCCACAGCGATGTGGATGGGGCGAACGACAGCGTAAACCGTTGTCGAGGTCACTTTCAAGACCTAGCCCGTCAGCTAACCTCGTCGGCATTTGGAAGGGCGAACCTCCAGGACCGCATGTTGCGGACCCCGTGTTCTCCCCGTTGTAAAACTCGTTGCGGCTTTGTGTGCCCAGACGCCTCTGGCGTCCGGCAAATAAAACATAAAGCGGGCACGACATCGGAGATAGTTATGAAAAGTTATATGCTGGGCGCAATTGCGCCTGCGTCGTCTGCTATGGTGAAACCCTGGTCAGTGTTCTTATTGTCGCTGGCCTTCCTTATTCCCATTTGCTTCTGGCTGGTATCCCGGCGGCAAACTCTTCTACAGCGGTTGGGTGTATTCCTCTGCATCAGCGCATTTGTGGGTGGGTTCGAACTCTGGTGGGCCAGTGCCCGGCAACCGCAAGTCGCCACAGTCCTTGCCGTCCGACAGTTCAGCGATAGCAATACAGCGGCCGCTGAGTTGAGATCGTTTGAGGCGGCAAAGAACTCGATGCACGGCACGGCAACTCTGGTCGTGCTGCTCGCGGGACTCGCTTGTTTCGGCAGTTGCGCCAGGCTCGGACTGGAGCAGATACGGAGTCGAATGAAGAAAGCTCAGGCAACTCCGACCATTGCTGCTCTCGTTACCATGCTCGCGCTCACGGGTTGCATGAAGCCGTTCGACAAGCCGGAGTATGTGGAAATCGATACATCCGAAACGGGCTTCCTTATCCCGCTGGAAGGTGACAGTCGCGATCAGTCGAAGTTCCAGAGCGAGGATTACTTGAAACAACGGAAAGTAGCCGCCAAACGCGTGCAGATTCTGCATCGCTGGTCTCAGGAAGGCCGCATGGACAATACCGGTAAATGGATTCCAACTGTTCGTCTCGTCAAAGTAAATCGCTCACCCGTAACCCGCGAGTGGACGACAGAGCAGGCCCCGGGCAGCACGGGCGCGCGCCGCAACGACAAAGCCATCTGGATCGAAAGTGCTGATAGTGTCGGTTTCAGCATGGGGTTCAATTGCACCGCCTACATTCCGGAGGAGGCGGCGGCCAGGTTTCTCTATTGGTATCCCAGCGGCTCCCTCGCCGATGTCATGGATCATGAAATCCGTGGTCGGATTCAGCAGACTGCGGCGGAAGTGGCCGCCAAGTATCACCTCGATTCCTTACGCTCAAAAAAGCAGGAGATCGTCGACGGTGTGAAGAAGGACGTGACCAATTTCTTCGCCGCTCGCGGTGTCATGATCACTACGGTGGGCATGTTTGGCGGGATGACTTACGAGAATCCCGAGATTCAGAAATCCATCGATGCCACCTTCATCGCTCAGCAATTGAAAGTAGTCTCCGAGGCTAAGTTCGAAGCGCAGAAGAAAGAAAACGAACGCATTGAACTGGAGGCCAACGCGGTGGCGGAACGAGCACGTCGCGAGGCTGCCGGTTTGGCGGATGCGAAGAAGATCGCCGCGGAAGCGGAAGCTGAGTCGATCCGTAAAGTGAACCAGGCCCTGACGGAAGTGCAGCAAAGCCCTGCGCTCTACCAATTAAAGGCATTGGAAGTGGAGCGGGCTCGGATCGAAAAATGGGACGGCCGCTATCCCATGTGGTTTACATCGGGCGCAGCCAATGGCGCGAATCCAAATGTGATGCTCCAGGTCTCTCCACCTGACGGAAGCTCAACACAGAAATAAAGGTATCACGGTCGCAGTGGCGATCGTCGCCTCTGCGACTGAAATTCACATTCCGAATTCACTTATGAACGACTCACCAAAATGTCCAAAGTGCCAGTCCGATATGCAAATTGGTTACATCCTGGAGCTTGGACACGGCAACTCGCGTAAGGCATCAAGATGGATCGAAGGACCGCCCGAGCGCTCCTATTGGTTTGGGATGAAAATAACAGGAAAGCAACAGTTGGATGTTCACACTTTTCGCTGCCCCAAATGCGGCTACCTGGAATCCTACGCTCCTTGACACGCCCGCTGCAATGGACTGACCCTGCGCTTTCCTTGCAGCTCAGCTCTTGGGAACCGTTTTGGTGATCTTCGGTTCATCGCTTCGGAACCAGGAGACAATCGCGTGGCGCACACCGTGGCTGATGGGGAGGACTTCATGAGTTACCTCGGAGCGAAAGGCGACGAGCGTGCCCGGAGGTTCGACGACGCGGTGCCGCTCATTGATGTTGGGGTAGGCTCCGTGCAGGACGAGTTCGCCATCGCCATAGATGTTCGGACCCGGTTGGGAGGATTGTTGTGAGAGGTAAATGCTGACGGATACTTTTCGGAAACGGGTGTGATCATAGATCATCGGAGTGTTGCCGTCCTGGTGCGCGACAAAGAAGTTGCCGACTTCATACCTCAGGAAGTGTGGTTCCTCGCAGTGGGTGAGAGCGACGCCGAAACGTTGTTCGAGTCGTGCTTTTTGTTGCAGGAGCAAGGCGGCGATCTTCTGTCGGGTTTCCGGCGACATGGTGAGCCGCGCCACCATTCGCACTCGATCGTCCACCGTTCCATGATAACCGGGATTGCCGCCATAAACGGTCGCAGCCACCGCATGAGCGCTTTGCATTTCGCTGACGATGGCTGCAATTTCTGCGGGATTTAGAAAATCGCTGATTGTGAATATGTCCGACATGTTATGTGGCCTCGACAAAGAATACAGGGCGCTTAAAATCCGCGGCAGGTACCTGCTATGTCTGAGTCATCTTTGGATAATTTAACGTATGCTTCCTGTTTGGAAGCGTTGAACACGAAATTCAATATCAAACTGGGAAATTCCGGCAGCGTTGAATTAGCCCTGGTTGAAGTTAAACAGGCTACCTCGCAGAATGAAGACCCTGGCTCGACGAGGCCAGTGTCGGAGGTCCTTTCTTTGATGCTGCTCGGGCCGCTCCAGCCGGTGTTGCCGCAAAACACCTACGAAATCTCCCATGAACGTTTCGGTGAGCAATTGCTGTTTATAGTGCCGATTGGCCGGGATACCCAGGGGGTGAAATACGAGATTTTGATCAATCGGTTCAGAAATCCGGCGGTGTAAGTGTTGCAGGGCTCCTGGCGAAGAGCTATTTTTCTATCGCATGATCGGCCCAATTCTGCAAATAATCTAATTGACCAAAATTTATGTCTGAGCCCTTCCTTTCTGAGATCAAGATCGTGAGCTTCAATTTCCCGCCGAAAGGCTGGGCGCTTTGTAACGGACAGCTCTTGCCGATTAACCAGAACCAGGCGTTGTTCGCTTTATTGGGCACAACCTACGGCGGAAACGGGCAAACAACCTTCGCTTTGCCCAACCTACGCGGGAAGGTTCCAATCCACACGGGGAACAACCACGTCTTGGGGGAAGTCGCCGGATCAACCAGCGTTACGGTGAATATACAACAGTTGCCAACGCACATGCATTTTATGCAGGCAACCAATAACGGAGCGGTCGGAGATGATGCCACTAACTCTGTATTCGCAAAAGCCGGGTTAAATGCCTATTCCGCCTTTTCCAACCCTGTCGCAATGGGGCCGGCCGCGGTTTCGAGCGTGGGTGGCAGTCAACCGCATAACAATATGATGCCTTACCTGGTCTTGAATTTCTGCATCGCGTTGCAGGGGATTTTCCCCTCGAGAAATTAGTTCAACAATTCCCACTTTATGCCAGAGCCTTATGTCGGTGAGATTCGAATGTTCGCGGGGAACTTCCCTCCGAACGGATGGATGTTTTGCGAGGGTCAAACACTTCCCATTTCGGAAAATGAAGTGCTATTCCAATTGATTGGAACCACTTACGGCGGAGATGGGCAGGAAACCTTTAACCTGCCGAATCTGGCGAGCCGGGTTCCGGTCCACATGGGAACCGGGCCAGATGGGACCACTTACCAACTAGGTGAGATGGCGGGAACCGAACAGGAAACTCTGACGGTGCAGCAAATTCCAAATCATACTCATCCACTCCTAACCAGCGGGTCAACTGCGACGTCGCGTGACCCGGTCCCGGAAAAGGGTCTGGCGATTGCGTCAGGTGATCTTTTTGTGGGTGTCTTCGACGGAGTTCCGATGTCGGGTCAGGCGATCACCCCTGCAGGAGGCAGCCAGCCGCACGAAAATACGCAGCCGTTCGTCTGTATCAATTATATCATTTCTTTGTTCGGTATTTTTCCATCACAAACCTAAGCCTTCTTATGTCAGACCAGTTTCTAGCAGAGATTCGCATTTTTCCTTTTAACTTTGCGCCCACCGGTTGGGCGTTTTGTAATGGACAGTTAATTCCGCTTTCGCAAAACACAGCATTGTTTGCGTTACTTGGCACGACCTATGGTGGCGATGGAAAGTCGACGTTCGCACTGCCCGACCTGCAAGGATCCGCTGTGATGCAACCGGGGCAGGGGCAAGGACTCTCTTTGCGCGATCTTGGCGAGATGAGTGGAGTTGAGAGCATAACATTGCTCGTTTCTGAGATTCCGTTGCACACCCACAATGCGTCAATGGCGAACGATGACGGTAATAACGTTCATCCGGGTGGACGGTACGTGGGCCGCGGGAACGCGATATTTGCACCACCCGGTGCTCTTGGCATAATGGCACCTCAAACCGTGGCACCAGCCGGAGGCGGGCTGCCGCACAATAATATGCAGCCTTATTTGACTTTGAATTACTGCATCGCGATGCAGGGTATTTTTCCGCAACGTCCATAAATCGCTCTTCTTGCATGCATAGTTCTGTTCGTCTCCGTCCGACGTGCAAGGCGGACCGGGATTTCCTCCTGCGGGTGTATGGAAGTGTCCGCGAGGCTGAACTGGCGCTCGTTCCCTGGACAGAGGAGCAGAAAGCGGCTTTTGTGCGCCAGCAGTTTGAGGCACAGGACAGTTACTATCGCGAACAATTCCAAACGGCGCAGTTCCAGGTCATTGAATTCGATGGCAAACCAATTGGGCGGCTCTATTTGCACAACCGCGATCGTGCTCTTCATATCCTCGATATCTCGTTGTTACCAGAGGCTCGAAACAAAGGAATTGGCACATTTCTGCTCAAACAGATTTTTCAAAAGGGCAGGGAGCAGGGGAAGTGTGTGACTATTTACGTCGAAGCATTCAATCCAGCTAAGCACCTTTACGAACGCCTGGGATTCCAAAAGAAAGAGTCAACCAGCCCGGTGTATGAATTCATGGAATGGGATGCGACTCAGAAGTGAGTAGATGCGGCGTGCTTGACCAATGACAAAACGATCCCCTCTTTTTGTCGATCTGCGCGATGCCGGTCACCTCCTGGCCAAGCGCCTGGAAAATTTCAAAGACAACAATAACGTGCTTGTGCTCGGTGTCGTCCGGGCCGGGGTCCCACTTGCCATCGAAGTCGCGAAATCTCTTCAACTCCCGCTCGATGTCGCTTGCGTGCGCAGGCTTTTGCCTGTTCAAGGGACCAACGAACCGATGTGTGCCGTAACAATCGCCGGCAGTTTGGTGTTGGATGATCGACTTACTACAGCCCCCGCGACACGGGACGACAGTTGGCAGTTTTTCCTGAAAGATGCATTGGAGGATTTGGCGCAAAGAACGCAACTTTGCCGCAGGGACACTCCGGTCGTGCCGGTCGAGGGGCGGACGGTCCTGTTGGTCGATAATGGCATTAGCAGCGGGCACACCATTTGTGCGGTCATTCGCGCCTTGCGTACGCTGGGTCCCGCCCGGGTTGTGGTTGCGGTGCCAATCGCGGCAGCGGAAACAAAAAACATGGTCGAAAACGCAGCCGATAAAACAATTTGCCTGGGGTGGCATTCACCGTTCGGGCATGTTGGTTTGTGGTATCGAAAACTCGATGTCCCCGGCATCGAAAAGGTCAACGGTTTACTAAAGGAAGTTTTGCGTAAGTCCCTGAGGGAAACGTAGATAGGTGTATCAGAAATTCCCCCAAACGGCTTTACTTGTAACACTAAATCTGTCAACATTCGCTTTGATTATCCACCTTTTCCCAATAATGAAGAATCGACGACAATTTCTCCTCAACAGTGTGATAGGGCTAGCCGCGGTAACCACGCTTCCCGCATCCAGCATTGCGAACACGTCGAAACTTCCTCATCGCGGTAGGATTTCCTCGCTGGCGGACTTGAATCTTGCTTCGTTTCAAAGGCTTTTACGCGGGAAATTTGATGTTCGCTCTGCCCAAGAACGTTGGGGAACGTTGCAGTTGTTCCAAATCAAAGACCACGGGCCGGCGAAGGGTGAACATTTTACTTTACTGTTCTCCGGTGCCGTTGGACGTCCTCTTCCGCAGGATACGTATTACTTTGGTCATCCAGCGGCCGGTTATTTTTCCCTGATGATTGTTCCAGGTCAAGGCACGCGCACGCGGCAGGTATATACAGCTTTGATTAATCGCACGGCCTGATTTTATCCCACTTATTTTTGATCCCCTCAGCGCAACGACCGAACGACGTCCCATTTTGATCTTATGAACCGGCGCCCGCTCTCTTTGCTTAGTTTGTTTCGCTTTGCAGCACTCACTTTGGCGTTTTTAGGCCATCACACCGCGTCGGCTCAGCCGGCTATTTCGGCTACGCAGGACGACAGTGTCCCAGCGTTAAACCGAAAGTTGAGGGGAGAAAGCATCACCAACGTCGTTACGATTACTAACAGTGGTAATGTGACAGCTACTGGCGTGGCACTCTCGGGTGCAACTCCTGCGAACACTTCTGAAAATCCTGGCTCTGTTAGAATAACACCAATCGCAGTCGACGATGCTTATACTGCTGTGGGAAATTCGGTGCTCACAATCCCCGCGGCGACTGGCCTTCTGGTAAATGATTTTGATCCGGATGGTGGGACGAATTTCGTCAAAGCTGGCAGTGTTGTGCGCACTGGCGGAACGGCTTCTCCGGCGGGAACAATGACAGTCGCACCGGATGGCAGCTTCTCGTATCTGTCAGGGGTTGGCGCACTTGGCACGGATATCTTTCGATACACGATTACAGATATGCATGGGCAGGACAGTGTTGCGCCTGGGATTGTGACCTTCACCATGACGGACCGGGTCTGGTATGTGCAAAACTCGACGACGGTAGGGGATGGACGCAGTTCGACACCGTTTAACAATCTTACTTCGGCCAGCACTGCCGCGAATGGAACCAACGACATCATCTATGTCTTTTCCGATATAGGCGCAAACGCGAAGCTCAACGGAAATATTGTTTTGGATAACCAGCAACGCCTTTTCGGACAGGCTGTTCCGCTCGTGGTGAGTGGTTTGTCATTGTACAGCGCAAACACAGCTCCAACGCTGATTAACACAACCGGAAATATTGTTTCCGCAGCCCAAAACAACACGATTAGTGGCTTGGTTCTCGGTAATCGTCTTAGTTCTGCGATCAACGGTAACCCGATCGGAACTCTTACTGTTTCGAATCTTACGATCAATGGCACTGGACAGGGCCTTAACCTGGCGAATGGAACGCTGAATGCGACGATTGACTCACTTTCCAGCTCGTCCGCAGTAAACGGGATTGTCATGACCAGTGTTTCCGGAACCTTGACGATCAACGCCGGTTTGTTAACTGGTCTGACGGGATCGGATGTATTCATTAATGGCGGCAATGGCAATATTACCTTTCCAGGATCGATCACCGATCTAAGCGGTGGCCGTTGCGTGGACATTCTAAACCGCACGGGCGGGACGATCCTGTTCACAGGTACAATCACCAATAACGGGGCGGGCATCCTTCTGCAGAACAACACGGGAGCGACTGTTAATTTCGACGGGGCGATTGGACTCAATACGGGCAGCAACCCCGCGTTTGCCGCCACTGGCGGCGGCACAGTTAACGCCGCGAACGCGGCTAACACACTTACAACCACCACTGGAACAGCGCTCAACGTGGCGAATGCCACGATTGGTGTGACTGGCCTGCGATTCCGCAGCATTAATGTGAGCGGTGCAGTCAATGGAATTGTCCTGAACAACACCGGTTCCAGTGGAGGTAGCGTTACTGTCACCGGCGACGGAAGCACCGCCAGTTCCGGTGGAACAATTCAAAATACGACAGGAACCGCTATCGTGGTTACAAGTTCCCGGAATTTTAATTTCAGTTTCATGCGCATTTTTCAGCCGCAGTCCGGGTTGCTGGCAACCGATCTGGCCGGCGTGAACATCTTGCAAAAATGCGTTTTTGACTACGGAAACACGACAATAGCAGGTGCCTACGCATTTCGTGTAGCGAACACAAGTGTCAACGCAACGATCACTCTTGATGGGGTTGCCTTTCAGAACAAGTTGGATGGAACGACCGCTGTCTCTGTTTCGGCGATGGGGACTTCTGCGATCACGTTCAACGTGCAGGATAGCAACACGGGCGACTCGTTTCAGAGTCTCTACACTAACCTGTTCGGCAGCGGAATCGTTGTCGGCTCTGGTGACAATGCCGGTTCCACCGCCAACGTGACATTCAATGTTTCCAACTCCCGGTTCGTCAATGCTCCTGCCAATGGCCTGAACAATTTGGAAATGGGTGTGAATGAAAATGCCATACTCGTCCCGAACATCAGCAATAACGTGTTTGATCGTGTTGGTCTCCCCCTTGCCGTAGTAGGCATTATCAATGTGAACACCACGGGGTCAGGCCGGTTGGGCAATGCGACATCCGCTCTCTTCGCCCGCAACACCATCTCTAATAGCCGAAGCGGAGTGGGGCCCGCCTTTGCTTACGATGCGGCAGGATTGAATGGTTATTACGGAATGCGCATCGCTGTGGACAACAATGGTGTGGGCATAAATCACAAGATCAAGATTCTGACGAACTCTGTCACAGAAATTGCCCGTGTCGGATTATACGTTTCCACGCGAGGCAATGCGAACGACGTCAATGTCCTTATCGAGGGTAACACAATTGGAACACTGGCTAACCCTGTCGGTCACGGGAATGTCCGCGGGGTTCATTTGGAGACCCAGTCCAATAGCGTGATGAAAGTGCAAGTGGCCAACAATCCAAGCATCGTCACCAAATCCAGTAGCGGCAGTAACTCGTCACTCCACCTTCGTTCCGGGGTCGACAACATTTCAACTGCGACGCTGCAGGCGACTATCACTGGCAATACGATTCGAAATGCGGGCACAGCCCCAACCGCCGGAAGGTTCCGGGCGCAGACCCTGGGAGCCGCCGATGGCCTTACCAGTGCAACCGGCAAAATCTGCCTCGATCTACGCAACAACAATTTGGAGGACGGGACGAGGCTCTTCGAACTCATTCACAACAGCGGGGGGACTTACAATCGGGTGGACAGTGGCAACATTGGAACCATTACCACCTCGGGAGGCAGCATCACAGCCATCGGGTCGTGCCCTTTACCGGTCGTTCCATAACACGAAGGAAACAAAAGCCATGAAATCAAATTTCTTTTCAACCATCGTGAAGTGGAGTGCGGGAATTGCGCTGATCGCCGGCACAAATCTTTTCGCCGTCCCCGGGAACGTGAACATCGGCAACCTGCCAGCGGGCAAAAGTGTGCGCGTCACTTATGTATTGGGCATTAGCAGCACGCTGCCCAATGGAGTCGCCTCAATTACTAATCAAGCCGCTGTCGCGGGAAGTAACTTCTCCAGCAGTGTCACCGACGATCCAACGACTGTGGCCCTGAACGACCCGACGATCACCATTGTTTCTGTCCCTCCCGTTTTAGGCGCCTCTACCAACTCGGTCGCCGAAGACGCCACCCTCAGCTTTACTGTGGCAAGTTTTACCAGCGTTTACTCCGATGCAAATGCTGACGGAATGACGAATGTTCAAATTACCCTTCTGCCGACCATCGGAACGCTCAAGTTGAGCGGAACCGATGTCACATTGAATCAGAACATCCCCTCTGCGAGCCTCGCCAACCTGACTTTCCTCGGCACCACCAATCTAAACGGCAATGCGACCTTCGCATGGAAAGCAACAGACTCCGCGGGACTGCAATCGGATTCTGCAGCGACCTCGACTATCACCATTGTTCCGGGCAATGACGCACCGACGGCCACGAATGATATTCTGAGTAGCGTTGCAGAAGACTCCGGAGTGAGGACGATCGCCTTTGCTGCACTCGCCACTAATGATTCAACAGGTCCGGCAAATGAGAGCACGCAGCTCCTGACCATTACATCGGTTACAAATGCGGTCGGTGGAACGGTCTCCATTGTGGGCACCAATGTGATCTTCACGACTGCAACAAACTTCAATGGAGCTTCGAGTTTCACCTATGTTGTCCAGGACAACGGAACAACGGCGGGAACCAACGATTTCAAGACGAGCACGGCTTCGGTCAGTTTCATCACCACAGAAGTCAACGATCAGCCGGTTGCGGTGAACGATTCTCTGTCGAGCACCAACGAAGACTTCGCACCGCGAACCATCTCATTCGCCATTCTATTGGCGAATGATTCAGCAGGCCCGACAAACGAGAGCAGCCAGACAATGACCATTGTGTCTGTCAGCAATCCGGTTGGAGGTACGGCGAGCATCTCAGGAACAAATGTGATCTTTACGGCAACCGCCAACTTCAATGGAACGGCCTCCTTCAATTATGTTGTCCAGGACAACGGGACCACGGCAGGTGCGAACGATTTCAAGAGCGCTACGGGTTCCGCCAGCTTTACGGTGACCGAGGTCGCTGATTACGACTACGGCGATGCGCCCGCAACTTATAGCACGTTGTCGACGAATAGCGGTCCACGGCATTTCGTTGCTTTCGGTGGACCAGCATTGTTCCTCGGAACTGTCCCCGGAGATATCGAAGCAGACGCTTTCGCCAGCAGTGACGCCTCAGGCGATAACAACAACAACCTGAACGATGAGGATGGGGTAATTTTGCCTGCTGCCTTTGTCATTGGTAATAGTTCCAACATCACCGTTATTGCAAGTGCGTCTGGCATGTTGAACGCCTGGGTTGATTTCAATCGCAACGGAAACTTCCTCGATGCGGGCGAACAGATCTTCACTAATAGAAACCTTTCCGCGGGATCGAATAGTCTAAGCGTGGCGGTTGTAACCGTGACTGGTGGCGGCTCCTTCGCACGGTTCCGTTTCAGCAATCAGTCTAATTTGACTCCCATAGGCGTCGCCTCAGATGGCGAGGTTGAGGACTACGCTGTCACCTTGGTGGCGAACGTGGCGCCAAGTGTCGCGAATGATACGCTGATCACGCGGCAAAACACTTCAGTCGGGACGAATACCTCCTTTCTTTTAGCGAACGACCAGGACGCAGACGGAGATCCTTTGACTGTGGTCCAAGTCAGCGCCACAAGCACCAATGGTGGAAGTGTGACATTGGTTGGACAAACAGTTACTTACACCCCCGTTAATGGTTTTTTTGGTATCGACCGGTTCAGCTACACGGTAAGCGATGGTCGCGGAGCGACCAGCATTGGCACAGTGGTAGTGAGAGTGATTTCGGCCAATGCACCGGCCCAAAACAAGATTTCCATTACAAAAACTGCCAGTGGCTGGATGGTGCGTTTCCTGGGGGAACCCGGGCAGAGTTACATCGCCCAGTGGGCACAGGCTTTGAACAACTCGTGGACCCCTTTGTCCGGTCCGCTGGTTGCTGATCCCACGGGATTGGTGGAATTCGAAGACAGAACCTTCCCGCCACCAAGCATTCGGTTCTATCAGATGGCGACTGCGCCTTGATACGAAGGTGTTGGGAAAGTAGAACTCTTACCGCGAGATCAGGCTGTGGACTTGCAGACACACAGTTTTCCTAGTTGTTCGGGCGTGGTGAAGAATTCAGCTGGATTCTGCGTGCGCAACGCCGCCTCACTTTGTTGTCCCCAGGCGACGGCTCCGAACGCTATTCCCGCTTTCTGAGCCGCTTCTGCATCCCGGATCTCATCCCCGACATAGAGTGCGTGCTCCGGTGAGATCTTACTCGCACGCAGGACGGAACGGAGATGAGGCGCTTTGCCGAACATGGAAGCGCCGCAGGCGTAATGGCTGATCAATGCCGCACACCTGCTGCCGAGGATTTGTTCCACATTGGGCCGTGAATTCGAACTTACGATCGCCAATTGAATCCCCACATCAGAAAGTCGTTCCAGTACGTTGCTGATCCCCGGAAACAGCGTGAATTGATCGATGCGTTTAGACATTCGGCTCCGCATACTGCCTACCACGCGTGGAACTTTCCACAGAGGTAAATCAAGTGCTTTCAGTAATTCACTTCCGTGTAGATCGCGATGCTGTTCGAATTCGTGGTCGACGACTCGTTTGAACCCGTATTCGTCAGCGAGTTCGTTGAAGACGCTTCGCATCCATGGAATTGTGTCAGCGAGCGTCCCGTCGGAATCGAATATCACCAGTTTGTATTTCAATGGCACCAGTTGAGTCACTTCAGGGCCTGATAATACCCAGTCTGAAACTTAGCGAAGAACTGGTATTCGTTGAAGGGGAAGTGTTGCGCCATCGCAATGGCCACGATCTTTTCTTTCGGATCAATTTGGCAGTAAGTAGTTGCTGCGCCGAACCAGCCGAACTGACCTATCGATGACGGCATAGAGAGCTGTCCGAGATCTGTGGTGACTTCCACTCCGAAGCCGAAACCTTTCTGGCGGTTGGCAGTCTGTTTGTTCGGCAACGTCACCATGTGGTCTGCGGTCATCAGCTCGATCGTTTTGCGTCCGAGAATGCGTTTACCTTCGAGCGTTCCCCCATTCAGCAACATCTGAGCAAAGCGCGAGAAATCACCTGCAGTAGAAAAGATCCCCGCACCTCCCGCTTCAATGCCGCGACCCGATTCCGGCCAGGTTTCAAGGATTGGTTGGTCTTCAATGAATTTACCGTCCACCCGCTTGTAGGTTTTGGCGAGTCGGTGGCGCTTTGCTTCTGGAACGTCGAATCCAGTGTCGTGCATTTTGAGAGGCCCGAAAATTCGCTTTTCCAGAAAGGCCCCGAAGCGTTGGCCGGAAACTCGTTCAATCAAGGCGCCAAGGACGTCCTGATTCACACCATAGGTATACGCATCGCCGGGGTGATGCTTCAGCGGGAGTTTGCCAAGCTTGGCGAGGAAACCGTCCATCCCGGGTCCGTTCCACAGGTCGGCACCGCGCCACGTCTTGGTTAAGTCATCGTCTCCCATGAAGTCATAGATCAACCCGCTGGTGTGGGTGAGCAGGTGTTTGATCGTGATGGGGCGTTTAACCGGCTCAGTCTGTGGGGTCGCCTGGGTGCCGCCCGTCCAAACCCTCATGTCCTTTAGCTCAGGCAAATACTTTGCTACTGGATCGTCCAGGTTGAATTTCCCATCTTCCAATAGAATCAGGGTCGCAGCACACGTGATGATCTTGGACATGGAATAGGCGCGGCAGATGGTGTCACGTTCCATGGGCAGTCGCTTCTCAAGATCGCGGTAGCCGTAGGTTTGAAAATCGACGATCTTCCCATCCCGGGCCAGCAGCGTGACGATCCCGGCGTGTTTCCCCTCATCAACGAAGCTTTGGGCCGTCTTGTGGAGCACATCAAGACGTGCCGGGTCGAAGCCAGCTTTTTTCGCTGAAGTAGCGGGTAATTGTGCTTGAGCAGTTAAAGCTAAGGTGAAGGCCAGCCCAATGAGTAAGGTTTGTCTCATAAATCAAGGAATGAAATAGTCGAACAGTTTTGTAATAAGCCCGGCAGGGATAATAACAACAAGAGCGCCAACCAAGGAGTAAGAGGAGATGTCATTCGGCAACGCATATTTACCTGCCCAGCAGTCGTTCGTGAATTTACTTTTCAGAAAAATGACAGGTTGATGTCCTGAATCAAGTTCCCCGTTCGTTGTAGTAATGAAGAGAGAAACGATAACAAAAAATACTTATGAAAACAACGACCCCGAAATCTGAATTCATGATCTTTTTCCGCGGCGAACACTGGGACAAAGGTCTCTCCCCGGAAGAACTCCAGGAAGTAATGTCCAAAGTCATGGGCTGGTGTGATGGATTGCAAAAAGGAGGAAGACTCAAAGCAGGGCAGCCGCTTGGATCCGAGGGCAGGGTGATCTCAGGACAGAAGAACGGAACTATTGCAGATGGACCATTTGCGGAATCGAAGGAAGCTGTGGGTGGCTACCTATTAATTGAGGCCAAAAACTTGGATGAGGCAGTGGCCATTGCTAAATCCTGCCCGACGTTGCGCTATGGGATCACGATCGAAGTCCGCAATGTGCTTGAGGAATGTCCGGTCTTTGAACGAGTGAAAGCGCATATGGCGCTGGCGACTGCCTGAACCGGCTATAAAACAAAATTCTAAAAAGGAGAAATCTATGAACAAACCAGTGAATCCAATTCCGGAGGGGCATCACACCTTGACCCCGCATTTGATTATCAAAGGGGCGGCCGATGCGATCGCGTTCTATAAAAAAGCATTTGGAGCCAAAGAGATCAGACGCGTCACTGCTCCGGATGGTAAAACGCTCATGCATGCTGAATTACAGATCGGTGATTCACGTCTTTTTCTGATGGATGAGTTCCTCGAGATGCAATGCAAAGGGCCTCTTACCCTGGGTGGAACGGCGGTGACGGTTCATATGTTCGTCGAAGATGTGGACAAAGTTTTCAACCAGGCGGTTTCGGCAGGTGCCAAATCTCAGATGGCTGTCCAGGATATGTTTTGGGGCGATCGCTACGGAGTCCTGGCTGATCCATTCGGACACGCCTGGTCGATCGCGACGCACAAAGAGGATCTGACTCCCGATCAGCTGGCTGAACGTGCGAAGGGAGCGTTTGCCAAGGGTGGATGCGGGCAATGAGCGAAGAACAGCCAAAGCATCCGATCGCGCCATCCGGGGAGATATCCCGGTTGGCGGATCATCTGTTTCGTCAGGAATCCGGTAAGCTGGTTTCTGTGCTTACTGGCATATTCGGCATCGACCGTCTGCAGATGGCCGAGGACGTTGTTCAGGAGGCTCTCATCCGCGCTCTGCAGACGTGGCCTTACTATGGGGTCCCAAAGAATCCGGCGGCCTGGCTCACTCAAACTGCCAAGAACCTTGCGCTCGACGTGGTTCGACGCGAAAAGAATTTCCAGGAGAAGCAAACGCAGATCGTCGCCTTCATGGAGGGATGGTCCGTGGATTCGAGCCCTGACGATACAGCCGCCTTTGACAATGAAATCAAAGATGATCGTCTGCGACTGATGTTTGCTTGTTGCCATCCGCAGATCCCCCAAGAGTCACAGACGGCCCTTGCCCTCAAGACTCTTTGCGGGTTCGGACCTGCAGAGATTGCAAAAGCTTTTTTGACAACGGAAGCGGCCATTGCAAAACGACTGACCCGAGCCCGCCAACGCATTCGCGAACTGCAGATCCCGTTTGAAATTCCGTCAGGGGAAGATTCCGTCGCGCGTCTCGACGGCGTTTTACAAACCGTCTACCTGCTATTTAACGAAGGCTACAAAGCATCGAGTGGCGAGAGCCTGATTCGAGAAGAACTTTGCGTTGAAGCAATTCGTCTCGCTACTTCGTTGGCCGAGCATCCAGTGGGGAACCGACCACGCGTCCACGCTCTAGTTGCTCTGATGTTGTTGAACGGAGCTCGGCTCGCTACCCGGATGGATGGTGACGGGAACATTCTCCTGCTTAAAGAACAGGATCGCTCCCAATGGAGCCGCGGGATGATCGCCCGAGGAATTTGGCATCTGGGCCAATCCGCTGAAGGAGCCGAATTGAGCCAGTATCATCTACAAGCCTGCATTTCCGCGTGCCACTGCATGGCCAGGGATTATCAATCCACGGATTGGGGACAAATTGTTTCCCTATATGACCAACTTGCACATCTCGACGATTCCCCGGTAGTCGCCTTAAACCGGGCGGTTGCCATCGCGCAGGTGCATGGCCCGAAAGCGGGAATGGAAGCAATCAACGCAATGCGTAACCGGGAGTCCCTTAACTCATACTATTTGCTTCACTCCGTTCTTGGTGAATTCGAGGCGGGGCTGAACAATTTCTCTGCCGCAGCAAATCATTTGCGGAAAGCACTGCAGTTGACGCAAATGAAGTCGGAACAGGCGTTATTGACTAAAAGGTTGAGTGATTGGGAAGAACGTGTTTCCAGGAACCAGTTCTCCACTTTCGCCCCGTCGAGTTCCTCATGCTCAAAGGATAAAGAACCTCCTACACGGCAATGATGCGTCTCCCGCGTCTCCTCAAATGCTCAAAGAAGTCTTTTCAGTAGGTGGACAAGGCTTGTAAGCGGATGAGAAAGGGATTCCGGCCCTCGTACAAGGTGTGTAGACGGACAAGAAAGCAATTCCGGTCGGCGTACAAGGCTTGTACACGGGCCGGAAAGGGATTCCGGCCCTCGTACAAGGTGTGTAAACGGCCTTGAAAGCTGTTTTGAAGCTCCATTTAGGGAAGAATATTCAATTTTCTCAGTCGGATTCTCATTTCCAAGACTGGTTTCCGATTTGCTTGAAAAGGCTGCATGAAAAACCTTCGGACGGTCTTTGGCTTGATTCTCGCAAGTTTGCTAACCCTCCCATTGGTCGCAAAAGAAGGAAAGGGGAAGGGGCACTCCAAACACTCCGAAAAGCCTTCCTCAAAACATGCTGATCTTGCTTCGAAAATGCGGTGAGGGCTTTCAAGGATTTGTTAATTTAGTATTAGAGGTTTGTTTTTCAAAATCCACAGGTGATTTGTAGCCCAGAGAGCTGTGGAGGCGCTTT
>JBKJKE010000169.1:0-15720 GCA_046597605.1 Limisphaerales bacterium | reverse complement strand
GCAGCACGTTGCATCGGTAGTCAGCCTCGATCACTCCTATCTCCCACCCCGTTTCCATCCGCTGCGGCTGGTGCTTCGCACACAACCGCAGTCCGTCCTTGCGGCTACGCCGCGCTGTGTTAATCCGTGTCCATCCGTGGTTAAGGTTTTCCCGACCTCTACCTCGTCGCCGCGCTCTCGTTGAAAATGCGGTTGGCTTCTTCCAGGTTTTCTTTCGAACCGATGTCGTACCACAAACCGGGAACGGTCCACGTGTAGAAAGGGGTGCGAGGATACAACCATTGCACCAGGCGACCTGGCTGATCCGGGTTGTTGCCTTCGGCCATGTATTGCTTGATCAAGGGCAAGGTCTGCTTCGGATAATAATAGAGAGCAATTGCACTGAGAGTGCTGGTGGGCGATTTCGGTTTTTCCTCGAAGAAACTAATCCGTCCGTCTTTTTCCAAAGTAATCGAATTGTACTTCTTCACTTCCTCAAGACTGCCAACATCATAGACCCCGACCACCGGCGCCTTCTTTTCGCGACAAAACTTTCCGAAGTCCTCAAGCGTTTCACTAAACAAATTATCTCCCGCCACCACAATTAAATCGTCGTTGACGTTTTCTTTGGTGAGGACCAGGTGCAGATCCCCAATGGCACCGAGCTTATTGGTGTCATCAGTCGACTTATCATTGACGATGGTAAAATCGAGTTTGGCTTTGGTCGCGCGATAGGTGTCGGCCCATTTCTGAAAATGATCGGCAAACTTGTTGTTGGTGACAACGTAAACGCGGTCGATGTCGCCAATGGCAGCGATATTGTCGATGACATGTTCGATCATCGGTTTGCCGGCAACCTGCAAAAGCGGCTTGGGTTGGGTGAGAGTGAGCGGGTACAACCGCGTTGCGTAACCTGCGGCCAGGATCAAAACTTTCATGTGTGCCTTTAGATATTGTTTTCGAACAAGCTGGGGGCGATTTCCCGCGCCAGCGTCTGCGCGCGTAGCAAAATTTCCACACCTGAATCACATTGCAAGGCGAACTCCGCGAGTTTTTTGGCATCCTCCAGTTTCAAGCGGCGAATCAAATACTTGATTTGAGGGATAATTGGAGGACTGACGCTTAATTCGTCCACGCCTAAGCCGAGTAATAGCGGCACCAAAACAGGGTCGCCCGCCATTTCTCCACAAACCCCCACCCAGATGCCATGCCGATGCGCTGCCTCTACGGTCAACTGGATTAATCGCACAATCGCGGGATGAGTCGGCTCATAGAGATGTGCAATCTTTTCGTTTAAACGATCCACCGCCAGCGTGTACTGGATGAGATCGTTCGTTCCGATACTGAAAAACTTGCACTTCTTCGCCAGGACATTTGCCGCGACCGCCGCCGATGGAATCTCGATCATCGCGCCCACTTCCAGTTTCGGATCAAAGGCGATGTTTTCAGCAGTCAATTCCGCTTTGTATTCCTCCACCAGCGCGTTGGCCTTATTGAGCTCATCCACGCAAGAAATCATCGGATACATCATTTTGATGTTTCCTTCGACACTGGCCCGGAGAATGGCGCGGAGCTGGGCGCGGAACAGGTCGCGTTGTTGCAGACAGAAACGTATCGCCCGCCATCCAAGGAACGGGTTCATCTCCTGCGGAACCTGCAGGTGGGAAAGGAATTTGTCGCCACCGAGGTCGAGGGTGCGAATCACCACCGGGGCTGGCTTCAAGGCAGCGGCCACATAGCGGTAGGCTTCATACTGCTCTTCTTCCGTGGGCAAAATCTCGCGATTGATGAAAAGGTATTCTGTCCGGAACAGTCCCACCCCCTCACCGCCAGACTCTTTCACCGCCTTCGCATCCGTCGCCTGCTCCACGTTCGCCGAGAGGACCACCCGATGCCCATCCAGCGTGACCGCCGGCTCGTCGTGAATGTGCTGAAGATGCTCCTTGAGATTGACCTGCTTGCGCTCAAGTTGTCCGTATTCGAACAAGGTCTGATCGCTCGGATTGAGCACCACCACCCCGTTGTAGCCGTCGAGCAGAGCGTATTGGCCGGTTTCGAGTTGCTCGCTGATGTCCTGGAGGCCGACCACCGCCGGAATCTGCATGGACCGGGCCATGATGGCCGTGTGGGATGTTTTGCTTCCGCAATCGGTGGCAAATCCCAGCACCATCTTGCGATCAAGCAGCGCCGTTTGCGACGGAACGAGGTCTTCAGCGATGATGATGACCGGTTCACGCAAATTTCGGAAATCAAACCCGTCCAAACCCATCAGATTGTTCAGAACCCTTTCCGCCACATCCCGAATGTCAGTCACCCGTTCGCGGAGGAAATCGTCGGCAATTTTGCTCAGGGTATCGGCGTACTTTTCGGTGAACTCGGAGAAAGCATATTCCGAGTTAATTTTGCGGATCTGAATAGTGCGCGTGACCTCTTCGATCAATAACGGATCTTCGAGCACGAGAAGATGAGCATCAAAGATACTGGCATGTTCCGCCCCGACACCCTCCTGGACCTGGCGCTGCACATCCAGTATCTGCTTGCGAGTTTCGGCGAGCGCGCGTTCCAGGCGTTCCATTTCCTTTTGCACCTCGTCCTCCGAAATGGAGTAGTGCGGAATGGAGGGTTTGTTACCCCTTAGAACGATGACCTTGCCCCGAGAAACCCCAGCAGAGACAGCAATGCCTTTGAAGCTCTTTTCTCCGGCTTTGGCGTGCTCTAGCATGTAAATATCTATCCAGTACTCAGTTCAGTTAAAAATGTAATTCCTACCTCGGCGTCCGGCAATGGTTTGGTTATCCACCAAACGCGGCCTTTGAGCTAGAGGAATCGCTCGTTTTAAATGAATTTGTGCCCACGGGGGAAGGAGAAAGTGTTCAGTATTCAGTTTTCAGTATTTAGTTTTTGAAAATGCCAACACGTTGGCGGGACCTGAACACTGAAAACTGAATACTGAACACTTTCCCCCTTCCCAACCCTCGACCACGCCCCAAAAAAAGTCTTTTTCTGTGGGGAAGTCGACGTCACCACGGAAGAATCATTCTCCAATCGGGCCGGTGAGGGCCTCACCACGGAAGAAAAAGTCTTTTGTCGAGGCAGAGAGGCCCTCACCTCGGAAGAATTATTCTCCGATCGGGTCGGTGAGGGCCTCACCACGGGAAAAAAAGGTTTTTATCTGGGCAGTGAGGCCCTCACTACGGAAGAATTATTCTTTTGTCGGGCTGGTGAGGCCCTCACCACGAGAGAAAAAGTCTTTTTGCGGGGCTGTTTTAGCGTCTCACTCCGAAATTTAAGCTCTTCCGCGGAGCGTTACACGTTAACGCTGGCTCGAAAACGGCAACTTTTTCGAAAACTGTTGGTTTTGTCTCAACTACGAGGAAAGTCACTGTCGATCGGATCGAATGGGACAAAGGATGAAAGGTCGAAGGATTTCAACAGCTCAGACGTGTTCCATATGAAGAACGAAATTGAATGAAAACAACGCTCCTTATCTTGATCGGATCCCTCCTTGGCGGCCAATTGCTCATTGCGCAACCGAAACCAGGAGCAGCGGCGAATCCCGTCTCCCCGAACACCCATCTCCTGGGCACCTCTGTACCGGGATTGAGCGATGGTCAAGTAGATGGTGATCCGCGCTTTGACCTCGATTTTCCCGGAGGTAGGCCGGCCGAATTGGTCGTCGCCATTGAAAAGGCCAGCGGGAGACCGTTGAACGTCATCATTCCCACAGATTTTGCGGACACAGAGTTGCCGGAGCTCAGAATGAAGCAGGTAACGGTTCCACAGTTGTTCGATGCCTTGACCATGGCAACCCTCAAGCTTGAGAAACTGGTGACCGGCACTTACTTCGGGGGCACTGGAGGTTCATCGGAACAATACCAACAAAAAGAGACTGGTTATGGTTTTAAAGCTAAAGTTGCCAATCCGACCCACGATACCGTTTGGTATTTTTTCAACACGCGTCTCCCAGGCTCGACCCTCCACGCTCCTCGTATTTCTCGCTTCTATAATCTCAATGCCGTGGAGCAACGATTCACCATTCAGGACATCACCACTGCGGTCAAAACCGCCTGGGACCTTCTTGACGTCAAGAATCAACCAACTTTGAAGTATCATCCAGAGACCAAATTACTGATCGCTGTCGGTCAGGAGGAACATTTGCAGGTGGTTGATAACGTTCTCAAGGAACTCGGGTTGCGTGGCGGAGAATCAGCGGTTCAGAGGGATGCTGCCGTTCCCGTTCAAACCAATGAAGATTCAGCCCCTGTGAAAAAGTGAACTCCCTTATAGCGAGGCGATTACGCGGGGAACGAAGGCAGAAGTTTGGCGGAACATTTAGAACTATAAAGTCGATGTCCGCAGTGCGGATGACAGGTCCAGCTTCTCAGAAGATAGGAGCTGGCGCACCACCCTGAATGAACGAGGGAATCAAAACGGAGGAAGTCACCCGCCCGGTCATTGATGTCTCATCGTTGACCGCGCGAATGGCCCGAGGCGACGAGTCCGCTTACCGCACGTTCTATGAGCTCTATTTTGATCGACTCCTCCGTTACCTCCTCGTCCTCACGCGGGACGAACCGGCCGCCCGCGAAGCGTTACAGCTTACGTTTCTGCGCGTGGTCCGAAATGCGAAACGATTCGACTCCGAGGAAATCTTCTGGAGCTGGCTCACCGTCCTCGCCCGCAGTTCCGTGGTCGACGAGCAACGCAAGAAACAGCGTTACACATTTTTCCTCGCCCGCTTCTTTCAACACAAAGAAACGGAGCAGGATCTGGCCAGCGAACCGCAGGACCCCGCGCTGACGCTGGAATTACTGGAGCGAAACCTTGCCACCCTCCCGGAGGATGAACGGGAGTTGATCGAGAGAAAATATTTCGGGGAAGCCTCTGTCCGCGAGATCGCGGGCGAATTGAACTCCACCGAGAAAGCGGTGGAATCGAAACTGGTCCGGGTCCGTCGCAAGTTGCGTGAACTCATCTTAACCCAATTGAAGCATGGAAGATAAACACTCAGACGAATTATTGCGCGACCTCCTCCACGACGCCGCTCCCGCGGAGTTCCGCGCCGCTCTCCTGGCCGAGACCCTGCACCAGGTGCGCCGACGCAAATCGCAACGGCAACGCAATCGAGTCCTCCTCGTCGCCGCCGGAATGATCGCCGTTACCCTCGCCCTTTGGAGAACCTCGCCAACGCCGACTCCATCCCAGGTCGTTCATGTCCAGGCCCCGATTGATCCGCTCCTCATCCATTCGCAACCGCTGCCCCCGGCCATGATCATCGCAACTGACCCCACCTCCGTCGGCCACGTGGAAACATCCCCAAACTCCCTCTCGGTGATCAACACCGCTCCGCATCCAAAGCTGTATCAAACAATCGGCGACGATGAATTATTAACGTTGTTGGCAGGCACCGCCGTGCTCGTTCGCCAGAATGAATTCGAAGCAGAAGTATTCTTTGTTCCTCAGAAAAACTAAAGCCCCGGGGCCGCATTGATTAAAATGCGGGCTGACTAAATAGAGAAACCACAGATGCGCGCAGATACAGGATGCCGAAGGCATTAAAGCTTGTAGCCGGTGGTTGAGCAACGCGACACCACCGGATACAGATGTCGCAAACGACTGCACCCCGGATGGGGTGCAAGGGAAATGGAGTTGTGCCCTTCGCCTCAGAGTTTCTGCGAGGTGGCACCCCTCCAGGGTGCGGAAGACAAATAATCTTTGGATCCCGTTTCCGGTGGTGTCGCGGTGCTCAACCACCGGCTACAAGCTTTCATCCCTGCGGGATGGGGAGAGACCTCGCCTGCAGAGGCAAATCATGGAGGAGATCGCGGCACTGGATGCGGAGAGTGCGGAAGTGTTAGGCAAGATTCCGGCGCTGTTATGATCGTACTTCCGACCATCTACAATCAGTTTACCGCCAAGGTAGTTGCATTCGTCTGCCTTGATGCCGAAGGCATCCAAGCTTGTAGCCGGTGGTTGAGCAACGCGACACCACCGGATACAGATGTCGCAAACGAAAGCACCCCGGATGGGGTGCAAGGGAAATGGAGTTATGCCCTTCGCCAAAGAGTTTTTGCGTGGTGGCACCCCTTTCAGGGTGCGAAAGACAAATATTCTTTGGGTCCCGTTTCCGGTGGTGTCTTTGCTCAACCACCGGCTACAAGCTTTCATCCCTCCGGGATGGGGAGCTGATTGAGTTTTCTGTCTCTTGGTTCCGAAAAATGTCACCCCGCGCTTTGACAAGCGCAGCTACGGTTTTGGGGGGATTAGCGTTGCTGGTGCGCAAGGGCTTGCGTATAAACACCGACCGTTCCGCGCTCGAACCCAACAACCATGCTTACCGGCGACATTCGTAATCAAATTGATCGTATCTGGGACGCCTTCTGGTCCGGAGGCATTTCCAATCCCATGGAAGTGATCGAACAGATCACTTACCTCCTCTTCATCAAACGCCTGGATGAGCTGCACACCCTGGAAGAGAACAAGTCGCGCACGCTGAAAAAGCCGATGGAAAGCCGCATCTTTCCTGAAGGCAAAGACAAGCACCCCAGCAATCCGCGTCCTTTCAAAGATTACCAGTGGTCCCACTTCAAGAATTTCGAAGCCAAAGACATGTTCGAAGTGATCGAGCAACATGTTTTCCCGTTCCTGCGCACGCTTGGCGGTGACGACTCCACCTATGCGCATCACATGAAGGATGCGCGGTTCACCATTCCCAAGGCGTCGCTCCTGGCGAATGTGGTGGATCTGATCGACAAGGTTCCGATGGACGATCGCGATACCAAGGGCGACCTCTACGAATACATGCTCGGCAAGATCGCCAGTGCCGGGCAAAACGGACAGTTCCGCACCCCGCGCCATATCATCCAGTTGATGGTCGAGATGACGAAGCCGCAACCGAACGATGTCATCTGCGATCCGGCCTGTGGCAGTGCCGGATTTTTGGTCGCCGCCAATGAATACCTCCGCACCCATCACCCGGAAATTCTTCGCGATAAGAAGCTAAAAGCCCATTTCAACTGCGGGATGTTTCACGGGTTCGATTTTGATAACACCATGCTCCGCATCGGCAGCATGAACATGCTCCTGCACGGGGTGGAGAATCCTGACATTCGTTACCGCGACTCGCTCGCCCAGGATCACGCCGGTGAAGAAGAAAAGTATTCGCTGCTACTCGCCAATCCGCCGTTTGCCGGTTCTCTTGATTACGAGAACACCGCGAAAGACCTGCAGCAGATCGTCAAAACCAAAAAGACCGAACTGCTCTTCCTTGCTCTTTTCCTGCGTCTGCTCAAACCGGGCGGCCGCGCCGCCGTCATCGTCCCTGATGGCGTGCTCTTCGGTTCGTCGAACGCGCACAAGATCCTGCGCCAAATGCTGGTCGAAGAACAAAAGCTTGATGCCGTCATTTCGCTGCCGGGTGGTGTGTTCAAACCTTACGCCGGTGTCTCCACCGCCATTCTCCTTTTCACAAAAACCAATTCCGGTGGCACCGATCACGTCTGGTTCTACGACGTGGATGCTGATGGAATGTCGCTCGACGACAAACGCACGGACCTCCTGCCTCTGAATAAACTGGGCCCCGTGCCCGAAGTTCCTTTAACCGCCGACGACCATGCGAAGAACAATCTGCCCGACATTCTTACGCGATGGCGCACCCTCTCAAATTCCAAATCAGAAATCTCCGATCGCCCCCGTACGGCCCAAAGTTTCTGCGTTCCCAAAGCCGACATCGTCGCCCAGAGCTACGACCTTTCAATAAACCGCTATAAAGAAGTCCTACACGAAGAAGTCGCCCACCGTCCGCCCGCCGAGATCCTGAAAAGCCTCGCGCAGTTGGAGGCAGAGATTCAGCAGGGGATGAAAGAGTTGGAAGGATTGTTGAAGTGATCCCGCGCCAAACTCAAAGGCCCAAATGGCCGCCATTCCTCAGCCCAGCCCATCGGGCTGGGTTAGCAAATTACGGAGAATCCAGTGGCCTGAAGGGCCACCATGCGAACGATTGGGAATCGCTGAATGTTGGCTATCGCACCCAGTGGAGCGCAACAGAACGTGTGCAGAATCTTCGAGCCGGGTGCGAAAAAAACAAAGATGTTTTTAAATGAGTTTCCCAGTAAAGAATCTCCTAGATGTTTGCTCCGTTCGAACCGGGAAACGCGATGCGAATCATGGGGACGCGGGGGGGCCATATCCCTTTTTCACCTGCGCCGGAAAACCGATCAAAAGTCCCACATTCTCCTTTGATGGTGACGCAATTATTCTTCCTGGCAACGGAGCGAACGTTGGACTTGTTATCTTCTACTCTGGACGGTTTGAAGCATACCAACGCACTTATGTGTTAAGCGAATTCGGTTGCGATGTGCGGTACGCTTTTCATCATCTTAGATGCTTTTGGGGCAGGGCTAACCTTTCAAGCCAATTCGGGTCTGCAACTAATTACATCCGAATGGGGAATTTTGAAGACTACAAACTTCCGATTCCCTCTATCGCTGAACAACGCCGAATTGCAGATGTGCTGGACCGAGCGGAGGCGTTGCGGTCCAAGCGCCGCGCCGCCCTCGCCCAACTCGACTCCCTCACCCAATCCACCTTCCTCGAAATGTTTGGTGACCCAGCTCGAAATACAAAAAAACTCCCGACGGTTTCACTAGGCCAAATAGGGGATTGGTCCAGTGGAGGCACGCCGCCCCGCTCGCAGGCGGGGTATTTCAAAGGGTCCATTCCTTGGTTCTCATCGGGAGAGCTCAACGAAATGTTTGTGATGAATAGTGAAGAACATGTCTCAACCGCTGCCATTAGCGAAACTACAGCGAAGGTGGTTCCGAAAGGTGCTCTTATGCTCGGTATGTATGATACAGCGGCACTAAAGGCGAGCATTGCTGGAATCGAATGTTCCTGTAATCAAGCCATAGCTTTTGCAGCATTAGACGAGACCATTGTTAGTAACCTTTACGTTTACTTTGCTGTGAGCATTGGCAGAGAGCATTTCCGTCGCCTGCAAAGGGGGGTTCGTCAGAAAAACCTAAACTTAACTATGGTCCGTGGAATCGAGATTCCTAAGCCGTCGCTGGCCGCTCAATTGGAGTTCGCAGAGCGAATGGTCGCGTTAGAAAAACTGAAATTATCCCAACGCGCCTCCTTGACCGAACTGGACGCCCTCTTTGCCTCCCTCCAACACCGAGCCTTCCGCGGGGAACTTTAAAAGCCGCCATGCGCACGTCCGTTCCTGAAAAGATCCAGAAGATCATTGACGACATTGATACCAAGGGAAACGTCCCGCTAACCCGGTTGACGGTGTTGAAGAAATGGTTCGAGCATCCCGGACGGCTTTCCGTCTTCGGGCTCTGGATTGCGCGCCGGGCGGCAGGCCGCAAAGGGAAGACGAAGGATGAAGCTGGCGCACTTCTGGATGCGACACGCACCTTGCTCGGAACAGCGGCCACGAGGGAAAGCTACTTCCAGCAAATCGACCGGGAAGCTGAGCAATGCTTGCATGACCGGGCGCGGGATTTTCAGAACGAGTATCAGAACCAACAATATGGACCGGTAAGAATTATTCATTGCTGGCCGTTGCTGCTGGTGGAACAGGGGCTGGCGCTCCATCTGGGGCTGGCCCATTCACCGAGCGATGGCTATAAGTTGGCCACCGACTGGGCGCAAAACTACGATTCCCGTTACGGGAACGGACTGAACGGGCCAAGCCGAGGAAAGCTCAATGAACTGGTGCGTTTCATGTTCGCCTGGGAATCAATGGAGGACGAGAGATGAGGTCTGTACAGCGATTGAAGACTGGCTTGCAGAAGATTCGACCATCAATGAGAAAGACGCTGCAGGGAGCACGCATACCTGTCTGTGATTCCTTTCTTGGTGCAATGCCGTCATGAACACATTTTCGCCCATCGATGAAAATGGCGTGGTAGAAGCCGTTGCATGCGAGTTACAGCGGAAAGGCTACACGATCGTAAGCACGTGCAGCACGATCCAGGCGGGAGTGGATATCGTCGCTTTGGATACTTCAAAGAAGAGATGGTTGGTGGAGGCAAAAGGGGAAACGAGTTCTCAGAAGAGAAGTAAGAAGTTTGGCAACCCGTTCGATGATTCCCAAATTTCTGTTCACGTCGCGAGGGCGTTTTATCAAGCAGCCAAGCTCAGGGCGAAAAACCCGGCAGACGGAATTATCATCGCTTTGCCAAATGAGGAAAGACATCGACGGCGCATTGGTGCCATCGCTCAACCGCTCAAAAAGCTTGAGATAGATGTGGTGTTGGTTTCAAGAGATGGCGCAGTTGATTGGATGCAATGATCTATCGGGATCAACTTCGCGATCGTCGCTGGCAGCAATGGGATTAAGCTGTCGAGAATAATAAGTTCTCTTAAACTTAAGTTTTAAATATCATTTGTAAGATAAATAGGGTCATTCTTCTTACAAATAAATCGTGCCGAAAAGTGATCAAAGCATTGAAAACAGGATGTTAAGTCGCATTTATGGCACGCGGGGGGGTGCGGTATTCACTCCCGCAGATTTTGCTGATATTGGCAGCCGACAGGCGGTGGACCTGACTCTCCATCGATTGGTGAAACGTAAGGTGCTGCGGCGACTGGCTCTTGGACTCTATCATTACCCTAAAATCCATCCTGACCTGGGTGTGCTGTCGGCAGACCCTGACCAAGTAGCAAAAGCGATCGCTGGAAAGTTCGCAACCTGTCTTCAGCCGAGTGGGGCTTACGCGGCGAACCTGCTCGGTCTCTCTACGCAGGTGCCAGCCAGAATCGTCTATCTTACCGACGGTCGTGCGAAAACAGTAAAAATCGGAAAACAGGTTATTCAACTGAAGCATAGCACGCCCAAAAACATGGCAACTGCAGGCCGTGTCAGTGGACTGATCATTCAGGCTTTTCGGCATCTGGGCAAAATACACATTGATGATGCGATGATCGCTCATTTACGTCGCACCATCTCGGATGATGATAAAAAGCGTTTAATGACGGATCTTCGGTATGCCCCCTCATGGATTGCTGAGCATATGCGCGCCATTTCAACGGAGACATAATGGACAAATTCATCCAATTGCCCGAGAACGAAAGGAAAGCGTATTTTAGAGAAACGGCAGCTCGTGTTGGGATCAAGCCGCAGCACGTTGAAAAAGATTTCTGGGTTTGCTGGACGTTAAAGCAATTGTTTGCCCTCCCGCAAATCGGTGAACATCTCACTTTCAAGGGAGGAACGTCTCTCTCAAAGGCGTATAAAATTATTGAAAGATTCTCTGAGGATATCGATATCACCATCTCGCGCGATTATTTGGGCTTCGGAGGATCGCACGACCCTCAAAACGCACCCAGCGGAAAGAAGCGAAAGCAATGGCTTGAAGAGCTGAAGACAGCGTGCCGGAGTTTTGTGGCCACCAGCTTGCAGACTGAGCTTCATAAACGACTGTCGAGCCGCTTACCGACTACCTCATTTGATCTCGGGTTGGATCCACAGGATTCAGATCAGCAAACTTTGAACTTCAGGTATCCCACCTGTTGGCCTGGCGAAACGGATGGTTATTTCGGTAAATTCGTTCGCATTGAAATGGGGGCACGTTCCGATACCTGGCCCAACCAGCTTTTGCCGGTGAAGTCTTATGTCGCGCAGGAGTATCCCGCCAGATTTGACGATGCGGAAGCATTGGTTCAGGTCCTCGCGGTGGAGAGAACGTTTTGGGAAAAAGCGGCGCTACTCCACGAGGAGAATTGTCGACCGACGGAGAGGCCTGTAAAGCCGCGGATGTCACGACACTATTCGGACCTGGAACGCATTCTTGAAAAAGGGCTGGGAGATAAAGTGCTCGCTGACCTGCAGCTTCTGGAAAAGGTCGTGGAGCATCGATCCGTATTCTTTGCGTATACGTGGGTGGATTACGAACAGATGAAACCTGGCGGGTTCAAAATCATTCCGGCAGAGCATCGCGTTGCGGAATGGAAAGCTGATTACAAACAAACGGAGGAAATGTTCTTCCAACCACCGCCCTCCTTTGAAAAGGTGCTGAAAACCATTGCTGCATTTGAGCGACAGCTAAATCGCACGTGAGTCTCTCGAATTTCCAATTTCTTTGCATTGAATGGCCCGCGATTTACGAATCGGCGGCGAAAGCAGAGTCGCTGGCGCATTCGGACCCTCGTAGTTCCTGCTTCTATGCGCGACGGGCGTTGGAATTGGCGGTGCAATGGCTTTATAAGCACGATTCCACGCTGGCCCTTCCGTATCAGGAGCATCTCAGCGCACTGATCCATGAGCCGACCTTTCGCAAAGCCACCGGTGAAGCCGTCTTCAACAAGGCGCGCGTCATCAAGGAGGTCGGCAACCTGGCAGTCCACAGTCATAAGCCAATCCGGCAATTCGATGCGCAGACGGTAATCCGGGAACTGTTCCATTTTTCGTTTTGGCTGGTTCGGACCTATGCGCGTGATGCGAAGCCGGCGGATGGTCTGGCGTTCAATCCTGCATTGCTTCTGCAGGCGCGGGTATCTGCTCCCGCACAGCCGACGACTGATCAATTGCAGCAGCTCGAAGCGAAGCTGCAGGAGCGCGATGAGAAGCTGGCCGAGTTGCTTTCCGGCAAGGTGGCGCTGGATGAAGACCTGGCCCGCTTACGCGCTGAGATCGCGGAGGCGAAAGCCGCCAATGCAGCGCAACCGGACACGCACAATTATTCCGAAGCCGAGACGCGTGATTACTTCATTGATTTACTGTTGAAGGAGGCAGGGTGGGCGCTCGATCAACCTCGTGATAGGGAGTTTGAGGTTTCGGGAATGCGGAACAGCCAGGGCAAAGGGTTCGTGGATTACGTCCTCTGGGGTGATGATGGAAAACCACTCGCATTAGTGGAAGCGAAGCGAACCAAACGTGAACCGCGCGTTGGGCAGCAGCAGGCCAATCTCTACGCCGAGTGTCTCGAGACGCATTTTGGTCAGCGACCCATTATCTTTTATTCCAACGGCTACGAGCATTGGATTTGGGATGATCTGAATTATCCGCCTCGACCGGTGCAGGGCTTTTACAAAAAAGACGAACTTCAGTTGTTGATTCAGCGCCGGACCAGTCGCAAGAAGTTGGCGGAAGCAAAAATCGACGAAGCGATTGTGGAGCGGTTCTACCAGACGCGAGCGATTCGCCGCATTGGTGAAGCATTTGAAAAGGATTGTGATCGCAAGTCTCTCGTGGTGATGGCGACGGGTGCCGGCAAGACCCGAACGGTGATTGCCCTTTGTGATTTGCTGATGCGCTGTAACTGGGCGAAGCGGGTTCTCTTCCTCGCAGATCGCGTGGCGCTGGTGAACCAGGCGGCGAATGCGTTTAAGAAGCATTTGCCGGATGCCTCGCCGGTCAACCTCGTCACGGAAAAAGAAAAGGAAGGCCGCGTCTTCGTTTCGACCTATCCCACGATGATGGGATTGATCGATGAAACGAAGGATGGGGCGAAACGGTTTGGGGTCGGGCACTTCGATCTAATCATCATTGATGAGGCGCATCGGTCGGTTTACCAGAAGTATCGCGCCATCTTCGATTACTTCGATTCGTTGCTGGTGGGATTAACGGCGACTCCCAAGAACGAGATCGATTTCAACACTTATGGACTGTTTGATTTGGAACGAGGGGTCCCGACCGATGCCTACGATCTGAACGACGCAGTCAAAGATAAGTTCCTCGTCCCACCCAGGGCTGTATCGGTGCCTCTGAAATTCCAGCGCGAAGGCATCACTTATGATGATCTTTCCGAAGAAGAGAAAGAAGAGTGGGACGCAAAGGAATGGAACGAAGAGGGGGTGCAGCCGGATCGGGTCGATGCGGAAGCGGTTAACAAATGGCTCTTCAACAAAGACACGGTGGATAAGGTGTTGGAGCATTTGATGACGCGAGGTCAAAAAGTCGCGGGCGGCGATCGGCTCGGTAAGACGATCATTTTTGCCAAGAACAATGATCATGCGGAGTTCATTGCCGATAGGTTCAATACCAACTATCCGCATTATAAAGGACACTTCGCTCGCGTTATCACGTTCAAGACAGAGTATGCGCAAAGCATCATCGATAATTTCTCGTTGAAGGAAAAAGCTCCCCACATTGCAATTTCGGTAGACATGCTCGATACGGGGATTGATGTGCCGGAAGTGGTGAACCTGGTTTTCTTCAAGCTGGTTCGTTCAAAAACGAAGTTTTGGCAAATGCTGGGGCGTGGCACCCGTTTGTGCAAAGACCTGTTTGGTCCGGATAAGCACAAGGAGTACTTCTTCATCTTTGATTACTGCCAAAATCTTGAGTTCTTCGCTCAGAACCCGGAAGCAACGGAAGGGGCATTGCAGGAATCCCTCGGGAAGAAGCTGTTCAAAGCTCGCCTGGAACTGATCAGTGAACTGGATGGGAAACTCTCGTGCGTTGCGAATGAGGGGAAAGATAAAGAAGCGATCCTTCGACAGGACACGGCTTATTTCCTCAGGGATGAAGTGGCAGCGATGAATCCAGACAACTTCGTCGTCCGTCCGAAGCGCCGTCTGATCGAGAAATATGGAAAGCGGGAAGCCTGGCTGGAATTGACGCCGGAGTCTTTCCTCGAGCTGGCGCAGCAAGTTGCCGGATTGCCCACCGAGCAGGAAGCAGAAGACGAAGAAGCCAAGCGGTTTGATTTGCTGATGTTGAACCTGCAACTCGCGGTTCTGCGAACGGAACCTGCGTTCAGCCGATTGCGAGATCAGGTCAAAGCGATTGCTGGATTATTGGAAGAGAAACAAAGCATTCCGATGGTGCAGCAGCAGATCATCATTATTCAGGAAATCCAAACGGATGAATGGTGGCAGGATATCACCACGCCCATGCTGGAAGTGGTCCGCAAACGTCTCCGCGCATTGGTGAAGCTGATCGAGAAGCAAAAGCGGAAACCTATCTATACCGATTTCGAAGACGAGATTGGCGACGAGACGGCATTTGATCTTCCGGGCTTCACCGCGCCCGATCACTTCGAGCGTTTCAAGGCAAAAGCTCGGACCTTCCTCAAGGAGCACGAAAGCCACATTGCGATTCACAAATTAAGGATGAATCAGCCGCTGACAGCCACTGACCTGGCCGAATTGGAACAGATGCTTGCGGCCAGCGGAGTGGGCAATTTAATGGATGTCCAACGAGCGAAGGAAGAAAGCCATGGGCTCGGGTTGTTTGTGCGGGCGTTGATCGGACTGGATCGGGAAGCGGCGAAATTGGCTTTGGCCGGATTTATGGCGGGCAAAACATTAACGGCCAACCAAATCGAATTTGTTAACCTCATCGTGGACCATCTCACAGAGCATGGCTCCATGAATGCCGCACTGCTTTATGAGTCTCCGTTTACGGACATCAATGTTCAGGGACCGGACGGTTTGTTTGGCTCTGAAGAAGTCGGAATACTGGTGGCGACACTTGAGCAGGTGACGCAACGAGCGATTGCCTAGCTATTAGGACAACAAGCTGCGAAATGGGAACGCTCTAAGTTAAACATGGAGCGCGAAAAGTCGAAGTTGGTCCTTCCTCTCGTTTGTTCTAAAAAAGTATAAGCAATCGAAGCAATGATTAAATTCACAGCCATCCCATAGTTTTGAGAAAAAAAGGTTGAACTGAGTGTTTAACCCGAACTCCGAAGTAGGACGATAATTTTTGGGGAGCGAGGCCGGTTTTAGTCAGATCATACCGCCTCCGATAGCCAAACGATCCATAGGTGGAACCAACTTCGGCGAAGG
>JBKJKE010000164.1:0-3429 GCA_046597605.1 Limisphaerales bacterium | reverse complement strand
CCTTCGCCGAAGTTGGTTCCACCTATGGATCGTTTGGCTATCGGAGGCGGTATGATCTGACTAAAACCGGCCTCGCTCCCCAAAAATTATCGTCCTACTTCGGAGTTCGGGTTAAACGCGGTAATAAGTGGTTTTATCGCCTCGGAAACTGAAGCCATGCTGCGATGTCCCCAACCGAGCAGGTTACCATGCCCCACTGTGAAAGCTTCAACTTCAAGAGCGAGACGTTGCGATGTCATCGGCAACAAACTCGAGACCTATTGACTGAGATCGCCGTCGCCGACTCCTGGTTCTATACAGGAGCGACGGATCGCCACCAAGCGAAGCATCTTTATGATTTTCTCAAGGACGTACCAGACCAAAGCTGGTTATTGTTTACTGAGTGCAACTGGACTCGGGATCGTGCGCACAAGATGTTCGCGACTGTAGTCGGACAGGACTATGCCGGTTGACGGTCTTGAATGATGCTGTTGGCGCAATAGCCCGTCGATTGGCGCTAAAGTCGCGCCGCGAGCTAGTAGACCTGTATAAGACCGGCCACCACACGTCTGAGTTGGATTCAGTCCTTCGTGACATTGGCATGAAAGCCATCGGCTTCGATGAGGTCCGCACCGAAGGTGTTGGGGTCAACGATTTTCCGTCGCGGTATGGCTTCCCGCCCCCTGTTGTCCAGCAAACTCAACCTGCCGGAAATTCAGGTGCTCAACCCTCTGGGACTGGTGCTCAGGCATCACACCCTGGAACGGGACAAACCAGCACAGCGGCTGCGGCGTCGCCAACCGCAAGTTCACCATCGGTATCATCAAGGAGAGGCAAAACCAAAGCCGTCGCTGTCAATGACCCCCGCTCAGTGTACCGGAAATTGCGTGCATTTGCACCACGAGGTAAAGGACGGGAAAAGCTGGCAACATTGCTGGAAGAAGCAGGGCTGTTGCGACTTGAGAAACATCCGCATTCATTCTGCTTTCTCCTTCGCAGTATGTTTGAGCTGTCGGCGAAGGCTTATGCGAAGGATCATCCTGTTGCTGGGATTAAGATCAAGAAAAGTGATGGCACTACTGACCGTCCGCTGATCGATGTGTTACGTGACGTGGCCGACCATCTGACAGAGAAGCGGTTAAAGACAAATCCCCTGACAAAAACGTTGCATGGTGCTATGGCGGAACTCGCGAACGAAAAGGGATTTCTTTCGATCATTTCACTTAACCAGCTGGTGCATAATCCTACCTTCATCGTGACGGAAAAGGACATTTGCCCTGTGTTCGCCCGTGTTTTTCCTCTCCTGGAGGAGATGAACCGCTAAACACGAATGACTCGTCATAACACCCCATTACGTTACCCAGGTGGAAAGCAAAAGCTGTCACCGTTCATCGTCGAGATTATCCAGACCAATGACCTTTCAGGCTGTGAATATGCCGAGCCGTATGCGGGAGGAGCTGGCGTCGCAATTGACCTGTTATTAGGGGGCGTGGTGAGCCGGATTCACCTCAACGACTCCTCGCGAGCTGTCTACGCTTTTTGGCGGTCAATATTGACCAAAACGGAGGAGTTCTGTCGTCGGATTTCGGCTGCTTCATTGACCATTCCTGAGTGGAAACGCCAGCGCGAGATACTGTCGCGACCGAAGGAATTTGACCAGCTGGACCTGGGCTTTAGCTTATTTTATCTCAATCGCTGTAACCGGTCTGGAATACCGACCGCAGGGGTCATCGGGGGATTAAACCAGACCGGTAAATGGAAAATAGACGCTCGTTTCCGACGTAATGAATTGATCCGGCGTATTGAGCTGATTGCTACCAAGAAAAAGTTGATAGCGGTGAAGAATTTAGACGCCGAGGATTTTATCGGCTCGTATATTCCGACGTTGCCAGAAAAGTCTTTGGTGTATTGCGATCCCCCATATTTTCACAAGGCAGAACGGCTGTATGCTAACCACTACAACACCAAGGACCACGAGAGGTTAGCGCAAGTCATACAAAACCACGTTAAGCATCCTTGGATCATATCCTATGACAGCACACCGGAGATAATCGGCTTTTATGCAGATCGGCTGTCGTTTGAGTACGAACTTCAATACAGTGCGGCGAAAGCTTACAAAGGTAAGGAAGTTTTTATTTTCTCGGATGCTGTCCAGGTTCCGAAGACATCCGCTGTCTCCTATGTCAACAAGGCGCTGGTTCTGCGCAGCTAACGCAGGATGCCAAAATGTCTTTTGACCTTCCAGTTGAGGTTAGTGGCTTTGGAACAAATTTACCCTGGGTGAAAAATGGCTGGAGAACCGAACGGTTTTCTACCTCTGACATAATCCGAGCCGCAATCGTAGCTGGATACGGTTTCGGAGGAACCGCCATACACTGGCGGATTCAAGCTTGGAGGTTAGCCTCGATCCGCCTCGCGCTTGACGTTCCACCAGGTTCAACGACCCCGCTGATGGGACAACTTTCGCACCCACGGGCGTGGACAGATTTAGATTTCTCGGAAAAAGGATCGGTAAACAGTTTGTTGGGCAACGTTATTACCAAACTCCTCTGTGAACGCATCTTGAATGCTCCAAGAATCTGGTTCCTGAGCCTTTATGGACACCTGCTAAACGCATCATTCACCGGATCAAAACGCCCCGATTTTTTTACACTCACCTCGTCTGGAGAGTGGATTTCACTTGAAGCGAAAGGACGATCTTACAGTCCGCCTTCACGGCTTTTAGCTGCAGCGAAGGACCAAGCCTCTGCCCTCAATAAAATTAACGGAACGAAGATCGCTGCCCATGTAGTATCATGGTCGATGTCAAAGAATGGCCGAGTAGGTGCGAGGTTCCATGATCCTGAACCGCCCGAACGGGCGAGCAACCTACGAGTCGACAGTGAAAAATTGCTCACCGATTACTATGCACCGGCAAGAGAGATCATAAACGCATCGGAGCGGATGGGCCGCGTGGATGACATCATCTTGTACGAATTTCCAGCAGGTGATTTCATGATCGGAATTGATCCCGACCTTGAGAGCGGTCTGCCATTGCGCACGTCGGAAGTGATCGGAAAGTTCAGTGGGGCACCTGCGGTATCCTTTGAAGGTGATCGGATTCGTATCCCGCAAGACGGAATTGTGATAATCCCAGGTCGAAGCTGGCCTGATCGAGAAGTCTTGTAAACGACTGGAAACGAGCAGTAGTCGACAAGTCCATTTTTCGTATCAGCGGCTCTCCCTGTCCCAAAGAGTAGACCCGCAGGGGAAAGAGTGTGTCTCATCAAACGACCGTTTTTGTTTACAGATTACCGTCTCCGTTATATCGCATCTTTTGTTGGTTTTAATGTCTCGCCGTGTGCCAAAAGTAACTGTTACCCGTGAGAGGGATTCGTTGTGCCAAAAGGGGTGTTACCCGATGGCTTCTGTATTTTTGGTTAATTGTACTTTGCCTTTAGCAGCCTACTG
>JBKJKE010000160.1:0-70894 GCA_046597605.1 Limisphaerales bacterium | reverse complement strand
CAGTAGGCTGCTAAAGGCAAAGTACAATTAACCAAAAATACAGAAGCCATCGGGTAACACCCCTTTTGGCACAACGAATCCCTCTCACGGGTAACAGTTACTTTTGGCACACGGCGTAAGCACGCGCGCTTCCATTATCTCTTTTTCCGTTGTTTATCACGGCTTCGCTCCTCCGGAATTTTCTTTTTACCCCTCCTTACGACTCTCGCTCGCCGTTTGAAGGTGAAAAAAACCTATTCCGCAAGCGCCTCCGATTAGCATTACTACTGCAAATCGCAACGGGCGCAAATCCCTGGCAATTTCAGTCAGGGGCGGCGACTGGATCGGTCGATGCCTGGTTACGTCATTCCGCCTCATTTGAAAAAAAGAACGCCCGGATTCCATAACGTCTTGTTAATCAACCGGTTGTGACGACAGTTCGCCCGGGGATATCCGATTTTCCGGACCGGAAAACAGGATTTCCCGGGAAAAATGCTCATTTCCGCTCCGGATTTGTCCGATTCCCGCGGGAAATCCAAATTTCCACTCCGGAAAACTCCCCTTCCCACGCGAAACTCCTCATTTCCAGACCGAAAACGGACGATTTTCCGGGGATGACGCGTTTTCCGGTCCGGAAAACAGGATTTCCCGCGGGGATCGTCGATTTTCCGGTCTGGAAAACGCGTCATCCCGGGGATCAGGTGTTCACTGATCTGATAAGACAGACTTCTTGGGAGGAGCTGCCAATGGCGACGTAGCATCGAAGCTTTGAAAGCAATTTCAAATGCCGCTGAATCGGAGCCTTTGACTAAATAGGGTGGACGAAGGTGGAAAGCAGCAGATTCTGAAAATCACCCTTGCCAGTCACTCCGCCACCAACCTACCCATCAATTCTGGGGCGCAGCGATTCTCACCAACTCCACGAGAGCTGCTTCCTTTTCCGCACCTTTCAAAAAATCGAAAGCGCGAAAGTAACGAGCTCGCTCAGTTGGAGGTGTGGCCGAGTCCGCGATGAGCTTTGCCAAATAGCTGGCCGCTTTTGGATCCCGGGAACGCCAGACGATGTCGCGACCCGCCGGTGTATTCCACTGGTCACCCACCGCTTTCAGCCAGGCGGCGAAGGAGGCGCTTTCGTTTCCGGTAGCGCCGATACCCAACGCTTCCAGAAACCAGCGATCCTTGCCGTCGTGTTGCAGGGCCAGCTCTGTCCACACGTCGGCAGCTTCCGGGGAAGTGTTACCACGGAGCGATAAGGCACATTCGCGACGGACGTGCAGTGATGGATCTTTCAACATTCCGCCAAGGATCGGGACCATCTCCTGTTTTGTATCGCGGGCAATCCGCAAAGCAGCAATGCGGATGTTGGCATCACCGTCTTTGAGCGCTTCCGTGATATATCCGGCCCCTTTCCCTTCGATTCGAGCGAGAAGTTGCAGGGCGCGAGCCCGCATCCGTGGTTCACCAGCCTTCCACAGTTTAGCGAGCTCGGGCTCTGCATGTTTTCCGAGGTGAAAGAGTTGATCCCAGGCAAGGTAACGAGTGGCGTTGTTGGGAGACTGCAACGCTTCCACTGCTCCAGAGATGCGGGTGTAATTGAAGTGCGGAACTGCCGGTTTATTCTTAGGGGGAGCGAGTCGATAAATCCTTCCTTTCACCTGCGCGAGACTGCGGTCCGCCATATTGTGGCCGCCTACGCCGGAGTCGTTCCAATCGGCAACGTAGACGGAGCCATCCGGCGCAACGCAAACATCCGAAGGACGGAACCAGGCATCACTCGCACTCAGCACCTCCACCATCTCCCCGCTGTAGCCAGCCCCCTGCTCCTTCACTGGATAGGTGCGAACGACGCGAGGCCCGGCGTCCGCATGGATCATCTGGTTTTGAAAGGACTTCGGTAGCAATTTCCCTTCATAGAAAGCAATCCCACACGGTGCGCCCGCGCCGGTGATAAGAACATTCGGGACCACGCCGGGGTCGTTCAGATGCCAATGCCGTCCGGGGATATCGAGTTCAAGGTTCGTTCGTTTTTCGTTCCAACTGGCTCCGGTCATCTCATCGCTGTAGCCATAGTTGCCACCCGGCATGATGTAGTTGATTCGGGCCGAGCGATTGCCGTCATCGTCGTTGTCCGATTGCCAAACCGTTCCGAACGAGTCGACGCATACTTCATATGGATTGCGGAAGTTATGCCCGAGCACTTCCACTTCACTGCCATCCATGTTGCAACGAAATGCCATCCCCTGACGGTATTTGCTTTTCGGTCCTCCGACCTCGTGGCCGTAAATGTCGACAACGAGCGAGCCATCGGGACGCTTCAGCTGACTGCCATTGTTTCCGAAATTGAAATAGAGTTTTCCATCCGGTCCAAAGCTGATCGCGTGAACTCCATGATCGTGATCGACTCCTTCGATCCCTGAGAAGAGGACCTCACGCTGATCGGCTTTGTCGTCGCCGTCCGAATCGGTGAGAATGAAGACTTCAGGCGACGCGGAAACGATCACTTTTTTGCCAAGCACACAGATCCCGAGGGGCGCTGCCAGCTTGGCATCCTGGTAAAAGACCTTGGAGGTATCGGCGGTGCCATCGTGGTTCGTATCTTCGAGAATGACGATGCGATCGCCGGCAGGATCAAGGATTCCCCATTGCTGGAAACTCGATCGATAGTTCACACCTTCGGCCACCCAGATGCGGCCCTGATCATCAATGTCGATATTGGTTGGATTGCGCAACAACGGTTCACTGGCTACGAGCGTCGCTTCGAGACCTTCGGCCGCTTCCAGAAATTTTTGCGATTCGGCCGCCGCTTTCGGTCCAAAGGTTTCCCCACTGGCATTCGCCGGTGGTGTGTCGAGAAGAATGTCTGCCGGAGGCGGTTCCGTAAACACGAGGAATTCAACTGCGGGCTGTCCGCTTTGTTCTGTGCCACCAACGTCGATGCCGACTTTCGCCTGAAAACGAGCGAACGCCTCTGGCAACGTGTATTCAATTATGGAAGGAGCGTGCGTCCCAATACCACTGGTGAAAACCTTCTTGCCGATTTGAAGCGGACCACCCTGAACATTTTGGTTCACCCCGACGTTGCCCCAGCCAGTGCTCGCGGAATCCCATTTCAACTGAGTCAGCTTCCGCGAGGTTCCGTCGGCGCGAATAAGTGTGGTGTCTCCCCAATCGGCCCAATCGCAGCTGTAAGTATTGCCGCCGTCGGTAACCACCAGCCACAGTTTCTTTGCGCCCGTGATATCGACATCTACCGGCACCCGATTGTAGGTAACGAGGCCGCTTTTGTATTTTGGCCTGGATGAGGAACTCGACGCCGCTGGTTTACTTATCTTTTTTTTTTCGTCGCCCTTGGGATCCAGGTTCTGATCGAGATCGTCGGGGGTAATTTTGGATTCCACCCCTTTTGCCGGCACCTCCGCGTGGGCCACCCAAAGGACTGCATTCAGAACAAGTTTGCGGAAGTCATCATTCCCCCAATTATTGTGATGATGGGCACCAGTGAAACCGAAACCGCGTCCGCCTCCGGCACGCTCATATGCCCAGGCGACATGCTGCAAATCTCCACGTTTCACAGCCTCGCGCACTGCGGGATTTCCGCTGTGGTCCCCGTCCGGACGACTCATGGTGCTTTCTGTTGGAACCGCGCTCAAAATGGGGGTGACTCCCTTAAGGCCCTCTTGAAAACGCATGTTGAAATAACATTCATCGTTGACCTTGAAGGGCTTTACCCCGCGAGTAATGGGATGATTAGGCAGGTTCTTGAAGTCCGCATCCCAATGAGGGTTCACGGACCGATTGATTTCAAACGCACCACCGATCCAATCGAGGAATTGCGCCTGCCCTTTTTGAATGGTTGGTTCCACGGCGTAGTGGATCAGTGCCAGGCCAACGCCTTTCTTCATTCTGGCTTCGATCTGTTTGAGTCGATCTCCTTGCAGAACAGGATGAGCCTCTCCGCCATCCATATAGAGAACTATCGCATCGGCACCGTCAAAGAAGCTATCGTTCGTGGGCCAGCCATTCAAGTGAACCTCGGCCTTCACCCCGGGAACATTCGTCAGGCAATTCTTCAAAAGTAATGACCCGGCATTGTGCTCATGATCTCCGGGACCATGGCTCGGCTTACCGGCCACAAACACGATCCGCTTTTCAGCAGCATTCAGGGAGAGCAGAGCGGCAAAAATCGAGACCGCGCAAAAGGATAGGAGCTTTGTCATCTTCATAGTGCGACGAAGCTGAGGTTAGAAAATTTGATCGTATTGAAAAGCCTTGATTTGGTAGCGGGTTTTGGTGGGTGTAATTTTTTCCGGGTGAGATAGAAAGGATCGCCGGGTGGGGTTTTGCCTACTGCTGTGCGGTTCCGTTTTGAAATAAACGCACGCATCGGTCTTCGAGAGGATTGAGCAAGGCAGAAATCAGGGTTTTGACATAGCAAAACCCCACCGGGGAGCACGCGCGCTCCCCAATCCCCAGCGCGATTGGCCCCGCCACCCGCCGGATTCACCCTTCAACGCACGGGCATGTAGAAGCGGGGCCGACGTTGCAGAGGTTCATTGAACATATCCTGAGGATCCTCCGGTTGATATCGCAGGTCCGACATCTGCGATTGCAAACGACGTAACTCCATGCGAAGGCGGGAGTTCTCCCGTCTCAACTCCTCGGCTTCATCCAACAAGGCATCACCCGTCGAAGCAGATGTGTCCGAGACTGCCACCTGGGCCTCGGCACCAGCCGGCTCATTGACGATGTCCTCCTCGTTACGCAGGTTCTGGAGACGAAGGATTCTTTGCACATGCTCCCGCTCTTCTCCGGTGAGATCTTCTATAGATCGCTTTCCCGCAAGGTGATCGCGTTCCTTCTCATTCAGGAATTTCGTGATATCGGTAGTATTTTCGATGCCTGGATTGGCACGGTCTTGCGCGGATAATGTCGATCCTGCCACGGCCAGACCCAGCAGGGCAGCGAATGAAAACATTCTTACTTTGTTCATGAAGAAGGATAGGCCGGATTTTGCCTCCTTCCACCGTGTCATCGCACTGGGGGCATTCGCCAGATCGACCGGGTAAATGGGCCTATCAGACCAACCTGATTTCACCCGACACCAGAGATTTGTTGCCCGCAAAACTCGGACCTATCCGTAATTCCCAATGGCAGAACCCAGTTGCTCGGCCCAATACAAAAGTTGCAGAACACTGCATCACCGGCTAAACTCAGCCGAATTTTGCGGCACGGATGGAGGGAATAAAAAATCGTGCTGAAAGGAACAGAACGATGCTCGGTACGATAACCCCAAGCGAAGAGGCGCAAGTCCTCCAGACGATTGAGATGTTTGAAGTCATCACTCAATCGCAGCCTAATGACTATCAATCACTGGAGATCCTGAAGGAGGCCTATTTCAAACTGGGCCGGCATAAGGACGTTATCGGCACCTCGAAACGAATTGCCCAGGCCTATGTGTCCATGGGGCAACTTTCTTCTGCGATCCTCGAGTACGAAACGATCCTGCAACGGTATCCCGATGATCCGGATGTAATAACGGCCCTGGCCGATATCGAGAGTCGTGCGCACAGCATCACCTCCGGTGATGGGGACAGCGATTTGGCGCAAACGATCAATACTACCTTCATCAAGAAGGAAAAAGGGGGCAGAAAGGCTCTTTCCCATTCCGATATTGATGACGGACGACAGATGATGCAGAAGCTGTTCGTGGATTCGAAGATCATCTCTGCTGCCGATTTCACCACCTATTGGCCACTGCCACCGCTCAATGACCCGCCTGGAGCGGTGGTGGAACCACTCCTATCCCAGCTCCACGATAAAAACCTTTGTCCGGCCGACAAATCGATGAAGTTGCTGATCGAGAAAACCCGGCTTGGTTATTTGCCGATTGAGAAGTATGACGTCGATCTTGACCTGGCCCGGAGCTATCCCAAAGAAATTTGCCAACGCTGGTGCGTTTTGCCGTTTGATAAAATGAGCAAATCTGTGCTGGTCGCCACGGCCAATCCTTTCAACAAGCAAGCGGCGGGAGAACTTCAGGGTGCCAGTCAGACCAGATTCGTCTGGTATCTGGCCAATCCGCTCGAACTGTCACGATTGATCAAGAAAGTTTACCGCTAAGTTATGCCTCCCGTAAAAACATTTGGAGAACGCATTGCCGACGCGCTCGTCGAGGATGGTTTGCTGAGCGTCAAGCAGGTGGAAGAACTGTTGCAGCGGCAAAAGAAGGAAGGGATCCGGCTACAGAAGTTGCTTCTTGAAAAGGCGTATGTCACGGAGATGGATATGGTGGTCTGCATGGGGCGTGTCCTCAACACCCCTCCCATTAATCTGGCGCGTGCCCCGTTGTCTCCGGAGCTAACCGAGCTCCTGCCCAAAGAAATTGCGACCAACCACAAGGTCGTCCCCGTTTGCCGCCTGGACAATAAGTTGTTCCTCGCCATGGTCGATCCGCTCAACGTCATTGCAGTCGACGACGTCAAGCGCATTACCAAGCTGGATGTTGTTCCCATGATCGCCACGGAAAAGGCGATTATGGAAAAGATCGCGAACTGGGAAAATACCCAGGGCGGGAGCATGGAGCAGATCATCCAGGATGCTCAGAAGCAGGCGGATGAAGCAGATGACCTGGAACTCACAAGCCAGGCTCACGACGACGTTTCCGATATCGGATCTCTTGCTGCCTCCAGCGAAGAAGCTCCGGTCATCAAGCTGGCGAATTTGATCCTGGCCCAGGCGATCAAGGATAGAGCGAGTGATATTCACATCGAACCATTCGAGAAGATGGTGCGACTCCGTTATCGTATCGATGGGGCGTTGATCGACATGCCGCCGCCACCGAAGAATCTACAGATCGCCCTCGCCTCGCGTCTGAAGATCATGAGCAATCTGGATATTGCCGAGCGACGCCTGCCCCAGGACGGACGTATGCGCGTGAAGGTCACGGGCAAGGAGATCGATTTGCGTGTTTCATTTCTTCCGACCTCGCACGGGGAGAAGTGTGTATTACGTATTTTGGACAAGGGCAACTTGTCGGCCAGCATGGATAAACTCGGGATGGATCCCGAAACGTTCCGGCGCTTCAAATCGGCGGTCGACTCTCCGCATGGTTTGATTTTGGTGACGGGTCCTACCGGTTCGGGTAAAACGACGACCCTGTATTCCGCCCTGAACGAGTTGAATAATCCGGAATACAACATCGTGACCGTGGAAGATCCGGTCGAATTCCAGATTCCCGGGATTAATCAGGTGCCTGTCCGGAAGGAAATCGGGCTCACCTTCGCCAGCTCGTTGCGGTCCATTCTTCGACAGGATCCTGACATCGTCATGATCGGGGAAATTCGTGATACCGAAACCGCCGAAATTGCGGTCGAAGCCGCGCTCACCGGGCATCAAGTGCTCAGCACCATGCATTGTAATGATGCTCCAGGAGCCATTGCCCGTCTCGACGATATGGGCATTCAACCCTTCCTGATTTCTTCCGCCGTTATTCTTGCGTGTGCGCAACGTCTCATGCGCCGCATTTGTCTCTCCTGCAAGGAGCCGGTCACTTACCCGGCCAAGATGTACAAAGATCTCGGGATTGATCCGAAAGTCATGGAGGGTGCGACCTTGTACCGCGGACGCGGTTGTGACCGTTGCAAAAACAGTGGGTACGCAGGCCGTGCTGCCATCATCGAAGTAATGACGATGACAGATGAAATTCGACGCATGGTCATTACGCGTTCCAGCGCCAGCGAGATCGGCAAGGTCGCTTGCGACCAGGGAATGAAGACTCTTCGGGAGGTCGCTCTTTTCAAAGTCAGGGAAGGTATCTCCACTTTGGAACAAACACTTTTCGTCACCTCTGCACATTGATTCAACACTGGATTTTCTCCTGCCGGAAATACCGGAGATCTGTATTGTTGCCCAAGCATGAACCTTTCTGAGCATCGTAAAGCAATTGATAAGCTCGACGCCGACATCGTCAAACTGCTGAATGAACGCACCCAGCACGTTTTGCATATTGGTGAGATAAAGGTAAAAGCCGGCGAGGAAATCTACGCGCCGCACCGGGAACAAGCCGTGCTGGACCGGGTCTGCAAGATGAATCCCGGCCCCATCACGAGCGACTCTTTGCGGGCTATTTACCGTGAGATTATGTCGAGTGCCCTATCGCTCGAGAAATCGATGACCATTGCCTTTCTCGGACCCGAGGCAACTTTCACCCACGAAGCAGCTATCCGCCGCTTTGGTTCCAGCCTGAATTACGCAGCCCAGAAAAGCATTAGTGAAGTTTTTACGGAAGTCAGCAAACAGCGAGCGGATTACGGCGTTGTGCCGGTGGAAAACTCCACGGAAGGTGTGGTCACCCACACGCTCGATATGTTTGTCGACAGTGACCTCAAGATCGTTGCTCAAATCATCCTCCGGATAGAGCAGAATCTGATCAGCAAAGGAAAGAAGAACGAGATCGAAAAACTCTACCTTCATCCTCAGACCCTCGCCCAATGCCGCGCTTACATCCAAAAGAATTTTCCAAACGCGGAACTGATCGAAACCTCGTCCAATGCCCGTTCCGTCGAATTCGCAGCGAAGGACGCAAAGGCCGCGGCAATCGGCGGCACGCTCGCCGCCGAGAAGTATAAAGTTCCGATCCTGGAAAGCGGCGTGCAGGACAATCACGTCAATGCGACTCGCTTCCTGGTGCTGGGGCGCACCTGTAGTCCCGCCACGACGAAGGATCGCACAAGCCTGATGTTGAGCATCAAGGATGAGGTGGGTGCCTTGCACTCGGCGCTCGCACCGTTCCGTAAATATAAGCTGAACATGACCAAGATTGAATCTCGTCCCAGCAAACGCAAAGCGTGGGAATATTTCTTCTTCGTGGATTGCGATGGCCACGTCACCGATCCAAAGGTGGCCAAGGCGATCAAGGATCTGGAAGATTGCTGCAACTTTGTAAAAGTCCTCGGCTCCTATCCTAACGCTGAATAAAGATGCGCCTGCTCGATCGCTATCTTTTGCGTGAGTTACTGGTTCCGCTCATTTATTGCGTCGCCGGCTTTTTGGTATTCTGGATTTCCTTTGATTTATTTTCCGAACTGAACGAGTTCCAGCGCAATAAACTTACCGCAAAGGATGTCGCAGAATATTACCTGGTCTCCGCGCCTGAGTTCCTCTCGATTGTTCTACCAATCGCGCTCCTTCTCGCATTGCTTTATGCCCTGACCAATCATGCCAGGCATCATGAAATAACGGCGATTCGGGCGGCGGGTGTGAGCCTGTTTCGTTTGTCGCTTCCGTATCTGGCGGTTGGATTCGTCCTGAGTGCTGCCTTGTTCGCCTTGAATGAATTGTGGGTTCCTCACAGCCAGGAACGCGCGGAGGAGATTAAGAGACGCCACGCTTCGCAGACCAGCGCCACCTCCATCGATTGGAAGAAAGAACTTTTCTTCATGAACACTCCCGAGAAGCGTTCCTGGAAGGCGGGAGCCTACAACTTGCGCACCAGCGAAATGCTCGCGCTTACGATCATCTGGGAATTGCCGGGTGGAACCAAACGAATCATCGACGCCGAACGGGGCAGGTACGCCAATGGTGTCTGGACCTTATTTAACGTTCAGGAAACCCTCAACTCCCCCACGCTGGCCTTTCCGAAACGCACGGAAACCAACATCCTGTCTTTCCCGAACTTCTCTGAAACCCCCGAATTAATCCGGAGTGAGATAAAAATCAATACGCTTAGCCTCAAGGAGGCGGCGAAGAGAGCCCAATTGTCGTTGCGTGAGATCGTGGATTACTTTCGGTTGCATCCAGAAATCCCGCCCTCCCAGGCAGCCATGCTGAGAACACAATTGCACAGTCGACTGGCCGCTCCGTGGACCTGCCTGATTGTTGTCCTGATTGCTATTCCCTTCGGAGCAGCTTCTGGCCGGAGAAATGTTTTCGTGGGCGTCGCGGCGAGCATCTCGATTGCCTTTGTCTATTTTATCCTGTTCAAGGCGGGGCTCGCCCTTGGCACCGGAGGCCTCCTCCCCGCCTGGGTGGCTGCCTGGCTTCCGAACGTGGTGTTCGCAGTGACCGGGATCATCATGACCATGCGTGTTCGTTGATGGGAAGTATGAGTGATTCACTCGCTGAATTGAAATTGCGGTTTGAGCGGTTAAACCTGCTCTATCAAGTCAGCAAAACGATTCATTCTTCACTCGATCCGCAAGAGGCCCTCGAGCTCATTCTCCGGGAAGCGGTCCGGATCATGCGAGGCACCAGCGGCTCCATTTCCCTCGTGAATCCCAATACCGGATTTCTCGAAATCGAAGCCTCTAGCGGACTTCCGGAAAAGGTAGCAAGACTGAAGCTGCGTATCAGCGAGGGAATCACCGGGTGGGTGGCTCGCAACGGCAAACCGGCGAGAGTCGGACGGGTCAACGCGGATTCCCGTTACGTAATGCTGCGACCAGAAATCCGGTCCGAACTTGCAGTGCCTCTTTTCCTGAATGGTGAGACTCGCGGGGTGATTAACATTGATTCCACCAGGGAGGATGCTTTCAGCGACGAAGATCAGGAACTCCTGGAGGAACTTGCCGTTCAAGCTGCGAAGGTAATTCAAAACACATGGCTTTATGAACAGCTCCGGTTAAAGGCCCGATTGTTCGAAACGCTGGTAAGCGTAGGCCAGACCATCAATTCCACATTGAACCTGGACGATGCACTTCAAGTAATCACCCGGGAAGCGCACCACCTCATGCACGCAAAAATGTGCTCGCTCCTGATGTTGGATGAGTCGGGTGGCTGGCTCGATCTCCGCGCCAGCTTCGGTGCAGGCGAGGCTTACATCAAGAAACCTCGTCTTGAACTGCAAGAAAGTTTGGCTGGAACCGTGGTCCGTCGCAAAAAGCCGATCCAGGTCCAAAACGTTCAAACGTCCGCACGTTATCAAAATGTCTCGGTGGCGAGGAGGGAGGGATTGGTTTCGTTTTTAAGTGTGCCGCTGATTTTCGGGGGGGAAGCGATCGGTGCTCTGAACGTCTATAAAGGCGAGATTTACAGCTTTTCGAATGAAGAGATCCGGATTCTTTCCGCCCTCGCTCAACTCTCCGCGATCGCGATCGAAAAAGCGCGGCTCTATGAACGCGTTGTGGATGTCGAAGAGCAATTGCGTCAGAACGAGAAACTCTCGGCACTCGGCCTGCTTGCTGCGGAGGTGGCCCACGAGATCCGCAATCCACTGACAGTGATGAAAATGATGTTTCATTCACTGGATCTTAAGTTTGGAGAAGACGATCCGCGGTCCCGTGACGCAGACATCATGCGCGACAAGATGGATCACTTGAACAAGATCGTGGAACAGATCCTGGACTTTGCCCGCAGTGCGGAACCGAAGCTCTCTCCGGTCAATATAAATCAACTCATAGATGACCTCGGCTTACTGATCCGCCATAAGCTGCGAAATCAAAACGTGGAATTGGTGCGGCGGCTGGATCCTGCATTGCCTTTGATTTCTGCGGACGCAACTCAACTCGAACAAGCCAGCCTGAATCTTATCCTGAATGCCGTGGAAGCCATGCCAAAGGGAGGACAACTCACCATCAGCAGCAAGGTCGTTAAGGATGGGATCTGCGTGGAATTCAAAGACACGGGCGAAGGGATGTCGCCCGAGCAGTGTGAAAAAGCTTTCACCTCGCTGTTAAATACCACCAAGACCAAAGGCACCGGCCTGGGTCTCGCAATCGTCAAACGTGTGGTGGAAGCACACCGCGGCGAAATCAAAATCAAATCGCAACTCGGGAAAGGGACTACCATTTCTCTCTACCTGCCCATTGGCTAAATCGTTTGTTGTATGAATTCTTCACCCTTCCACCACATTTCCGAACCGAAGCCGGGACAACGGTTGGAAGATGCAGCATTCGAAAGCGTCATTAAATTAACACCGCTTGTTTCAATCGATCTCATCATTCGAGACCAACAGCGGCGCGTCTGGGTCGGAACACGTCGGAATCGTCCCGCGCAGGATATGTGGTTTGTGCCGGGAGGTAGAATTACCAAGAACGAAAAAGTAGAAGAAGCTTTTGCGCGCTTAACGCGCAAGGAGCTCGGGACCCAGTTGAACTTATCGAACGCCAGACTCCTGGGAGTTTTTAACCACATCTATCCCGACAATTTTTTCGACCTGCCCGATTTTGGAACTCACTACGTGGTGCTTGGATACGAGATTCATTGGGAACACGAAAATGACCCCGCTTCACAGGACGAGCATTCAGATGCGTTTTGGAAAACGGAAAAGGAGCTGCTGGAATCCCCGCTCGTGCATGCAAACACACGAGAGTACTTCATGTAATCGTTGGCGCTCGCAAGTTTCCCTACGCCAAAATCCCCTTCACTACATTTCGTTCTTCCACTCCCGTTAGTCTCTGGTCCAAACCCTGGAACTTGAACGTCAGCTTACGGTGATCGATTCCCAGGCAGTGCAACATCGTTGCATTGATCTCACTGATGTGCACCGGGTCTTTGACCACGTTGTAACTGAACTCGTCCGTTTCCCCGTAGGTGAGACCGCCTTTGATTCCGCCCCCTGCCATCCACATGGTGAAACAACGCGGATGATGATCACGGCCATAGTCGTCCGGGGTGAGTTTTCCCTGGCAATAAACCGTGCGACCGAACTCACCACCCCACACGACCAACGTGTCCTCGAGCATACCCCGGTTCTTGAGATCCGTGATCAAGCCATAACACGCTTGATCCACATCGCGACATTGCAGCGGCAAATCACGGGTCAAATTGAAATGATGATCCCATTCGCGATGGAAAATTTCGATGCAACGAACGCCACGTTCGGCCATGCGTCGAGCCATCAGGCAGCTATGGGCGAACGTGCCGGGCTTCGTAACTTCTGGACCATAAAGATCCAGAGTCGCTTTGGATTCCTTTGTGATAGCCGTCAGTTCCGGCACCGAGGACTGCATTTGAAAGGCCATTTCATACTGCGCGATGCGGGTATTGATTTCGGGATCGCCGATCTTCTTATGTTCCTCAGCGTTTAGTTTGGCCAATCCATCGAGCATGTCCCGGCGCGTCGGGCGATCGACTCCTGGCGGATCGTTGATATATAGGACGGGATCACCTTTTCCACGAAGTGCCACTCCGGAATGTTTGGTGGGAAGAAAACCGGAACTCCACAACCGCTGATACAATGCCTGGGCGTCCCGCTTCGCGGACCAGCTGGGCGTCATGACCACGAAGGAAGGCAAGTTATCGCACTCACTACCGAGTCCGTAGGAAAGCCAGGAACCCAGGCTCGGATTGCCGGGGATCTGTCGTCCGGTCTGGATATAAGTCACCGCCGGATCATGATTGATCGCTTCGGTGTGGACGCTCTTGATGATAGCGAGGTCGTCGGCAACCTTCGCAGTATTTTGAACCAACTCGCTAAACCATGCCCCCGACTTGCCGTGCTGGCTGAACTTGTATTTCGTTGGCGCAATTGGAAAGCGCGCTTGCCCACTGGTCATGGTCGTGAGCCGTTGTCCCTTCCGGATGGATTCCGGAAGATCCGTATCAAATATCTTCTGCATGCCCGGTTTATAATCGAACAGATCCATTTGCGATGGGCCGCCGTTCATGAACAGGTAAATCATCCGCTTCGCCTTGGGCACGAAATGTGGAAGGCCTGGCAATGGCGGATGCGATCTCCCCACCAGTCCGGGCCCTGCGGCACGAGCCAGTTGCGGAAACATCATACTGCCCAGCGCGATGCGTCCCATGGCGAGCCCCGTGCTCTTGAAGAAGTGGCGGCGATTGATCAGGAGCTGTTGTTCAATTAATGGATCCATTTTGGGAAAGTATTCAGTGTTCAGTTTTCAGTGTTCAGTCCGGTGAACGTTGAGTCGGAGGTGAAATAGGATTCGGGTGTTTTCTTTAGGATATGTTCGTCGCCGCAAAATGTTTCTGCGTTCTCTATCATGGATGCGAGCATGCGTCCGATCTCCTGGGCAGCAGAACCAATCTTGTGCGCTTGCTCACGTGAAATATAACCATCATCAAAGGCGACAATCGTCCAATGCTGCGTCTCATTTTGTTCACCATCGGCATCAGTCAACTTGCTTGCAAAATGTCGCGGATACCGCCGTTTGGCCCAAGCTTCTGCAATTTGCGCACCAACACTCCTCGCCGCCCTTCGCCATTGATCTGTCAGCGCAAACGCCTCCTCACGAGGAAACGATTTCGTCACCGCAAAGACTTCACGATTCAGCTTCCGCGCCTTCTGATAGACCACCAGATCCGTAAAGCTCTTCGCAAACGGCAAGGTCTCCTTTTTATTCTGAATCGACGCACTCATTAACATTTCCGCATCTAAACACTGAACACTGAACACTGAATACTTCCCCCTTCCCCTCTAGTTCTTATTCAACGTTTCATCCAGGTTCAGCAATAAACTCCCAATCATCGTGTAAGCCGCGAGTTCCGGTGCCGGAATTTCCTTCGTGGGCGGTTTGTCGCCCACAGAGATCAGCTTCTGCGCGGCATCGGCATCCGATTGGTATTTGGCCAGGTGCTTCTGCAACGTCTCCTTGAGAATTGTTTTTTCCGTTTTCGACGGATGACGCGCGGTCACGAGGCGGAAGCCATAATCCAAACGGTTATCAACATCGTTGCTCTGCTGGAACATGCGGGCACCCAGATGCCGTGCGGCTTCGATAAACTGCGGATCGTTCATCGTGACGAGCGCCTGCAACGGCGTGTTGGTGCGTTCGCGGCGGACACACGTTTTTTCGCGAGACGGTGCGTCGAAGGTGGTCATCGCTGGATGCGGCGCAGTGCGTTTCCAAAACGTATAGAGCGCGCGACGATACAACGCCTCCCCTTTGTCTTCGGTATACTTATAGGTGTTGCTTCCGGTGTAACCGACAGCTTCCCAAATGCCTTCCGGCTGATAGGGACGCACTCCCCGACCGCCCATCGTCTCGTTAAGAATGCCAGCAACGTAAAGCGCGTTGTCACGGATCATTTCTGCATCGAGACGGAAGCGAGGACCGCGGGAAACGAGCAGGTTCTCGGGATCAGCTTCATACTTCTGCGGCGTGACCCGACCGTTCTGGCGGTAGGCCGCAGAAGTGACGATCATCTTGTGGAACGCTTTTACATCCCAACCATTTTCCACGAAATGCACCGCGAGATAGTCGAGCAGATCGGGATTGGTCGGCCAGGTTCCCTGGGAACCAAAATCCTGCGCCGTCTTCACTAACCCGGCACCAAAGAACTGCTGCCAGAAACGATTCACTGTCACCCTCGCCGTGAGGGGATGGTCCTTGGCAACAAGCCATTGTGCCAGCGTAAGACGATTCGTCTTTTCGCTCACTGGAAGCGGCGGCAGGAATGCAGGCACGCCCGGATAAACCTGGTCTGCACGCTGATCGTATTCGCCGCGTTTCAGGACGAAGGAACCGCGAGGCTGCGCCATTTCTTCGAACACGAGCGTCGCCGGGATCTTGTTGTAAAGGTCATCGCGATTCTTCTTAACGGCCTCTGACTTCTTATTCAGCGCGCCAAATAATTCGCGGGTTTCCCCATGCACATTCTGCAGGTAGTAATCTGCGACCTGCTTCTTCTCTTCGGCACTGCGAGTTTTGGCACGAACAACTTTGGCAATCTCGGCGGGCAAAGAGGCGGCCTTCTCCGCTGTCTGATGAACCTCCCAGGCCCACTGCGACTCGCTCGAACGATCTTTCTGCTCAAGGCTGACGAGAGCTCCCACTTTATCCCAATGAACCGTGCCGCCGGATTGGGTCAAAGCAACTCCGTTGATGCGCAAGCCCGCTGGTATATCCAGCATCTCAGTATCCACTTCCAGGCGCACCCATTCACCGGCTTTGGGCAGTTCACCCATCAACGTTTTTTGACCCCGTTTCTTTTCCCCGAATGGAATCGCATCCTCATTTCCCCAGTTGGCGCGATACGCCCAATCCGTAGTCTTGAACTGCAACATGATTGCTTTAGGCGCATTAGTCGGATCGATGTAAACGTAAGCGAACAGCTTGTCGCCTTTCCCGAGGATCACGGGCGTTTTCAAATTTTCAAAAATATCCTGAGCCACATCGGTCGCAGTCCGCTTGATCGCTTTGGCCCCGCTGAAAGCGGCGGGCGCATTGGTGATCCACAACAGGTCGTGTGTCCCTTCCGTCTTGTTTACCGCAGCACCTTCGGGAGCAACATCCTCAATCAAAACGATCTCGGTGGGCTCGGATAACTTCACCAACTCCAGTGGGCCGGGGTCGGTATATTTTACCTTGGGCAATATTTCACCGGCCTGCTTTTTAAACTCCTCCATCTCCTCGTCGAATTCAGCGAGCTGCTTCTCTTCTTCGGCGCTCGGCAATTTCATCGTCGGCGGAGGGAGCGCGACATTTCCGTCCATCGCCTTTTCGGTGTTGCTGTTGAAGAAAGCGTAGAGCGAATAAAATTCCTTCTGCGAGATAGGATCGAATTTATGGTCGTGGCAGGCGGCACAACCGGTGGTCAGTCCCATCCAGATGGCGGAAGTGGTTTCTGTGCGATCGACCGCGTAACGCACATAATATTCATCCTCAATGGATCCCCCTTCACTGGTCGACACGTTGTTGCGGTTGTAGCCAGACGCAATTTTTTGTTCTCTCGTGGGGTTCGGTAATAAGTCACCAGCAATCTGCCAGATGGTAAATTGGTCGAACGGAAGATTTTCGTTGAAGGCTTTCACTACCCAATCGCGGTAAGGCCACATGGAGCGTTCGTTATCCAAATGCAACCCATGCGTATCACCATACCTAACGGCATCCAGCCAGTAACGAGCCTGATGTTCGCCATAACGCGGCGATGCCATCAAACGGTCAACCAGCTTCTCGTAAGCGTTTTTACTTTTATCCGCTAGAAAGGCGTCCACTTCAGCAGGCGTCGGCGGCAGGCCGGTGAGATCAAAGGTAATCCGGCGAATCAAAGTCTCTTTGTTCGCTTCTGCCTCGGGTTTTAATTTCTTTTGATCCAGCTGTGCGGCGACAAATTGATCGATCTCGTTTTTCGCCCATCCTTTCCCTTTTGCGGGCAGCGCAGGTTTGACCGCCTTCTCGAACGCCCAGTGCCCTTCATATTCAGCGCCTTGCACAATCCATTTTCGGATCAGCTCAATTTGTTCAGGCAAAAGTTTCTTGTGCGAGTCCGCCGGCGGCATCAGATCGTCTTCATCCTTGGTGGTGATGCGATTCCAGAGTTCGCTTTTAGCCAAGTCTTTTGGGGTGATGGCGGGAAGCGGGTCGCGCGCCTTGAAAGCACCTTCCGGCAGGTCGAGACGCAGCTTTCCTTTGCGGGTTTTCTCGTCGGGTCCGTGGCAGCCGAAACAATTGTCCGAAAGCAGGGGCCGAATATCGCGGTTGAAATCGATTTTCGCCGCTGGTTTCGCTGTCACGATGCTCGGTGCAGCCAAACAGCCTAATAATAATGCCGACGCAAAAAGGTTCGAGATGGGCTTGGGCACGGGCATAGCTTAATAGGACGGCACGCGTAGTAAAAGCATTCAGTGATATGAGGGCTAGCGAGGCGACAGGTTTTTTGCGTCGCCACACGTAGCCCGGGTGTTTTTCCATTCTGTTTTGGAGGCCAGCCGCGTGGCTCGGGTGTTTTTTCGTTCTGTTTTGGAGGTGAGCCACGCGGCTCGGGTGTTTTTCCGTTCTGTTTTGGAGGCTGGCCGCGTGGCTTGGGTGTTCCCCCGTTCTCTTTTAAGACAAAACTGCGAAGGCGCCGTGGCTGGAACTGTGATTGCACGGGAATTAGCCAGAAAATCGCCCATTGGTGATAAACGTGGCATTTGAACCTTATTTGCCCGAGCTGTATCGTTGCAGAAATCCATTCTTTACAATTTTTTGATCCAAAATTGAGCGCGAAACCGTCCGGCAAACCCTCGCCTTACGACAAACGCCGGAGCCTTGGGATACGGTTTGACACTACACGCGCCCCTACGATAGCCTTTCCGACCGCGTTTATTGGCTAAAATGGTCAACGCAAACGCTGAACAAAAGTTTTTCCATGAGCGAAGCAACTCTCGGTGCCCAACCGAACGGCACCCCCAAGGTTTCCAAAGTAACCGAGGCAATCATCCGCATCGCGGGTAATTCACAAGACGGTATCCAGGCTATCGGCGGCTTTTTAGCGCGTTTAGCTGGTCGCAGTGAGCAGGAAGTCATGACTTTCATGACCATTCCTTCCACGATCTCCGGCGGGCCCTCGATTTTTCAGGTGCGCATCGGCTCCGGGGAAGTTCTTAGCTCCGGTGACGAAGCGGACATCCTGCTCTGCTTCTATCAACATTCCTACGAAGGGCATATCACATCTCTGAAGAAGGGTGGAATTGTACTTTACGATTCAGATCACGTGCAGCCGAAGGCGGAATACGAGACCTGCTACCACCACGTCGCCGTCCCGATCACCAGCCGCACGGTCGAAGCGCTGGGTGGAACGGCCAAAGACAAAGGTAAGAACGTTTTCTCGCTCGGTTTGATCGCCAAGATGTTCGATCTGAACGTCGGCAAGCTCGAGAAGCTGGTTCGCGAACGATTCGCAGGTAAAGACGAGAGCATCGCGAACAACGCCTTGATGGCTTTTCACGCGGGATACGGGTCGTCGGTGGGCAATCTGATTGAGACGTTCCAGTTCGTAGAAAGCCATAAGAAGGATCGTCATCAGGTGGTGATGAACGGCAACGAAGCGCTTGGTTATGGTTTGATCGCGGCTGGCGTCCGTTTCGGCGCGGGTTACCCGATCACTCCCTGGTCCGACATCATGGAACTCCTTCGCCGCGAGTTGCCCAAATACGGCGGGACTTTTGTGCAGTGCGAAGATGAAATCGCCTCTATTTCAATGGCCATTGGCGGAAGCTACGCCGGTCGCGTTGCCGTCACCGGTTCCAGCGGCCCTGGTATTTCCTTGAAGACGGAAGCCCTCGGCTGGGCGGTCATGGCAGAAATGCCGCTCGTCGTAGTCGACGTGCAACGCGGTGGACCTTCCACGGGCATGCCGACGAACGTGGAGCAATCGGATCTAAACATAGCCTGCTTCGGCGGTCATGGTGACTCCCCTCGCGTTGTGTTGGCTCCGGCGAATGTTGAAGATTGTTTTTATACGGCGATCGAAGCGGTGAATATTGCCCGTAAATACAGCGTGCCAGTGATCATCCTGAGCGACCAATCAATCGGCAGCCGCATCGAAGCGTTCGAAGAACCGAATCTCGAACAGTTGTGCCAGGATATTTCACCAGACTTGAATCCAGTCGTGGATCACAAGCCCTACGATCTGGCTGCACAAGGTGGCGTCACCCGCCATATCGCTCCAGGCACACGTGTCGCAAGCGGCAAATATCCAGTTGTGACCGGTCTCGAACACGACGAACTCGGGCATCCGACCGGTTCACCGAAGTTACACATGCAGATGGTGGCCAAACGCCGCAATAAGCTCAAAGCACTCGCGAACGAAATTCCCACACCAGAAGTTTACGGCGCACCGGAAGGGAATGTTTTACTGGTCGGCTGGGGTTCCACCCAGGGACCCATCCGCGAAGCCGTTGATCGGGCCCGCGCCGCTGGCGACAGCGTTTCGGCCATTCATATCAAACACATTTTCCCGTTACCTAACGGCCTGGAAAACATCTTCGCCGGATTCAACGAAATCTTCGTAGTTGAGATGAACGACGAAGGTCTTTACGGCTACGGTCAGCTGGGGGCTCTGCTCCGAGCTCGCTTCTGCGATCCGAAGATCAAGGGGGTCACCAAGACGGACGGGCTGACCTTCAAGGTTCGCGAGATCCTGGAACGCGCGAAATCAACAATCGCCACAGGCATTCGTAAACTGTGAGTCGGTGATCTGAAACTGAAATTTGAAATTTAAGATTTGTTATGAGTTCTCTTTCAATGGCATTTGAAGTTCTCCCCCGCACGGGAAACCTGAACGTGGGCGAAATCCCATCGATCGCTGATGCGGATCGCAAAGGTTTAACCAAGAAAGAAATCGCAGCCGACCATCCTACCTGGTGCCCGGGTTGCGGCGATTTCTCGGTGCTCGCGCTCTATTTCAAACTGATCGAAAAGCGCAAGATCTGGCACGAAAAGGTCACAACGGTTGCGGGGATTGGTTGCTCCAGCCGCTTCCCTTACTTCGTTCAGGCCCACGGCGTGCATTACATCCATGGTCGCGCCCTTCCGTTCGCTGGCGGTGTTTCCATGACGCGTCCTGACCTGCACGTATTTGTGTTCGGTGGTGACGGTGATGCATTCTCCATTGGTGGTAATCACGTCAATCATACCGCCCGCAAGAACATCAAGATGACCTACGTCATCATGGATAACTGGGTCTATGGTCTGACCAAGAAACAGACTTCCCCGACTTCGCCAATTGGTTTCAAGAGCAAGACGGACGCAGGCGGCGCGATGGATCAACCGATCAACCCGATGAAGCAGTTGATCTCCGCTGGTGCCAGCTTTGTCGCCCGTGCGAGCGCTGCCAACATCCCGCATTTGTTGCAGATGATGGAACTCGCGATGGATCATGACGGTTTCAGCGTGATCGAATGCTTGAGCGAATGCGTTGAGTTCTACGAAGGTGCTTTCGACGCGGCTAACCCACGTAAAGGTGGCAAGTTCGAGATGGTTCCGGCGGATCACGACGTCACGGACGAACACGCTGCCTACAAAATGGCTGGCGAAGGGTTCCCTGGAAAGTTCGGCGTATTCTACAACATTACTCGCGCGACGAAGAATAAGAACGAAGCGGACATCAATGCGAAGGCGCTCGAGAAGGTCCAGGGCAAGAAGCCCTGGGAAATCCTCCAGGCGACGTTCAATCGCATGAAGTAATTTCAGTGTCAGTTCTATTAAGCCCCGGTGGAAACCGGGGCTTTTTGTTTCTCTTAATAGCGGCGATCAGAGACCGCCACTACGACGATCCCGCTTACTCCTCGTCCCCTTTTTCTTTGGAAGCCCGTCCCACATCCGGGCAGATCGCGCGTTTGCTGCCCATGATGAAGTCGAGCATCGCCCTTGCGCCTTCGCTCTTGAAGGTCTGATTTGCTTCTTCCACAGCCACGCGGAACAATTTCTCACTGCGGAACAGCGCGTGATAGAGCTTCTTCAATTCGAGCCTTTGCTCTGCGTTGAAACCCGCTCGACGCAACCCAACCACGTTTAATCCACAGATGGCATTCACCCCTGCAGCGATGGTGTACGGCGGGAGATCTTTGCTGATACCGGAACCACCCTGCATCATGGCCAGGGTTCCGATTCGCACAAACTGATGAACCATGCAGGTGGCAGAAATAAAGATCCTGTCGGCGAGCGTCACGTGCCCTGCAAGGACCGCACCGTTGGCCATAATGTTATCATTCCCGACGGAGCAGTTGTGTCCAACGTGGCTGCTCGCCATGAAATAGTTCCCGGATCCGATCACCGTGTCTTCGGTCATTTTGTTGGAACGATGAATTGTGACGTGTTCCCGGAAGATGTTGTTATCGCCGATGCGCAGGCGCGTGGGGTCATCCTTGTATTTGAGATCCTGCGGAGCGTCGCCCAGCACTGCGCCCGAATGGACGATGTTTCCTGCACCGAGGGTAGTATGCCCGGTGATGTAAGCGTGAGGAGCGATTCTGCATCCCGGACCGATGACGACGCTTTCGTCAATGACCGCAAAGGGTCCGACAACGGCGGAGGGATCGACCTGTGCGTTTAAATGGATGACGGCGTTTTTGTGAATCATTAGCTGTAAAAATATCCAAGTTCGCGGAGTGAAACGTAATCACGGGGACGGTCCAGAGTCTTCCTGCCAAGGATAACATGATCCAGGAGTTCAATCTTGAGAAGCTGTCCGGCACGGATCAGATCCCGAGTCACTTTAATGTCTGCTTCGGAAGGATTGGGATCGCCGCTTGGATGATTATGCACGATCACGATAGCAGAGGCGTTCGCTGCGATCGCCATTTTGAAAACTTCTCGGGGATGAATCAGGACGCTATCGAGTGTTCCCTGTGAAATCTGTTCAACACGGATCAATTTGCGACGCGTGTTCAGCAGAACGACGTGAAAATGTTCTACTTCGTACATCCGACAATCCTCGCGCAAAAGCGTTGCAATACTCTCGGGATTGTCGAGCACAGGAGATTCCGATCGCAGTTCTACCGCCATGCGTTGCGCGAGGGTGAAAGCACTCTTCAACGCAATTGCCTTATCGCGACCGATGCCCTTGGTTTTGCGCAAATCGTCTAACGAAGCGCGAGCGAGGTTGTCGAGAGAGCCGAACTTGCAGAGGATTTGTTCCGCGATTTGAATGGCGGAAACGCCCTTCATTCCTGTGCGCAGCAGGATCGCAATCAGTTCCGCATTTCGCAGAGCTTCCGCGCCACAGGCGGCGAGGCGCTCACGTGGACGTTCGGAATCGGGAAGATCTTTGATGCGAAAGCCAGTGGACATCCGCCGAAATCTTTAGCGAGTTAGCCGCAGGACACCAACAAAAATTAATCACTGCCGGGATAAAACGTCGTGCTTAGAAGATAATTCAACTCGTGAACGGCGATCGTAAGGTCGCCATACAACCCTTCAACTTCCCGGGGCAGGTCCCCACGATCAAACGCCAAAGCCACTTTCTTGAAACGTTTGCTCAAAGCAAGGTGTTCATCGTGGTTGCCCACTTCACGCAACAATCGCTTCACTTTGTCCGCGCGTTTTTGGGCGCTCCGGATATTTTTAAGCGCGACTTCCACCCTCGTCTGCCCCCTCACCGTGCTCTTCAGCAAGGCACATTCAAACTCCCGACAATAGTTGGGCCGCGCCGCGTAGACCTTGCACAGGTTGCAGTCCAGTGCTGCGCACGGTTGATTCATTACCGTCTTGTTCCGCAACTCTTTGACCGGCAGTCCCAATGACTTAAGCGTGGCGGTGTCCGCCGCTCCCAGCTCCACATCACGGAAGATCACACCGTTGCAGCAGAGTCCGCAGACGGTGCAAAGCTGTTGTGGAATGGAGATCTCGACTGGCATCAAAGGCGGGAAGTTAAATGCAATCGCGTCGATAATCAATTTGCCGTTGCTACCAACAAAGCCCGTTTGCTAGGGTCTCCGCACTTCACGGATTAAAAAGTATGAGCACAAAAACTCAGGCAAAAACAAATTCGACTCCAGCACCAAATAATTTTCCAAAACTCCACAACGCCATGTGGCCAGGCCTGGTCGGCAAAGGTTCACCAGGCGCGGAACCTTGTATCGATCTCGACACCATGCTCGACCTTACGGCCAAAGCCGAGGTCAACGGGGTCAAGTTCGATGGTGTCGATCTCTTCCTGTTCGATCCCCATGTCAGCATTGACATCAAAGACAGCGATCTGAAAAAGCTCGCGGACAAAATTCGCAAAAAAGGTTTCGAAATCGGATCCCTCGTTGCGCCCGTTTGGCCCCCGACGGGTGGCGGCTCCGCTATGGGCAGCATAGAGGAACGCGCCAATTTCGTCACCCAGGTGCAGAAGGCCTGTCGCATCGGCAAGAAGCTTCGCGAATTTGGTATCCGCCCCAATGGCGTCATCCGCATCGATTCCGCTGCCAGCGTCACGGAGTGGGAAAAAGATCCGAAAGGGAACACCAAGAAAATTGCCCAAACTTTCAAGGAAGCAGCCAAAGTTGCTAAGGATCATGGCGAACGTCTCGCCGCTGAAGGAGAAATCTGCTGGGGCGGCATGCACAGCTGGAAGAACATGGTCGACCTGCTTGAAGAAGTGGGACAACCCAAAGTCGTCGGCTTTCAGGCCGACATGGCGCACACGCTTCTTTATCTCCTGGGTTATAACGAACCAAAGCACCGCCTCGTCCCGGAAAAATTCCAATGGCAGCCCGATGTATTTCATGCCGCGATGAAGAAGATGACGCAGGCGTTACGCCCCTGGACGATCGATTTCCACGTCGCACAAAACGACGCCACCGTGTTCGGTTCAGGGTCACATGATAAAACCGGTCGTCACTGCCGCGTGACCGATCCAAACGGCAAACTGAACGTGGCGCGCGATTCTGGTTATTGGCTTCGCGACGACGCTGGAAAAGTGACGAAGAAGACCAAACACATCTGCTGGGATGGTTGCATGTTTCAAAACGAAGTCATGATGAAGCAGGAAACCTGGAACAACATTCTTGCCTCCATGATCCAGGTCCGCGACAACCACGGCTGGAGGGAATAAGCTTGCCGCTTAACTCCATTTAAATCCTTTAAATCGAGACTGGCTGAAGGCGTCCTTCGGCCAGTCTTTTTTTATGGTAATAAAAAAGGCTCACCTTTACGGGTGAGCCTTTCGGTTTTGAGATCTTAAAAAGTTACTTCACCTTCTTCACTTTTTCCCACTTGTGCGTCTTCGCCGATTTGAGCACGGCGTCGGTGACATAGTCCGTCGCGAGACCGTCCTTGAAGGATGGACCAGCGTTCTTGCCATCCTGCAAGCCCTGGATGAAGTCAGCAACCTGGTGAACGAAGGTGTGTTCGTATCCAATCTGAAGACCCGGCACCCACCAATTCTTCATGTAAGGATGCTCGCCGTCGGTGATGTGGATCGATTTCCAGCCGCGCAGTTTACTCTCGTCTTTGTAGTCGAACATCTGCAAGCGATGCAGGTCATGCAGGTCCCACATGAGAGAACCGTTCTCACCGTTGATCTCCAGCGTGTAGAGAGCTTTGTGTCCGCGCGCATAGCGGGTGGACTCAAACGTCGCAAGCGATCCATTGCTGAAGCGAGCGAGGAAGGCGCTGGCGTCATCGATGCTGACTTTCTGCATCTTACCCGTGAGCGTGTGCTTGCGTTCTTTGATGAACGTTTCGGTCATCGCTGTGACGGTGTCGATGGAACCGTTGAGCCACATCGCAGTATCGATGCAGTGAGCGAGCAGGTCACCCGTCACTCCGCTGCCGGCCACCTTGGCATCCAAACGCCAGAGACCGGTCCCGCCCTGGGGAAGATCCGCGCTGATGGTCCAGTCCTGCAGAAACTTGGCGCGGTAATGGAAAATCTTTCCCAGACGGCCTTCGTCGATCAACTGCTTGGCCAGGGTCACAGCCGGAACCCGGCGGTAATTGTACCAGACCATGTTCGGCACTTTGGCTTTGCCAATGGCAGCCACCATCTTTTCCGCTTCAGGGCCGTTCATCGCGAGCGGCTTTTCGCACAGGATCATCTTGCCGGCTTTGGCAGCGGCGATGGCGATCTCGGCGTGGGTATTGTTCGGGGCCGCGATGTCGATGACGTCGATGTCGTCCCTCTGAACCAGCTTTCGCCAATCGGTTTCGATCGATTCATATCCCCAATTTGTGGCGAATGCTTTGGCCTTTTCGGCATCGCGAGCACAGACCGCTTTGAGGACCGGTTTATACTTGAGATCGAAGAAATTGTTGACCTTGCGAAACGCGTTGGAATGCGTCCGGCCCATGAAGCCGTACCCAATGAGACCTACTCGTAATTCTTTCATAGAAATTGTTTCACCACAAAAAGGCACAAAATGCCGGAAACTTTCAAGGAAACAGATGAATCAAAAGAAAGTTTGTTTTGAGGATGGCATCAGTGGAAAAGGCAGAAATCAGGCGCAGCAGAGGTCGCTCCCTGATTTCTACGTTATCCCAATCAAAACAACCGCGGCTCTTTTTCGAGCTCCGGCTCTGCCGCTTTATCTGCCGGGCTTCCGCCAAGTGGGATGAAGATTTTGCTATCGGGATCGTAAGCGAACAGTTCCGCGGTCGCGATGGCGAAGAACCAGCCATGCAGACGCAACGTGCCCGCGGCCAAACGTTCTTTGACGCAGGGATAGGTCAGCAGGTTATCCAGGGCGAACAAAACATTTTCCTGGGCCGCCGCCGTACTGAGCTGCTCCCGATCACCTTGCAAATGCGCATAGCTCTTATCCAGGGTTTCGCGCACCGGTTTCGCCAGGGCGAGCCATTGAGTCAGATGTGGTTGAGTTCCGGGGTTGAGGCTGTCATCCAGCAACGCGATCATCGCACCACACTGTGAATGCCCGCAGATCACAATGTCCGCAACCCCGAGGGTCTGCACGGCAAACTCGATCGCCGCAGCGGTCGAGTTGGTGCTGCCGGACACTTCGGCGGTTGGAACAATGTTCCCCACATTTTTAACCACGAAAAGGTCACCCGGTTTGCTTTGGGTGATCAATTCTGCCAGGACCCTGGAATCCGAACAGGTAATGAAAAGGGTATGCGGATTCTGCCCCTCGCGCGATAACTTGCGGAAGAGGGTCTTGTATCGGCCAAATTCATCACTCCTGAATTTGTGTACGCCATGTAATAGCTTGAGCATACGTTGCGGGGAGAATGGCGAACTGGAAATCTTGACGCAATTTGTTTTGAGGGAAAACCCACTAGCCAAAAAGAAGAGTGGATTCTATTTTTCCAGCGCATGCGCAACTATCACTGGGCTGAAACTTTCCGGGAAGTCTACGAGCGGGCGGTGCTTAATTACCGAGCGGGAAAACAAACCGCAGGTACTACTGTTGACAGTAAAGATGTCGCATTCCTTTCCTCGATAGGCTGTCGCCCACAAGAGTTGTTCGACTTCGTGGAAGACTTCGTGCGATTTGGTGAACCGTCCTATGAGCTCGCCCTCCTGGTCGCAGCTACCCGGCGCGATTACTTCCTCGTCGTGCAGAACGGGCAATGGAGCAAACAGTTGATCGACATGGATAAGTTGCCACCAAAAAGCGCGGAACTGGCCGGCATCCGCTGGCTACCCCGCATCATTGAAAAGGCAAAGGCAAAGCTGCGCGGCGAGATGCCGAACGAACTGATGTATGGCTGCGGCGGCGACCGCCCTTTCCTCGAAAGCATGAATGTCGAACCCTCCGAGTTCCTCCGCCTGGTCTGGTCCGCGCACGACGACACCCAGAAGGTGATCAACTACGTTATCAAAGCGCGGGATCAGAGTCAGAAATGACCTCCCAGTCCGTTGCTCAAGAAAACAGCGTGGAACCAGGAGTATCAAGGCAACTATCTCTCAATCAACCACTTACATTGGCTGAAACCTCAGAATTACGCTCATTTCCCACGGGGCGGCAACGATAATTCTAGAATTACGGTCGATTCCGGAAGGGAAATTCCGTGAAATTTAAATTTACGCACATTTCCCCGTGGGAAACGGGGATAAATCGGAATTGCGCCCATTTCCCGCGGGGCGACGACGTGAATTCTAGAATTGCGCATGTTTCCCCCGGGGAAATCACGTGAAATCTAGAATCACGATCGATTCAGGAGGGAAAATTCCGTGAAATCTAGATTTGCGTACTCTTCCCCGAGAAAAGTTCCCGAAAAGCCAGATTTACGACCGTTTCCCCCGGGGAAATAACGATAAATCTAGAATTAAGCTCATCGCCCCGCGTGAAACGACGATAATTCTGGCTCTCGTTTCGCCTCTCAAAGGGCACCTGCCATTTCCGCGAAATTCCGCGCGAAATCCTCTGGGTTCCTGGACGCGGAACGCGACTAACCGCCTTGGATGGAGAGGCCACCGTTCAACGTTCCCGACTCGACCTTTTCCCTCCTCGCAGCTTCAATCCATCCATGTCTGAGATTTACCGGCATATCCATCGCGTCACCTACGCCGAATGCACTGTCGGCAACCATATCTATTATGCTCGTTACCTGAATCTGCTGGAGGAAGCGCGCGGAGAGATGTTTCGCGACGCAGGCATTCCTTTCCTCCAACTGCAGGAGAACGACGTCATCTTTCCCGTGGTGGAAGTGCATCTGAAATACAAGGGCCCCGCTCGCTATGATGATCTGCTTACCATTGAGCTCTGGATCACGGAGCTAGGTAAAATCCGATTGAATGTAGGAAGCCGGGTGTTGAATCAGGCCGGAACGTTACTCGTGGAGGGTGAGACCTGGCACGTATGCACCAGCTTGCACGAGAAGCCCAAGCGCATTCCAGAGGAACTCATCGGAAAGCTGAACAGATATGTCGTTGAAAAGGCTGTTTAAACCGAGAGAGCAGGACGCCTCTTGCGAGACGTCCCACCATCGAAAATCCTTCTTACCGATCGCGGTCGAGCGTCTTCGTTCCCACGCTGCTGGATCGTTTGGCGATCTTGCGGCTGGTGAGAACCTTGGAGACAGTTCCGCTTTTCAGATACTGCGTGCGCACGTTTTCCAACATCTCATCGCGACGGTGATATAGTCTTTTCTGCTTACGTGGTTTGGCTCGGCTTAACACATAAGCGGTCAATAGCGGAAGCGAGATGGTGGAATCGGTGTAGCAGACCACGCAATCCGGCAAACTATCCGGATCCACCTTGCCCCAGCTCACTGCTTCGGCGGGGGTCGCACCACTGAGACCACCGGTATCAGGACGCGCATCCGTGCATTGCAGGAAGTAGTCGTGACCTTTTTCTGGAATGCCCATGACTTCCTGAATCTGTGGCTCGGTTTGCAGCATGAAATTCTTCGGTGAACCGCCTCCCAGGATGAACACACTGGATTTGTGCTTCGTGGACTTCGCTTCGTAGACCACTGCCGCCGTTTGATTCACATCACGATTCACATCGAACATCAGCTTGGAATCGCGCAGAGCCATTGCTGCCACATTCATCCCGATCGAGCTATCGCCCGGGCTGCTGGTGAAGATCGGGATACCACATTCATAAGCGGTGGCCAGGACGCTGGAGTCTTTCAGTCCGAGCTTGCGGCCGCGTTCCGCGACGTATTTTCCAAGGAGATAATGAAATTCGTCGGTGCCCATGACCCGTTGGAATTCTTCACCCCGAATGACTTCACGAACAAAAGCGTCGGTATCGAGCAACACGTTGTAATCGAAGATCACGTCGTAAATGCGAATGACGCCATCACGATGCAGGTCCACGTCGTTCAGGAAGGGAGATCCAGCGAAGAGACTCATATCCAAACCGTAGTGAAGATCGTGGTAAAGATTTGCGCCGGTGGACACAACCCAGTCAACAAACCCTGCCTTCATCAAAGGGATCAGGCAGCTTTTTCCCAAACCAGCTGGCGTGAGCGCGCCGGTGAGGCTCATTCCAATAAAACCATTGTTCGGCAACATCTTCTCCACCAGCAACTGGGCGGCTTCGCGCAGGCGACCGCCGTTATAGGCCATGAAACATTGGTCGATCAGATCTGCGGCGGAGATATTTTTCCCAACTGCCAAAGGATTAAGGCGGGGATAGGCAGCAAACTTTTTTGAAGACGATTTTGTGCTCTTGCTCATGTTGCGGCAGTGTTGCGCAAATGCGCGGTTTCGCAACCGATTTTTCAATTCACTCCACTGAGCCGCTTGCTTCGATCCTGAGGCATTGGCAAACTCCCCACCTTAATGCGTGAAGGATTGCGAGGATTTGTGGAGAACGCCGAGACCTATGTGCTCGACGTCATCCTGGGAGGGCGTCGTGGCAAAGGTGCCACTGTCCTGCGCGCAACCCTGTTCGCTTTGTCCAAGGTATTCGGTGTTGTCATTAAGCTCCGACGCTTCCTCTATGACGTGCGGATATTTCGAGATTCAACTCTTGGAGTACAAGTCATTGCCATCGGGAATCTGACGGTCGGAGGAACGGGCAAAACGCCCGTGGTGGAAAAATTTGCCCGTGAACTGAAAGATCAGGGGAGAAACGTGGCAATTCTATCCCGGGGATATCGGTCTAAACCACCACCATTGTCGCGACGCTTCATGAATCGGATTTTGTTCCGTTCCGAGAGCACCCCTCCACGGATCGTGTCCGACGGCAAAAACCTTTTGCTCGATTCCGAAACCGCCGGCGATGAACCCTACATGCTCGCTTCGAATCTCAAGGATGTCGTTGTCCTGGTGGATCCGGATCGGGTGAAGAGCGGACGCTATGCGATCGAGAAGTTCGGGTGCGATACCCTCCTGTTGGATGATGGTTTTCAATACTGGAAACTGTTGGGGCGCCGGCACGATGTCGTGCTGGTGGATTGTCAGCAGCCATTTGGAAATGAGCACTTGCTGCCACGTGGCACGTTGCGCGAACCGCCCGGGCACCTGGCCCGCGCCTCCACGATCTTCCTGACGAAAAGCGATGGCAAAACAGAAGATTTGCGGCGCCGGATTCATAAACTGAATTCAAAGGCCGGAATCATTGAGTGCATTCATCAGCCCCTTTATTTTGAGGACGTTTTTACCGGGGAACGCTGTGGTCTGGACTTCCTGCAAGGTCGCAAAGTGGCGTCTTTCAGCGGGATAGCGCAGCCCGAGAGTTTTGAAAAAAGCCTGGTGCGCTTGAAGGCAGACCTGGTCTATTCCAAACGCTTCGCAGATCACCATCGCTTTTCCCAGCAGGAGCTTTTGAATGCCATCAATCGCAGCAAGAAGCGGCAGGCGGAGATGATCCTCACCACCCAAAAAGATGCGGTTCGATTTCCGAAGCTTGATCGTCGTGATTTGCCGATCTATTTCATGCGGGTGGAAATTAAGATCCTCAGTGGCGCAGACGACTTTCAGGATTGTGTGAAGAAAATTTGTTTTCGCTAAATGGACAAGTTGCTCTATATCGCAGCGCGGTCGCTGGTTCTCACGCTTCAGGCGTTGCCACTGCGCATCGTCGCCACCATTGGAAGAATTGGGGGGGGAGCCTTTTACTTTGCGGATGCCCGGCATCGCAGGGTCGCGCTCCGTAACATCGCACTTTCTTTTCCCGAAAAATCGGCGCTTGAGGTGCGCGGCCTTGCGCGTGAGAACTTCAAAAGGATCGGCGAGAATTTCGCCTGTGCCGTTAAAACGGCCAGTATGCCGGAAGAGGAAATCACGAAGATTATTGACGTTTCCGGGGTGGAGAAGTTCATGCCGAAAGCTGGCGAAGCCCTGGCCAGTCGCGTATTCGCTATCGGGCATTTTGGGAATTTCGAAATCTATGCGCGCGGGAAGGGTTATACTCCCGGCTATCAATTCGCCACCACCTACCGTGGCCTTCGGCAACCTTCTTTGAATCGTTTGCTCCAATCGTTGCGAGAGCAATCCGGTTGCCTCTTTTTTGAAAGGCGAACGGATGCAGACGCATTGAAAGCTGCCATGAACAAAGGGAGTCTTTTGCTGGGGCTGCTCTCAGACCAGAGCGGTGGCGACAAAGGCTTGAGTCTCACGCTTTTCGGGCGTCCGTGTTCGACGAGCGCGGCTGCCGCCGTTCTGGCCCTACGCTACAACTGTCCTCTGTTTACTTCGATTTGTTATCGCAGCTCCCTGGGGCGTTGGCGGATCGAAGTAGGCGACGAGATCCCCACTCATGCAAACGGGCAACCCCGGCCAACAGCGGAGATCATGCAGGACGTGAATAATGCGTTTGAGGCGGCAATCAGAAAGGATCCGGCAAATTGGTTCTGGGTTCACAATCGTTGGAAAAGTTCCGGTCGTGCTGCACGAAACCCGATAGGCACAGTTGCGGCCGGGATTCAGAGATGACCGCGCCGCAGGAAAAGATTGTTGTTCGAAGTGTCAATTGGCTGGGCGACGCCGTCATGACCACGAGCGCTCTCCAACGCCTGCGCCAGGCACGTCCAGATGCACACATCACCATTTTGGCGCACGAAAAACTAGTGGCGCTTTGGAAGAACCAACCTTTTGTCGATGAGGCCATGCCCTTCACGAGTCAAGAGAGCCCTCTCGACATTGGACGAAGGCTTCGTTGGGGGAATTTTTCGAGTTCGCTCATCCTTCCCAACTCCCCGCGAGCTGCCCTGGAAATGTGGTTCGGCCGAATTCCAATCCGCATCGGATATTCTCGCTTGTGGCGAAATGTATTTCTGACCCGCCGCATCGCTCCTCGAATAGAGGAGATAAGGATGCGGAAGCGATCCGTCAGAGAGGTTCGGGCCTTGATCGCTTCCGGAGCCAACCAGCGGGAACGTTTCCCGCAAACATCTCATCACGTTTACCAATACCTGCACCTGGTTGCGGAAGCATATGGAGCAAGCAGCACACCGCTACCGCCGCAAATCGTAGTGTTGGAAAGTGAGGTCGGCGCATTCAAACAACGCTTTCAGGTGAAGGACAGCAGTCTGCCGACAATCGGCTTGAACCCGGGCGCGGAATACGGCCCCGCAAAGCGATGGCCCATGGAGCGTTTCATCGAAGTCGCTGCCAGGATCCAAAAACAAATCCGATGTCGATGGCTGATCTTCGGGGGAAACTCGGATCGAGCATTGGCGCAGGAAATTTCCGCCGCCCTGGTTCAAAGAGAGCCTTCTGCGGAGGTGTTGAACTTCGCAGGCAGCACCTCCCTCCGCGAACTCTGCGCGGCATTCAAAATGTGTTCTGTTGTGCTGACGAACGACACTGGACCGATGCATCTAGCGGCGGCGATCGGCATCCCGGTGGTAGTTCCGTTTGGCAGCACCTCCCCAGACCTAACGGGTCCCACCGGCGGTGGGCATCACAAGTTGATCATGGAAGAGGTTCCGTGTGCTCCGTGTTTCCTGCGCGAGTGTCCGATCGACTTTCGTTGCATGACTGGAATCACGGTGGAACGAGTCGTGCAGGAAACGTTAGCGACCCTGTCCGAGGTCCACTGATTCGCCCTTCGATTGTTCGTTCAGCTTTCGTGCGAAGTGGGCACAAAAAAACGCCGATCTTTCGATCGGCGTTCGTTTAGAATGTTTTCAATTACGGCTCAGATAATACTTTCGCGCGTTCCTGATGGTAATCGCGCGGTGTGATTTCATCCGCTTTATAGCGGCGCAAGAGTTCAGCAAGCTTCTGTTCTTTCGCTGTCAATGGTCTCGCCGGAGCAGAGGCTTCGACCTGAGCTACAGGGGCACTTCCATTTTTCACGGAAACAAGTTTTTTGCTCCCTTTCTTCGTTTTCGCAGCACTGAGCTCAGCTTCTTTCTTCAGGAGCTCTCGTTCGGCCTGAGCCTGGATTTCTGCTTCGCTGGATCCAGCGGAAACAGTAGCAGTTGCAGGTGCGGTGGTGGTCGGCGCTGTGACAGTAGGCTGCGAGGAGGATGTACTCGTACGATCACGGGAGGTGCGTTCAAGGGCGGTAATCCGCTTCTCAGCAGCTTGCACCTGTCCTTGCAGGCGAGCTTCTTCGGAGGCCAGCGCGTCTTGCCGGATCTTCAAAGCTTCGACAGCTTTTTCACGACCGCCATTGTCGGCTACGGCCGCTTCAGCTCCAGCAACGCCTTCAACAGATACAAAACGCAACGCATCGGCCATCACCATTTGACCTTGCAGACCGATCGCGTCCGTGACGCGGATGCTGGCATTCTGACCAGTCATAAATCCGAAGGTCCCGATCAGGTTCCATTTTCCACCGTTGATCTGTTGATTTACCGAAACCACCTGGCTACCACCGTTATAATTCACGATGAACTGCGCATCCGCTGCACGGTTCGCGCCAGCCACATGCCACTCGTAGACTTCATAGTTTCCTGCCACCGGGATGTTTGGAACGAAGTCGGCATAGCTCGCGCCGGTGCCCTTGCCCTTGAAGTTATAATCTTTGCCGTAAAAACCACCGGTCTTTCCTTCAGCCCATGTGCCGACGAGGCGGGCATCGCTGTTATCAACGATCACCTCAACCTTTTTAACTGAACTGGTCGCACCTGGAGAACTGGTTTGGCTTTCAGCGCCTTCGATATCGGCCTTTACCTTGTCTTTCTCGGCAACAACGTTTGCGAGACGCTTCTGCAACGATTGAATTTCGGCTTTTGACGCGGACAAAGCCCGCGCTTCTTTTGCCGCTTCTTCCGGCGTGATTGACGGTACAGCCTGTACAACAGGCGCTTGCACGATAGGAGCCGGGACCACGGGGGACTGAATCACAGGTGCCTGAACGGTCGGTTCTGGCTGAACGAATCGCGGCGTCACCACTGGTGCCGTTTCTTTCGCTCTCGGAGCGGGTGCAACACCCGACCGGATCTGTGCGTCCTGCGCGTCGAGTTCAGCCTGTTTCTGCCGCAACGCTTCCAATGCGCGCTCTTGTGCCTGATTCTCTTCGGGCGACAGCAAGGCAGCAGCATCAGGCGCTGGAGTCCTCAGTTCGTCGCTTGACTTTGAGCGAGCTAAGAATGTTTCGGATTTGGCGGCTGTTTTACCCGTATCGACCGTGACAGTGGATCTGCCCTTCTTCGAACGTTTCGAAGCTTCTTTCTCAGCGAGGCGACGAGCGGCATCTTCTGCTTTTGCCTTCTTTGCAGCTTCTTCTTGTGCGCGCTGCATGGATTCACGTTCTTCCTTCGCTTTGATCGCTGCGGTTTGCTCCAACGTCTTACGGGCAGCCTCTTCCTGGATGCGAGCCTTGCGAGCGGCTTCTTCAGCAGCCTTGGTTTCCGCAGATTGCACTTTTCGGAAATCATTGGATTCAGGAGTCTTGCGGCTGGTTTCAATGGAAGCATTCAAACGGCTCTTTTCAGCTTCAAGTTCAGCCTGAGCGGCAACGGCGCGCGCTTTGCGTTCATCTTCCTGTGCTTTTTCTTTCACAGACGGAACTGGATCCTGGGGAGCAACCACGACTGGAGTCTCGGAAACGACAGGTGCCACCACGTTGGCCGATCCATCCCTGGTCACTTTTACAATGCGGAACGTTTCACCTTCATAAGCAACGTCATTATTACTTTTGGCAGGCGCACTGGCCTTCGCAGCTGAGGCAACTTCTGCCTGATGAAGTTTGCGAGCAGCCTCTTCCTGCGCTTTGGCACGGGCAGCTTCTTCCTTTGCGAGCGCCTTTTGGCGTCCAGCTTCTTCTTTTGCAAGCGCCTTTTGGCGGCCAGCCTCTTCTTTTGCCAATCTCTGCTGAAGTGCAGCTTCCTCTTTAACCAATCTCCCCTGACGGGCGGCAGACTCGTCCGCCGACCGTTGTGCAGCTAATTCGAGTTCGCGGGCCCGGGTAGATTCTTGTTCGCGATCCGCAACAGCTCTTTTCGACGCCGCTTTTTCAACGGCTTGTTCGGAACGTTGAATGTCGCGAGATGGGACGGGATCGACCACCTGCTGCTTGCGAACAGGAGCTTCGGCCAGGGGCTCCTGTCGTTTTGAACCCTCCATGGCTCTTTTCGCCGCCTTGCCCTCTTGTTCTTTCCGCCAGAGCTCTTCGTAATAGCGATTCTGCTGCACCTTCTCCGACTCGTTCGCCTCCACTACCTTTTTTTGTTCTTTTTGCGGCTTGGCAGAGCGAGTGGCTAATTCTTTCTCCCAGAGTTCTTCGTAATGGGCAGCTTGCTGATTGCGGCTGCGGCTGGTTTGCGGTCTCGCAGCTGAAACATATAAACTGGATGAAGCGGCACTTGGAACTGGTTCGGACGCTACTACCGTTTTTTCCACCGGTTGCGGTCTTGCAGCAGGGGCCTCTTCTTTCGCGCGTCGACTTTTAAGTTCGGCGGCTTTTCGATTTGCCTCGGCTTCGGTTTCGCTTTTTTGTGCTGCGATCTCAGCATGCTTTTGAGTCGCGACTTCTGCTTTGCGAGAGTCTTCCTCGGCGCGAGCCTTGCGGGCGGCTTCTTCGGCTTGTGCTTTCTTTAAGGCTTCCTGCTCGAACTTGGCTTTCCGGGCGAGCTCCAATTCTTTCGCCTTATTTTCCTTTTCCTGCTGCTCCCGAGCCTGCTTGGCAACGCGCTCCATCTCGCGGGCGTTTTTGGCAGCTTCCTTTTCTTGAATGCGACGGACCTCAGCTTCGTTCTTCGTCAATTCTTCGGCTTCTTCGGCTTCTTTGGCTTCTTTGGCTTCTTTGGCTTCTTTGGCTTTGCGGGCGGCTTCCTGAACTTCTGCCTTGCGAGCGGCTTCCTGGGCGGCATCGGCTGCCTTGCGAGCTTCTTCTAAAGACCTGGCGCGCTTTTCTGCATCAACACTAAGAGAGTTACGTGCAGCCTCGTCCGTAGCGGCTGCTACTGGTGCAACGTCCAATGAAGGCTTGGCCTCAGCCGTCTGACCGGCCTTTTTTGCGGCGGAAGCGGCGGCGCGAGCGCGGCGCAGGGCCTCGTCCCGGGCTTGCGCCTTTTTCTCGGCTTCAATCCGTTCCGCCTTGCGGGAAACCTCTTCGCGTTCACGTGCCTTTTTAGCAGCCTTTTCTGCTTCCTTGGCTCTCTGGGCCGCTTCTTTTTTGGCCGCTTCTTCAGCCTCTTTTGCCTTCTTCAAGGATTCCGCGTCGGAGCGGGACTGCGCCTGAGAGGACTGAGCCAGTGCCATAAAAAAGCTCAAAGTCGCGCATATAATTGAAAACAGAAATCTTCGCATTCCGTGATTAGTAATGGATACACCTAATGGAATCAACTGGATTTCAGCCACCTTGACGAACAGACCAGTGTTCTGCACACGTGAGGGAACTAGCGGCATAGGGTAATCTTCAGAAACATTCGCCTAAGCGCCGGTAATGAAATACATTTACACGGGCCACTTTTGTTAGGACACTGCGCACACACACGCGACAATCTTAGCTGTCCTCTCTTTATTTTATGGTGCGACTACTGATAGTTGACGATCACCTTCTCATCCGCTGTGGGCTCAAACAGATTCTTGAAGCAGAGTTTGGCAAGGACATTTCAATTGGCGAAGCCGAGAACGGGCAACAGGCAGTCGAGAAAGTTGGGCAATCCAACTGGGACGTCGTTGTCATGGATATTAACTTGCCGGGCAGGAGCGGGTTGGTGGTTCTGGAAGATATCAAAGCGATGCGCCCCAAGCTACCGGTATTGATGTTGAGCGCATACAGTGAAGAGGAGTTCGTCGTCCGCGTCCTGAAAGCAGGTGCTGCAGGATTCATTCCCAAGGAAAGCACCCACCTGGAATTGGTGAAAGCAATCAGAACCGTTCTCGCCGGTGGAAAACATGTGACCAGCATGGCCGCCCAGATGTTGGTGAACCAGCTTCATTCCCCCAGCGAGAATCTGCCTCACGAAGAATTATCGGATCGCGAGTTTCAAGTCCTCTCCATGCTGGGCAAAGGGAAGACTCCGACGGAAATATCCAAAGCGCTTTCGTTAAGCATCAAAACAATCAGCACCTACCGGGCTCGGATATTGGAAAAGATGAATATGAAGACCAATGCCCAGTTGATTCACTACGCGATCAAGCACCGCCTTGTGGATCTTTAACCACCCGTAGGCAGCGGCAGTTTGAAAACCAGGGTGGTTCCGATTTGCTCATTCCCAGAAATTTCAATTGTCGCGCCAATCCAGGCAGACCGCTCTTCCAAACTGAGCAAACTCAAAGGATCGTCACTTCGGAGCTTTTGATAGGAGAGAGCCTCCCCATCCGCACTGATTCGCAGCTCAAGAATGCCCCCTGAGGAAGAAAGTTCCATCGTGAAATTCGTAGCTTTCGCTTTGCCGATGAGTTCTAAAACAACGAGCTGAACCCACCGAAAGACCTCTGTTGCTACGTCAGGCGGCAACGCAATGTCTTCAACGCCACTTGAAAAAGTTATCCGAACGCCGCGTTCTCGCTGCACCCGTTTGCACTCGTAGCCCAACGCTGCCACTAATCCAAACTCGTCCAGAATTTTGGGCCGGATGTCATTGGTGATATCGCGAACAGACTTGTTAACACTAGTCACCAGATCCAGGAGGTCGGATACTTTTGTTGCTTCCGGATGTTCCGGTCCGAGGCGGTGTTGCAGGAGGGCAAGTTCAATGGTCAGCACGGTCATGCTCTGACTCACGTCGTCGTGCAGAGCTTTCGCGAACCCGATTCGCTCCTTCTCGACCAGCGCACGCTTTCTTGCAAACAGCGCTTTATATTGCTCGGGTGTGGTTTTCACTCCTTTAGGCAACTCACCATTTATAAGTTGACCGGAGTAGCTTACGCCGGTTTCCCCGAAGTTGAAAAGGTACTTCAGGGTTGAAGACTGATTCCACCAACTGCGGCCGGCTCCATGAAGTAGCCTTTCAGATCATTCACGTTCTGCAGGACAGCCCCCACCACTTTCGCGCTGACCTTCGAAACCGGATGAATGAAGGTTCCGCCCGCAAGACCCGTTTTTGCATTCACGGAAATACTGATACCCGAACCACCAACGGAAAGTCCTGCCACTTTGACTGATACCGCGGAGGCATTAACCATCGAGCCACCACCAATGGACAGCTGCCGACTTCCAGCAAACAGCACTGGCGCATTGGTCATGAATTCAGAACCAACAGCTGGCAATTCAGCTTCGAAAGCCCCGCTCATCAAGTCAGATGCACCCTTGCTCCAGCTGATCGTGCCGCCGATGTTCTCTGGAATAATCGAAACCCATCCAATTGCTGAACCACGTCCGGCATAAAGGGAACGATAGAACGGCCATTGCAGCTTTGAATTAATGAAAGTTTTCTGACTAACCATCGCGCCATCCGCCATTGAACCGCTCACCGAGACCTGTCCGTTCGGGGAGACACTGAACGCGAAAGCGCCATTGCCGGAGACCGGTCCTGTCCCTTTTCCGAAAACCATCGTGTATTTTCCGGCATTCGCGGCTCCGCCAACGAAAGCTTTTTCAGCTTCGACACCTGCACTCCAGTTGCTCTCGGCAATCGCACCGGTCATCTGTCCTCCGTCCAACTTCAGGGCGACTTGCAGCGGTGCGGCATCCATCCTTTTCACAGCGAAGTTGGCAATGCCGTCCATGTTAAAGGCTCCGGCGAAACTAAGAGCCGCACCGTTGACGAGCAATTTTCCTGAGCAAGCGCCTCGATCCGTCAGATTCAAAGTCAAAAGACCGGAACTCTCGTGCCGGACCTGGTCTGCTTCAAAGAACAATCCCGAATAGACTCCCTTGTCGCTGGCGAAAGGGCTGGCAGGGACCTGGATCGAAAAGGACTGGGCAGCGGAACGTGCTTTGCCATCATTGGCGATGACTGTGACCCGCGCCGTCCCTGTGGCCGTGGGCGCGAGGCGATAGGTCAATGTTCCCGCGGGGGTAATCGTCGGCTTGGTCAGGAAACTCGCCGGGGAATCCGTGATAACTTCGAACTTCACTACTTCCGTTTCGTTAGGGGCACCGCGATCGATATCCATTGCGAACCCATTCACACTGTTTATGGCTGTGAGATACTCAGGAGCAACCACATCCGAGTTTAGTGAAAAAGTCGGCGGATAGTTCACAAAACCAACGGTAATTTTGAATAATTGCGGAAGGCTGCGACGACCTGCGTCATCCACCAGGACCACAGTCATGTTGGCGACGCCGTATTGAATACCATCGAGTGAGAACAGCAGCGCGCCATCTGGCGTAATCTCGGGCTGATAGAGGAAGAGCCCGGGCTTGTCCGTGCTCACTTCGAATTGCAACGCGCTGTTTACAGGGCCAATGTTTTGAGCCCAATCCCAGATAACGTTGTCCAATGAGTCGCGGAGGACAATAACATCAGCTCCTTTGCGAAAGACGGGAGTTGGATCGATGACCTCTACGCGAACCGGAACTGCAGAGCTGGAACGGTCTTTGCCATCAAATCCGAGGACGCTGAAGGCAGTTACCAAGGCACCGATCTGGCTGGGCGTCCACGTCAGCGTCTTTCCAGCGCCAAACACAGTTTGACCCGCGACAACCGGCGCTCCATCCATCGTCAAAGATCCTGTCCCGACACTTCCGATTACGAAGTTCAACGCGTCACCATCAGCGTCCACCAAGTCTGATGCTTCCAGCAGGCGGTCATACGAAATGTAATACGGCGTATTCTTCAATGCGTGACGGAACTGGGCGCGGGAAAAAGTATCAATGGCGGACAGGGTGGGCGGGGTATTGCCACTGATCGTGGCATTGATGGTGGCAGCCATGGCTGAGTAGGAGAAGCCATCGGACACACGCACCTTGAATGCAACCACGGTGCCGTAGGCATTCAGCGGCGGAGTCCACAACACCGACTCACCGGCGCTCACAGTTGTGTCGCCCATCACAATTGCGCTGCCGTTCTTCGTCATGGATCCGTTAACAAGTGCGGTGATGTAGACTTTCAGAGTGTTACCATCCGCATCGCGAGCCCCTGTGAGACTGATCAGCTCAGAGTAAGCAATCGACCGCGATACATTCTGTTCTACGCTGATCACTCCAGGCCCGGAGACCGTTGGCGGAGTGTTCTGCCCCAGGACATCCCCACTTGCGAGGCAAGCAGCCAGACCCAACATAGAAACAATAAATTTCATGTGCACAGCATGAACCACTTTACCTGGAACATGGAATCAGACCACCGCCAGACAAACCGTAGGATGAGGCTGAGGGCGGATGTCCGACTCCATCCTACACTGCAAGGCGTTTGATCCTAACGCGCTGGCACATATGTGACTGCCGTCACAAGATCGATATCGGTTGCAAGAGCTGTATTTAAAGGGGATATTTTCTTGAAAGTGATAAAAACAAAGAACTAGCCTACACGCTTAACTTTGGTTTTTTGCCTATGTCGACTTCCGAACAACTCAGCACCAGCAAGCTAAATCCGAAAAGCATGAACATCCCCGGAGAGTCTGTTATTTGCGAATTGGAGAAACACATCCTCGTGGACGGCTTTAAGCTCGTCATCGATGTGGAAAAGAGCCGCGGTTCTCGCCTGGTGGATCTCCCGACGCAACGTTCTTTTGTCGATCTCTACACGTTCTACGCCTCCCAACCCATTGGCTACAATCATCCCTATTTTTCAAGACCCGATGTGGAAGCCGAGTTGCTCACGGCCGCAAAGATCAAGATCGCGAACTCCGACATGTATTCGACTCAGTTCGCTACCTTTGTCGATACGTTTGCCCGGGTCATGCCATTGAAACCGCTTGAACGCTACTTCTTCATTGAAGGCGGAGCATTGGCAGTTGAGAACGCACTGAAAGCGGCCATGGATTGGAAGGTCCGCAAGAACCTCGCAGCCGGTAAAGGTGAACGTGGCACGGAGTTCATTCATTTCGAAGGTGCCTTTCACGGACGCACCGGCTACACCATGAGCCTCACCAACACCGACCCGAAGAAGGTCGAATATTTTGCGAAGTTCCCGTGGCCGCGCGTTTCCGCTCCCTTTGTCGATTTTTCTCTTCCCGAACCGAAGCGCACTGAAGATGCCGTCGCCAAGGAAAAGAAAGCGGAAGCTGAAATCCGCGAAGTCCTCGCCCGCAAAGGTGATGATATTGCTGCGATCATCATCGAACCCGTCCAGGGCGAAGGGGGCGATCGCCATTTCCGCAAAGAATGGTTTCAAACGTTGCGTACGCTCGCAGATGAAAACAACGTGCTCTTGATTTTCGACGAAGTGCAGGTTGGGATGGGCATTACGGGCAAGAACTGGTGCTGCGAACATTTCGGCGTCATGCCCGACCTCTTGAGCTTCGGCAAAAAGGCCCAGGTCTGCGGAATCATGGGCGGCCCGCGCATGGATGAAGTGAAAGACAACGTTTTCCGCCTCCCCAGCCGGATCAATTCGACCTGGGGCGGTAACTTCACCGACTACGTTCGTTCGACCCACAATCTCCGGGTCATCGAACAGGAACAGCTGGTCGAGAACGCCCGGATCAAAGGGGACCTGTTCAAAAAAGGAATTGAAGCGCTTGCCGCGAAGTATCCGAACACCATTTCCGCCACCCGCGGAATGGGGCTCCTGCTCGCATTTGATCTTCCGAACCGCCAGATGCGCGACAAGTTTTGGACCGGCGCCTACGAACTCGGCCTGCTCGTCGTCCGATGTGGTGAGAAATCAATCCGTCTGCGCCCGGTGCTGGATGTGAAAGATGAAATCATCGACGAAGCACTCAAGTTGATGGATGGCGAATGCCGTCGATTGATCTAACACAACTTTTTTTACAAAGGCCGTCCGGAGCAATTCGGGCGGCCTTTTTTCTGAGCCGAAGCGAAAAAAGAAAAAGTCGCGTGTCGGGGAGGACCCAACACGCGACTCGTAGTTTCGGTAGATTGCGGAAGGCTTAGTTCTTTTCCAGCAAGATCAGCCCGCCCTGGTTCGTTCCGAGGAAATAACCACCAGCGACGTTTTGATCCTGTAACACTGCACCCCGGAAAATGGTCCGGAGACCGGTAGTCGTGTTGCTGAAGGATCCACTCAAAATACCCGCCGTGGCACTGAACGACATTTTCAAACCAAGACTTCCAGGAGATGCCAGGAATTGGTTATTGGTCGTGAGCAGGAACGTGTTCGCTACTGGTAGCGTGAGGTTGCCTTCCTCGAGCGTCGCCGTTCCGTTCGTAATCGCCAGGACTCGTTCCCCTTTGGTAAAGACATACTTCGATCCGATCACATGGGAGTCATTGGTGAAACCGGCCGGATAATAGGCTGAGACTATGCCGCGTCTGTTCCAGCTCAGCTTTCCAGTCGGCACCGAGTTTGAGAGCGTCACCCACCCCATCACTGAACCTTGGTATTCTTTGGTGAACACGCCATTCGTCTTCAAAACGTTGCTGGGATAACCCTGCATGTATAAAGGCCAGGTGCCCTCCTGGGAGAGCAACGGAGCAATGACGACTGGACGACTGCCATCAGCTAAGTAACTACTCTGAGCCACTCTTCCATTGGTATAAACCGATGTAGTGACAAAACCATAACCAGCAGGTCCTTCGTTTGCGTCGGCAAACCCCGGGAGAAGCATGGTATAGCGCCCGTTATTCGTGGTGGGAGTGGTATTGCTGAACGCCGCATAATCAGCCAGGACCTCTGCCGTCCAATCCGGCGAACTGATCGTTCCAACGATCTGGTTGCCAACGTTTGTGACCTGCAGGATGACGGACAACGAGGACTTTCCGAACAGCCCTCGACTAACCGTTTTTCTCGCCGTGCCATCGTCACCCACCTTGCCGGTAATACTGAAGGCATTGCCGTCCACTGTGATCTTTGCGGAGAACGTTGCGTTGGTGGTGAGCTTAAAGGCGATGAAACCCGAACTGTCATGCGAGATTCCATTCGTCTGGCAGAACAGACCGTTATAAGTGCCAGCGCCGCTTACCAACAGCGAAGCAGTGGCACTGACAGTACCATCCACGTTCGAGACGACCACCGTGTAATCACCGGAATCTTCCTCGCGAACCGGGCCGATAACGAGAGTTGCCGCAGTCCTGCCACCCATAAGGGCAGCCCCTTTATACCATTGAAAGGTGTTATTTGGGCCGGTGGCTGTCACGGTGAAACCGACCAGCGCGCCGGGCAGCCTTTGGACGCTGACCGGAGCCACGGTAATGACCGGTGGCATCAATACGACCTGAATATTCGCCGTCGCACTGACACTGCCAAACACATTGGAAACTGTGACCGTGTAGGCTCCGCTATCGGAAAGCTGCGTGTTGCTGAGCGTCAGGGTTGATCCGGTTGCCGACGCAAGGACATCCCCACCTTTGCTCCATTGATAGGTTCCTGCATTGGTCGCCAGAACCGAAAGGGTGACGTTCGTGAAGCGGCCCACTGTTTGACTGACTGGTCCTGAAAGGATAAGTGGCGGCGCCTCAGAGGCAAGCACGGTCAGGAAGGCTTCGGTTGAGGTAAAGAACAGACCTGCGTAAGGACTTTGTACCTTGAGGGAATAATTGCCCTCATCGGCTTCCGCCACATTATGAACCTGTAAGGTCGAGGTATTTACCCCGGAATATTTTGCGCCCTCGGGAAGAATCAGGAACGAATTTGTCGAAACGCGCTTGAGCCAGGTATAAGTGATCGGCCCTGTCCCAAGAACAGTCGCGCTAAAGGTAGCAGTCGCACCCTCCGTCCTCGTTATGCTGACCGGATGCTGTGAAACAAAGGGATCGTTCACCGTCAACTGGACCGGGGCGCTGATCACTGCACCTGCAGCGGTATAAACGATGACAGAATAGGCACCCGCCTCCGCTCGCAGAACATTGCTCAAGGTCAAAACCGGTGTGGTAGCTCCGGTCACATTCAGTCCATTGTTCAGATTAGTGCCCGCTCGACGCCACTGGAACCCAGTCGGGGATTGCGCGCTGGTCACCAATGTAAAGCTAACAGTGGACCCTGCGTTGACGTTGGTGGAGGAATGCGCCACCACATTATCAATGATCGTCAAAGTTGCCGCCTGGCTGTTCGTGGTGCCGAAACTGTTGGTGACGAAGATGCTGTATTGACCCGCATCGGAATGTGCCAGATTAGTGATCGTCAACACCTGTGCGTTCACCCCCGAATATTTCCCTCCATTGAGCAGATTGGTTCCATCTTTCTGCCACTGATAGTATAGGTCCAAACCGGCAGCAGCCTGGGCGAAGAACGTTGCAGTTCCGCCCACCGGCGCTGCCTTGTCTGCCGGATAATCTAAAATGGTGGGCTTACTATCGATATCCCGAAAACGATAAATGGTACCAAACATACCCGAGCTATAGCCCCCCGACGGGTTCAATTCGTCGGCATAAAAGGTCGTTCCATAGAAATATCCGTCGCTTGCCAACAACAGTTTCCCGTGCGGCGCACCACCGTCACCCTGACCGGAAAAATGGTGGAGAACCGTCATCGTTCCGTTGGTCGTCAGCTTAAAGAGCGTTCCGTTATCATGTGCACCGCCTGCTGCAGCGGTACCGTAGAAGGCTCCGTTTGTTCCTTGCACAATTCCTCCTGTGAACTGCGCCCCGTCATTCGGCCACGAAAACGAATAGAGCAAACTGTAATCACCGGACAAAGTGAGCCGAAAAAATCGATCGTCTGCGATCCCATACAAGTTTCCGTCGCTACCCCTGGTCAAACTCGATTCTCGATGCCCCAGCGCCATCGCATGAAACAGAGTATAAGTGCCGCCTGATGTAATTTTGAAGACACCGTCGAGCCCCATGCCGTAGAATTCGCCGGGAGCGCCTTCGACTAAACCGGCGTTCATCTCTCCTGCCCCTTCGCTGAACCGATGGAGAAAAGTGATGGCTCCGTTGGTGGTCATTTTGAAGATGGTGCCCCAGGTCGCACCGTCTCCTCCGGTGGGCGTTGTTCCATAAAGCAAACCATCGGAACCCTGCACCAGTTGGCAGGCTGGTTGGAAGCCGGTATTGTCCGCCCAATTAAATTCGTGAATGATGTCGACCCCACCATTAGGGGTGAACCGGTAGACTGTGCCCGCTGTATAATTACCGTCAAACTTGGTAGTGCCATAGAAGGCGCCATCCGTCGCCCGGATCATCGACGAGAGGGGAGATAACATGGAACCCCAACCTTCATAGCCTTGATATTCTCCAGCCGGGGAAATGCTATAGGCCCAGCCTTGCGCGCGGTAAGAGTCAGAACTGTCGTGGTTATTCGCAGCGCCGTACAAATATCCACCATCCCCCTCAACCAACCCAGCGAATGGATGATTACCATGATACCGATTATCGCTATCTCCCACATCGGGAGCGTCTGGACTGGGAAAAGTGTGGAAAACTTCTAATTGAATCGCAAATAGCGAGTTGGATGTTGCCAGAAGAAGCGCAGCCAGCGTGGCCGCCTTCTTTAGAAGGGGGATTCTATACATATATGATTTATTGGGTCAGCCAGGAATTCCGAATTTGGCCCGAAGCCACATAACCGCAATTCTGCGGAACGTAAGCTTTCTGTTGACAGACTAGCGCTAAGCAAAATGCATGCCTAGCCAAATATGAGAGAAAGCCTTAGTTGGGGGAAGAGAACGGAGTGTTGGAGTAAGGGAGTATTGGGGTAACGGGAATTCCGGCTGTCCTAAAACAGCCGCCCGAGCAAGCCGGAGCGGCGTTTCGATAATTCATGTTAGTTATGGTATGGCGCTTATACCGTTCACGACCGTCACTTTCTCGCTTCGCGCACTCTCGCCTCCGTTGTTCACTGCGGATACCTTGATTTCAACAGTCGCATTCGCCGGGACGTCCGGCGACCAGGGAATGGCGGCCTGGAGCACTTAGTGGAGGAGCGAACCGACAACTATTTCTTTTAGAAACGACAAACTAAATCCAAATCCAACATTGCCATCAACGATTGGTCCCGCCTTCTTCTCGCGATAGATCGGGCAGGAACAGTGCGGCTCCTGCGGCGATCAGGAAAAGAAACCCGGTGCCTAACAAGGTCGTTCGAAAATCCACCTGCACGGACATTGCCCCGAAAATGATAGTTCCAACACCAGCGGCAACCCGTCCAATGTTGTAACAAAAACCTGCGCCCGTCGTGCGGAGCAGCGTGGGAAAGAGCGGCGGCAGATACATCGTGAACAACCCAAACACCCCCGAACAAAAGCCAATGAAAAGCAACCATCCCAACAGCGATTCGTAATTCCGCGGGATGGCAAAGGCGCAAAGAAACCCCACGAAGAATGCCAGCGACATATAACAAATGGTGCGCTTGTAGCCGAACCGTTTCGCCAGCCAGGAGCAGAAGAAATTTCCAAAGACAGAAACACCCACTACCAGGAAGAATACTTTAGTCACCAGCTTTTGCTGCTCGACCGAGGTTAAGCTCGCGATCTCCGGCAAGCTGCGAAGGTATTGGGCATGCCAGAAGATAAACGCCCACCAACCGGTGAGCGTCAGCGCGCAAACCACGATCGTCAACAACGTGGTCCGGAGAATGGTGCCGCTGAAAAGATCGCGAATGCGTGGAGGAGCCGTGACCGCGAGCTGAGCACGCTGCCATTCCTCCGGTTCAGGCACATTTTTGCGCACCCAAAACACGAGCAGCGCCGGGACGACGCCCACCAGGAAAACATAACGCTCGAAATGGACCTCACCCATGTGCGACGCCATCCGCGTGATGACCTCCACCGCCACACAGGCCACGAGAATACCAACATTCACTCCCATCTGCAGAACAGCCGCTATCCAGGGTCGCCATTTCTTGGGCCACGTCTCCGAAAGAAGGCTTGCGCCAATTGCCCATTCTCCCCCAATCCCGAGCGCGGCCAGGAAGCGAAACAGAAGCAGTTGCCACCAGCTTTGCGCAAAAAATGAAAGGCCTGTAAACAGCGCATAGGTCAGGATCGTCATGGCCAGCGCCCGACTGCGACCGAGCCGATCCCCAATGCGTCCGAAAACCGCCCCGCCCAGGGCCCATCCGATGAGAAACGCCGCCTGAATCCATGAAGCCTTCTCCCGCACCGATGGATCGGTGGTGTTCACATGGAGGAGCAATGCCACAAACGGCACCGCCACCAGGGTGTAAAGGTGGAGTTCCAATCCATCGAAAGCCCATCCGAGCCACGCCGCGATGCCCGACTTCCATTGGGTGGGAGAAATTTGTTTGAGCGTCGTCGTGTCTTTTGACTGCGACGGTGGGGCAGATGTCATAACGGGCTGCATGGAAGGCGCCACATTAGTGGGAGGGCAGGCTGTGGCACAATCCAAGAAAGTGTTCAGTGTTCAGTGTTCAGTGGTTCGGTGGAGCAACCCCGACAGATCAATGGCACATCACGCTTGATCGGGTCTGAATACTGAAAACTGAATACTGAACACTTTTTCCCCCTTACCCCCCTGACCGCCTGTAGCATATAAATGGCCAAACGACCTTTTACTCACCGCTGGTGAGTTTCAATACCAAAAGGGTGGGTCGGACGGACTTGCAGGACCCCCATTGTGATCGCAAGGGCGGGTCGGACGGTCTTGCAGGACCCCCATTGTGATCACAAGGGTGGGTCGGACGGTCCTGCAGGACCCCCATTGTGATCGCAAGGGCGGGTCGGACGGACCTGCGGACCCACCCTTGTGATGACGAGGAGTTGGTTTCAATATCCTCTGTGGCAGGGACTTGAACACGAATTGGAAAGGACCTGCTTTTTGAAGCATCTTTCCCGCGACTTCGCAGTCTGCCGTTTAAGCGGCTATCAAGAATCGATCACATTTAGTCATTTTCTTTTGGAGCTAACCTCAAGAGCACCAAAATTTTCATTTACGGTCTTGCTCTTGGCCGTGAGAAATGCAGTCTAGGCGATTGTATTAGTCAAAATCTCCTTTGTAAGGGCTTGGCGACTGAACATTCACCGAAATTATGAGACCTGTAAGAGCCTGCGGCATCCAACTTCTAAAAATATTCGTTCTTCTTCTGACCTTAACTTTGACCGCGCGTGGACAATCCCCTTCCGCTGCTTTGGATCAATCGTTTGCGGTCGGCAGTGGCGCCGGTTTTCCCGCAATTGGCACGCAATTATGGCCGCAGATCCAAGCGGTGGCGGTCCAACCGGATGGCAAAGTATTGGCGGCTGGACAGGCGCAATTCGTGGCTTTCAATGGCACACCCGTCCCCCGTTTTTGCCGCATTAACGTCGATGGAACGCTTGATACGGCGTTTGCAGCCAATGTTGGAACCGGGCCCACCGAAGGTGCGAATTCTGGCACCGGTGAGATCAATCGGATCATCGTGCAACCGGACGGAAAGATTCTGATCTGCGGCGTTTTCAATTTCTTCAACGGAGTTTCACGCGTCTGCGTTGCCCGTTTGAACGCTGATGGGACGCTCGACACTTCGTTTATTGCGGCCGGTGGTGGCATCAATGGGGGGGCAGTCAAATATGCACTGGATCTGGCCTTGCAACCGGACGGCAAAATTCTCCTCGGCGGCGGTTTCACCAGCTATCTTGGAACTTCCCGCTGGGCGTTGGCCCGTTTGAATACCGACGGCATGCTTGACACCAACTTCGTCCATGGGTTCCCGGCTGGACTCGGAGTCAACACGGTCGTCCAAAGTATTGGCGTCCAAAATGATGGAAAGATTTATGTTGGTGGTTCCTTCACCAACTGGCTCGGCCTTCCCACTCCGGGTATTGTCCGATTGCTCCCCAACGGCAGCTTGGATTCGACCTTTACACCGCAGCACCAAATTCCCGTACCCCAGGTGAACACCATAATTCCGACCGACGACGGCAAATTGCTCATTAGCGGCTTCATTGAAGGAGATGGCACGAACATTTTTCGCAACTTTGCTCGCTTGAATACCGACGGCTCCATGGATAACAGCTACGCCGCAAGCACCGACGTGCATGGTTGGGTGGCGGACATTCAGCCATGGCCCGAAGGTGGGCACCTGATTTCCGGTCGTTTTCGTGACGTGGCCGGTCACCCCCGCGGCGAACTTGCCCTCATCGATGCCAATGGAAATGTGAACCTCGATTTTGCTCCCCAGCCACTACCCACCAACGACTTGATTCATATCTATACTCTCGCCGTCGCTCCGGATGGCAAGATTGTCTTCGGCGGATGGCTCGACAATTATCCGAACGGGACCTTGCTCAACGGTCAAAACTACAGCGGCATCGGACGGTTGATCGGTGGATATAGTCCGGGGCCCGGAAAACTTCAGTTTACCTCTGCTTCCGTGACGGTGAATGAAGATGCGGCCACGGCTACCCTTACTGTTTCACGCTTCGGCGGTTCGACCGGCGCGGTCGGTGTGAGCTTTGCAACGGCCCAGGGAACAGCTCAAGCAGGCAGCGATTTTACCACCACGAACGGAACGCTATCGTGGGCAGCGGGTGAATTTGGAAAGAAAACCATAACCATCCCCATTTTGGCGGATGCCATCTCCGAAAGTTCTGAGGCTTTCACGGTAGCTCTGTCTTCACCCACTGGCGGCGCCACCATTGGTGTTAATGGCACGGCTACCGTAACCATTAAAGACGACGATTCTGTTCCGACGATCACCCGCCAGCCGCTATCGCAGTCGGTTTATCTGAGTTTCCCTGTGCTCTTCTCTGTCGGTGTGGATTCCGCTCTGTCAGTCTCTTATCAGTGGCTTTCCAACAACGTCCCGATCCTTGGAGCTACCTCACCCTTGCTGTCTTTGACGAATGTACAGACCAATTTTGGCCCGAATTATTCCGTCGTGATTTCCAATTCAATCGGTGCCATCACCAGCTCCGTCGCCACATTGACGATCATTATCCCGGCCGGTTTGCCAAATCCACAATTCACCACCCCCGGAACCGGTTTAAATGGTGATGTTTACGATGTGCAATTCCAGGCAGATGGAAAGTTGGTCGGTGTCGGTGCTTTTAGTCAATACGGCGGCACTAATTTGCCGGTCAACGTTATCCGCCTCAACCCGGACGGATCCCGCGACACAGCCTTCCCTGCCGCTGCAGCCGGTGCCACCGGTTCCAGCGCGATCGTCCAATCCCTCACGCCGACGCCTGATGGAAAATGGATCATTGCCGGCAATTTTACCCAATACAACGGAACTAATCGAAGCCGCGTAGCCAAACTCAACGGGGACGGCTCTCTGGATGCCTCCTTTGTCCCGAACGTCACTTCCAGCTTTGTTTATACGACAATCCCGCAAGCCGACGGAAAGGTATTGGTCGGCGAAGTCAATTTTGTACGGCGCCTCATGCCGAATGGGACCAACGACACCACTTACACCAACGCAACCCTGGTTGGTCAGGTTTACTCAATGTTGGCCATGCCTAACGGCAAGACGCTGGTGTCCGCGTTTCGCTCCAGCGCACCCTCCGGCTCTGAACTCTTCCTCCTGAACCCGGACGGAACACGTGATTACACTTACATCGGGTCCGGCAGGTTTGCCGGCGGAACCATCAGCAAGATGAGCCGCATGCCCGACGGTCGGATTTTTATCAGCGGTGGTTTTTCGAGCCTGGCTTCTAATACCAGCACGAACCCATTGCCTTACGTGGCGATGCTCACCGCTGAAGGATTGATCGACACCAGTTTCCCTGCACAAACCACCGATAGCTCAGTCATCAGCCATGTGGTGCAGGCAGATGGCCGGATCATCCTCGGCGGTGCGTTCACGGTATGGAACGGAATCACCTCCGGACGTTATCTGCGACTCCTTCCGAATGGAACTGTGGACCCGATTTTCATCAGCGGAACAGGCGCCAACGCTTTTGTTCGCGCCGTGGCAATTGATGCAAATGGACGCGTCGCAATTGGGGGAGCATTCACCACGGTGAATCAGCAGTCCCGTGGTCGTATTGCCCTGCTGACCGATGGAGTGGGATCCGTCCACTTCACGACCGCAACGCAAACCATTAACGAACAGGCAGGCACTTTCACCGTTTTTGTGGATCGCGCAGCCGGATCACGCGGTGCGGTAAGTATCGACTACGCAACGATCGCTGGCACAGCCAGCGCAGGAACCGATTTCACGGCAACCTCCGGAACTTTCTCCTGGGCGGATGGAGAATCCGGGACCAAATCTTTTGTCGTCAGCATCAACAACGACGCCAGCACCGAAGAAGACGAAACATTCTCGTTACGTTTGTCCAACCCAACTGGAGGAGTGCTCTACGGCCTCGCCACCAACCAGTTGATCACCATTCTGGATAGCAATTCTGCCCCCCGTATCAGCGTGCAACCGCTTAGCATCACCCGTCCGGAAGAAGTTTCTGCAAGTTTCTCCGTCACCGCATTCAGCGCCCTGCCCATCACCTATCAATGGCGCTCCAACGGCGTAAACATTGTGAACGCGACCAATCCGTCGCTGACTTTGTTAAACGTCCAGTCCAACTATTCCGCCTCGTATTCAGTGCGCGTGTCGAACACCGTCCATTTCACCGACAGTTCCAACGCTGTATTGACGGTGATCGCCTCTCCAACCCGGCGCGACACATCGTTCGTTCCCCCTACCGCTTTCAATGGAGCTGTTCGGGCAGTTGTTCCTCTGGGAGACGGACGCGCCCTGGTCGGCGGGAGTTTCTCACTACCCAAGAGTTATATCGCCCTCGTCAATTCAAACGGCACCCCCGACCTTTCGTTCACAAACACTGCCACGGGAGGCTCTGGCTTCGGCCCCGGAATCTACGACATCGAACGTGACAGCAAAGGACGTTGGCTAATCGCAGGAAGCTTCGGCCAGTTCGCCGGAGTAACATTCTCCAACCTGACTCGTTTGAATCCCGACTTCACCGTGGACACCAACTTCCTGGTAGCACTTGGAACAGCTCCGAACGGACTCGTGCGTGATGTTACGGTCGGTCCGGACGGCAAAATATGGTTAGCCGGCGACTTCACATCAGTGGGAGGTCCTTATGGATTGTCCTACCTGGCACGCCTGAATGAGAACGGCACACCGGATCTGGCGATGTTCCCAAGATCCAATGGCTCGGTCTATAAAGTGCAGCCATTGGCCAACGGTAAAGCGTTCATTGGCGGATCGTTCAGTTCCTACAATAGCTCGGGCGGCTCATTCAAACGCATCAATACAGATGGCACTTCTGACACGACCTTCAACGTAAGTGTCTCGGGATCTGTTTACGACATTATCATGCAGCCGGATGGTGGATTCTACCTGGCCGGGGCATTTACCTCTCCGAGTTCACGCATTGCGAAATTTGATGCGGGTGGACGTGCCGACACTATTCTACTCGGCGGCGCTGTCGGCAACTCGCACGTTAACAGCATTACCTCACAAGCGAACGGGCGATTGATTGGCGTCGGTGACTTCGCCACTTTCGGCATTCACTCGAACCGTTTCACCCGCCTTGAGACAAATGGTCTGCAGGACACAAGCCTGGCTCTCGGAAGCGGCTTCAACCAGGAAGCACTCAGGGTTGCGCTGGAATCGAACGGTGCGATTTGGGTCGGTGGTTCTTTCACTCAATACAAAGGTCTTTCTGCCCCTTACCTTGTCCGTTTGAACGGCGAAGAACCGAAAGTTTCTATCGCAATCCAGCCATTAGATCGGGTCGTCGCACCGGGAGGCAACACCATTTTCACGGTCACTGCTTTCGGTACTGGCCTTACCTATCAATGGTTTAAAGATGGGGTCGCCCTCACCAACGGTGCCGTTGTCGCCAATGCACAAACGGCAACGCTGAGTTTGAGCGGGGTTTCTTTGGCAAACCAAGGAACCTACACGGTGGTTGTCAGTGATGGTCTCGGCAATTCCGCCACAAGCCGGGGAGCGTTTCTCCGCGTGGTTGGATTGCCCGAATTCGTCACGCAGCCACAAGGCGTGCGTGCCCCTGTCGGCGGCAAAATCTTCTTATCTATAAACGTCAATGGCGCAGCACCTCTTAGCTACCAATGGTATCAAGGAACAACACCCGTGGGCGGCAATTCTCCTCATCTAGTGATCACCAATGTAACGCTGGCGAACAGTGGCACTTACTCCGTGGTGGCCAGTAACGGTTTTGGAGGTGTGCAAAGCGACAATGCAATCGTGGATGTGCAAGTCTCTCCTGCCAGCGCAGCTCCCGGCTTCTTCCAGGATGCCGGTTTGGCCAGCAACTTCGACTCAATGCTGGCATTGCAGCCGTTGCCGAACGGCAGCCTGCTTGTCGGTGGACTTTTTGCTTCGCTTAGAACAAACGGAGCAACCGTGATCAACCGCCAATACCTCGGTATGTTCACATCCAATGGAATGGCGGACCCGTTTAATCCTGGCATGGGCAATCAAGTAACCGACATCGTTCGCCAGAAAGATGGAAAAGTGGTGGTGGTCGGTAACTTCACCTCAGTCAGCAACGGTGTGATCAATCGGAAATATATCGCGCGCTTCAACGCGGACATGACATTCGACTCCGCGTTTCACGCCGCCCTTGGAGTCGGTCCGGATTTGTCAGTAGGCGATGTCGCGGTTCAACCGGATGGCAAAATATTAATCGCCGGCAGTTTCGCCAACGTGAGCGGAAAGCCGAACACTCGTGGCGTCGCTCGATTGAATGCCAATGGATCTGTCGATGAATCGTTCGTTTCCGAAATAGCAAATTTCGGCAGCGCAACTTTAGTGCAACCACTGCCCGACGGTCGAATCCTGCTGGGTTCCAGCAGCTCCTATGGTGGACATAACGCGTCCCTCTATCGTTTATCGTACTATGGCGCTGTCGACTTTAGTTATACCCCGTCTGTCGGAGGAGCTGTAATTGCTCTGGCTGTGCAAACGAACGGTGCAGTGGTGATTGGAGGAACCTTCACCCTGCCAAATGGAGTTTTCCGACCACTGTTGGCACGCCTCAATAGCAACGGTGCTCTGGATACAAACTTCCTGGCCGGAGTCACCAATTTCAGTGCTTTCAACCAGGCCGTCATTCGTACCATTGCCATTCAGGATAACGGCAAAATAGTAGCCGGTGGTAACTTCCTGACCTTTGGCCCATTTCGCAACAGCCTCGCCCGAATCAATGCCGATGGGACGCCAGACAGCGCCTTCATCTTCCAACAAGGGACAGGCGAAGATTACAACGCCAACGTAAACAGGGTGGCCATCTTCGCGGATGGACGCATCGCTGTCGCCGGCCAGTTCGCTACCTGGGAAGGGGTAGCAGAAAACAGTCTCGTCATCCTTAACGGCGACCCGGTGCTCCTGGGCTTCGCCTCTGAGCCGGCAGATCAATTTGTTCTGCCGAACACCACCGTGCAGTTCTCAGGTCAAGCGGTTGGCAGCCCAACCATCACCTATCAATGGTTTAAAGGGGCTTCAGCGCTCACCGATGGTTTGAACATCTCGGGTGCAACGACTGCGACCCTGACTGTGGCCAATGCTGCGAACGCAGACGCCGGCCTCTATCGTCTGCAAATCTCCAATGGCACCGGCAGCAGGTTAAGTTCTCCCGGAGAATTATTCCTTCTCGGAGCGCCCGTCTTCCGCCAGCAACCGGGAAGCATTTCAGCCTACATCAGCAACAGCATCAGCCTGAGAGCTGAGGTCGCCGGTGTCGCACCGATTACCTATCAATGGTTCCTGAATGGAGCCAACCCGATTCTGAATGCCACCAACACCGGTCTGGCCTTCACGAACCTCGTTCTCACCAATTCGGGCAACTATACCATCGTGGCCAGCAATGTGATGGGCGTTACGACCAGCTCGGTCGCAACGATCACTGTCCTTATTCCGCCAGCGTATCTGTCGACAAATTCGCCGCATCCAGCAGGGGCTAATGGTACTATCAATGCCATTGTGCCACTGGGCGATGGTCGAATCGTAATTGGAGGTCAATTCTCGTCCGCCGGACAGAATGGAAATCAAACCGCGCGAGCCAACATGGCGCTGCTCAATACCAATGGCACCGTTGATGCCGCATTCAATCCTGCCCCTAATAACACGGTGGAGGTGATTGTCCGTCAAAATACAGGGTATCTGGTAGGCGGAAACTTCGGCAACATCGCTGGTCAAACGCGCGCCAACTTCGCCCGACTGAATGCCGATGGTTCACTGGACACTACGTTCCTGACGACATTGGGAACAGGACCGAATCAGGGGGTGTTATCTATTCTGGTTCAGCCTGATGGTAAAATCCTGATCGGGGGCAACTTCAGTGCGGTCAGCGGGCAGCTCTATCCTGGAATTGTTCGTTTGAACGCGAATGGAAGCATCGACAGTTCGTTCCGCACCAGCCTTCCTTCGTTCCCGAACATTGGCACCCTCTCGCTTCTGGGTGACGGCACCCTGTATGCGGGCGGTAATTTCACGCTCAGCAATCGACAGAATGTTGTTCGGTTCAATACAAATGGATCCGTGGATACCTCCTTCAGCACCACCGCTGATTTCCAGGTCCTTGGGGTTCAGGCGCTCAATGATGGCGGTGCGTTGATCAGCGGTTTTTTCCAGAATGTAAATGGAACAGCGGCATCGAGTTTCGCCCGGCTCACCGCAAATGGCAGTCTGGACCCGTCGTGGCCGGCTGTAAAACCGAATGGGTCTGCTGATCGAATGGTTTTCCAGGCCAATGGAAAGCTCATCGTAGGCGGTAGCTTTACCCAGGTCGGATTCACCTCCCGGGCGAGAATCGCTCGCTACAACAACGATGGATCTCTTGATTTGACCTTCGTTCCCGGCACCGGCTTCAACAGCAATGTCGAAGCATTGGCACTTGAAGCCAACGGAGGAATCTGGGTGGGAGGCTCATTCAGCACCTACAACGGCACCACCGTGAACAACCTCGTGTTGTTAACCGGCGATGCAGTAGAAGCTCCTCCGCTGACTCCATTCCAATCCTGGGCCGCTTCGTTTGGCCTGACGCCAGCGAACAGCGGAGCCGGTGTGGATGCCGACGGTGACGGTATTTCGAACATCTTCGAGTATTACCTCGGCACCAATCCGAATAGCGCTGCATCGAATCCGTCCAGCCCGTTGGCGCGTCGGGTCGCATCCCCTTCTGCTTTTGCTAACGTGGGCGGACAGTTCTATCCAGTTATGGCATTCATCCGCTCGAAAACAGCGACCGGCGTGACTGCCATCACGCAGGCCTCCGCGACCGTGGGCTTCACTAACCCAATCGCGACGGTTGAGCATTCAATAACCGATCTAGGCGATGGAACGGAACGGGTGCTGGTGCGCTCTACCGTTTCTACTGCCGTGCAGCCGACGCAGTTCATGCGCCTGCAGTTGATGCTGGCGCAGTAACAGATCTAAGTTCGTCCAAACAAAGAAGGGAACGTGTAAACGTTCCCTTCTTTTTTGTTTATATGTCCAAATCAGTCGAAGCCGCGCGCCCAGCCTCTACCTTCAGCCGCCGCTATCACACCAGCTTCTTATACTCTTTCGACTCAGCGAGTTTCTTGACCATCTCCTTGATCTTCTGCGCCTGGCTTTTGTGCGCGAGCAGCACAGCATCATCGGTTTGGACGAGGATGGAATCACGCAGGCCGACCACCGCGATGGGAGTGCGGTTCTTCGTGCGAGCGTCAAAGATGATGTTGCGTGCAGCATCGATGTGGATGAAATCGCCGACCGCGCAATTCCCTTCCGCATCGGGTTTGATGTGACGCGCCAACGCGGTCCAGGACCCGAGGTCGTCCCATTCAAAGCTACCGTCAGCGACCACTACGTTCTGCGCTTTCTCGAGAAGGGCGTAATCGATCGAAATCTTTTTAATCTCCGGATATTCTTTCGCGAGCACCCGTTTGAGCTTCGCCGGATTTTTTGCGGCAGCAAACCAACGCTGACACGCAGCCGCCATTTCAGGCTGATGCTTTTCCAATCCCTGCGCCACCGTGACGAACGACCAAACAAACATCCCAGCGTTCCAACGATAGTCGCCACTCTTCAGATACTCCGTGGCTGTTTCGAAGTTCGGCTTTTCAACGAACTTCTCGGCCTTAAAGAAAGTCGTCTTGTAATTCTTCACTCCCGCAGGCGGCGGGAGAACATTCCCGGTGCGGATGTAGCCATAACCGGTTGCCGGTTCAGTCGGCTGAATGCCAATCGTGACAATCACTTGTCCGCGGCTGGCCAAGTCGAATGCATCGGTGAGGACTTGTTGAAATTTCTTTTCGTCAGGGATGACATGATCCGCCGCCAGCACCGCCATCACTGCGTTGGTTGAACGCTGTCCCACGACCGCCGCACCGAGAGTTACCGCAGCGCAGGTGTCGCGCCCGATCGGTTCCGCGACAACATTGTCCTTCGGCAACTTCGGGAGTTGTTTGCGCACGGTAGGCGCCTGCACCTCATTGGTAATGATGAAGATATTCTTCATCGGCACGACCGGAAGAATGCGCTCCACCGTTTGCTGCAAGAATGACTTTTTTCCGAGAAGGGTAATCAACTGCTTCGGAGTCTTCTCGCGGCTGACCGGCCAGAAACGCTCACCGCGTCCCCCAGCCATGATGATGACAAAACGATCTTTGTTGTCCGATGCGACCGCTTTGGCGGCTTTTGCAGATTTTACAGTTTTCATTTTTTCACGGCATCCACCAACGGTTTCACAAAATCACTAACGCGTTGCACGAGATCGGCGCTCTTACCATGTTGCGCAATCTGGTTCACAATCGCACTCCCTACGACAATTGCCTCTCCCTTTTCCGACACGCTCTTCGCCTGCTCGGGATTGGATATGCCAAAGCCGATGGCGATCGGTAAATCAGTGTTTCTCCGGATCTTTCCGGTCATGTCCGAAATCGTATCTGCGACTTTGGACTGCATGCCGGTGACACCTTCGCGAGAAACGTAATAGATGAATCCAGTCCCTCGCTTCACGATAAACTGCATCCGTTCTTCCGGCGTCGTCGGAGCGATTAGATAGATGACACACACACCGGCATCACGCATCAGCGTTTCGTAGTTTTCAGATTCTTCCGGCGGTAAATCGAGCACGAGCAATCCATCCACCCCTGCCCTGGCAGCATCACAGATGAACTTCTGCAGACCGTATTTGTGGAGGATGTTGAAGTAGACGTAGAAGACAATCGGCACCTGCGAGTCTTTGCGAATCTCTGCCACCGTCGCCAAAAGTTTTGCGGGCGTGGTGCCCGATTCCAAACCGCGTTGTGCTGCCAGCTGATTGACGAGGCCATCGGCCAGCGGATCGCTAAAAGGAACACCCAACTCAACGACGTCCACACCGAGTTTGTCAAAAGAGAGAGTCAACTGGCGGGTCGCTTCGAGGTTTGGATCGCCTGCTCCGATGTAGACGACGAAACCTTTCTGTCCTTCTTTTTTCAGGCGGGCGAAACGTTCAACGATGCGGTTCATGGGTGCGAAGAGTGGCAATTTTGATTTGGAGTGTCGAGAGTCAGTAATCTGCATCGGTGAGGTAACAGGCCTTTTCACCACCGAGCTCCCGGGCAGCCTGATTGGCCAGCCAGACGAGGCGCAATCCTTCTAACGTAAGCAGCGGATTAACGGCGGTAATCTCCGGCATCTTCGTCGAAATCAGTTTGGCGTACCCGCCCGTGGCGACGACCGGGAGCTTGCGCGTCTTCAATTCAGCCTTCAGCTCACCGATGAGTTCGCGGATCAGGCCGCGATAGCCATGCACCGCACCGATCAACATCGCCTGCTCGGTGTTTTTGCCAATGACGGCCTTCACCTCACGAATCTTGATCCTGGGGAGAAGTGCGGTTTTGTCGTGGAGATAATCGGTCATCGCGGCAAGACCCGGCGCGATAATGCCACCGACGTAATTTCCTTTGGTATCAACGACGTCAAACGTCACGGCCGTTCCAAAATCAACCACCAGCGAAGGAGCCCCGAAATACGCCTGTGCCGCCACAGCATTCGCGAGTCGATCGGGACCAATCGTTTCGGGCCGCGGATAATCGATGCCGATGCCGCGAATTGTTTTACTGGTCAGCTCGAAGCAATCCACCCCGCAAGCTTTGCGCGATGCCTTGCGGACACGAGGAGTTGCTTTGGGCACAACACTGCAGACCGCGGCACCATGAATCCTCTTTCCAGCAATGAATGCTTTAAGCAACGGCAATCCTTTGCCGTTCTTCCAGAGCGCGGTGGGAATATCGGTTTGGCGCAAAACCTTTTTATCACTGGCCAAGCCGACATGGGTATTGGTATTGCCAATATCAAAAAGCAGCAACATCGCGCGGCAGTCTAATGGTCCAAGCGCCGGCTTCAATTGAAAGTTGATGGGGAAAGTGGATGTGGGGGTGAGAATGTTCCAATGCCAGCACAGCCGACCGACCGAACAACGTGCGGCAAGAGACCTGGAGCGGAAGCTCCCAGTCAAAAGTTGGTGGGGCAGAACCTGCCGGTTTGCCCTGATCTTTGCCTTCTCTGGAAGGGTTGACTTTGCTAGAGCAGAGCGGATGTCGGAACATACGATGCGCGAACCTGGTCGAGAACACCTGCAAAGGGAGTCCATATATTTTCGGGACAGCCGGCTTGGGTGTTTCTGACGGTGAACCTCTACAATCGCGAGAGAGATGGCTTGCTCAAGCATCTGCCCAAAATGCCCTTCACGGAATCTGGGAAAAGAAAGCAACTGCGTGGATGGTCATTGATTATTTATTTAATGCCCGATCATTTGCATCTCTTTTGCGCCTAGGGACCTTCGATTCACAATCGAACGTTGGATGGGTTATTGGAAAGATTGCTTTGCTAAAACAGGATTGGAACTCGGTAAATTTCAGGACGGGTTTTCATCACCGCTTACGAGATGATGAAAGCTATGCCCAGAAGTGGCAGTATGTGCGACAAAATCCAGTCCGGGCGGGCCTAACTCAAGCTGCGAAGAATGGCCTTACAAGGGCCGTGTTCATCATATCCGTTTCTGAATTGTAGCGCGAACCGGAAAGGCAGAAGTCAGGGCAAACCGGCAGGTTATGCCCCACCTTTTGACTGGGAGCTTCCGCTCCATGTTTCTTACCACACAAAGGAAATGCCAAACTTTGCCCCTTGTTTCTCCGGGAGGCGGTGCTTGAATGCGACTATGACGCTGACCGAGTTCAGAAAAGAATACACGATGTCGGGGCTCCGAAGACGCAATCTCGCCACACAGCCCCTCGCGCAATTCGAACAATGGTTCAACGAAGCTGTCGCCGCCAACGTGCCGGAGCCCACCGCCATGACCATTGCCACCGCGGATAAATCAGGTCAACCGTCTGCCCGGACCGTTCTTCTAAAAAGCTTCGATGAACGCGGTTTCATTTTTTGCACTAACTACCTGAGCCAAAAAGGTCGCGAACTGGCGGACAATCCACATGCCTGCATAGTTTTCTTTTGGAAAGAACTGGAACGGCAGGTCCTGATTCGGGGAACTATATCGAAGGTACCGCAGGCAGAGTCAGAACTTTACTTTAAAGCGCGTCCGGTCGGGAGTCGACTCGGCGCCTGGGTTTCGCAGCAATCGACAGTCGTCCCGGATCGTTCGTTCCTGGAACAAAAATTCGAGGAAATGGAGAAACAGTATCCGGGTGAGAACGTCCCCTGCCCTGAATACTGGGGCGGCTATGTAATGTCACCGCAAACCGTGGAATTCTGGCAGGGCCGAGTGAACCGGCTCCACGATCGCTTCCGTTACACCAGGCAGAGCGAGAAAAATTGGCTGATTGAACGGCTTTCACCTTGACCTGGCTTTCCCCGAAACAGACCTCGCCGGAACGATCGCCCTCCCGGAAAACGGCAGAATACCGGGTCTCATTGTACCGGATATATCCGAAAATGGAGTGCGATTTGTGCCAGACGAACTCTTTTTTAATCCGGTCCAAGGCCATTTCCCCCTTTAAATAGGCCCTTTTCTCCCGGACAAGACCCTGAAACCTGCGTTTCAGGTCGTTGCGGATCCCGCGCGCATGTGAAACCTGCGTTACAGGCCATTGCGGATCCCGCGCGCACATGAAACCTGCGTTTCAGGTCGTTGCGGAAACAGGAAAATGCCCTTCAACGGGTAGGCAGGATCTGTCCCGCTGGGACAACCTGAAAAAACATCCTTCCACCTTCGGCACCCTCGCCATTAGCCTGCAACCCACTCACAAGGAATTCCTAACAAAAACCCAAAATCCACCACCCGGTCTCAGGGTCGAGACCATTGACTTGTTTCGGCCTTTCGGGTCTTAATCGACGCATTCCCCAAAAAAGACAAAACCCTAAATCGAAAGTTGTTCCCATGGAAATAAACTCAACACCCAGAGCTATTCAAATGACCGGTCGTCTCCTGGCTGGAGCGTTACTCCTCGCTACGACGATGAACGCAGAAGTGCGTTTTCGTCTGCCGCTCTCATCTGATACTTCGGTCCACTACTACTACGACCTTGAAAAAGGGGGCAAAGTAAAAGCCTGGAACTGCAGCACACAATCTTACGACGGTCACCGGGGAACCGATTTCTCAGGTGGCCCGCGTGGACGCGAAATCTATTCTGCGGCCGTGGGAACGCTGGATTATAAAATCGACGGTTTCGGCGATGGCTATCGCGGCAGCCCGGATGGCGGCGGCTTTGGCAATTACGTCCGACTCGCCCATGCCGACTTATTCAAGACCTACTATGGGCACATGACGGTGGGGTCAGTCACCGCGAAAACGGTGGGATCTGCCATCGCCTGCGGTGAGCTGATCGGCGGCGTAGGAACATCGGGAAGCTCGACCGGCCTCCATCTGCATTTTGAACCGCGCAAGAACGGAGTCGCGGACGATCCCTTTTCCGGACCGTGTGGTGGAGCAATCAGTTGGTGGGCCAATCAAGGTACCGGTGCCCCGTCAGTGATCTGCCAATAAGCTTACAGCACCTTTTCTGCGAGCCGGGAGCCTGCTCCCGGCTTTTTTTGTGGGCGGATTAATTTCTATTCAAGAAGGCTTCGTCGTGCGACGTTTTGCTCAATGAGTTCAGACGCTCAACCAGATAAGCTCTCAATGTTGGTCGGGGAAGAAATCCTTGGAACCATCTTTGGCGAGGACCTCCAAGGCTGCCCCGTCACCCTGGAACAGATTGCACGCATCGTTCAGGATTCCGCAAACCAAAGGCGGGAGCAGGACAAAAACCTGATTGAGACGCTCGGGCAACTCGTGGAAGCGATTCATCTCCTTTCCACTCCTCCAGATCTCTCCAAGGTGCCCAATCCCGATGAATTACGTTCCCTTCTGACGGAACGCCTGGATGCCATCCACACCATTACCACCCGAACGCTGAAGACCACCGCGATGCTCCATGCGCAGCAAAGGCTGCGAGAGCAGAATTTGGGGGAGTAAAAGGCAGAAATTAGGGACGTTTGCGGTGAAAGCTTCCCCTGGATCTTGCCATCCGTCTGGATTCTTTCCTCGTTAGACGGCATCATCAACACCTCTCACTTTTTTCTTCGCGGTGCGACAGTCGTGACACTCAACTGCCCTGGCATCAATGTGTCCCTTTGCCTCTTCGTAATACCACTGCTGGTCTCTGGCCCTCCAAATCTCTCTCTTGCCGCACTTGCGGCAAGTAAACGGTTGGTCGAGATAAAACTCCGGCAAACTCCCGTAGGTGTTGATGTGGGAGAGCTTGCTATGGTCCGCAGGCACAGCTGACGGATGACCTCGCTGCTGAAAGGGAGTAAGACTCAAAACTCTCTCCGCTTCTTGAATCTCCATGTCGGTGGCATCCCGACCAGTCCGTGTGTGTTTGATCATTGTGAACGCTACGCCTAACGCCAGCGTGAGCCGCCGGCGGCCTGTGACTCAAGACTTAAAAAGACCGCGCAACCGGCGGTTGCCCCTGGTTAGGGCACGTCATTTCGTGGCAATTTTGTGTGCCGCTTCCCACTCCTTGCGTTCGGCAATCATGCCAGCGAGGTAAACCACAGCTCCTCCTGCCATCGAGAGAATTCCAATTCCTCCAAGCCAGTCTTTGGCTGGCGCTGCGACAAACCAGGAAAAAATCCCGAACATACCACCCGCTCCATAAAGTTGGGTGGTCAATCGTGAATACTTCGGCGTGCCCCAGCGAAACTTTGTCCCGTCGCTCAATCTCATAAACAAATGGTGTTATGTTTTTATTGTGTGGTCAATTGGCCTGACGCTTCCCGCTCAGGCAGGCGGGGGCTTTCACCGTGACGCCTTGAACCCTCCAAACAAATGAGACGCAAGTGTAAATGGCAAAAACATGATCGGAGCAGTGATGAGGAAAATAAGCCCGAGAATCGGTGCGAATAGAACGAAGCAGCCAAAACCGGCGGGTAATCCATCGATCTTCCATGAACCGAGATTTAGATGAACCGGAAATCCGCAGATGGCTGCAATCAGAAACGAAATGCCCAGCAGTTGGCCGATCGCTAGCCCATACAAAAAGTTAAGTTTGAAAAAGTTCAAAAACCCAATGTTCTGTTTCTTACCTTTGCTCATGTCAAATTTACGTAGAAGCCCAACGCTCCGGTTCAGGCAGGCCAGGTCAACAAATAATCGTCCATAACTGAGACAGGATCATGCATATAAGAATCTGCGTCTGCAAGTGCGGGACATCGATTCGGAGATTGTGGCATTGCCATTGGCATTTTCTGAATCCCAACGGGATTCCGCCTCAAAGCCCAGCGGTTGCGAGGCATCGAGCTACCCTGGGTAAAGTGAATCGTGTGCCTCATCAACCGCAACGCGGTTGCGTCAATCCCACACATATCGTTCATCCCATTCCTGGTTATGTTTACACAACAAAACAACTGAAGGGTGGCGGCAGAAAGACCCAACTGCGTTGCGGTTGGTGGTTCAATCGTCGACGCTTACCCAGGGTAGGCTCGTGCCTCACCAAAACACGGGCTCACCTCCCTGAAGAATCCCGTCGCCAAACACTTTCCGCAAAGCGCCCCTCACGGCCATTCCACCCCCGTCTTGAGTCCAACCGCCGCTTCGTTCAACCCGGGAATGCAAATAACTCTGCGCTTCGCTCCAAGTTATCTACATTCCTTTTTTTGTTAGGCGCTTTGTGCGATGCGATGACGCCAATAATTTGGCTCCCGGCTACAGTGCATGACCGCTATCATGAGCACGTAGTCGGACTCGATGGAGTAGAGCACGGCGTATGGAAAAACATGAACAAGGCACCGCCGCACGTCCTGCTCGAAGAGACGCCAGCGCGTCGGAGCCTCGGAGACCTGACGAAACGCCGACTCGACGCAATCGATGAATCGAAGCTCAAGGCCGTCCTGACAACCGGCGTAGTAACGCGCCGCGTCCTCATACTCGTCGAGAGCCTCGGGATGAAACTCATATCTCATCGCGCGACAGCGCGTCGAACGCGAGCAAGAGCTTCGTCGCTGGGAATAGTTTTGACGCGCCCGCTACGAACGTCATCACGGCGACGCACAACCTCGGCGGCCCAAAGCTGCCGAACGTAGCCGTCCTCTGCCGGGTCAAGGCTCTCCACGAGACGGTCAGCGAGGAGCGCACGCGCCTCGCTCGGAAGAGAAAGCGCTTCCGCTGCAATTTGTTCAACGGTCATGCTCATGCGTGAAAAATACCGAACGCTCTCGGAAAGCTCAACTCAAACGTCTCTGGTCTCGTCATAACTATCGTGAACCGCCACACTTTGTCCCGAGACTGGATTTTGACCCGCCTGCAACCATGGAAGGGAATGGAAAGCGTTGCCGCAGCTCACCAGAAGATCGAGAAACCTACCGTTGCATCCCAAACCGCCGCGTCGTCAAAAGAAAAACACCGGATCACCGCCCCGAAGTATCCTGACCCAAAAAAACTTTCCGCAAACAGCCCCTCACGGCCATTCCACCCCGCCCTGAGTCCAACCGCAGCTTCGTTCAACCCGGGAATGCAAATAACTCTGCGCTTCGCTCCAAGTTATCTACATTCCTTTTTTTGTTATGCCGTCATGGTTCTGTCCGAACGATGCTACACCTATAAATCTCAGCCGAGTGTTCGGCTTAGGTGTGATACCCAGCAGTGTGTAGTCTGAGGCATAGGATACGACCGCACAGTGCGCCTCAACGTCTGCACCCGCTCGCGTCAAAATCTCATCCAGGAAATCTTTATAATAAGAGAACCCGTAAAGCAGCTCTCGCAGGGGTTTCGGCTGGAGTTCGACTGTAAGCTCCCGGCTATCCCGAAGCACGCACCCAAAGTCTGCACCGAAACCATCGTCTGCCTCGACGTAGTTCAGAAGCTCCATTTCATCGTCAAGGTCGCCAATCCAAATGGAAACTTTGCCTTTGGCAGCAAAATCCCCTTCGGTGGCAGGGTTCTTTTTATTGAAAAACGAAAACATGATTATGAAGGCTAACGATTTGCGTGAGCCAGCGCCGACCTGCGACTCACGCGAACCAAAAAGTTTACTGGCAAAGAGAGAGCGCTATCGGCGCTTGGATCCACGCTCTGGTTAGGGGACGGTCTCATCTTTTCTTTTTACGACGGTCTGCGTTCCAAGCCAACAACCAAAAAACAAGACAAGGAACTGCAAACCAAAAAACAAATCCCTCTGCAAACGTGGTGCCCACTCTGCCCCGATGCCCTTCGCAAAATGAAGAACTCCATAAACAACAAAAGAAACACCGAAGCTCAAAACTGAAAGCCCCATGATGAATGATCTGTCGATAAAACACGCCAAAGAGCCCAGTATTGCCAGTAATCCACCAAGACCAAACGCTATCCCGATGAAAACCTCAAACCAATGCATATGTGGGAAGTCGCCTAACGCCCCGGCTCAGGCAGGCCGGGCCAATGATGTTCGATTGCCAACCGAGACGTGATCCCGGCGTTGCCTGCAGCCGATTGGTTATGCCATTTCTTCATACTGCCGTCTTCGTAACGTCCGCCATACAAGTAAGCTAACGATAATCACCCAAAACACGAACACCGCGGCGAGTCTAGCCCATGTCTCGGTAATTACCCAGGAAAAGAGTATGTCCCCCTGATCACTACCTTTGATCCACTCCGGTTTGACAAGATGTAACGGACAGCGCTGCCTGATTACGTCCTCTGCGGTCCAGTTAGTGGACACAATGCCGCTCACTTGGATGGAAGCGACAGCGTACCAAGCAGCGGCTACAGCACCGAACACAGCCAACAGAACCTGTATAGTAACAAGCTTTACCCTCATTCTCTCAATCAACACCGGACAGAAGGCTGCGTTGCGGCATAACGTCCCGCATCACTGACCCCGCGCCAGCGATACTCGAATTGAAACCACCGCGCTATCGCGGGGTTCGGTGCATGCGGCTTGTTAGCTCGAGGTTTCATACGGTATTTGCACAACATCCTTCTGCTCTTGATCACAATTTAACGTGAATATCCATGATATCAAAACATGGCGCTCCACGTGCGTAGTTACTGAGAACCACGAGTAACGCCGCCCGGCAAGCGCAACGCGCTTTGCCCGTTCGAACTCCTTCTCTTCTGGCGCGTTAAGCGTGCCGATCCCTTCATCGTCGAAGGAGTCGGCCGGATAGAATACGCCAGAAGGATTCGATCTATCAAAGGGGTGGTAATTGGATACAAAAATTCCTGGTTCATCCAATCCCCAACTTTCGTAATCCGTTTGCGATTCCGCGACCGATTGCACGTAGCCGACACAGTTCCCTTCGTTCCACCAGATCAGGTCGCCAACGTGAACGTGCGAGTCGTCGGGATATTTCATGAGAGCTAACGATTTGCGTGAGCCAGCGCCGACTTGCGACTCACGCGAACCAAAAAGTTTATTGGCAAAGAGAGAGTGCTATCGGCGCTTGGATCCACGCACTTGTTAACCCTCATTTGAGATACCTCCTGTAATCTTCCAAGGTCTGCGTGCTGCAACTGGCGGGGTGACTGGTCATGAACCGCGGCCAAGCGGTCATCGGCATGTCATCCAGTAGCACGTTCGGCTTCGGCAAGAAAGCCTCGAAACAATCAGCGATGCCGAACTCCTCAGCACTCTGTCGGGCGTAATCTGAACCGCCCGAACTCCAACAGTAAAGAACCGCGCCTTGCTTCTTCAAAGCCCGAACGTGTTCAATCGCAGCTGGCATCGGGATACGTTTGGAACTGGCACTTCGAACGAATGTGTCATCCACATCTACATAAACATAAATAGGCAATGAACTCATGGAGCGTGATGAGGGCTAACGGCAAGCTGATCGATGATGAGGAGCGCGCCAAGAAAATACCGATTGAAACAAGGATGCGACCGCGCTCCTCATCATTCGATCCAGCGCTTGGTTAGCCCTCATGAATGTCAATCAATCCGCCTCGACAGCCCAAACGACATTGTTGGTACTGAAGTAAACTCTAGCGTCTCGAGACCATGAGCGCGTGTAATCCCACGTCACAGCCCCATGATTTGTATGTTCACGCCGGGGAGAGCCGATCACGGCCTGAACTTCTCCCTGAGACATACCGACACGGACAGGGGCGAGGAACCTATCGCTCCACGTGAAGGAGTAATAGAGAAACCCGACAGCTAGCAAAACAAAACCGAGAATGAGCTGAGATGTGCGCATGGCGAGGGCTAACGCCCCGGCTCAGGCAGGCCGGGCCAATGATATTTGATTGTCAACCGAGACGCGATCCCGGCCTTGCCTGCAGCCGGTTGGTTAGCCGGACTCATCGCTGACCTCCGCGAACAAAATCGCCGGGTGAAAAGTCGCCCGAAATCTGATAGTCAACCTCACGAAAATCCGGGATGCCCTTGTTGAACTCAACTGGCGGCAACGTAGCCATCGTGGCAGGATAAACCGGACTCGACGGAATGTATGGTCGGAGAATCTCCACCAAAATCTTCTGCTGCGACTTTTCCACCTCAAAGTAATTCAGAACACCATCTGGATGCTTCCACATGCCAGGGAAAACTCTCGCTCTCGGCAAGTAAACCTTCAGGTCGGTGGATGCACCGTCCTGTCGGTGTAACGTCACCACGACATCATACATCGGGCAATCGTATGGCGTGCCCTTGAGCGACAGATAATACTCCTCGAATACCGACGCGAGTCTCATGGCCGTGGCAGCATCATCAACGCGGACTGGCTGCGAAGCTGGTAGCTTGGGATGAACCCAGTGCAGCGAAAAGCCAACGAGCTTCGGCGCAGCAGAAACTGCTGGTTTGTCACCACCGCATCCGATCAGAACAAGAAGTGATGCCGAAAGGAGTCTTTTGAGCGTGCGAATTATCATGGCGTGTCGAGTCCGGCTAAAGTTAGATTGAGCCACAGTATTGTTGTCTAATTTGGTCAAGGTAATGCCACCCTAGCAAGCACTTTCCCCTTGTCGATATTGAACTTTCTGCAAAGCTCGCGCCCACGCTTGAAACCGACAAACACAACAGTCGAGGATTTTCTCCCCAATCCGAAATTAAAGCTTCGCGAACAACTCCGGGAGGTCATGCGCTTCAAGCATCTGGCCATCCGAACGGAGGAAACGTATTGGGTCTGGATCAAAGATTTTATCCTTTTCCATGGTAAACGACATCCCCGCGAGTTGGCTGCGCCGGAAGTGCAGTCTTATCTCAATTACCTGGCAGTAACACGGAATGTCGCCGCCGCTACTCAAAACCAGGCGCTCAATGCGATCGTTTTCCTTTATCGGTCCGTCCTGGGCATGGAACTGGGACAGATTGGTGAGATAGAACGACCGACACGACCGCGTAAACTCCCGGTTGTCCTTAGCAAAGCGGAAACTCAAAAGCTCCTGGCGGCGTTCGCTCCGGACTATCAATTGATTGCCCAACTCCTTTATGGCACCGGCATGCGGTTGCTGGAATGTCTTCGACTCCGGGTGAAAGACATCGATTTCGAGCGGAATCAAATCACGATCCATGATGGGAAAGGAGCCAAGGACCGGTTGACGATGCTGCCCGAGAAAGTCAGCGCCGGTCTGGAGCGTCACCTTCAACGGGTAAAACTGATCCATGAGAGCGACCTGCGCGCAGGGCATTGCAATGTTTACCTCCCTTTTGCTCTGGCCCGCAAATATCCAAAGGCCAGCAAACAATGGTGCTGGCAATATGTCTTCCCGGCTGCGTCGCTTTCGAAAGATCCGCGGACGGACGCCGTGCGCCGCCATCATCTTCATGAAATGAGCGTACAACGGGCCATGAAAGCGGCCGTCACCATGGCGAGACTTACCAAACCAGCCACCTGCCACACTCTTCGTCACAGCTTTGCCACCCACCTGTTGGAAAACGGCTATGATATCCGAACAGTTCAAGACCTGCTCGGCCACAAGGATGTCGCTACCACGCAAATCTACACTCATGTTCTGAGCAAGCCGGGTTTAGGGGTGAGAAGTCCGATTGATTGAAGGGGCAACCGAAGAAGTTTTAAACCGCGAAATACGCTAAATACGCGAAAGGGGGAAAGAATCAGAAACTGGAGAAGTTTAGTTACGAGACGTTTTCCCATTCATATCCCTTTCGGCGTAGTTCGCGTATTTCGCGGTAAAAACTACACATTGTCACCTTCGCCCCCCTTTCTCGATCACAAGGGCGGGTCGGACGGTCTTGCAGCACCCCCATTGTGATCACAAGGGTGGGTCGGACGGTCTTGCAGGACCCCCATTGTGATCACAAGGGCGGGTCGGACGGTCTTGCAGGACCCCCATTGTGATCACAAGGGTGGGTCGGACGGAGCTGCAGACCCCCCCTTGTGATGACGAGGAGTTCGTTTAAAGAGGCCAATTTAAAGGGGATTTTAGCCATTTGCAGCAGCAGCCGCTTTCACGGCGTGCTGCCGTGAAGCGGTTTGAGGGAGGACGAGCGTGCGCGCGCCCTCGCAAAGCAGAAATTCAGCCGCCTCTTTTCAATAACTCACATTGGCACCGAAATCGGGCACCGTTCCGGCCTTCACCTCGGCGGTCCAGTTGGTTAACTTCTCGTCCTTCCAAAACTTTCGACAGAGGTCAAAATATTGGAGCACGGCGTCCTTTTCTTCCTTTTCGAGGAGGGCTTTGGCCAGGCTCATGTTGGGTCCAAACGAATCGAGCTGGGGGGAACCGGTTGTCGCTCCCGCTTTGAGCAGGTGTTCCTTAGCTCCCTTCAGGTCGCCATTGCGCAGAGCGACATGTCCCAGGGTTATATTTCCGTGGTGAACGGCATTACCGGAGTTCCAGTCCTTCGGTCTATCAGGGAGCTGCTCAAGGAGTTGCGTCGCATATCCGGATGCCTTCTCACCTTCCCCGGCTTTCAAGGCAGCTTTGCATAGATATTGCAGGCGATTGAATTGGGAATCTTTTCCATCGTCCAGTCCCTGTGCGGTTTGGAACGCAAGCAAGCCATTGGTGCTGGCGGTTTCATTGCTGCTCAACGCATACAAATGTCCCAATTTGTCATACCACACCGGATTCTTCGGCTCCAACTTGGATGCCTGATTCAATAAATTTTCAGCTATCTCAGGCTCGGGAATCAGAAAGTAGGCCGCAGCGTTGCCCAACACTGCCGGGGTGTTCTTGTGGGTCTCGGTATGCTTCATCCAGATCGTTTTACCTTCTTCATAGGCTTTGCCGTCTGAAATTTTATCCAGCGAGGCATGAGGCAGCCCCGCCACCTTGCCCTCCGGCGCGTTTTGAATAATCCAGAGCGCATGCTTCTGGCGCATCTCCCGGGAAGCCTTCGACTGCCACTGCGTTTTCCAATAATAACCAAGCAGTTTCGTTCTCACCTGAATGTCCGCTGGACGGGTCCCCAGGTTCGTTTCCAACTCCTTAACCTCGGTTTCGGTGAGCTTTTGACCCGCCTGGAGAACGGCATGCGTCTCCTTTTCATCAGGTTGAGCATGCGCCGCAGGAACGACGTAAAGTAAAATTCCGAGGAACAAGGGAAAGGTGGTTTTTATATTCATAAGCCCGGCGAGTATTGAAACAGTCAAGCGACCGTAGCGTAAAGAGATCAGGCGGGGAAACGGGGTTAACCCCGTTTGCAGAGGCACAGGGACCCTGTCTTTAACCCGAACTCCGAAGTAGGACGATAATTTTTGGGGAGCGAGGCCGGTTTTAGTCAGATCATACCGCCTCCGATAGCCAAACGATCCATAGGTGGAACCAACTTCGGCGAAGG
>JBKJKE010000149.1:0-32506 GCA_046597605.1 Limisphaerales bacterium | reverse complement strand
GATTCGTTTTTGACGCCAAATAATTATTTGGCTACTCCGCCGATCCTGCCGAGACGACAAATAATTATCTGAGTACTTTTCCCATCCGGCGGAGACGTGAGATAATTATTTGAGTAGTCCGCCGAACCGTCGGAGTAGCCAAATAATTATTTGGCGTCTCCGCCCATCGGTTTTTCACGACAAATAATTATTTGAGCAACCCGGAATATGGAGGGAAATGGGCAGCGAATGGTTCTTTCTCTCGAAAAGCTTCATCTTCGTCTCCAACATTCACTTCCCTCAATCCTCATCCCAATCATGCCAGTCAACTTCAAATTAGTTTCCGGCCAGCCACTACGTAGTGAATTTCGGCCGTCTGGCTGGGATTTGACTCTCTTTTGATGGGACTCCCGGTAAGCAGCAACCCATGCAAAAGAGGGGATTTCACCCGAACCAGACCATCCGACATGGTCAAAAAAGTTTCTAAATCGACCCTGTCGCGGGTGACATAGACAATTTCAGATCCTGAAAAGAGTCCGTCGGATTGGCTAAAGCCGCCTGAATTGAACTCCCAAAGAACGTTGGAGCGATTGCCAAAAGCAATTTCCGGATACGTTGCTCCCCCTGCCATTATCCTGCTGTTTAGTTACGGCAGAAATTGGCCCAACGCCTCCACCTACCAGGGTCAATTTCTTTTGTATCGAGGAGAAGTGGTTCACCACGGGTTTTATCACGTTTTCAGGCAATTTCTCGGTCCTGTCTAAATGGCAGTGAGAGAAGGGCTAACTCCAAACCCGGAATAGGGACCTATCCGGAATTTACTTTTGGCAATCGCTATAAGAGCAAAAAGACGCGCTCGAAGCGCGTCTTTTCTAAAGTCAGCCCGCGTTGTGACCAACGCTACGGGAATCACATATTGCGAAGGCGAAAGAAACGGTTCGCGTCTTTGAAAGTGTTTGTCCAGGGACTCTGCGCCGCGGCAACGTCCGCCCAGGGACCTGCCGTGTTCGTCGAGGTCTGGAGAGCGTAACCACCGGCCGGCCAGCTGATGATCATGTCTGATCCATTGGAATTGAAAACAAGGGGCGCTTCGAGTGTTGGCACCACTTCACCGGTATCAAGGATCTTGGCGAAGAAGTTGCCCCCGGCAAAACCTTCCGGAGCGATGAATCGGATTTGACCAAGTTGACCGCGATTCAAACCAGCGCCGTTGGTTCCGAAATAGATCTGATGCAGGCCGCGGCCATTAGCGGCACCGCGCCATCCGCGGATGACGAGATCACCGGTCCAGACTTTGTCGGCACTGCCTTCGAATTCCTGAACGAAATTGTTGTTCGGAAGGTCGATCTCGCCAGTGTCAGTGACTGTGAGCGGACCGAACTGCTGCGGTTCTGTTCCACCGGTGATTTTACCGCTAAGGATCAGGTTACCCGTTTGAACAAGGCGGCCACCGGCATGTTCCAGCGTTCCGGAACTGGTGATTGTCAGGTTGCTGCAGGACAATTGACCGCCGCTGAGGCGATAAGTCACTGGTTGCTCGCCGCCCACTACGAAAGAGTTGAACGTGATGTTGGTTCCAGCGGATTGGACGAAGGTAGTAGGAGCGAAAGAATCCGACGCGAGGTAATTGGCACAAAGGAGAAGTCCACCGGACTGTGAAATGCCACCAATCATATCGCCCTTGATATCCATGACACCCGATGTTTGGACGAAGCTGGCACCGGTGCCGCGTTCGACAGTGGTTGCGTTCACCGTTCCACCGTTCAATTCGTAGGAGACATAGGTCCTGGAACCACCACCGGTGACACGCAGGTCAGTCGCTTTCAAAGCACCACCGTTTTGGCGCATTTGGCCGTTCATTCCGCCACCGACGCGAACTGAACCGGCAGTCAATGTTCCAGCATCGAGAAAAAGGTTCGGAGCACCGGCATAGGAGCTGACGTTCAGCGTGGCGAGATTTGCGTTTCCGCCGGTTTGATGAAGAAAGCCGACGTTGATCGTAAAGATCGGCGAGACCAGGTCACCACCGCTGAGTTCGTATTGACCGGCATACATGGCGTTTCCGAGAGCGATACTTTTGCTTTCGTGACGTCCGCCAAGTTGGTTGAAGGTGCCGCCGCCGAAATTGCCAACATACAAATAGTCGGTCTTGGTCGTGCCTTTGGTCAGGGTGTAGGTGCTGAGATTGTTGATGTAGGTATTGCCATTCAGGGTGTTGGTCCCACCATCCTGCTTGGCCGTTCCGCCTTCGAGACGAAGGGTTCCGCGGTTCGTGCTTCCCAACACGAAGCTGGAGGAAAGGTTCACCAGCGCACCGTTTTGACCGATGGTGAGTTTTTCAGTGACCTTGAAGGGGAGGTTGCCTCCCAAATTGTTCAGAGAAAGTGTGTTGGTCGCACCGGTCGGGGCAGTAATCGCCAGGTTACTCACCGTCATCGTTGCGGGGAAAGAGTCGCGAGTGGCAGTGTTCACTCCGATTGCTTTGCTGCCTGAGTTAGCGATCATGGCGGTTTGGTCAGATGCGGGTCGAATTCCGAGGGACCAGTTCAAATCGTGCCAGTTGCCGCTCGTGGCGCTGGTGAGTGAGTTGGTTTGCGCAGAAACTGAATTCACGGAAGCAACCGTGAACAACAGGCAAATGGCGGGAATAAGAAACTTAACCATAATCGTGGCATGATGATGTCGACTGTGCATGCCAGTCGCAATCAGGTCTGGAGCCGGTCGTGAATGAGACTAAATCGGCAGGGGGCCTCCGCTTTCCATTACGGCGATGTTCGCTTCTTCTTACAACCCTGATGGGACCGGTGTTCATCGAGTTTCCCGGGCGCTCAAAAACGTTGTTACGTGTGCGGATCAAACCGCCCTTTTCGTGCCGAGATTTCGCTGACTGACCCACTTGCCCTGAAGTAGCCATTTTCTCCGAAAAATGCGGCCATTTCTGAATAAAGAGGCTTGGAGGCGGAAGTTCTTCAGCGAGTATGGCTCCCCTCATCCTGTTTTTCAATGCAGTGGGCTTTTCCGCACTGCTTCACAACCCATCCCGATTGCCATCTTGATGTAGCAGGGGTGCAGTCCTGATCCGGTAACCTGCTTTCTCCAAGGTCCTTCCCTGATAGGCTGTTGCCGAACTGAAGTCTGGCATTGCAGCTTTCGTGAGCACATGCGGTCGGGTTACGTGCTTAATCCAACAACCCATGCCGGTGATTGCTATGAGCGTCTGGAGGTGACTTTGGGTGAAAGAGGAACCAGAGAGCTGAACCAGCCGACCACGTACAAGGTTTGTGGAGCGGCTACAACGTTTGTCGATCTGATGATGAGATTTCCACCGGAGTTCGCCTGCTCCATGCCCGTTTGCAAGACGAAAGGCCCGAGCGAGACGAACTGGTTGGCCGCTACCGCGTCGTTAATGAGATTTTGATCAGTTTGGCCTAAAGTCGCTGCCACCGTCGTGTCGATGCCAATGATCAGGCTGAGGGGTAGCAAGGGGAGCACGCCGGCGTTGGTGGTGACCTTACCCGATGAAATATATCCGGAGCGTTGTCCTTGCAGATACCAATCTTTGAGTCCGAAAATTTCAAAGTCGAGCCACGGGCGCGTGAGCTTAACTTCAAGATATTTAAACTGGATTGCTTGTAGTCTGGTCTCTGCATCAATCGGCACGGAGGTGGCTTGGGCTTTGGTGTTGCCCACGTTCCAGGATAACGGCTCCGGCGTTTGCCCGGTGAGCACGATATAGGGATGGTTGCCCCCCTCAGAACTGGGGATCTCAAGATCCATTGTGATGAAACGACTACTCTGATTCACGTCGTACCAATCTTCCGGCGTCGCGTATATCGGTTGCCATTTGCCGGGATTGCCGTCCAGATTCGGGAACCCTGAGGTATTGAATTCCTGCTGGGCCGAAAAAAGCACCTGCCGCGTGTAATCTGCAGTTGGCGACGCAGTGGCTCCATTAATCAGATTGGCGTAGATACTTTCCGTCGAGGTTGGGGCGGGAGAATAATACTCGGTAAATGAAGGAACGGGGTCTATCAGTTGTCGGAATGCGTAAAGCGAGGTCAGAGTTCCGTTAGGGTTGCTGTTGCTTCTCGGGTTGGCATACAGGGTAGGGGTCAAGGCAATTGGAAAATTTGATAACTGCAACACAGGGAGGTCGGAGCTTAGTAATGAGGTTGTGTCTCTCAAAGGGATCTGACTACCTAATTCATTCGTGGACGGGAGTGCAGCAGGGGAAAGTGCAGAAATCGACGAATTCGCCAGGCGATTTGCGATCAAGGTTGTCAGGTCTAACATAGGGGAAAAGGGCAGTATTGATTGGTGGTATTGTTTTCAACTGGCGATATGAACACACATGTCCTCATCGCCGAAATAACGGATGGTGCGGCTCCGCATCAAAAGGAAAAGGACGCTGGGCGGTAACACCTGGAACGCAATCTTCGAGTGGGGGAAGCGAGCCTGGCCCGCTTCCCCTTTAATCTACGAATTAACGGCGGGCTACTTCCAACGCCTTTCGTCAGGTTGGAAGGAAGCTTGCCTGGGTCTAGCTCGAGGGCCCATCAAGCGGTGCGCTCTTTGGCACGATCTCGCTAACCCAAGCGATGATCTGGATGCCGGGAATGGTCAACGTGCCTCCGTTGAAGGTCGAATTGAAGGTATCATGCGATTCGCTGTGCGAGTAGTGGCCGCTGACACTGAATGGCCCCCACCCAACGCTGGTGGATCCAGACGTGGCGCTTTCGATGTGGCTCTGATCCTGCGTGCTGAAATCGCCTGTAATGGAAATATCACGCGCAATGATGAAAGCGGTTGGGATGAGCGGGAGCAGTCCATTTTGGTTTCCAGCCAGGCTGCCGTTGGATATCCCGCCATTTTTCGCAGCGTCGATGAACCACCCATTCATTCTGAAAATGAATTCGTGGAGCCAAGGACGAAAGATCCGGACGACCCCGATTTTGGCGGATAGTTTGATCGTTTGCGCATCCATGTGGGACTGGGTCGATCCCTCGCTATGCTCGGCAGAACCGCCCACGCTCCAAAGGCCTGCACCCCATGATGCGCCTCCACCATAACTCGTAAAGCTTGAGTCGGCGGTTGTGTTTAGGTTGGAGCTGTCAATAGTCAGGGCCGAGAGATTTGGGATGATGGATTCATCGGCCCAATTGGTTGGCAGTGCAAACGTCATAAACCATGGGGCACTAATACCGAGACTGGATGCCATTTGGTTCTGAGGTGAAACTGCCGATTGCGCATCGGTCAGCGCATTCCGCACCGATGAATTAATGCTCGTAGCAAGCGCAGCCTGCGCTTGTTCGACCTGGGCCGCTCCCTGATTCCGCCAGGTGGCGTAAGTTTGATTAACTGCGTTGCTGAGAAGCGGTTCGTTGGCCTGCCATTTTCTTTGGTCGTCGACTTTAGTCAGGTCGTAGTTCAGATATGCTGTGCGGTAGGCGCTTACTGTGGCGATGTAGGCAGTCAGATTCGACTGGTACGCCTGTACAATGGTCGAGGGGCCATAGGTGGTTACCGATTTGCCTGTGAAATCTTTGATGGTCGTAGCGGTGTTCAGGTAGTTATAAGCTTGATTATAAATCTCCTGTTGGCCGGGATCTATCGTAGTGCTTGTATTCGCTCCATCGATGATGTTGCTGTAAACCGTCGAAACGTTATTGCCCGTCGGCGCATAGTCCGCCTGAATCGCGGGAACAATGTCCACCATCCTGGCAAACATTTCCGCCGCATTTAAGCTTCCATTCGGATTTACCGGAGTGGCGGCGTTCGCGAAGTCGGCCGGATTTATCGCCTCGTTTTTGGAAAACTGAAGGAATGTCGTTGCCTTGTCGAAAATCGCGGCCTGACTCGGACCGGGGCTGAATGTGATCGCATCGTATAACCTGCTATATAGAGTGGAAAGGACCTGTTGTTCCTGATCTGGTGTCATATTTTGTTTTGTACCACTGTCTTACCGCAGCTAATCCAGTTGTGATAAATCATGGTAAACAAAAGTTTGCATTTTTGCGTACTAAGAGCAACAGAAGAGTTTCTTGATAGGGCAGGTAGCCTGTCGTCAATTCCCTCTTTCAACGCCAGGATAGATAGTTCCAACGCAGCTTTAATACTCCTGTCGCACTGATCATTGCGAAATATGGATGCCAAGATTCTTCGTGTCAGTTGGCCAGTCTCTAGTGCAGTGTCCCTCAAATAACTAGGCTTATGGTTTTCCGTTTTGGTTGAGTGCAACCGGGGTTCGACTTGTTCAAGGGGACGTTGGCAACGAGTGAACTTTTCGAGGTTTTTTCACGGTGGCAGTCCAAACAAAAGGCGTTGGATCGGTGTTCCACATTGTCAGGAATTCCTGTCCTAAACGGACGATCTCTGCCTCTGACAGCATCATCGGATCACCTCTTACGTGACATCCAATCGTCCCGGAACTTTTACAAAAAAAACGGTTTTTTTACCGGGCGTCGCTCAAATTTGCCCTGGCCGCTCAGAACGATGTTGGTGCCGGTATTCCAAGCGATCTCTTGTTGGTTGATCACCATCGTTCGAGGCATAAACTCCACCCCGTGCCCCCAAAAATTGAACATTACTGTTCCGGGAAGAAAAGTCGGGTCCTGAAACACGATCTCACCGAATGGAGCGTTGGTCGTGGGACCATTGAAAGAAACTTTCTTTGTGAAGTTCTTCTCGGGCACTTGCTGGTCGGTAAATGTAATTCTTTGGTCTTTGATTTTCAGAGCTTCCTGCGACACGAGCACTTCAGGGACGCCATTCGAATCCGAGCGAAATTCTACGATCCACGGTCCTTTACTGGTGCGCTTGTGCTCGATCCATTTGAAGCTGCCGATGTAAATCACCAGGGCGAGAACAAAGGTGATTGCGATCGCTTTTACCAGTTCATGCACTTTCATCGGTGCGAAAGTTGAGGCAGAGCGGAAGAGTGTCAAGGAGGGATCGTTTAGTTACATGGTTGAATAGTGGATGGTTACATTGTGGGAAGTCCTTTGCGTCTCACTCACAATTCAACAATTCAACAATTCAACAATTCACATTCCGCCAATTGTATAGAATGATTTCGAGATGGAACGGATTCCGGAAAAAGAGATCAGCCGACTGGTGAAGATCGCACTTGCTGAAGATATCGGCCCGGGCGATGCCACGAGCATCGCGACTGTCCCCGAAGCAGTTTCTGCGAAGGCACTGATGATCGCGCGTGAATCAATGGTGGTATGCGGCATGGATATCGGTGCCTCGGCTTTTCGAGAAGTTTTAAGCTCGTTGAATGTCCGTTGCCTGGCTCAGGATGGCGCGCAGGTGGAAAAGGGATCGGTGTTAATGGAGATCGAGGGCCAGGCACGAGCCATTTTGACCGGCGAGCGGGTGGCATTGAATTTTGTGCAGCGGCTCTCTGGGGTTGCCTCATTGACGGCACAGTTCGTCCATGCGGTTCGGGGAACGAATGTCGCCATCCTCGACACGCGGAAAACAACTCCAGGACTTCGTTTGGCGGAGAAGTACGCAGTGGCTTGTGGCGGGGGAAAGAACCATCGGATCGGACTTTTCGATTTGATCCTGATCAAAGACAACCATCTCGTAGCTGTACGAGATGAAAAACCGAATGCGATAGCGGCGGCGGTGCGGCGTGCGCGGGAATCATACCCGCAATTAAAGGTTGAAGTCGAAGCCGACACAATTGAACAGTTCGAGCAGGCGCTGGAAGCCGGGGCAGATATCATTCTGCTCGACAATATGACCCTCGAACAAATGCGGAATGCGGTGGCAATCAATAAAGGGCGAGCAAAACTCGAGGCCAGCGGGGGAGTCAACCTTCAGACCGTGCGCGGCATCGCAGAAACAGGCGTCGATTATATCTCGGTAGGCGCCCTGACGCATTCCTCCCGCGCCATGGATGTGGCCCTCGACTTTCATTTCTAATGTCCATCGATTCTCACATCCTGACCGCCCTTCGTTCGATAAAAGAGGGCGGTGTTTCTGGTGCGGAACTTTCGGAAAAATTGGGGATATCTCGCGCTGCAATCTGGGCGCGTATTGAGGCCATGCGAGAGCTTGGGTATGACATTCAGGCCAGCCCTCACTTTGGATATCGTCTCCTGAGCGTGCCGGATGTTTTGCACGCAGATGATCTTCGCTCCCGTCTGCGCGAAGTGAAGGTAATCGGTCGCGATATTCGGGTGTTCCAGGAAACGACTTCCACGAATGACGTGGTGGAGAAGCTCGCGCGTGACGGCGTAAAGGAAGGTGCCGTTGTTTTTGCGGAATCGCAGACAAAGGGCAGGGGACGCCTGGGAAGAAAATGGATTTCTCCCTCCGGAAAAGGTCTTTGGTTTTCCGTTCTGCTCCGGCCTGATATCCACCCGCTATGCATCACCCAGTTAACGGTTGCCTCTGCGACCGCGCTTATCCGAGCGATCCGTCGCCAGACCGGAATCTCCGCGGAAATCAAATGGCCAAATGACATCCTGATTAAGGGCAGGAAAGTAGCCGGAGTTCTGACAGAATTAAGTGCGGAGATGGATCACGTGAAATATGTGATTCTCGGCATTGGTCTGGACGTGAATCTGGAGGACTCCGATCTCCCGCCTGAGGTGAAGCCGCTTGCCACCTCGCTAAGGGTAGAAACTGGTCGCTTGATCAACCGCGCCGAACTCGCGGCCGCAGTGATGGAGGAATTGGATTTTGATTACGCACGGATCTGCGAAGGGAAGTTTGATCTGGTGTCAGAAGAATGGCAGCGCCAATGCAGCACGATCGGGAGTAACGTTCGAATCCGGATTGGGGATCGCTCGATCCCGGGCGTGGCCGAGGCCCTCGATTCCGACGGCGCGTTGCTACTTCGCACGGAACATGGTCGCCTTGAGCGCATCATCGGCGGCGAAGTAACGGTGGAGAAATAATAAAAGTTACCTCGTTGAATAGGTGCGTAGTTACATGGTGAAGAGATTTAACTCTCTCTCGCCTGCTCACTTTCGTCCGTGCTCAACTTGCTCGTCGTGCCAGCGTTCTCTGGCGGTTTACTTCGTAGAAGAAAACTGCGGCGGCACTGCCGACGTTAAGAGAATCGACATCGCCGTGCATGGGTATGGCGATGCATTCATCGCACACGTCCAGAACGGCCTGTGAAATCCCCGGACCTTCGCTGCCGAAAACGATGCAGCAATCCTCCCTGAAGTTGATGCTGGTAATGGCTTTTTCGGATGCGGGTGGATGGGCGGCATAGCATCGAATTCCATTCGCCTGCAAGTGACGCAAGGTGACCACAAGATTGCTGGTCTGGACTTCCGGGATCTTGAAAATAGTTCCCATGGAAGCTCGCACCGCGCGACGCAGATAGGCGGGGCAGGAGGTTTCACCGAGGATCAGTGCGTGGGCACCGAACGCGACGCAGTTGCGCACGAGTGTTCCAATGTTTTCCGTATTATTCACACCATCCGCCGCGACAAAGAAGTGAGGGCGAGGCGATTGCGACAAGATCTGCGACAAGGAAGAGGGCGGCGGTGTTTTGGCGAGTGCCAGGACGCCTTGGGTGAACGCATAACCGACCAGTTGTTCGATCACTTTTTTATCCGCGAGAAAAACCTGGATGTTTTCCGGTCGCCCCTGGAGAAGGGGCGATAGTTTTTCGAGCCATCGCTCAAAGGTAAGCAGGGAGATGACTTCCAAGTGCGTGTCAAGAAGGAGTCGGACTACCTTCTCTCCTTCCGCGATGAAAACCTCTTCCCGCCCCTGCGTCCATTGTCGCTTCAGGTCACGGTAAGGCTGAATCCGGGGATCCTCAAATTCGGTGATAGTCTCGGCCTGAAACATTCTACTCAGCGTAGATACGCCCAGGGCCGCAAGAAGGCTCGTCGAAAGAGCCACGGAACATCCGGCGTTCCTGCACGACCGCGTTCCGTCCCAGTGCAGGGGAGACGGGCGAAGGTGTGCTCAGTTCTACTGAGATACGATAGTAACTCTGGGTGGCACTGTTCAAGGCCACGCTGTAAACGCCTTCCCCATCATCCGTTGCGGTAAAGGAATTGAATGTGGCGGGTTGCCAGCTTGAACCTGAGAGGCTGGATCGTTGTTGGAGTGTGTAAACGCGCCCGTTGTGCAGCGGATGCACGATAACATTCGCGGTAGCGCCACTTCGGAACACTTTGACGTTTAGCTTATTGGCTGCGGAGGTGGGCACTGTTCCGAGGATGTACTCATCGCCGGTGCTGAATCCGTCGCCGTCGTGATCGACGTTCGGGTCCACCGCGCCTTCGAAATAGAACCCGGACCACCAGGAAGGGAAATTACCGTCGGAGAGCAGTGGTTGGTTTGCGGAGTAGGTGAACCGCATTGCGTCTGCGATGACGACATTTGCGGTCGCATTGTTATCAAGGCGCACAAAGCCGGTAGTGCCTGCATTGAAAGTGACCTCCGTTGCTAAAGGATTCCAGAGAGCTGCACTGGTTTGTTGATTCTTCGTTATCACGCTCGTGCCGTTTGCATGAGAGATTGTGTAGGGAGCGTTCGGTGCCCGGTTCGTTCCGACGGTATAGGAAACGTCGATGTCGTATTTTCCAGTCAAAAGAATATTTGGCGTGTAGGTCGCGAGCCTGGCGGTAGTGGCACTCGTATTGGCGAATGCATAATCGATTCCGTAATAACCAGGGGTGGAGGAGGAGGTGCTCCAGGTGCCACTGAAGGAGACCCGGCCGGTGTCGGTATTGTCCAGAATCATCGGTGCGGGACCAGTCGCGAATTGGTAAACAGCCGACAAATAATTTGTGCCACCAGCGCGAGATACCACTTGAAAATTATAGGCCGTGCCTTGTGTCAGACCTGTTAACAACACGCAATGGTTCGTCGACAGGATCGTATCTCGCGGTGAGCTTGCTGTAATGCTCCCTGCTGACACGGGGCCATAATCCACAATTCCATCGGTCGGGAGGGTTGTGGTCCAGGAGACAAGCGCACTGTGATAACCCGGGATCGACCTGACACCACTGATATACGGAGAATCGATTAAATATAAAAACGCGCTAGAACTCAGGGTGCTACCGAAGCTGTTGGTGATGAAAACCTGGTAGGTCCCGGCCTGGCTTGAATGAACGCTTGGGATCGAATAGGTACTGTTAGTGGCATTGGGAATATTGACCCCACCCAAGCGCCATTGAAAACTCATCGGAGTGCCTCCTAGGACGGCGACGGAAAAGAGAACTGATTGTTCCGGATATGCTGCCACACTCTGCGGTTGCGCGGTAATGACGGGAGCAGAATTGTTTAGCACCAGGCTCAGATTGCCAGGAGCGCTGGTGACAGAGCCAGACGCGTTGTAGGCGATAACGGAGTAACCCCCCGAATCGTTGGTTTGCGCATTGGGAATGGTGTAGCTGCTGGAGACTGCCCCAGCGATGTTGGTGGTATTGAACCTCCATTGATAGTTCAACGAGGAACCTGTGAGGACAGGAGCGAATGTAACGCTCGCCCCGACATTGGTGATCAGGCTGACGGGGCTTTTAATCAGGAGCGGAGCATAGTTGTTTGTCCCAGTCAGAATGGCCGAAGCATCTGCGGTGTAAAAGCCGGTTTGAATATCGCTTAGAAGTAGCTTGTTCAATCCAAGGAAAGGGAAAATGCCCCAATTGCCCTGAAAACTCGAGGACCTCGCAGTAAGATAGGTGTCGAAGGAACCAATTCGAACCGGTTTCGTTCTGTCCGTGATATCGAAGGCCTGGATGCCGTTCTGATACCAACTGACAAAAAGCAGATTACCGACGATCACTGGATTGTGAGGGAGGTTGTTTTCCAAACCCATGCTTTGCGGAGTAATGGCGAACAGGATGGTGGGGTTGGCCGGATTTGTGATGTCGTAAATGGTTGCTTCACCGCCTGATGTTTCGCGGCAAACGACCAGCGACTTTCCATCCGGGGTCGGCCAACTGCTGTGAGAGCTGTAGCCGGAGTAGATCCGTCCTTTCCATTGTGCCGGTTGCGTTCCGATGTCCGTCACATCCCAAATGTCTGTTTGTCCGGGGGCGGTCCCGGTGCTATTTCCCCAGCCGGAGGTATAGAGCATCACTCGTCCTTCGTTGGTTGCCGCAGTAATCTGGTGAACTTTCACGACGTTGGTAGAGAAAATGTTTGCGACGAAGACGGGGGCAAATGGATTTGAAATGTTGAAGACCTTGACGCTTTGCGTGTTGTCCACGTGAGCGGCTTCGTAAAGAAAGTTCCGGTCCAGAAACAGGGTATGAACGCGATCAAACCCGTTCGTCACCAAACCAACTCCGGAGGTGCTTGCGGTAATGCGGGAGAGACGAATGGGAGTTGAAGGATTAGTAAGAGAAACGATGTGAACGCCACCCCCGCTCCAGCTTCCAAAGTAGCCTATCCGGTTTCTTACCACTCCCTGTTCGAATTGGTTGTGGTGAAAAGAATCCGCCGAGACATAGGTAGAGAGCAAAACCGGTGCTGCGGGATTGGTGATACTGTAGGTGCCAACTCCGTAGTAAGTGAGGTTACTATATCCCAACCAAATTCCAAGGCAGGCGATATTTCCCTCACCCCACACGTCTCCGTAGGATTTTCCTGCAAGGGGGATCGTATTCGTATACTTCGTGATGTTGAAGTCAGCCGCTTTTGCCGGTTTAACGGCAGAACACCAAACGAGCAGGGAGAAGAGGAAAACGAAGATGGGACGAAGTAGACGTCTGGTTGCCATAAACTAACGGCCATCCTAGCGTGCAACCACCGGCTGTCCAAAACAAATGTTTACATTTGGAGGCCACTTTCCCTGTCAGTTGTCAGCTTTTCTAAAGCTTCAATGAATTTACTGTCTTTCTTTGTCACCCCTTAACCTGTTCCGGGTACTTATTCATCGATATGATGACAACCGAAGCAATGTCTCAGCCGCAACAGAACGATGTCGACCTGGTGGCCCACAGTATCGGTGGAGATCAGGACGCCTTCCGGCAGATCGTTGAGCGGTATCAAACCTTGATCTGTTCTCTGGCTTATTGCGCCACGGGGAATGTGAGTCAAAGCGAAGACCTGGCGCAGGAGACATTTGTGGCGGCCTGGAAAGAACTTCCCCATCTTCGCGAACCCGCCAAGCTGCGGTCGTGGCTGTGCGGCATCGTCCGCTTCCGGATCGGCAAGCAGCTTCGTCAACAAGGCCGCGAACCGGTGCATGCCGCGGAGCCATTGGAGACGATGGCTGAGTTTACCACAGCGGAGCCGCTCCCCTCCCATCAGGCGATCAACAACGAGGAAAATGCGATTCTCTGGCGTTCTCTCGAACGAATCCCGGAAACCTATCGCGAACCCCTGGTGCTTTTTTATCGCGAGCATCAATCGGTCGAACGGGTGGCAGAAGCTCTCGATTTGAGCGAAGACGCGGTGAAGCAACGACTCTCGCGGGGACGTAAATTGTTGCAGGAGGAGTTCCTCGGCTTCATGGAAGGTGCGCTCGCCAGGACCACCCCGGGCAAAGCGTTCACGATTGGAGTGGTTGCCTCGTTGCCGTTGTTGGCCACATCTGCCCAGGCCGCCACGATTGGTCTTGCCGCCGCGAAAAGTGGCGCTACTACCAAGGCGGCCGTGGCATTTGGAGTATCGGGTTTCCTGATGATGTTACCTGCGGTTCTCAGTGGAGTCCTCGCGGCGCGAGTTGGCATTGAGAACTCGCAGTCTCTCCGCGAACGCCAGTTTGTGACCAGGATGAATTGGACGATCTACTTATGCCTTGGCGTCTTTTTTCTCCTGATATTTGGTGGTATTTTCTTCACTCGCCCCTACTGGAAGACGCACTCGGTCTTGCTTACATGGGGAATCATTGGCTTGTTCCTGGTAAACAGCATCGTCATGGGGACGCTGATGATTTGGTCACGACGAACGATCGTTCGAATCCGAAAGGAAGAAGCGGCCATAGCATCCCCGGCTGACAGTGCCCGCTGGACAGCGCCAGGCGTTGAGCGGCTCGAATATCGCAGTAAATGGACCTTGTTTGGGCTTCCCTTGATTCACGTGTCGCTCAACTGCAAGGTGAATGACAAATTACTGCCGGCAAAAGGTTGGATCGCCGTGGGTAATACTGCTTACGGAATACTCTTTGCCGCCGGGGCAATCGCGGTCGGTGCTGTGAGTATCGGTGGCTTTTCCGTGGGAATTTTTACATTTGGAGCCTTTGGCCTGGGCATTTTCGCTTTCGGCGGCACGGCTGTCGGAATATGGGCTTTGGGAGGACTGGCACTGGGTTATATGGCATACGGTGGAGCGGCGATTGCCTGGCAGTTTGCCTATGGCGGCGCATCCGTCGCCCATCACTTTGCGCTTGGTGGATCGGTCATTGCACCGCATGCCAACGACGCCGTGGCCGAGGCATTCGCCCGGGATAGTGTCGTGTTTTCTGCGATCAAAACGCTGTTCAAGGTCTGCGTTCTTCTCTCCTGGATCCCGAGTGCTGTTTTGTTCGTAGGATTGCGTCTGCGTAAAAAAGCGCATCAGAAGTCACACATGCGTTAAACTTCGTCTCTTCCTTCCGACCTATTTTTTTATGAAGAACATCATTACTGCCTTGTTCGTTGGGGCCATCGTCGCCATCTCGTTCCCAGCACAGTCTGCCGAACCCGCAAAAAAAAATCCTTTGCCGTTAAAGTGACCGGCAAAGGCAAACCCATCATTCTGATTTCCGGACTTTCCTCGACTGGTGCGGTCTGGGACGGACGAGTGTGGTTGGAGGTTTGCGACCGGTTTTTTACGGCGTAAAAGATGGCCGAAAATATTTCCGACGGCATTTTACGCCGTAAAAACCCGCCGGAAATAATTTCGGCGGGTCTGAACGCCGTCAAAAGGCGGTGGAAATAATTTCGGTGGGGTTTTACGGCGTAAAAAGGCAGCCGGAATAATTTCGCTGGGTCTGAACGGCGTAAAAGATGGCCGGAAATAATTTCGACGGTCCTGAACGGCGTCAAAACCTGTCGGAAATAATTTCGGCGATGTTTTACGGCGTAAAAGGACAGCCGGAATAATTTCACTGGGTCTGAACGGCGTTGAGAGTGGGCCGGAACAGGTTTCCGGAAGTTTTTGACACCGCCAAATGCCGCCGGAAACCGATCTGGGCTCTGAACGTACGGAGCAGGGCCGTGTCGCTGCAAACCTCCCTGATTACACCCGTTGCGCATGTGACACACTAAAATAGCCACATAAATGCCTTAATAAGGGCTGCAATTAGTCCTAATCCGCCGGCTACGAGGGAAATGGTGCTCGTAAATCCGCCCCGGACGCTGGGCGACATGGACATCACCACTCCAATCAGCCCGCAGACAATAGCAACCACCGCGAGAATCAATCCCAGGAAAGCCCCAGTGGCAAAACTGAGAACCGCAGCCACGACCGCGACGATCGAGAAAATGCTGAATTTGGTTGAACGCGTTTCGACAGTATTCATGAGGAAAGGTAGGTTGGGCCGACGTCAGGGTCTACGGAGGAACGCCCTGATGAGTGCCTGAATGGTTTGCCGGTCAATGGCAAAAAGATCTCGGTAGAGAAACCACGCATGGGCACAGATCCACACAGATAACGGGCGGACGAACTTCGTAGGCGGGATGCATGAATCAAACAGTGAGTGGTCTCTCACTCTACTACTTTTTTGTGGTTTCTCCTATCTGTGTTCATCTGAGTGCATCTGTGGTTCTTCAGGGCGGTTGCGGGCAGGTTACAAATCTACCCTGAATTTCTACTGGCAAGGAATGGAGTCGCATGATGATCTTTAATCAATGCCGGTGATCTTCATAATTGTCATAGGCCTGATGATAGTGGGCGTCATCTGGGGAGCGATTGCGTCCAAAAAACGGCGTGAAGCATTGGCTGTCCTGGCGGGGCGCCTGGGGTTGCGGTATTCCTCCGAACACGATTCACATTTAGCCGATCGCTATGCCTTCTTGAACAAACTGGCGCAGGGATCAGATCGGTACGCATTCAACATCCTTTCCGGGGTTTATAAAGGCCACGAGCTAAGCGTGTTTGATTACCATTACGAAACGTATTCCAACGATTCAAAGGGAAATCGGCGAACCAATCATCATTACTTCTCCTTTTTCATCCTGACTTTACCGAAGAATTTCCCTGAGCTAACCGTCGCAACCGAAGGAGTTTTCTCGAAGATCGCGCAGTCGTTGGGGTATGACGACATCGATTTCGAATCACACGAGTTTTCGCGAAGGTTCTGTGTTCGATCTAAAGACAAGAAATTCGCCTATGATGTCTGCAACGCCCGGATGATGGACTACTTGCTGGCTAACGACGACCTGACGATTGAAATTGAGCAAAACGCGCTCGCGATCGGGTTTGGCAGTTGCCTGGAGGCGGAAGAAATCGAATCTAACCTGGAGAGGCTCGTTCAAGTCCGCTCACTGCTACCGGATTATTTGGTTACTCAAATCTAAATGGAAATTCTTATTCTCTTCGCTGTTCTGCTGGCTCTGCCTGCGCTGTTTGTGATCGTGCAATACAACGGCCTGGTAAGTTTGCGCAACCACATCCGTGATTCGTGGGCGAACATCGATACCGAACTAAAACGTCGTTACGATCTCATTCCAAACCTGGTGGCTACCGTAAAAGGGTATGCCGCACATGAACGGGAAGTATTGGAGCGTGTCATAGAATTGCGAAACCGTTGCGCTGCCAATAACGGATCGGTCGTTTCACAGCAAGGGGATGAACAGCAATTGGTCGACAACTTGAAACAGGTCCTGGTGCTGGTGGAGAGTTACCCTGCGTTGAAGGCCGATCAGCATTTCCTGAAACTGCAAGGTGAGTTAGTGAACACCGAGGACCGGATCCAGGCGGCGCGCCGATTCTACAACGGGAATGTCCGGGATTACCGAAACAAGAGTGAATCGTTTCCGAGTAATCTGGTGGCCGGTCTCTTTAACTTTGCGCCCATTGATTACTTCGATGTGGATCCATCGGTTCGGGATGCGTTGAAGACGGAATTCTAGTAAAGGGGTGACGAAAACATTTTGGTTCGCTCCCGGATGCTTTTTGTCCTGATTGGGATAAGGTTTCCTACCGAGATGAAGATTACCTTTGAGGATATCAAGACGGCGGCAGGTCGGATCCAAAACAACGTCATCGTTTCGCCTTGCCCCCGTTCGATTCCATTGTCGGAGATCACTGGCTCCACCATTTTCTGTAAACTCGAATACCTCCAGCGGACCGGCAGTTTCAAGGAACGGGGGGCGTGCAATGCTTTGTTGCAACTGACAAGTGAGCAACGAAGCGGTGGTGTGATTGGGGCATCGGCCGGGAACCATGCGCTTGGGCTGGCGCACCAGGGGCGATTGCTTGGCATTCCTGTGACGGTGGTGATGCCGGTGACTGCGCCGCTCACGAAGATTACCAACTGCCGCCGGATGGGAGCAGAAGTGGCGCTGCATGGGAGTAACATCGATGAGGCGCGGCAACACGCTGACACCATTGTCGCGCAACGGGGACTGACCTACATCAATGGTTTTGACGATCCCGCCGTGATTGCAGGGCAGGGGACTCTTGGGTTGGAAATTCTCAACCAGGTTCCTGACGTCGAGGCGATTGTTGTCCCGATCGGTGGAGGCGGTTTGATTGCGGGCATTGCATTGGCCGTTCACTCACGGCGTCCGGAGGTGCAGGTAATTGGAGTGGAACCGATCCGTGCGAACAGTTATGCCGCTGCGATCGCTGCTGGCGAACCGGTCGCGGTTCGACCCGGATCCACTCTGGCCGATGGTTTGGCTGTTCCGAAGGTTGGCGCCAACGCTTTTTCGATTGCACGGGAGCTTGTGCACAAGACCGTCCTCGTGGATGAACACTCCATTGCGCTCGCGATTCTGCGATTGGTCGAACTTGAGAAAGCTGTGGTGGAAGGAGCTGGTGCTACTCCGTTGGCGGCCCTTTTGTCAGGGTTGTTGCCCGAGCTGCAGGGCAAGAAAGTCGTCCTGCCGCTTTGCGGCGGAAACATAGATACCAACATTCTCGGTCGCGTCCTGGAACGTGGCCTTGTTTCTGACGGACGCCTGTGCCGGATCAGTACCCATATCAGCGATCGACCGGGAGGGCTGGCGCAGTTTTCCGAGATCATTGCCGAAGAAGGGGCGAGTATCCGGGATATCGAGCACGATCGCGCCTTTGCCAGCGATGATATCAATACGGTAACCGTCCATTGCACGCTGGAAACACGGGACCCGGATCATATCGACAGTTTAAGCAAGCGGTTGCAGGCAGAAGGTTTTCGGTTGTTGTAAGGCCCGAAGGTCAACGTTTATTGCTCGCTGGTTCCGAGGATTATTCAACATCAGGGAATCTGGGATTGCCGTGTGCCCCAGTGTTGCTATGGTCTTCGTATCACCTTAGGCAAATCACGATTATGAGCCAGCATTGTCATGCACACGTGGGGAGCGGAAGGAACCTCCCACCACAGCCGAAACATACTATCGCCTTGGTTTCCAAGATACGACGACGCAGGGGGTTTACTTTGATTGAACTCCTTGTGGTCATTGCCATCATCGCAATTTTGGCCGCAATGCTGTTGCCGGCACTTTCCAAAGCGCGGGCCAGCGCGATAAAAACGGCGTGCGCGAACAATCTCAAACAGTGGGGCCTCGCAATCAATATGTATGCCAGCGATAACGCAAATTCCTTTCCCGACAACACCCAGGGCGCAGACTTAAGTTGGATGTCTCCGGACATGAACGCGTTTTATAAGAGTTACCTTTATCAAAACCGCCGCGGCACCGCAGGTAAGCTTCGGGCGAATAACGATGTCCTCTACTGTCCGACAGATGAGTGGCATCGGGTGAACGAAACTAATATTGTCACCGATAACACCCGGCAATTGATCGGCTATTTTTACATGCCCGGGCGCACATTGAGCGGTTGGGATTACAATTCTCATGGACTGGGTGAGTGGCATACCCGGACGAAGATGGGAGGCAAATCACGGCAGGCACCCATTATGAGTGACCGCATCCAGGCCACAGGCACCTGGAATGCCGCCGCCAATTCCGGTTCTCTTACCTGGACCCGGGCCTTCAATGGACAACAGATGAAACTGTCCAGCCATCGAGAGATCAACGATGTTCCGATGGGTAGCCAGTTTCTGTATGAAGACGGTCACGTGGAATGGCGAAAATTCAAACTCAGCGATGCGCGAACGACTGTTGATGTAGGCTCACAGACGGGTGCCTGGGTGTTATTCTACCGACCGCCAAATGTTGCCACGAACTTGTAATGCTTTTTGCCTTGAGGCGGTCGAAGTTGGTAACTACACAGGAACTCTATAGAAGTAATTTCCGGATAGGATTTGATCAGAGTTTGTCGCTCTGTGGGGGGGGCAGGTTCTGGAAACCGAAACCTTTTTCAATCTGATTTTCCCTTCGGTTTTCGGATTTCCCGCCACCCAAGTCATTGATTTCCCATGGTTTTACGCATATTCAGGGCTTCGGCAGAGAACGTATTAGGCGGAGATCCACCCAGCGACCTCGCGACCAAGAAAGGGGACTAACTAAGGTAAATCCGTGTCTCAATTGGCTTTCCTCGGGATCTATCCGGAAATTACTTCTGGCAATCGCTATAACCGGATCGCTTTTCCAAATTGGGCAGGAAAGCGGTCAACAAGCCTATCAACGGCAAGTAGGAACAAACGTGAAAAACGTAGGCGATGCTGGTCCGGTCAGCCAATTGTCCTAACACAGCGGAACCGATTCCCGCCATGCCGAAGGCTACACCAAAAAACAGACCGGCAATCATTCCCACTTTTCCAGGCATCAACTCCTGGGCGTAGACCAGAATCGCTGAAAAGGCGGAAGCCAAAATAAAACCGATGGGGACGGTCAGGACCGCAGTCCAGAACAGATTCGCGAAGGGCAATAGAATGGTAAACGGGGCGACGCCGAGGATGGATATCCAGATCACGTATTTGCGCCCAAAACGGTCGCCCAAAGGTCCACCAATCAACGTTCCAGCGGCTACCGCAAAAAGAAACAGGAACAAAAGAACCTGCGACCTGGCTACTGAGACGTGGAATTTGTCGATGAGATAAAAAGTGTAGTAGCTCGTGAGACTGGTCAGATAAAAATATTTGGAAAAGATCAACGCAATCAGGATAAATAAAGAAAACGCGACAGTCTTCTGACTCAAGGGAGGATTCCGCTGGGCGCGATTCTTTGAGCCAATGGTTCGATGATGATGGATTTGATACCATTTCCCGACTTTGTATAAGATCGCGATGGCCAGGATCGCTGCGATCGTAAACCAAAGTATATTGCGTTGCCCGCGCCCGACCAGGATTGCCGCCGCGCACAATGGTCCGATTGAACTCCCGGTATTGCCGCCGACCTGAAAAAGGGATTGCGCGAATCCGTGACGTCCACCGGAGGCCATGTAGGCGACGCGAGAAGCTTCCGGATGGAAGATGGATGATCCGAGACCAACGAGCCCGACGGAAAACAGCAACCACGGAAAACTGGAGGCAAAGGCGAGACAAACCAGACCCATCAACGTAAAGGTCATTCCGACGGCGAGCGAAAATGGTTTGGGGTTTCGATCAGTGTAAAAACCGACAACCGGTTGTAGTAACGACGCGGTCATTTGAAAGGTGAGTGTGATTAGTCCCACCTGGCTGAAGGTCAGATGGAATGATTCTTTGACGATGGGATAAATAGCCGGAATGAGGGACTGAATCGTATCATTCAGCAGATGGGAAAAACTAATGGCTGCCAGTATTGGATAGACCGTTCCACTCGGCTGATCAGTAGAATCTGGCAAAGGGTTTTCGCGCTGCATCGTGCCATCGTTGGTAAACGAGGAATCGCAAGGTGTGGTCGTGAGCAGGGATTGGCAAACCAAATTCTGTCTCGCTTTACCGGTGAAAAAAAACGACGCACTATGGCCAGTCTTTCCACTCTAATCGCACCGGTGGGAATAGCTTTCCACGCACTCTACTTTCGCGTGCCCGGACCGAACAATTCTCCCAAATTGTAGAGGATGAACAGGGGAACAATTTCCAGGTAGCGTTTGAACAGTCTTCTGGGCTCCATCGTAAGGCGGAACAACCATTCCAAGCCCATCTTTTGAAGGAGGACTGGCGCCTGTGTTACGCGACCAGTGTAGAAATCGAATGCGGCACCCACTGTAATGATGAAATGCACGTTTGTGAATTGCGAAAGCTTACGCGCGAAAATTTCCTGCTTCGGGGTGCTTAACCCAATCCAAACGATGTCCGCGTGAGTGGTTTCGATCTGTTCGGCAATCGCTTTATAGTCGTATTTCTCAACATCAAGGAAGGGAGGGCAGAGTGTGCCGACGACGTTCTGATTGCGGAATCGCTTTTCGACGACGGTATGAAGTTCGTTGGCCACGCCGACATTACCGCCACAAAAGAAATGTCTGACTTTGCAGTGGGCGGACTGCCTTAACACTGCTTCAAAGAAATCGGGTCCGTAGCATCTCCGCATCTCTTTCGCCCCTTTCATGCGTCCAACCCAAACACCGGGCATCCCATCCGGAAGATTCAGGAAGAAGCTTTTCAAGGTTTCGGCAAAACTTTGGTTCCGTTTCGCGTGAACCAAACCGTGAGCTCCCGTCGCGCTGATGCAATGGTTGTTTCGAGTAGCTTCTGAACAACCGTTGATCACCACCTCCGTAGCGCGGGGAATATCAGCCGCGTAAAGAGGGATACCCAGAATGGGAACTTTAGGGTTGTTGTTCAGAGGATGCACGCGCTGGGAGATGTTGCACCGCTAAAAGAAGGAACTTCAAGTCGTTACATTGTTGAATGGTTGCATTGTTACAGAGGGGAGAGTTTTCGCACGATTTAACCGTGCGACTATCCAACAAGTTAACCATTCGATCTACCGCTTCAGCCGAAAAAACATTCGCTTCAGTCGCCGACTTTCCTCATATTCCGCGCCACATGAAATCAATGACGGGTTACGGGCGCGGTGAATGCGCCCAAAAAGGCTTTAAAGTAACCATCGAAGTCAGTTCCGTGAATCGCAAGCAGAGCGAAATCTCCGTTAATTTACCCCGTGAACTCGAAGTGCTCGAAGCGCAAATCCGGGATGAAGTGAACAAAGTGATCTCTCGCGGTCGCTTGACCGTGCGTGTCACTCTGCATTCCGCGGAAAACTCCGAGGCGGGCCAAGTACGGGTGAACTTGGGTTTGGCGAAGGTCTACGCTAAAGAATTTCAGAAGTTAGCCAAAGAGTTGAAGATTTCAGACTCGATCAGCCTGGAGCTTTTGTTGAAATCGCCCGGCGTTTTACACACTGCGAATGAAATAGATGAGGCAGAAGATTTGTGGCCGGCGGTGGAAAAAGCTTTAAAGGGAGCGCTCGGGCAGTTGCTGAAAATGCGTGAGCGCGAAGGTGATCATCTCGCCAAGGATTTGGGTGCCAGGATGAATTCAATTCAAAAATCCTGCCGCAAAATTTTGAAACAAGCTCCCGAAGTGCAGAAAAAATACCGTGAGCAGTTACGGTTGCGCATTAAAAACTCAGGGCTCGATTTGCCGTCGGTCGACGATGAGCGGCTGATCAAGGAAGTGGTTTATTTTGCCGATCGTTCTGACATCTCAGAGGAGTTGACCCGTTTGCAAAGTCATTTCCAACAGTTCGACGATTGTATGAAGTCCAAGGAACCGATTGGCCGGACGCTTGATTTCCTTTCGCAGGAAATGAATCGGGAAGTAAATACGATTGGTTCGAAGGGAAATGACGCTCTGATATCCAAAGAGGTGGTCATCCTGAAGGCAGAACTCGAGCGGTTCCGTGAACAGGTTCAAAACGTCGAGTAATTCGTTTTCATGAGTAATCCCGCACCGCTGCTAATCGTTCTCTCCGCTCCTTCCGGGGGTGGCAAAACAACCTTGTGCAACCAGCTGCTTGCCATAGATGCACACGTAACCCGAGCCATCACCTGCACAACCAGAGCGCCTCGACCGGGTGAAAGGGATGGAATAGACTATTATTTTCTCGATGCTGATACGTTCTTGAAACGGGTGCAGGCTGGGCATTTTCTCGAACATGCTACCGTGCATGGCAACAGCTATGGCACCTTGAAATCCGAACTCCTGGACAAATTGCACTCGGGCAAGGACGTCCTTCTGAGCGTGGATGTCCAGGGCGTGGCGGCGATCTGTGATCGTGCGGCGCAGGATGACGAACTGAGTTCAGCGTTGGTGACTGTTTTTTTGACCCCGGAGAGTATAGGAGTGCTGGAGGCACGATTGCGGAAGCGTGCTGCAGATTCCGAAGAAGTAATCCAGAGGCGTCTCGGTGTGGCTCGCGAGGAGATTTCCCATTGGAGGAACTTTCATTATTTAATCATCAGCACGAGCATCGCGGAAGATCTGCGCCGAATGCAGGCGATCATCGAGGCCGAGAAAATGTGTTCAACTCGCGCCAAGGCGCCTCCGTGCTGATCGGACACTTGGAAGGGAATTTCAGAGTGGGCATCGCGATGGAAGAAAGTGTAGGATTCAATCTTAATGAGTGTGAAGCCTAACATTGTTCTCGGGGTTAGTGGCTCAATCGCAGCTTACAAAGCGGCGGATCTCACCAGTCAACTGGCCAAAGCCGATTGCAACGTTCACGTGGTGATGACGGCGGATGCATTAAAGTTCATCACACCTCTTTGTTTCAAAACTCTCTCCCGAAATCCGGTTGTCACCGATCTGTATGACGAGGAAGAAGGGTGGAAGCCTACCCATATCAAACTGGCGGATGAAGCGGACTTGTTGTTAATCGCTCCAGCGACGGCGAATACCATCGCAAAGCTGGCTAACGGAATTGCGGATGACGCTCTGACTTGCATTGCGCTTGCTTTGAACTCTAAAGCGAAATTGATGATTGCGCCGGCAATGAACGGGAAGATGTGGCTGCACCCCGCCACCCAGGAAAATGTAAAGACTCTACGTTCCCGAGGGGCCGAATTTATTGGGCCCGAAGAGGGGTTGCTTTCCTGTGGCTATGAAGGACTGGGACGTTTGTGGAAGGTCGATGAGATCGTCAGCCTGGCCCGGAACATCTTAAAGTCCAGATAGCAGCGTCACATGAGAGTCGCTCGCGGCAATATTCTGCAGAAGCTCGACAGGCTGCTCGTATCGCCCGGGATGGAGCCCGCCGAGCAGGCGCAGCGTATACAAGCGGTGGAGCAGAACGTCGTTCTTCCGATCAAGGCGCTGATCACTGCTCTTCTACTCTATTATTTTTACTTCTCCGGTTGGCTGCAAGAACCGCTTCATATGCGGGAGGTCGCCTTCCAGATGATTCGGGGAGCGTTCCTGATCTATGTCGCCGTGAATTTTTTCATGGGTGTGGTGTTCATCCGAACCCGTCTCAAGCTGCACATGATCCAATGGTCGGTTTATGCGACCGGCTTCCTCGACGGGCTCCTTTTTGCCGCGCTCACCTTCGTGACGGGCGGCTTCGATAGCTTTCTGTTCTGGATGTTTCCTGTGCTGATATTCCGTAATGCCGTCAGTGTTCCGAATGTCATTCCGCAGATCACCCTGAACCTTGTTATCATTCTGTTCTACGTGTTCGCTGGGGTTTTCGACGTGTCGGCGACCCAACAAGAACTTGAGTTTATCAGTCGCGCCACCCGCGAGGATCTTGGCGTTGTGGCCCCGGAAGATCCGGCTGAGCCATTCATTTTGCGAATTTCGATCCTGGTACTTTGGACCTTCTGTTGTTACGGGGTGCAGGCGTTGATGGAAAGACATCGACGAGCGGTCGAGGAAGCGGTGGAATTTGCAACCCGCCAGGAGCAATTGCATACCGCAGGGAGATTGGCGGCCCAGATTGCCCATCGGATCAAGAACCCGCTCAGCATCATCAACAACTCTGCTTACTCACTGGAGCGGGGGATTTCCAAAAGTACGATACAGGCTGAACAGTTGCATATTATTCGCGAAGAAGTTGAAAAAGCGGATCGCATTATTACGGAATTGATGGGGTATGCTCAACTGGCAGAAGGCCGCGTGGAAAAGCTCGATGTCATTGAGGAAATTGAACGGGCACTCCTTGAGGCCTTTCCCAAAGCGGCTGGATATAAAGTGGAGATCAGGCGGGATTTTGAAAGAGGCCTTCACCATCTCATGATGCAGCGGTCGCACCTGCACGATGTCCTCACAAACCTGTTTACCAACGCGCGGGAAGCGATGAGTGGGATAGGAATTCTCCATGTAAGTGCCCGGCAAGGGGAAGATTATGCAGTGATCATTACAGTAAAGGATTCTGGTCCCGGTATTTCTGCGGACAAGCTTGAGCGCATTTTCGAAGCGTATTTCTCCACAAAGGAGAAGGGGACAGGACTCGGATTGGCCATCGCCCGGCACAATATTGATATTTATGGAGGGGCGATTCGGGTTGAATCCGAACTTGGACAAGGAGCAACCTTTACTCTAACATTGCCGGTTAAAAGCGTTATGAAATTTAGTAAATGAGCCGAGCACTTCCCTCCATTCTGGTGGTCGATGATGAAAAGAACATGCGTTCATCGCTTCGTTCCATTCTTATCGACGAAGGTTACACAGTGAATGCAGTCGAATCGGCAGAGGACGCTCTCGGTGTTTTGAAGCGCGAAGATTTCTTCATGGTGATCACAGACGCGCGCTTGGGCGGAATGAGCGGGTACGAATTTATCAAACAGGTGAAGCAAGGGTGGCCGAGCATTCCTGTGCTGATGATAACAGCGTATGCCACTCCCAAACTTGCCGTTGAAGCGATCAAATCAGGTGCGATTGATTATCTCGCCAAGCCATTTGCCCCCGAAGAGTTGTTGCACGCCATTTCCCGATGCGCCGAACGTCACCGCTTACTGCAGGAAAACGCTTCGCTCAAGGCCCGCGCTTCAGAGCCCTACAGACTCGAGCAAATCATTGGCGAGTCGCAGAACATAAAAGAACTGCGGCAGTTGATTCAAACCGTCGCTCCCACAAACGCTACGGTTCTGATCCTGGGTGAAAGCGGGACCGGCAAAGAATTGATCGCTGGCGCGCTGCATAGTTTAAGCGAACGCCGGGATAATCCATACGTTCGTATTAATTGCGCCGCTATTCCCGAGACACTCCTGGAGAGCGAGTTGTTTGGGCACGAAAAGGGAGCATTCACAGGTGCGTTGAAGCAGAAACCAGGACGGGTGGAAGAAGCGGACCGTGGAACAATATTCCTGGATGAAATCGGGGACATGAGCCGTCCTCTCCAGGCGAAGCTGCTGCGCTTCCTGGAAGATGGAAGTTTTACGAGGGTCGGTGGCAACGAGGAACTACGAGTCGAGGTGCGTCTAATTGCTGCGACCAATCGTGATATTATTGAAGCCATCCGCGAGAACCAGTTTCGCGAAGATCTGTTTCATCGCCTGAATGTGGTGCAATTCCGTCCTCCGGCTTTGCGGGAACGTGGTGTCGATGTGATTGTCCTGGCCGCGCACTTTTTGAGTCATTTCAGCAACGTCATGAAAAAGCAGGTGAGGACCCTTTCTCCCGCTGCCCGGAATAAGCTGGCGACTCACCATTGGCCAGGGAACGTCCGGGAATTACGAAATGTGATCGAGCGAGCGGTCATCCTGGAAAAAACTACTGAGATCCAGGCCGAGAACCTTCCGGATTTCCACCTGGAAACCCGCTTACGCAAAGCGGAATCTATCCCAGTGGCGAATGGTGGTTCGCTGGACGAAATTATGGCTGACCTGGAGCGCCAACTGATCACGAACACATTGGAACAGAATCGTTTCAACCTCTCGCGATCGGCTGAACAGCTGAAGATTAGTCGACATGCGTTGCGCTACCGAATGCAGCGACTTAATATCACTACCGAGACGGAAGACGACGACACGACACTTACCGGGAAGAAATAGTTTCCATGAAGATTCCGATACTTTTTGCCAATTATGATCCGGCGTTGCAAATCCAGCCGGATCTTTCCAGCAGGAGCAACGTTGATTGGGCCGGCGACCCCATTGTATTGGCTTTTGCGGCGTCCATTGTTGTTTTGCTCGTCGTCGCCTGGGCCGTATTCGTTCGCAAACCGCAGCGGTCGATCGGGTTGACTCCAGAAGAGGCAGCAGCTTCTATCGGCAGCGGCAAGGGTTCTCGTCGTAAATCCAGGCATCGATATCCTACTCTGGCCGAAAGTGGCGGATTGCCACCTGTCAAAACAAAGAGTTAAAAGAGGGAATGGAACAGAGCAGGGCAATCACCCGGAAGAGCGCGTCAAACTTGGCGCTGGCCTTTATTCTCCTCCCGCGAGAGAAGCGGGACGGGATGGCGGCGCTCTACGCCTTTTGCCGCGAAGTGGATGACATAGCGGATGATGAAGCGGTGCCGGTGGAAAAACGCCGCGTGGAATTAGCGCGATGGCGGGAAGATGTTCGCAAGGCCTGCAACAACCAGCTGCCTGAGATACCGGTGAACCGGGAACTGCAAATAATAATCCAACGCTACAAACTGCCGTTTCACTATTTCGACGAATTGATCAAAGGTGTCGAGATGGACCTCGACATCAATCGCTACGCCAACTTTGAGGAGCTCGAAGAATATTGCTACCGGGTGGCGTCGGTCGTCGGCTTGCTCAGTATCGAAATTTTTGGATATAAGAACCCCGCTTGCCGCGAGTACGCCATTTACCTGGGCAAGGCACTCCAGCTCACCAATATTCTCCGGGATGTGCGAACCGATGCGGAGCGAGGACGCATCTACCTGCCGGTCTGCGAGCTCGCGCGATTCCAGATCTCCCCAGAGGACATTCTTAGTTTTAAATACTCCGAACAGTACCGAAAGCTCGCGGAACATTTGGAGGCCAGGGCGTGTCACTTCTACCGACTGGCATTCCAGACTCTCCCCAAAGAGGACCGACAATCCATGGTCGCAGCCGAGCTGATGGGATCTGTTTATTGGCGTCTGATGGAGAAATTGCAGAAACAGAAGTTCAATGTGTTCGGTCCAATTCCAACTCGACTGACAAAGGCACAAAAGATCCTCCTGATCCTGCGCACCTGGTTTCGACTCAATTGGGGTGCCCCGGTTCCGAACTACGGAGCTTAAGGCGTATTCTCCTTAACTTAGCCGATGCCGCAGATGCAACGAGTTGGCGCCACCAGGTTAATCATCAATGCCGATGATTTCGGGCGTTCGCCTGCGATCAATGAAGCTGTCGTCCGGGCACATCGGGAAGGGGTCTTGACCACCGCGAGCTTGATGGTCAATGAACCGTCCTGTGCGGACGCAGTTCGCCTTGCGAAAGAGAATCCTCGTCTGGGAGTCGGCTTACATCTCGCTGTTGTATGTGGAAAATCCGCGTTGCCGCACTCCCGTATTCCAGGATTGACCACCGAAGCAGGAGACTTCTCGGACAATGCAGTTTCTTCCGGGATGCGTTTTTTCTTTGATTCGAAGTTAAAGCAGCAACTGTTCGATGAATTGGACGCTCAGTTCCAACGCTTTCATGCGAGCGGATTGGTTCTGGACCACGTAAATGGTCATCTGAATACTCATCTTCATCCCACCATCTTCCGAATTCTAATGGAGAATGCAGAACGATGGCGAATTCGGCATCTGCGTCTCACGTCTGATCCCTTTTGGCTCAATGCTAAACTTGCGCGCGGTGAATGGCTCTATCGATCGAGCCATGCGCTGATTTATCGGTTGCTCTCGGCTTCTGCCCGCAATGATTTGGCAAAACGCAGTATCAAGCACACCGATCGCGTCTTCGGGTTGCTGCAGAATGCCCGCGTCAACGAAGCGTTTGTCTTGAAACTGCTGGCTCATATTCCGAGCGGGGATTCCGAGCTTTACTCCCACCCCTCTCTTGATGAATTTAGAGCCGAATTAGATGCGCTCGTGAGCCCAAGAGTGCGTGAACTAATTCAAAAACGCGGCATCCAGCTCATTCGCTACCAGGACCTGTGACATGGCAAAGATTCTAACCATCTTAATTATCGCGCTGATCCTCGAAGCAGTGGGGGTGGTGTTGTTGAGCAGTGGGTTGAAGGAAGTCGACCGCAATCTCCTGAAAGCTATCGAGGATGGAAAGGTCTCGACCAGTCTGATCCCAAAAACCCTCTACTCGTTTCGTCTTGGGATCGCTGATTGGCGCGTGGTCCTGGGAGTTGTCTTCGAGGCAGTGTTCTTTGGGGCGCTCATGTATCTCTTGTCTCAACGCGATGTGAGCGTGGTTTGGCCGCTGACCTCACTGGGTCTCGTTGTGACAACGTTTTCAGCCAGGTATTATTTGCATGAAGAGGTGCCTCCGCTTCGCTGGATAGGGGTGGTTTTAATACTAGTTGGAGCAGGATTGATTACCTGGACAGAGAAGAAGAAAGGCACCACGGAAACGCCTGCGATTGCTTCAACAAAACCGCGCCTTTAGAAGGTCGTCCAGCACGGTGGCAAGTTTTTGGGATGCGAGAACCGTCTGGCGCTGAAAATCGATTAGCCCCGGAATCTTATGAGGTGATGTCATCACTGCCCACGCCAATTTTGCATAATCAATTTTGTCATCCGAAGTCATCAGCGCATTGAAATCGAGGGGAAGATCGAGATGGGCATCATCCAGAATTACCCGCACAGTCGCACTTGGGATGTGCAACTCCCGGCAAATCGTTCGTATGACGGAAGACTCCATCTCGACCGCATCTGCACCGGTGGAATTCCAGAGCTCAAATTTCTCTCGCGCGGTTACGGCCACGCGTTTGGCGCAATGAAACTTTCCTGAAATGCACCCCATCTCCTGCAGTTCCGGGCCTAACCCAGCGCCGAAATCTTCGTCAAATAAAACGGTACCCAGAGGATATTTAGGATTTAACCCGCCTGCAAAGCCGCAGGTCAGCACGAGGCTGGGTTGCACGACTGGAAGGATTTCACGGATCGTTTCAGAAGCATTTCTGCGGCCCATGCCGGTGATGAGGGTCTCGAAATCGCAATCTGCGTGAGGTTTGAAGAACTTGGCCTCTTCCTTAACCGCAAAGCAGATGAGAAGGTCGCTTTGTTGTTGCGATGGCTTCGGCCGCATAACTTATTTTATGCCAGCAAGACGTTCTTTCCAAATCTGATAGAGGGAAACGGTGGCATGGACGTCACGCAGGCAGTATTCCGCAATTTCCCGAAACTTTCCTTCTTCCAGGAGTCTTCCCACGTCCATTCCGGTGATTCCATGGGCTTTGGGGGACTCAATTCCGAACGCTTTGCAGTAAAAATCGAGATTGAAACGTCGGGCGGCGCCGTCCCTTCCACTTACATTGTAAAACGTAAGTTGTTCTGCCAGATCACAATGCGGCTCCACCTGGTAACGATAGCCCAGCCAATCTTTGCGGGTAATCGGAACATTCAGGAGCGCGGAACGCAAATACATAAAGGGAACATCGAAGCCCCGGCCGTTGAAGGTGACGATGGAGTCGTAATGCTGGGCAACATCCCAGAAGGCGGTGAGCAGCTCCACCTCATCGGCACACGGCACAAACTCGACGCCCCGCGCTTCGCCGGCGTTTTCTTCGAAGTCATCCGCCATGAACAAGACCTGTCCGCGACAACTTTCTGCATTCACCATCGCCACACAAACCACCTGGGAGGTGAAGGGCCAGAGAGCGAATTGACGCTGAATTTCCTCTCGACGCGCGTCCCGCGTTGCTTCGTCGGGGATCTTTTGTAATTCGCGAAAGAGATATTCCTGCTGTGATTCGTCGAACATATCGACAGACAGGGCAGAGGTTTCAATATCGAACACCAGTTTGGCCATACGAATGATGATAGAACAAAAAAAAAGGATGGGAAATTAGATTTCCCATCCCGAAATAATTCGATTGGAGTTATTTCTTTTTCTTTACTGCTGCAGCTTTCTTCGGAGCTGCTTTCTTAGCAGCGGCTTTCTTTTTAGCGGCCATTGCTTTCACCTCCAATCCGTTTTAATGGGTTTTGCATTACGAGTATTCTTTTAACCAGAATTTATTTCGATGACTAGAATTTTGTGAATAATTTTTGCTTTACCTCTTAAAAGCTTTCGCTTAAGCGCCGAACTTGTCGAACATCTTGGCATTCGCCTGCATCAAGCGAATCAAAAACTTCGAATCGAAAACCCCGAGAGAGCCAATGTTTGCGCCGGTTTCAGTGAATCGATCCAATTTATCAGAGCCGGAGCACGATGAATTTAACAACACAGGCTGCGGATGCCATGAATGTCCCTTCATTGCGCACGGAGTGGAGTGATCGCCGGTCACGACGAGGACATCTGGACGTTTCTGCAACAGAATTGGCAGTGCAGCATCGAAATCTTCGATCGCTTTTTTCTTCGCTTCGAAGTTTCCGTCTTCGCCATACATGTCTGTGTACTTGTAATGAATGAAGAAGAAGTCGTAGTTCGCGTATTCGGTTACGTAACGCTGAAATTGTTCTGCAATCGTCTGCGGGCCTTCGATTTTTTCCATGCCGACAAGCTGCGCGAGGCCCTTGTACATTGGGTAAACTGCGAGACAGGCTGGTTTCAGTTTGTAGCGATCAACAAAGAGCGGGATCTCCGGTTGATGTGCAATACCGCGCATCAGAAAGCCATTTGCCGGCTTGCGATCCTTGATAATCGGAAGAGCTGCTTTGTAAAAATCAGCTACAAGCTTCGCCGCTTTCTTTGCCTTCGCTGATTTAGCATCCACCGGTTCAACCGTTGGGATGGCAAAGCCTTCGCGATGCGGATCAGCATCAGTCAATGGTCCTTCCAGACCTTTGCCGCGGAAGATCACTACGAAGCGATGGCCCTTGCCTGGCTTGATGATGACTTCGGCATCGCCGACCTTCTTGATCTTCTTCGACAACAACGCGCAGAGTTCTTCGCAAACCTCTGTTTCGATGCGGCCAGCGCGGCGATCGGTCACAATTCCTTTTGCATCGAGAGTGCAGAAATTCGCGCGTGCTGCGACATCGCCAGCTTTGAGATCAATCCCGAGACCAAGGGCTTCGATCACACCGCGTCCCACTTGAAATTCCAATGGATCATAGCCGAACAATCCCAGATGGCCGGGACCGCTGCCGGGAGTAATGCCCGGAGCAACAGGAATCATGCGGCCCTGTGCTGAATCCTTCGCGAGAGAATCAAGGTTGGGTGTTTTAGCGGCTTCGAGTGGCGTGAGATAGCGCTGTTCGCGTGTGGCGATGTCTCCAATCCCGTCGAGTACGATCATGACCATCTTCGCTTTGGTGTCCAAAGTGAGTTCCGAGTAAAGAGAGTCCAGGTTCATTTCTGTTTTAATAATTAAGTGGGAGCCGCGATGCGCGGCAGCAGGCGGGAATATCAATGAGCAGTACAATAGCGTCAACAATTTGCATCACTTGCGAACAGGGGTGAAACGACGCAGGCCAAGCCAGAACAAGTCTCGCAGAGGGGTGAGACGACGCAGACGAGGTGATCTTGCTTCGAAAATGCGGTGAGGGCTTTCAAGGATTTGTTAATTTAGTATTAGAGGTTTGTTTTTCAAAATCCACAGGTGATTTGTAGCCCAGAGAGCTGTGGAGGCGCTT
>JBKJKE010000120.1:0-15835 GCA_046597605.1 Limisphaerales bacterium | reverse complement strand
ATCGAAACCATACCATCCGTCTTCTCACTCAGCCCCTGCCCCGCAAATAAACACTCATGAAAACACAAGCCTATCCCTATTCTCATTGCCTGATCCGAGCTTGATGCAGCCCTGCCGGCAGCACGAGTTACTCGCAATCCGGTTGCTAAAACCAAGCAAAACCGATATAAAAACGTTTTGACGTCACTCGGCCAAACAACCTTGTGGCCATACAACCGGGCAAATCCTCCATGTTAAAATTATTACCTCTGCTGACTGTGATACTCACAGCCGCTACCTGCACCTTCGGACAATCAGTGGTGACCAATGTCTCGACCGGCACTTTAAAACTTTGGCTCCGGGCGGATGCTGGCGTTGTGACGAATCCATCAGGGAGGGTCGGGCAATGGCTGGATCAGTCCCCGTCGCTGAATCACGCGTCTCAAGCAACTCTCAATAGTCAGCCTTTATTTGTGGCAAATGCTCTGAATGGAAAGCCGGTCCTCCGGTTTGATGGCGTTCAAGATGGCCTCACGGGAGATCATCTACAGGGGACAGGCAATGTGGGAATCCCAACGGCATTCACTTCGTTTTTGGTATATTCGCACCGGACGAATGTCTCGGAGCAAGTGCCCGTCCTTATCGGAACTCCCGGGAGTTATGATGAGACCCGTGAATATTACATTCCCGATGGTCAAATGGCATTTAGTGCCTGGGGGAATGATTATCACTCCGGCTTTTCCATTCCAACGAACCAATATCGAATTTGGGAGTTTCGGATGAACACGAACAAATCCGAACTGGAGTTCTTCGATCGAACAGCGTCCGGCTCATTCACGAATGCCACGGGAACCGGAGGCATCGGCACTCCCAGCGCCGGTTATTATATCGGAGGGCTCGGAAGCGAAACACGTAATCTGAAAGGCGATATCGCTGAACTCATTGTTTACGCCGGTCGCCTCAGCGAAACAGACCGCCTCGCAGTGGAAGATTATTTATTCCAGAAATATCTACTTCCTGCTCCTCTCCCGCCCACGATTTCACAGCACCCCGTCAGCCGCACGTTGCCAACTGGTACTAACGCAACCTTCATTGTGACAGCCGCGGGCAGTGGTCCGCTTTCGTATCAGTGGAACAAAGACGGCAGTCCTTTGGACAATGGCGGTAACATCAGCGGAGCCACTACCTCGACCCTGATTCTGAGCAATCTGACAACTGCCCATTCAGGGTTGTACAACGTGACGGTCAGCAACGCAGTCAATTCGGTTTCAAGTTCCAACGCTACACTGAACGTGCTGACCCCGATCACCATCCTCACCAATCCCCAAAGCCAAAGTGTGATCGCCGGGACCAACGTGGATTTCAATGTTTGGACTGCCGGAGATGCTCCGAAGTATCAATGGAAGTTCAAGGGCAACGCTCTCCCTGGCGCCACCGGGTCATCGTTGATGTTAACAAACGTTTCGGCATCGAATGCCGGAATTTACTCCGTTTTGGTGACTAACGAGGTTAGCGCAGTAGTCAGCTCTGAAGCGACCCTGTCCATCGTAACTCCTCCAATCATTCACGTTCAACCCACAGACGTCACCACACTGGTTGGCTCTACAGCTACGTTTTCCGTCGGAGTGGGCGGGGACTTGCCTCAAGTTAATTCTGGAAATCTGCGTTTGTGGCTCAAGGCGGATACTGGTGTCGTCAAAGCGAATGGCCTCGTTTCACAATGGATTGACCAATCAGGCTTCAACAACAGCTGCTTTCAATCCGACAGCAACAAGCAGCCCAGCTTCGTGACCAATGCTTTGAATGGAAACGCCGCACTCCGCTTTGACGGCCTCCAGAATTCCACGTTAGGAGATTTTCTACAGGGCACAAATCAGGTTGGGATTTCCAATGCATTTACCTCGTTCATTTTTTACAAACGTGACGAATCGAATAGCGGCACGGAAAAAGTCCCGGTATTGATCGGTGCTCCCGGACAAAATGGCGCTACCCGGGAATATTATATCCCAGGCAACCAGATGGCGTTTAGCGCTTGGGCCAACGACTATTCCAGCGGATTCACTATTCCCACCAACATCTATCGGATCTGGAGTTTTCGCATGAATCAGCCGAGGACGTTGTTGGAATTCTTCGACACCGATGGAAGTTCCAACTTCACAACCTCACGCGTTACCTCGATCTCAGGTATTCCTGCTCCAGGATATTATGTTGGCGGACTGGGGAGCCAGACTCGCAATTTGAAAGGGGATATCGCGGAAATCATCGTTTACCAGGGAGCTTTAACGAATTCAGATCGAACCGCTGTGGAGAACTATCTCAAAGGCAAATATTTCTTCGGAGCCTCTGAAACAGCTACTGCCAATAATTATCAATGGTTCTTCGAAGGGGTCGCGATTACGGGAGCAACGAACGCCTCCCTCACAATCACGAACGTGCAAGTCGCCAACGCAGGTTCCTATTACGTGACCGTTTCAAACGTACTCGGGTCAGTGACCAGTTCCAATGCATTGCTGACCGTGAACGTCCCACCCTACATCACCGCTCAGCCTGAGAACCTTTCCCGAAATGCAGGCACAAGCGGAACTCTATCAGTCACCGCGCAGGGTACACCTCTTCTCAACTACGCCTGGCAGAAAAATGGATTTTCTGTTTTGAACGCCACGAACGCGACACTGACATTCAATGCCATACAGCCTTCGGACGCAGGTAACTACCGGGTCGTCGTCAGTAATCCTTACGGCTCCATTACCAGCACGGTAGTTTCTGTAACTGTGAACGTCTCCACTCTCCGCGTGGTCAGCACCAATGCTGCCGCAGCATCAACCTTCATGCTGCCAATCGAACTGGACGCGCTCGGCAACGAAAACGCCACCGGTTTCAGCCTGGCTTACGACCCAGCGGTCCTCACTTATGAAAGTGCCAGCGTTGGCAACGATGCAGGCAGCGCTGTCTTAATTGCTAACACCAATGGAACGGCGAACGGTAAGATTGGGATAGCGCTTGCATTGCCGACCGGGAACACGTTCGTCAGCGGCAAGCGTCAAATCGCAAAAATCATGTTCAGGGTTGCCGCAAGGACTAACTCAGTGAACACATCGATCACAATGGGCGATGTCCCAACACTCCGCCAAATTTCGGATGCTTCAGCGACCAACTTAACTGCAACATTTCTGGGCGGGACGGTGGCTATTACTCCGTCTGACTTGGAAGGTGACGTTTCACCAAGGCCAAATGGAAACTACACAATCAGCGTCACTGACTGGGTGCAAGTGGGCAGATTCGTAGCGGGACTCGATTCCTTTATCAATGCATCGGAATTTCAGCGAGCTGATTGCGCGCCGAAGAACAACCGTGGCAACGGCTCGATATCGATTACGGATTGGGTTCAAGCCGGTCGCTATGCAACAGGTAACGATCCCCTTACTGCCGCCGGTGGTCCGACCTCACCTAACGGAGCAAAATCTGCATTCAATTCTGTGCAGGGCACAAGAACGATCCAACTCACGCCTAGTGTGAGCATCGAAGCAAATGCAGTTGTGGTGAAATTAAACGCCGAAGGTAATGAAAATGCGGTTGGCTTCAGCTTAACCTTCGATCCCGCAGTCCTCACTTTTAAAGCCGTTGCCGTCGTCGGCGTTGCATCAACTGCGATACTGAACCTTAATACAAATGAAGCGGGCAACGGCAAGATTGGCATCGCCCTGGCACTGCCTACCGGAAGCACATTCGGCGTCGGGGTGAATCAAATATTGCAGGTCAGTTTTGCTTCGGGTATGAGCGAAACAACGAACACTACCGTCAACTTCGGCAATTCTCCGGTGGTCCGTGAGACATCAGATGCAGCGGCCAATTCCCTGTCTACCACTTATATCGCCAGCAGCTTTGTAATTAACCCTCCGCCACTGACGATCGTTCAAACGGAAGGCTTGGCATTGTTGAGCTGGCCAGTTTCTCCCGGTAATTTCGTGTTGGAAACGAGCGTTTCTCTGTCTAACAGTTGGAGTACTGTAACCAACAACCTCACCACCAATGGTTCCATCATCGAGGTGGGCGTTCCCACAGGCGGAGAACCTAAGTTTTACCGTCTGAAAAGCCAGTAGAAGGACTTGCTCGAATATGAGTGGAGGGGACGTTAAGTCCCTTCCATCTCCAACGGTTTCACAAAAGGTTCCATCTCCGTAATGGGATGGCCGAATGCGATCTTCGGATAGGCATTGGCATAGGTATCCACCATCACCTCCAGGAGGGCTGGTTTGCTGCTATCCTTCCATAACCATGCAAGAGCCTCGGTCACTTCTGCTTCTGTAGAAATGCGGCGACCGGGAATTCCGTAGGCTTCTGCAACCTTGGAGAAATCGGGAGCGCTATACCCCCAAAGCGTTGATTGGTAACGCTTATCAAAATAACTCTCTTGAAATTGCCGCACCATGCCGTGGCATTGGTTGTTGATGATAATCAGCTTCAAGGGGAGCTGATTGCGGAAAACCGTTTGCAACTCCTGAATGTTGCATTGGAAACTGCCATCACCCGCCACCAGCACGACCGGTTTCCCGGGATTCGCGAAGGCAGCGCCAATCGCCGCCGGAAGAGAGAATCCCATGGAACCCATTCCCCCGGAGGTGAGAAATCTCTGCCGTTTGGATATCTCAATCGATTGCCCTGCCCACATCTGATGTTGGCCAACGTCAACAACATAAGCCGTTGCCTCAAGCGAAGCCCTGGAGAGTGCGTGCATGAAGCGATTGGGATTAATGCCGGCGATCCCCGCCAATTCGTCTTCATCCGGCCATTGCGACTTTGACCTGGCAATCTCCTGGATCCATAACGCTCGGTCTGAAAAGGACTCTTTCTTTGCCGCAACAATTGCCTGATCCAAAAATCTTTTAAGCGTACTGAGGATCGCTACGCAGCCCGGGACACGGTTATTGATCTCGCTCGGCTCGCAGTCCACATGATAAATCGGTTTATCACCTTTGAACGCTTTGGTTTCCGACCCGGTTTGTCGGACATCCAGGCGGCTCCCGAGAACCAGCATAAAATCGCAGGTACCGATCGCCAGATTCGCCCAACGATTGCCATAACTTCCGATCATACCCACGCGCAGCGGATGGTCATGGGGCAGCGCATCAACCGCCATGAGGGAGTTCACAACGGGCACTCCAACAAGCTCTACGAATTCACGAAACTCTGCACCGGCGCGACCCGATTGTATGCCGCCTCCTACCAGGATCAGCGGACGCTTGGCCTTGTTCATCTCCTGGAACAACGAAGCCCACAGATTCTCATCCAGATCCGCTTCAACCGCGGGTGGCAACGGGGCGCCGTTCTTGTCCGCCAAAGACTCGTCGAGGTCAGCGCGTTGTATATCCATTGGGATATCCACGAGAACTGGACCCGGCCGTCCTTCCATCGCCAGCGCAAAAGCTTTCGCGAGCACTCCCGGAAGCTCTTCCGGGGTCTTCACCTGCCAGGCGGCCTTGGTGATAGGGAGAGCCATCGAAATGATATCCGTTTCCTGGAAGCCAAGTTGGCGGACCTCTCGAGTTCCCTTTTGTTCGTGTCGGTTCACCTGCCCAGTGATGAAGACTGCAGGGGAAGAATCGAAATAACAGCTACCGATCCCAGTGAGTAAATTAGTAGCTCCAGGGCCGCTGGTGGCCAATGCAATTCCAGGCAGACCGCTCATGCGGCCCATCGCTTCCGCGGCAAAAGCAGCACCTTGTTCGTGGTGCATACTGATTGGCACGATTTTTCCGCGGCGATTGAAGGAATCGAGGATATGGGTGATCATGCCACCGGTTAACTCAAAGGCATACTTCACGCCTCGTTCTTCCAGAAACTTAGAGATGTAATCGGATGCTTTCACTGCGAAGTAAAATCTACTAATTGACGGAAACCTTCGTTCAAAGGGATGCGAGGAGCAAATCCAAAAGCTCGATAGAACCGGCTACTGTCCCCCTCCATGTGCATCGATTGGTTGGGACGATACGGCAACGCACCGAATACCGCGGGCACTGAGCTCCCGGTAAACTGCTGAACTTTCTCGACAACTTCTCGCAATGGAACAGATGAATTCGAACCCACATTATAGATCCCGCTGCACTCAATTTTGCCGAGGGCCGCCAGGATCGCTTCCGCGAGATCACTAACGTGCAAGTAATCGTAGCGCTGCTCACACCCCGTCAATTTCGGGGCTTTGCCTTCTTGAAATTGCCGAACAAGGCTGGGAATCAACCATTGGCCCCCTTCGCCCGGACCATAGACGGAAAAGATTCGAAGCCACGCGTAGCTTACATTCGACTGCCGCGCGAAGGTCTCGAGAAAGGTAAGACAGGCAAGTTTCGCCGCTCCATAGGCGCTGTTCGGCCGTGTTGGAAAGCTTTCGTCGATGCGTCCGTTGAAGGTGCCATATTCCGCCTGTGATCCGAGCGCGATGAATCTGTTTGTCCCGGAATCTGCCGCAATCTTCAAGAGATCAACAAAAACGTCTACGTTCTTTGCCTGAACAACCCAATCATCACGTTCAGCTGACGTCACCCCAGCCCATCCACAATGGACGATCGCCTCGGGCTGCAAACTCGTCACCTTTGACTGCCAGCCAGGTAAGTCGCTGTCCAGCCATACGACATCCCGTTCGTATTCCTGGCACCGCCGAAGACTTGAAGTGCTCCGCTTGAGGCAAATAAGCTGATGCCCCACCCCCGCCAAAGCAGCTCCGACATTGCTACCGATAAAACCAGTCGCACCAGTCAGGAGAATTTTCATTTTCGGCGAGGTCGGTCTTAGTGCGCCTTCACGAACGTGTGAACGGTTTCAATAATGTGATTGAGCATATCAGGAGTAAGCCCCGGATAGGTTCCGACGAACATGGATTCGTTCATGATCCGATCAGCTCCCTTGAGATCACCAATTACACGCAGCGCCTCGGGACGTTCTTTGCGCAATTCCACAAACGCCGGCTGACGCAAAAGATTCCCACCGAAGAGCATGCGATTTCCAATCTTCGCCGCTTCCAGTGCGCGAGCAAAGTCACGACGGGTAAAACGCGAATTAGGTTTAACCAACATCATGAACCCGAACCACGAGCATTCCGTTTTATGACCGGTATTGTCCCAGGCGAAACCATCCTTCGACCAACCGGTAGCGTGGGTCGGCAATTGAAAATCAATGAACTCCTCGAGGTCCGCCAAACCGCTGCGTAGCGTGTTCCAGTTATCCATGCGGGCCTGCACAAACTGCGGCAGCTTCTTCAATTGCGCCCGACCGATCGCAGCCTGTGGATCCAACGGCTTCAAGTTGTAGCCGAGGTGCGAGTAAATGTATTTATGATCGTACCCTTCCGGCAGCTCACCCAGCTTCCAGCCGAAGCGTTTGTTGCAGGTGTTATCCACCCCACTCGCGCACCAACAATCCCGACCCCAATCCCTAAAACTTTCGACGAGCACTTTCAACCGCATCTCCTTGACGATGTTAACAGCCCCACCCTCGCCCAGCGTCAGATGATGCGGAGGATAAAACGACTGTGTGGAGATATCTCCGAAAGTTCCGGTGAACTGACCATCGTAGCGGCAACCCAAAGCATCGCAGTTATCTTCGATCAACCAAAGGTTGTGCCGTTTGCAAAACTCCGTCACCGCAGAAAGATCGAAGGGATTACCCAGGGTATGGGCCATGAACACGGCTTTGGTTTTCCCTGGAACGAATGCTTCTTCCAATTGATCAACGCGGCCGTTCAAGGTGACCGGATCATTGTCGATGAAGACCGGGACTAAACCGTTTTGGATGATGGGCGCCACCGTAGTTGGAAACCCTGCGGCAACCGTGATCACTTCATCACCGCGATTAAGCCGACGGTCACCCAGCTTATGACTGGTGAGAGCGGTGATCGCGAGGAGGTTCGCTGAAGAACCGGAGTTGACCAGAATGCTTTTCTTTACCTTGAGGAACTTCGCCAGCTCATCTTCAAACGCTTCCCCCTCCGGGCCCAGCGTTAACCAGAAATCCAGCGTGGAACTAACGGCCGCTTCCACCTCATCTTCGTTGAAAACGCGGCCGGCGTACGGAACCGTAGTTTTGCCGGGTTCAAAGGATCGACCTTCATTCTTCTCGTAGCCCGGGCGGTTACTGCCATGCGTCAGCTTCGAATATTCACGCGTGAGCCGGAGAATTTCGGCTTTGAGTTCCGCAGCAGATTTCATTTCGGGAATGCTTTTGTCCACACGAGGTCTCCAGCGCTAGCCTGCTCAACGTATTGAGAGATTTGCTGTTGGGTATAGTCGCAGATGTTTTCTGAATTCTTCATCGAGGCAGCGTCTCGATACCATAACACGGTTTGCGCCACGGTTTCGGAAAAGTTCCAGACCGGACGCCAATCGAGCAACGCATGGGCCTTATCAGTCGAAAGGTGAAGCAACTTCGCTTCATGAACCGCTTTCGGATCGCTCTTATCATCCCATGTTCCGGGCCAGTGTTTTAAAACCTCAGTCACCAACTCCGCCACGCTGCGATTCGACTCCCGTGTCGGTCCAAAGTTAAACGCTGTCGCCAGCTGCGAAAGTTCCCATTTGCTCCATTTTGGATTCGCGAGCAAGGCCCCAAGCCATAGATAACCACTCAAGGGTTCCAAAACATGCTGCCACGGCCGGGTCGCGATTTTGTTGCGAACGGATATCGCCTGTTTCTTTCGGAGCGCACGAATGCAGTCCGGGATAATGCGGTCCTTCGCCCAATCACCACCGCCGATGACATTTCCCGCCCGGACACTCGCCACCTTCACAGGATGATTGGCGAAGAACGAACGACGATAGGATCCAATGACGATTTCAGCGCCCGCTTTGCTCGCGCTGTAGGGATCGTGTCCGCCGAGCGGATCTTCTTCGCGATAGCCGTGCAGCCATTCGCGGTTCTCGTAGCACTTGTCCGTGGTGATGAACACTGCCGCGCAGGGTCTCTTATAATCTTTCAACGCCTCCAGCACGTGCGCCGTTCCCATGACATTCACATTGAATGTCTCAAGCGGGCGATCATAAGAGTCGCGAACCAGCGCCTGAGCCGCCATGTGGAAAACAAAATCGGGCTGCGCTTTAACAATCGCCTTCCGCAAAAGAGCCGGGTCTTGAATATCACCGATGATATGGGTCAGTCGTTTGGCGAGGCCGAGCTGATTGAAGAGCGAAGGATTGGTGTTCGGCTCCAGGCTGAATCCGGTGACTTTCGCCCCCAGGGAAAGAAGCCATTCGCACAACCACGCTCCCTTGAACCCGGTGTGTCCGGTGACGAAAACTTTTTTACCCCGGTAAGCTGAACCAAACGAAGTCATCACCAGATTTTCCAGGGAGCTTTCCCATCCGCCCACATTTTGTTGAGCAGGTTATATTCTGAAAACGTATCCATCGGCTGCCAGAAACCATCATGCGGAAACGCCATTAACTCGCCTTCCGCCGCGAGCTTCCGCATGGGCTGGTTCTCAAACATGATCTGATCGCTATCCTGCAGGTAGTCGAAAATCGAGGTAGAGGCCACGAAGAACCCGCCGTTGATCCGGCCTTCGGTTGTCTGCGGTTTCTCGTTGAACTCCATGACGCGATTGTTCTTATCCAGGCCCAACTCCCCAAATCGTCCAGGAGGCCGCACTGCGGTGAGCGACAACTTCTTTCCGTGTGAACGATGGAACTTAAGAAGCGCGTTGATATCCACATTCCCGACACCATCACCGTAGGTGAGAAAAAATTCCTTATCATCACCCAGGAAATCCTTGATGCGATTGACCCGACCACCGGTCAACGTTTCTTCGCCGGTATCCGTCAATGTCACGGTCCAATCCTCTTCGTCGTGGTGACTGTGAAAGCGAACATCTGGATTCTGCCCGAGCTTCAAGGTGACGTTGCTCGTCATCCAGAAATAGTTGCGGAAGTAATCCTTGATCATCTCCCCTTTGTAGCCAAGGCAGAGGACGAACTCGTTGAAGCCCTGGGCAGCGTAAATTTTCATGATGTGCCAGAGGATCGGGCGATTCCCAATCGGCACCATCGGTTTGGGGCGATATTCGGTCTCCTCGCGCAAGCGAGTGCCTTTACCGCCGCACAAAATGACCACTTTCATTCGGCAAAGGTTAGCAACAGAGCAAGCAACTGCAAGCGGATGTTCCACGCTAATCATTTGGCAATTCCTCGTTCTGCCTATAATTTCCGCAGCAGGTGTACATTGGCTTTTATAACTTTTACCGACACTATAACGCGAACCGCATGTTCAATGATCCCTCCTCGCCCATCGGCGACGAGTTGATGTATCCCTTCGTGTTGCTCGGTAAAAAGCTCGCTGCCCTCGGCCATAAAGCCGCCACACTCGATACCGACAGCCTGGAGAAATTCGATGCTGCGGTGTTCCTGGATCATCCCACCTTCTTAAATCCTTACTTCCGGCAGTTGCAGAAGATGCCGGACAAAAAGCGCTATCTGTTCCTCTTCGAAAACGTCGCGAATCGTCCTGATAACTACTGGCTCAAAAACCACGCCGATTTTGACAAGGTGTTTACCTGGAACCCGACTCTCGTCGACAATAAGAAGTATTTTCAGTTCTTTCTCCCCAACAGGATTCCCACTTCGTTCTCAATCAATCCCGCGGAGAAAACAAAGTTCTGCGTCACGATCGCCAGCCAGAAGTACAGCGGTCACGCCATGGAACTCTATTCCGAGCGTGTCCGGGCCATCCGTTGGTTTGAACAAAATCATCCTGGCGAATTCGATCTCTTTGGAACCTTGTGGGATCGCCGCTTTTTCAAGGGACCTTTGTCCCGACTGAATCTTGGCCTGCTCAAGCTCTACTCCTATTTCCCACAGACCCTGCGCACCAAAGCGTTCGATTCCCACCGCGGAACTGTCACGAGCAAGAACGCCACGATGCGCCAGTATAAGTTCGCGATCTGTTATGAGAACGCCGTCTTACCCGGATACATCACGGAGAAGATTTTTGACGGGATGTTCGCCGGTTGCATTCCGATCTACCTCGGCGCTCCCGATGTCACCGATTACATCCCGAAGGAAGCTTTTATCGATAAACGCAATTTCAAAACCTACGACGACCTCTATCGCTATTTGAAAAACATGTCGGAACCCGAATACCTCGGCTACCTGCAAGCCATCGAGAAATTTGTCGACGGCAAAAAGATTCATCCGTTCAGCGCGGAGAGCTTCGCCGAAACCATCATCACCCACATCGCACAACCACAAGCATCGTGAGCGCACCGCTCGTTTCCATCTGCATTCCGACCTATAATCGCCCCGATCTCCTCGAGCGCGCGATTCGCTCCTGCCTTAGCCAGACCTACTCCCAATACGAGATCATCATCACCGACAACAGCACGAACGACGCTTCCGGTGGGATGGTGACAAAAATCGCGGACCCACGAATCCGTTATTACAAAAACGAAACCAATCTTGGTCCCTTCGGAAACATCAACCGCAACGCCGCACTGGCGACGGGCAAATACGTAAAGTTCCTGATGGATGACGATTTGCTCAAACCGAAGTGTCTCGAATTGATGGTCGCTGCCCTGGAGAACAATCCGACGGCCGGCGTGGCGATGGCACCCATGGAACTCATTGATGAAAATGACACGCGCATTTTCCCGGTGTTCTACGGCTTTCGAAAAATGACTTACCGCTATCGCTTTCAAGCAGGCGACGGACTCGTCGACAAGCGCACCATCCTGAAAGAGTTCCTGGTCCATGATTATCCCTGCTGCGTCCCGAGCGGGATCATGTGGAGAAAAGAATGTTTCGATCGCCTTGGCCTCTTTGATTCCAACTCCGACTTCGCCATCGATCTCGATTTCTGCATGCGGGTGGCCGCGCACTGGGATTTCTATTACATCGACCAGGTGCTTTCTTCGTGGCGACACCTCACTGTCTGTCATACCGCTACGCTCCACCAAAAAGGGATGAACATCGGCGCGTTTTACTACATCACGCGCAAAGTTTTGAATGATCCGCAGGCCATGAGTTTGTTCCCGGAACCGGAACGAAAGAAAATCGTCCGGGACGCCTTATTCTTTTGTTCCTGTCGCGCTTTGCTCAATGGCATGGCCGGACTCCGAGCCCGCAACCCGCGCCTGATCCGCGACACCGTCAAAACCATCTTCCGCGAAGATCCCTATTTCCTAAACAAACTGCGTCTGCCCTGGTTTGTCGTGCGTGAAGTGTGGGTTTCGCTTTTCCCCAAAAAACTCCCACCCGCACGAGAGTAGATAAAACGTGGCTTGTGAAACTCACTCTGACGTTGTCACCGCAACCGATTCGCTGCATCAGTCACCACAACTGCTTCATTGCTCCGCCCTGTCGCATTCAACAATGCGGCGAGTTGATTCAGCGGAAGAGGGCTGGTTGGGGTAATTTGCTGGGCCAAACGGTAAGCCTGTTCAGCTTGCGAGAACAAGTTCTGTGACTGGAACAAGTTGCCGTGTGCCACTAACATTTGGGCGTAAGACTTGCCTATTTCGGGAGTGGTTTGGAAGGCAGGAGTGTTCAGCCATTGATTCGCCGACTCTCTCCAGCCGGACATGGTTTGATTCGCGAGTTCCGGAGAAATGGACGGTGTAGCAGTGCCAGGTCGCAAGGAGATCAACATTCCGTTCGGGACGGCCCCCGCGTAGGTAGAAGGAAGCGAATAAGATTCTTCGAATGAAACTGTCAGTTCAGGATTCGCTTCTCGGAACATCTGAACAAGCCTCTCATTGATTGCCATAACTGCACCCTGACCGCTGAGCTGAATCCGTCCATCTGCTTGTGCAAGATTTTCGCCAACACGAACCTGTTTCGGTTCTTTCGGAAAGTTCTTATCATGTTCCATTCGCCGCTTTGCGTCTTGCAGGTAATCGGAAAATGCACTCTGCGAATTCTCCGATGAGAAAGGGGTAAACCGACCGTCATACAAAAAATTTACGTATTCAAGGTAGCTTGAGTCGGCCAATGCATTTTGAGTCAGGATAATCCGACCACTTCCCGGTGCGGTCTCATTCAACAACGTTGGAATAAACCGGCCCGCATCCGTTCCTCCAAAGTAAACGGAACCGCTTTCGACGTCCCCGAGGATTCTCGCCCCATAGTCGAGCAGAGCTTGCGCTGGCCATGTCTTCACTTGTTCATGCACACCGAATGTTTCCTGAAGCACGACCCGCATTTTGCGCAGATCTTCGTTTTTGAAGTCCATCTGATCCCATAGTGTCTGCAATGCAGCAAAATCTCCTTTTTCCGCCGCATCAAAAAATCCATTCACCTCCGTTGGCAACTTAATTCCAAGCTTTTCCGCAAAACGGGACGCAAGCTCACGGCGATTTGTGGTGAACGCTTGTAGACGTGCTGCCACATCTTCTTCGGGTGTGGCGTAGTTCGCCACCTGGCCATTCGGTGTTTTTTGCAACGCAGCCACCATGCTCGCAGTGGACCTCGTGGAATCTTCCGTCTCAGTGCCTGCCGAAGCTCGGTTCTGCGGTGGTAGTTTTTTACTGGTGACCAGGAGCAACCCTCCCATCACGAGTAAACCGAAAACGAGAAGCGCCCTCTTGTGATTATTCTTCTCCCCGTGGTTCTTAGTCATAATTTAGTGGAGACCATCTGATACTTACAAACGGAAGGAATGACGCTCTCTCTGTATGCGCTGCTGCATCTACCGAGGTCGCAAATCGACCGGATTCAATCCAGCGGCCTGCAGCGCCTGCACCGCTTGCGGATGCTGCTGATGCGCGGCTTTTTGCAGACCAGTAATCGCCGCATCACGGACGCTTTGATTAGTTTCCGAAGAGAGTTTGATTAATGCATCGAGGGCAACTTGGTTTCCTGCCACAGCAGAAGCTTCCAATCCGTCAGCTGCCATGTAGAACAGCGCCCTTTTCTTAGGATCGCTGGTGATACCGGCTAAATATTCAATCGCCCTGGCATTCCCATTATTCGCTGCCTCTTTCAATGCACCGACACTGCCCGAGTGAAGCAATTGATGTTTTTCGGGATCAACCAGGATATCAAGTGCCACCTCGTTTCCTTTCGACGCTAGTTTACCCAGTGATCCGGACGCCATGCCTCGCAAAAATGGTTCGGTAACGGCGCGTTCGATCGCTTTTAGAGCAATTGAATTCTCTCGCAGGGCCGCCTCGTTAATTACATCGAAAGCCGCCGCTATTCCTTTGAAAGATTCGCGAGCGATCTTCCCTTGTAGCTCGTCGTTTGTTGCCGTCGCGCTCGCCTTGTTGAAACCACGATGCTCCTCCTCTGAGAGTTTCACCAATTTTTCGAAGGCCCCTGCCTCCCCCTGCACCACTGCCAGGCCAATCTGTCGACCGAGTTGCGCCATTGGTTCCGGTATTTTTTCATCCGGCACCGGGTTGGGGCTGGTGACAGCGGTGACAGATGAGCTTTCCCCAGACCCATCGCCATTTCTGACTTGTGGAATGAACCGATTTCCGTGAGCTCGTTCGATATCACGACGACTCGATTCTGCAGCCGCGCGCAAACTTTCATTCTCCGCTTTCAACACAGCTAGATCAAAGCTCATTTGATCCTGCCGCCCCTCCATCTTTTCAACTTCTTCAGCGTGCTTCACCTCGACCCGGTACAGTTTAGCCTCGGTTTCCGATGCTTTTTTGGCAAAGAAAAGGCCACCGCTAACCGCCACAGTCACAGATAGGGCCATTATCACTGTTTTAGCCTTGGCAGCTAAGACGAAGGGTTCCGCCGCTCCGCCCACCCCCGCCGCCACCTTGAAAAGTCCGGAAGCTGACACTGCTCCCAGGATACTGCCCGTGAGAGCGGACGGTGCGGCCTGCACCCCATTCGCCACGAGCAGGCTCACCAGCGCCACATCGCCCAGTGCGACTCCTTTTTGCATAAACAATTCCCGCAATCGCTCGACTGCACGGCTCACACGACGTTGCGCGGCCTCTTCCCCGATTTTTAAAGTGGCTGCAATCTCCCGGGCCGATTTTTTCTGAAAATAACGGAGCAACACCACATCCCGTTCTGTGTCACTCAGTTCAACAAGCGCGTCATCGAGGTGCGGTGCCACCGTCGCCCAGTTGTCAGATTCCGATGTGGTGTCTGTGGGATTCATTGCAACAACCTCCTGTTCCCGTTCACGGCGCCGCACCTCAGTCCGCACCACTTTGCTGGCAAGATTACGTGCAGTTTGATGGAGCCAACCGGCGAGAACGGCGTGGTTGGTTAATTGTACGGCAGAACGCGCCAGCAAGAGAAAGGTAGATTGGGTAACATCCTCGGCGAGATGCGGATCGCGCAACATGCGGAGGGCTGAAGAATACACGAGGTCCGTATGGCGGCGAACCAGCGTATGAAAAGCCGATTCGGAGCCATTCTCTACGTATCGTTGTAGCAGTTCCCTGTCGCTTAGGTTGTTCACTCAATAGAGGGTACCCGACCACGCAAAAACCGGACAGACAAAGAATGAACAACGGCAGACCACTCACAGTTAGGTAGCGAGCGCCTGCTGCGCCGTGTTCAAGGCGTTGTAGATTATTGTCAACCTGCGCCGCCGTGACGTTCATTGACGCAACTTCAGCCGTCGGATGTGCCGGCAGGTAATTGCGAACCGCCTGCGCCATTGGAATTAATGCCGAGACGGATGACAAGGAATCAATTCCCCGGCTACAAATCGCCCTATCGCCCCGCGATTTCTTAAGGCGGAAAATACGGAAATCCCACTTTCCGACTTTCTAAAAGATTCGTGATGGTCCCTTTAACCCGAACTCCGAAGTAGGACGATAATTTTTGGGGAGCGAGGCCGGTTTTAGTCAGATCATACCGCCTCCGATAGCCAAACGATCCATAGGTGGAACCAACTTCGGCGAAGG
>JBKJKE010000068.1:0-18865 GCA_046597605.1 Limisphaerales bacterium | reverse complement strand
TCTTCTGGCTCATAGTTTTGTCCATTCAGCCACGGTAACAATCACTTCTGACACAACGTATCCCTTTCCCCTTTCTTACTTCCCGCCACGGGTAACAAAACTTTTGGCGCAATTCGTCCGAATCACAATTAGCAATAAAGTCATTGGCTCGTGGGAGAATTAGAGTAAAATATCTCCCACTTTATGCGTTTCTTTACTTTTGCGGCGGTGGCCCTGGGCATCGGTTTCTTTTTAGGGGATTCAAATGTTTCAGCGCAACCTGCTGCGGCATGGGAACACTTGGAAAAGCTTCCTCAGCGCCGCGGAGGTCAGGAGCAGTTGGTTCATCCGCAAAAATTTCGCACGCTGCGCATGAATCCGGTTGCGATACGCCAGCTTCTGAATCGTGCTCCCAGGGAAGCTGCGAACGGCAGAATGGAAGATTCGGAAGAGATATCACTGCCAATGCCAGATGGCACTATGGCGAAGTTTCGGTTCGCCGAGACCGTCATGATGGAACCTGAGTTGGCCGCTAAATTTCCGGAGATAAAAACCTACCTTGGACAGGGAATTGACGATCCTTCCGCGACTGTTCGTTTTGACATCAATCCTGGTGGATTCCATGCGCAGATATTCTCGCCTAGAGGTGCCGTTTACATTGACCCCTATTTTTCCAACGATGCAGAAACGCATGTTTCTTTTTATAAACGGGACTATGCCCGGGATGCGGCAGGATTCAAATGTTTGGTGGGCGATGAGAAGGTGACGCAGCGTCCAGCAGGAACAACGAGCATAGAAGCAAATCGTTCCGGCACTACTTTGCGCACCTATCGTTTGGCCTGTGCTGCAACCGGAGAATATACAGCAAACCGTGGTGGAACCGCATCGCTCGGACTGGCGGCTGTTGTGACTGCGGTCAATCGCATCAACCAGGTCTATGAGAAGGAAATTGCCGTTCGCCTGGTGTTGGTAGCGAATAACAATCTTCTCATTTACACCAACGGCGGCACGGACCCTTACTCAAATGATGATGGTTTCGCGATGATGGATGAGAATCAGACCAACGTTGAAACCGTCATTGGGAGTGCAAATTATGATATTGGGCATGTCTTTAGTACAGGCGGCGGAGGCGTTGCCAGCCTGGGATCGGTTTGCAACAGTTCGTTCAAGGCTCGCGGTGTAACCGGGTCACCTTCACCGGTGGGAGATCCATTCTATATCGACTACGTGGCACATGAGATGGGACATCAATTCGGGGGCAATCACACGTTCAACAGTGAGACTGGCTCTTGTGGAGGAGGCAATCGGAACGGTCCGACCGCGTATGAACCGGGAAGCGGCACCACAATTATGGCCTACGCTGGAATCTGCTCGCCGAACAATGTGCAAAACTTCAGCGATCCTTATTTCCACTCTGCCAGCTTCGATGAAATCGTGGCATTTCTTGGCGGTTCAGGGGGCCTTTGCGCCGCGAACAGCGCTACGGGGAACACGGTCCCAACCGTGAGTGCAGGGTCTAATTTTACGATTCCGAAAGGCACTCCTTTTACTCTGACGGCGACCGGCAGTGACGCCAACGGCGACACGCTCACCTATTGTTGGGAACAGCGCGATGTAGGCGCTGCGCAAGACCTTACCAGTGCAGATAATGGCAGCAGCCCGCTTTTCAGGTCCTTCAATCCGACGACCGATGCTTCCCGAACATTTCCGCGACTGGCCAATATCCTGGCCAACACATCTTCGACTGGAGAGAGGCTCCCCACGCTTTCACGGACAATGAAGTTTCGGGTGACAGTGCGGGATATCCGCCCCGAGGGAGGAGCGGTGAACACATCCGACATGCAGGTGTTGGTCGATGGGGCGTCAGGCCCTTTGAAAATCACCAGCCCGAACACCTCCGTGACCTGGTCCAACGTGCAAACGGTGGTATGGGATGTGGCGGGGACTGCCGGTTCCCCAGTGAACTGCGGCCTGGTTAATATCTTGTTATCCACAAACGGCGGTAATGACTTTCCGATCGCACTTGCGCTAAATACGCCAAATGATGGTTCGCAAGTGATCTCCCTTCCGAGTGTGGCCACGTCCACAGCCCGCATCAAGGTTCAGTCCGTTGGCAATATTTTCTTCGATATCTCCGATGTAAATTTGTCGCTCGCTACCTATGTGGGCGGTTCATCGAGCATCGCCCTGAGCTCGGTCAATCTGTTGTCAGAAGGTTGCGCCCCAACCAACAACGCCATTGATCCCAATGAATCTGTCCAGGTGCGGGTTGGCCTGGTGAATCTCGGTCAGCAGCCAGCCACGAATGTGAGCGTTACGCTTTTGGCCGACGCGGGTGTGGTCTCACCCAGTAGTGCTCAGAATTATGGAACATTGTCGACGAATGCCACCCCAGTCACTCGTGATTTCTCTTTCACCGCCAGTGGAGCATGCGGTGCAACTCTCAACGCTCGATTTGAAATTCGGACTAATGGAGTCCTGGTTGAGACCTATACGAATTCGGTGATTTTGGGTGCGTTGGGATCTGGTTCCAAATCGTTCACAAACAGTAGCGCTATCAGTATTCCCACTTTGGGTAACGCCTCGCCGTATCCCTCGACGATCAACGTATCCGGGGTTTCTGGAAATGTTCAGAAGGTGACAGTAACTATTGTGGGATTGACCCACGGATTCTCGCCCGACCTTCAGGTGCTTCTGGTGGGTCCAGGAGGGGAGAGTGTCGTATTGATGACTTACTTGGGGTCGTCTACGCCGATCAGCTCGGTGAATCTCGTTTTCGATGACGCTGGCAGCACTCCTACAGCGTTCGCGACTCTTACTTCCGGAACCTATAAGCCGACGAGTTACGAACAGGAAGAGTTCGTGTTTTTTCCATCACCGGCGCCGGTTGGTCCCTGGGGAGCGTCAATGTCGGTTTTCAATAACACCACGCCTAACGGAACCTGGTCGCTCTATGTCAGGGATGCCTATACCGAGGATGGTGGAACCATCGCGAGTGGATGGCGTCTTAACATCACCGCACCAACTCTCCAATGTTGTGCCGGCAATTCCTTGCCTGTCATCGCGACCATTTCGAACCGAACGATCAACGAGGATACCTCTACCGGCTCAATTGCCTTCACAGTCACGGATGCTGAAACTGCGGCTTCGTCCCTGGTTGTCACAGCGAGTTCTTCGAACACGAATCTGATTCCAAATGCCAATATTTTGCTGGGTGGGAGCGGTTCTAATCGAACTGTCACAGTGACACCCGCGGCCAATCAGTCTGGCAGTTCTACGATCACCATCTCGGCTAATGACGGAAGCGGAATTGCTACGCGGACATTCGTTGTGACAGTGAATGCTGTGAACGATGCGCCTGTTCTCGCAGCGATTGCGAACAGGACAATCCACCAGGGAACCACGCTGACCATAACCAACAGCGCCACAGATATTGATACCTCTGCGAGTTCTTTGACCTACAACCTGGTCTCAAACCCATCCGGTGCAGTGATCAACGCCGCAAGCGGCATTTTGACATGGACTCCGGCAACCAACCAGATCGGAACGAATGCGTTTTCCGTTCGTGTAGCGGATAACGGTAGCCCGAATCTGAGTGATTCGAAGGCCTTTTCCGTAGTGGTAGTGCCCCGACCAGTGCAATCGGTCAGCCGTTTTGGAAATCAACTCACGTTGAATTGGTCTGCTTTAAGCGGAAAGAACTATCAAATCCAAATGAAAACAAACTTGAACGACCTCTCGTGGCAGAATGTGACGCAGGTCACCGCCTCTGGATCCACGGGGAGTTTTGTTCAGACCATCAGTAATCAACAGAAGTATTATCGGATACTGATCCTCGAATAAGCAATCGTGGCTACTTGAAGCAGGGCTGGCGTTTCATGCGCCGGCCCTTTTGTTTACCTGGGTTTATATCCCAAAATTTTAGTTGGTTCGGTTTGTTGATCGGCTAAGATTAAAACTTATGCGGTCCCATTTTTGGCAGTTCTGTATCATCGGTTTGTTAGCATTGAGTTCTTCTCCGGCCGCCTTCGGCCAACCTGCAGATACTGTTTGGCAGAAGTTACCGGGCACACCGCAGCAACGGCCGGGAAAATCCCCGCGGGTTAAGCCTGCCAAGTATAAAGCGTCAAATTTGAACCGGGCTGCACTGCAGCAAAAGCTATCCCGCGCTCCCTTGGAGGTTGTTGGAAAAAAAATCAGAGATACCAGCGATGCCACAGTCGCTTTACCGATGCCTGACGGGACGATGCAAACATTCCGTTTTGTGGAGTCACCCATCATGGAACCAGGGCTGGCCGCAAAGTTCCCGGAAATCAAAACGTATCTGGGAGAGGGAATCGACGACCCCTCAGCGTCTGTTCGATTCGATGTCACCCCGAATGGTTTTCATGCGCAGATTCTTTCTCCGAAAGGGGCAGTGTATATTGATCCGTATTACGCCGATGACTCTGAACTGCATGTGTCATACTTTAAAAGGGATTACCCTCGGCAGCCGGATGGCTTTGTCTGCCTGGCCCCGGCAGTGGAAGAGCGGGTGGAACTCCAGCGGGAGATTGTCCTGGAACGATCGGGCACAATGCTGCGGACCTATCGTTTGGCCTGTGCTGCAACGGCCGAATACACACAGTTTCACGGGGGAACGGTAGCCGCTGGTATGGCTGCGATAGTTACCGCAGTCAACCGGGTAAACCAGGTCTATGAACAGGAGGTCTCGGTAAGATTGATTCTCGTTGCGAACAACGACCTTCTGGTATTCACCAGTGTCGCTGGCGATGGTTATAGCAATGACAATGGTTCAACCATGCTTGGCCAGAACCAGACGAAAATCGACTCCATCATTGGCAGTGCCAATTACGATATTGGCCATGTGTTCAGCACGGGCGGTGGGGGCGTCGCCTACATTCGATCCGTTTGTAACAATACGCTCAAGGCTGGAGGCGTGACTGGTTTGCCAACTCCGGTCGGCGATCCCTTTTATATCGATTACGTGGCTCATGAAATGGGCCATCAATTCGGCGGCAATCACACATTTAACAGCAGCATGGGTGCATGTGGAGGTGGAAACCGAAATGCCGCGACCGCGTATGAGCCGGGCAGCGGTTCGTCCATTCAGGCTTACGCCGGGATTTGCGGAACGGATGACCTTCAGCCAAACAGCGATCCCTATTTTCACTCCATCAGCTTCGACGAAATCGTCAGCTTCACCACGGTGGCCGCGAACGCCTGCGCAGGAAAGATAACGACCGGGAATGCAGTGCCTTCTATCAGTGCCGGCGCAAACTTCACTATTCCCAGGAGCACTCCGTTTACTTTGACAGCAACGGGGAGTGATCCCAATGGAGAGCCTCTTACTTATTGTTGGGAAGAACGTGACCTAGGGCTCAGCCAAACGCTCAGTGAAGCCGACAATGGCAGCAGTCCGCTATTTCGCTCGTTCAATCCCACAGTGTCACCTTCTCGCGTCTTTCCTAAGCTTTCCAGTCTTCTCGGAAACAGCATCTCTGTCGGCGAGAAGTTGCCGACTACCTCTCGCACGATGCAGTTCCGCGTCACTGCCCGGGACAACAGGCCCGGTGGCGGTGGTGTGAATACCTCGGATATGCAGGTGACCGTGCAATCAGCCGCCGGACCTTTCCTCGTCACCGCTCCGAATAGCAGTGTGACATGGTCGAATGCCCAGATTGTGACCTGGAGTGTGGCCGGGACAGTTTCTGCGCCCGTTAATGCAACGCAGGTAAATATTCTCCTTTCGACAAATGGGGGGATGACATTTCCAATCGTGCTTAAAAGCAACACGCTGAACGACGGTTCAGAAAGGATTGTTTTGCCCAATGTATTTTGCAGCACGGCGCGCGTGAAAGTGGAAGCGGTTGGCAATATTTTCTTCGACGTTTCGAACACCAACTTCACAATTCTAACGTTCCCGCCCCAGCCAGAAATCGTGATCAATTCCGCTGCCCTCATCGCTGAGAGTTGCACTCCCAATAGTGCTATCGATCCTGGTGAAACGGTGAGCGTGGATCTGGCATTGAGGAACGAGGGTTCTCTGAATGCCGTAGATATTTCGGCCCGGTTACTCGCGACCGGCGCAGTGGTCGGACCGAGCGCTGCCCAAAGCTATGGTGAACTGTTGGTCAACGGTGTCCCCGTGAGCAGACCATTCACTTTTCAGGCAGCAGGAGCTTGCGGTACAGAGGGCCTGGCCATCTTTGAGATCAAGGAAGGGCTGAACTTCCTGGGCTATGTCACAAACAAGTTCACCCTGGGCAACACAACCCTGGTGATGGTGGGTGGCAACAATCCTTCTGCTCTTACGATTCCTCTCAGCGGTAATTCGGGGACCGCTTCTACTTACCCTTCGACCATCTCACTAGCTGGTATTAATGGGACGATTGCTGGGATGACGGTCACATTGTCCAATCTCAGCCATGCTAATCCGGATGATCTGGACATTATGTTGGTGGGTCCCGGCAACCAAAAGGTGATGTTGATGTCTGATGCGGGTGCGGCGACTGATTTAAATAACGTCACATTAGTTTTTTCGGATTCGGCCGTTCTCCCGCTTGCTGATGCAGCTGCCATCCTATCCGGAACTTATAAACCGAGCGATTATGAAACTGGCGATTCGTTGACTACGCCGGCTCCAGCGGGCCCTTACGGAAGTTTGCTAGCACAATTCAACGGGGCCAATCCCAATGGGATTTGGTCCCTCTACATTGTTGATGACGCCAACCCGAACAAGGGAAGTCTGGCGAATGGCTGGAGCCTGGCAATCACGGTTGCTATTCCAACTTGTTGCGGAGGCAATACCGCACCAACCATCTCAAGTATCAATGATCAGTTCACAAACGAGGACTCTCCCCTGGTCACGTCCGTCATAGTAAATGATGTCGAAACGCCCGCAGGAAGCCTGGTTATTACAGCAACTTCATCCAACACGAACCTCGTTCCTAACGGTGCCATCAATGTGAGCGGTTCGGGGACCAATCGGACGATCACAATCGTTCCGAACGGAAATCAGTCTGGAGCCAGCACGATCACACTGTCTGTGAGTGACGAAAATTCTTCGGCCACGACTACGTTTCTGCTGACGGTGGCTTCCGTGAACGATGCGCCAGTGCTGGCGACGATCAATAATCGAACGGTCAATGAACAGGCCTTACTCGTGATCACGAATGTCGCGACGGACGTTGATTCGGCTGTGAACGCACGCTCGTTCTCCGTGTCGAGCAATGCGCCTGCTGGCCTGGCAATCAATCCGACTACCGGGGTTTTAACGTGGACACCTTCCGAAGTCCAGGGGCCCGGTGTTTATTCCATTACTGTCAGTGTTTCCGACAATGGCTCACCAAATCTTACCGATTCGAAAACCTTCCAGGTAACTGTCAATGAAGTGAACTCAGCGCCTGTTCTCGGCTCAACCACGGACCGTACGATACATGCTGGAACCACCCTGGTATTAACCAACAGTGCTTCGGATGCAGACCTGCCCACCAACGGACTGGGTTTCTCGCTACTGACTGCCCCCGCAACCGCGACGATTAATTCGGCCTCGGGTTTATTCTCGTGGACCCCGACAGACCTGGATGCAGATTCCACGAATACAGTCACAATTCGTCTGGCAGATAACGGAGCGCCGGTGATGGTGGATACTGAAACCTTTTTGATCCATGTGGTGGCGCGGCCGCAGCAGTCCATCACACGGCTTGGAACCAACGTCCAGATTTCTTGGAACTCCATTGTCGGGCAACAGTATCAGCTGCAGGTGGCAACGAATCTAAACGGGACCGGATGGACAATGCTCAACCAGTTAACCGCTGTTGGTTCAACCACCATGACCACCAATACAGCTGCTCAAGACGAGAGATACTATCGCGTCTTCGTGCCGTAGTCGCTGGTTGGCCTACGCTTCAAAACGTAAAGTTCCGAAGCAGCGCGGCAGATGAAAGTTGAATTCGTCTACAGGCGACCAGGCCGCCCAGTGTGGTCGTGAGGTTTCGTCTCCGCATTTATAGAGATTTGCCTGCCATGGGTTTTTTGTGAGAGAGGCGGCGAGGTCGCCCACGAACGACTCCAAAAGGGCAAACGGAATAAAAAAATTGAGCGACCAGGTAACGGGGAGTTCGATTTCAGGATCAACGATTTTTGGCAGAGTAGAAGCGGTGCGAACAACGTGGGCTCTTTCGTATGAGACTTTAACGAATTCTTTGAAGCCGCCCGGTCTCCGTTCGTGATTGGTGATGTAGTAGCAGAGAAATGAACCGCCGCAGTTGAACTCGAAGTTGAAATAACCTTTGTCCACCTTTGGCTTCACAAAGAACTCCACACAACTGTCTTTCCATACTTCGCTTTGAAAACCGCTGCGCAGACAGCGAACATAACGATCTTCCACCTGGAAGATTCCGTGTATGCCGGATTCATCGTAGAGTAAGCGAGCGCGTGTTCTTGGGCGGTGTGTGCCGCTCTCTGAACGGAAATGATTAATGTCTAAAGGCTCTGCCAGTTGCCACGCCGGCGCATTCCAGTCACAGATCAGGCGTTCGGAAAAATTTGTTTTATGCAGCGTGTAAGAGGGCATATCTATGCAAGTGCGTCGGCGAGAACTTCGGCGATATGCTTTGGTTTCACCGGTGTGAGGAATTCGATCTGATGACGGCAACTGGTTCCAGAAGCGACGATGGTTGTTCCTGGCGGTTGAGCTCGGATCTTTTGCACGAGGGGCTCAGCCACTTTTTCTGATAGAGCTAGCTTAGATTCCATCGCTCCAAAGGCCCCGGCCATCCCACAACAACCTGTCTCCAGCAACGTCACGCTTCGCTGGGGCAGACGTTGCAATAAGGCCGGCATGAAACTTGGATTCAGCAACGATTTGGCGTGACAGTGTGCATGGATGGCAACATTAGCAGAACGTTCTGTGAACCGCAGAGCTGCAGGTTCCTGCGTGAGCAAATTTTCTACAAATTGCTCGAAAAGAAAGGAACGTGCGGCGACTGCCTCGGCATTGGGGAGTTTCAGTTCGCGATAATCTTCGGCAAACATCGAGTAGCAGGAGGGCTCGAGGAATAGAATCGGAGCTTCTGCGTATTGCTCGATCAACAGCTGCAGGTTATGAGCTCCCAATCTTTTCGCTTCGTGAAGATTCCCCTGGCTGAACGCTGGTCGACCGCAGCATTTCCTGCCTTGCGCGAGGACAACGGAAAAACCTGCTGCTTCCAACACCTTTACCGCTGCCTGCCCGATGTGCGGCTCGTGATATCGGACAAACGTATCGTCCCATAAAATCACTTTGCCTCGTGCGTGGTTGCTCGAAGATTTCGTCCTGCGATTGAACCAACGATCAAACCGTCGAGAGGTGTAATGGGGCAGGGGACGGTCAGCAGAGAACCCCAACGCTTTCTGCATCAGCAAGCGGAGCGGGCGAAACTCCAGGGTGGCATTGACCAGTTTAGGTGTGAGGCAGCCCAATCTGCCGAGAGTATCCACCGCACTGATCATTCTGACTCTGAGTGGCAGACCATCGCGTTCCCAACGTGCGTGCATCAGCTCCGCCTTGAGCAGCGAGATGTTTACATTGGAGGGACACTCGGTCGTGCAAGCCTTGCAGGATAAACAGTTGCTCAGCGCGGCATCCAATTCGTCGCTGGTGAGGGGGTCCCCGTTGACTCGGTTTTCGAGGGCGGCTCGGATTGTGTTGGCACGTCCTCGGGTCGACATGATTTCTTCGCCAGTGGCCACGTAGGTGGGGCACATGGTCGGCGGCGCTTTACGGCAACCTCCGCAACCGTTGCATTGTTCCAGATTCCCCACGAAAGAATCATCTTTCCCAGCAAACGCCAGCACTGGCTCGAACGGCAACTTCAATCCGTAATCGGCACCCATGCGGAGATCTGTGTCCAACTTGTAGCGACCATCTGGAATGACTTTTCCCGGATTGAACAGGTTGCCCGGATCAAAGGCGGCTTTGATCGTTTTATGAACCTGCAGCAGCTCCGGTCCGAGATGTTGCGTCAGATATTCCGTCCGAGCGATGCCTACTCCGTGTTCTCCCGCGAGCGAGCCCTTGAACTGCAGGACTAGCGCTGCGACTTCATTCGAAATTTTTCGCATCTTGCGTAGATCTTCTGCGCTGTGGAGATCCAGAACAGGGCGCACATGCAGAAGACCCGAAAGTGCATGACCATAGAAAGAGGCTTTCAGACCGAGAGGTGTGATGATCGATTGCAAGCCAGCGACATACGCAGGCAACTGCTCTGCGCGCACCGCGGTATCTTCAATGCACGTGACTGGTTTAGCTGCCCCCTTGCAACCGGTAAGGAGCGATAGCCCGGCCTTGCGGAGATTCCAGACCAGGTTGATCTCGGCAGCGCTTTTCAGAATGGTCGTTCGTAACCCAATTTTTCGTCGGCTTACCTCGGCCAGACGTTCCGTGATTGCTTCGTCGAAAAACTCTACGACCAGGATGGACTCGCACGGTTTCGCGTCTAACTCGAGAAGGTCACGGGCGGATTTAAACTGAAGCTGCCCCCTGGTTTGATCAAAGAGGACACGATCAACGTGCTCGATGGCTGCGGGTTTTAGATCCAGCAATTCCACCGTCGCCTGCATGGCTTCAGCAACGCTTGCGAAAAAAATGAGCCCAACCCCTTTCGCTTTTGGAAGGGGAACAATATTTAATTCCGCTGAAAAAATGGCACCGAGCGTTCCTTCACTTCCCGCGAAAATATCGGCGAGATTTCCGGGTTTGCGCAACCAGCGGTCGAGGCCGTAGCCGGGCCAACGCTTCAAGAGACCAGCGGGAAAGCGACGATCAATCTCGGTAGCATGTTCCCGGACTAAGTTTTCGACAACGGTATGCTCCGCGCAAAGTCGCGTCGTTTGCTCGATCTTGCCGTTGGCCAACACCACTTCCAGCGAAAGAACATGATCGGCGGTCGTGCCGTAAAACGCGGTGTGCGATCCGGAGGAATTGTTCGCAATCATTCCACCCAGAGTGGCGCGAGCACTGGTGGCGACATCCGGGCCGAAGCACATTCCGTGCGGCCTAAGAAACCCGTTTAATTGATCCAGGACCACTCCTGAACCTGCGCGCACTGTTCGCTTGTCGAGATCGAATTCGGTGATGTCGTGGTTGTGACGGGAAAAGTCGACAACGAGCCCTCGACCGATCGCACCACCCACCAGACCGCTTCCTGCTCCACGCGGGATAATTTCGATTCCAGCGGCAGCCGCTGTTTGAATGGCAGAACTCGCTTCCGCCGCCGTGCTTGGAAAGGCAACCCCCAAAGGTTCTATTTGGTAGAGGGAAGCGTCGGTCGCGTAGAGTTGGCGGGTGAGATTATCGGTGCGAATCTCGCAATGGGCGGCGGCAAGAGTCTTTTGTTGGGCAGCGGTCATCTCAAATCAGAATGGGAAAGGTAGGGGGAAAGAGTCACATTTACAATTCTCGAACCATTGGCTGCAGAGCCGACATTTGTCCGCTCCCTCGGGTCACTGCGGAGTCTGGAACGTACGCAGTTCTGGAAGATTTCAACTTTGTGAATGGCTTGTTTGGGAATGTCCTTCATCGAAATTAAAGATTCTGAAGTTTTTTTGAACCTTTCCTGGTTTCAGGTGTTCCAATACATACAAGGATGGTGGGTTTGGACAGGGTTTGGGGAGTAGGACGCCGTTTTCTAACGGCGTCCTCTTTTTTTGCCTAATCAACCTAATCGCCATGGTCGCTCATTCCCGCTGGACACCTTTTTCCTACCGACTAATTTCCGTAGCGATGCTTGAGAACTTGATCGTCTTTGAAGACGAGCACCTGCTGGTGGTAAACAAACCAGCTGGCTTGAACACTCATTCTCCCAGCCCCTATGCGGGAGAAGGCATCTATGAATGGTTGAAACATCGGGAACCTCGCTGGGCAAACCTCTCCATTATCCATCGGCTGGATAAGGAAACGTCGGGACTGATTGTTTTCGGGAAGACGTCGCTGGCAAATCGTTCTCTCTCGGCACAATTCGAGGGACGCACCATCCAGAAAAAGTATGTGCTTCTCACGGACCGTGGTTGCCCTGAAAGCTTCATCGCCAAAAATAAAATCTCCCGAGCCGGCGATAAATACGTCGCTGGCGCTCACGGAGAAGCAGCAGAAACGGCCTTCCGGTTGTTGCATAAGACGGAATCCGGGTATTTGGTGGAAGCGCAACCGACCACCGGCCGGACTCACCAAATCCGGGTCCACGCTGCTGATGCCGGATTTCCGATTTTGGGAGATACTTTGTATGGAGGCTCAAGCGCACAGCGGGTTTACCTGCATGCCAGGGAATTGCGTCTGAAGCATCCTGAGACCAACGAAGAACTCACATTTTCTGTTGAACCGGCTTTTGATGCTGATTCCCGGGAGGTTTTGCGAACGGCACTCATTTCGAATGCAGAGGCAGACGCCTTCAGGCTGATCCATGGTGCCTCCGATGGATGGCCGGGTTGGTTCGTGGAGAAGCTGGGAGCGTTCGCGCTCTCTCAATCCGAACAACCCCTTTCTGAACTTCAGCATTCTCATCTCAAGCAACTGTTATCCAGGCATAAGCTGCGCGGGGCTTATCACAAGAAGCTAAACCGCTTTATTCGGGGCGCTGCGGTTCAACAAACTTCTCCGGAGCATGTCCTTGGTGATGTGGCGCCAGACGAATTCCTGATTCGGGAGAATAACGTCACATTTGCCTTACGCTTCAACGAAGGATATTCGGTGGGTCTATTCCTGGATCAACGGGACAATCGTCGCCGTTTCATCTCCAACCATATCGCCGCGCATTTTCCATTTCTGGCGAATCCCACCGGCGCTGAAGTGCTCAACACCTTCTCTTACACCTGTGGTTTTTCGGTCTGTGCGGCCACGGCAGGCGCCCGCGTTACCAGCCTGGACCTATCCAAGAAGTATTTGGAATGGGGCAAACGAAATTTCTCCCTGAACGGCCTTGATCCCTCCAAACACGATTTCATCTTTGGAGACACCTTCGATTGGATGCGACGTTTGGCAAAGAAAGGACGGGCCTATGACGCGGTGGTTCTGGATCCGCCTACTTTTTCCCAATCCAAAGAAAGCGGCGTGTTCCGAGCTGATAAAGATTATGGAAAGCTTGTGCAGACTGCCCTGGGAGTGTTGAAACCAAATGGAGTGTTACTCTGTTCCACCAACGCCGCCGACCTATCACCTCTCAAGTTTCTTGAGATGATTCATCAGGCAGTCATTTCGTCGAAGCGGAAGGTCATAAAGGAACATTACGTTCCGCAACCTCCTGATTTTCCAATTAGCCACGAGGAGCCTGCTTACCTGAAAACGGTTTGGTTGCGAATCAGCTAATCCTTTTTTAAACGATCCCGCTCAGCCCAGTCACTCACAAGGCTCTGTTGCGGTTTCCGCCCTAGCTGACGACCAATCAGGAATGCAAGGGCCACCGCCAGGAAAACGAGACCCGCTGCAAGCATCAGAAACGGAAACGGTTTTTTTTCGGGAGCGGTCTGCGCGATCAACGGTTGCGGCCCAGGCAGAACCTCTGCCTTCCCTGCATTGAAAGTGGTGTTGCTCTCCGTCTGTTCCGTTGGATTGGAACCGTTTGGGATTGCCGGGGCGACCATCGCAGCTGTCTCCACCAGTTGCTTTGGTTGAATTACTTGGGCCACGGCAACCACAGGCGGCGGCTCCGCGGATGGCACTTGTTTCACGGTTTCTTGCGGCACGGGTGCCGGGGGAGCGACGGTCTGAATAACTTCTGCCGGTTTCGCAACAACCTCGACGGGCCTTGGAGCTTCAACGGTTGGGGGAGCTTCGACCGTCTTTGGGGGAGCAATGACTTCGACTGTCGGCTTTGGTTCCGGTGAGACCACGGACAACTCTGCAGGTTTCGGTTCTTCGATCGGAACAGGATCAATCACTGGGTTTATTTTGATTGTTTCCACTGAACTGACACTGCTGATGATCTTCGGTGGTAGTACCACCGTTTTGTTCGAGAGCTCAGGAGCCAGGTTCAACGATGTGTTCTCGGCCGGGATAGCTTTCTCCGTGGTGGCTTCATTTGCTGCGGCAACTGACACCGTCTGTGCGCCTCCTTTAGTGATGAGCAGGGCCTTCTCGGACCGGGCGGGCTGGGGAACCTCAATCGGAAGGGGAGCAAGCGGCGGCTTGGTCGTGGGCACTGTGGCTTTGGCTAAGGTATTGGTTGGCACCGTGAGATGAGGGACTCGCACATCTCCAATGGCTGGGCTTACAGAGTAGCGGAGGATCTTCCCGGAAGTGCTTGAGAACATAATCACCGCCGGGGATTTCTCCTTCTGGTAACTGCGATAGGCGGCCTTTAACTCTTTGTTGATCTCTGCATCGAAGGAAGTTCCCGTGGCAAATGGCTTGCCGGACGTCACTAAAATAACCATCAGCGCAGGCGAACTCTCCACTACGCTTTGAAGCCGTCCACGAACAGATTCGAACTTTGCTGTTTTGACGTAGGTTTGCGCCTTCAAAAAATCGGTAGCTTGCCCGGCCAAACCTTTGGCCTTTTCGGGCGACCAACGTTGCGCCGGAAACTTCCCGGAATACAGCGCTTCGTTATAAGTCCAGATCCCAAAACTATCGTTGGTTTCAAGTAGCCCGCCGATGCCTGTTTCGATCAATGCCCCGACTACTTTGCGCTCGGCTTCCGCCAGTGGCTTTGAATCCTTGGAAGTTTCCACCACGAACAAAACCCGTTTCTCAATTTTCTGACCCCACGAGGTCGCTGTGGCTGCCAGGAGCAAAAGACAAATATATGTCCAACGGTTGAATCGCATCTGTGCTCGCAGTGTAACCACACTTTGTGCCATCTGCAATTTGCGAAAAGGGAAGGCCAGGGAGATCGCCGCTGGATTACAAAAACGGGCTGTAGTCCTATTTGCGCTTCTTGAAGCGGTTGGTCTCGGTCCGGTTATAATTTCGGATGTCGCGGTCCATGTCTTTCAACGTGTTTTCGACATCGTTGATAAAATTGAGACAACTCCAGGCCATGCCTCCGACCGAGATCACGGTATCTCGCTCGGCATGATCATCCGTCACCGCCAAAACCTCTCCAAATGGCTGCATGCGGGCCGCCACCCGCTCAATCACCTGGTCGGCAGTCTGGCCGGAGCGTGAATACAGGATTTCCAGTTCAGGTGTGGACGGGAATTCGGCGCTCGGCCGGGGACCGGCTCCATCGAAAACTATCGTGATCGGCGTGCCCACGCTGTCGCGGTATTGGGTGAGGCGGCGGATCAATTCATCACGTGCCGCGCTGGAAAAGCGTGGTTTGCCCGGTGCAAGTTCCACCCATTGATGCAACAAGCTGTACCCATCCACCAGTATCCGAACGACCGCCATACAGAAGAAGTCTCGCTGCGACCCGCAGATTGTCGACCCAAATCACGGCAGCGTAGTGCGGCGGGTGTGATTAAAGTGGGTGAGATTGGTAGAGCTAAGGCCCAGGCCATCCATCTAATTAAGGCGTAAAAAATCGGTAAGAACTGACGAGATACCAACAACAAAACCCCCTCTCTTCGCCATTGCGAGGAGAGGGCTAGGGGAGAGGAGTTCGATCTCTAATAAACCATTAGCAGCCGACTGAAATACGAGCAATTGACTCCTCTCCCCAACCCTCTCCTCGCAAGGCGAAGAGAGGGGGTTCGTCGCCGAATATCTCAAATTTTGGCATTTCCCCGCCTTAACTATACGGCGGTGGCCTCTGCTGAGGAATTCCGGCCCCTTGCCCCTTCCACCAATCTCACCCCCAGTGCGGCGCGAGCAATCAATCGATCAATCGTTTTGTCAGATCGCCGTAGGCATCGATTCGTCGGTCGCGCAGGAACGGCCAATGAGTGCGGGTGACATCCACTTTTTCCAGATCAACCGGCACAATCATGATCTCTTCCTTGTCATCCGAAGCTTTCGCGATGATTTCGCCGGACGTGCCAGCGACGAAACTGCGACCCCAGAACTCCAAGCCGTCTCCCCCATCGGGCGCTTCGTGGCCGATCCGGTTAATGGCGGCAACATAACAACCATTGGCCACGGCATGGCTTCGTTGGATCAATTCCCAGGCACCGTGTTGTCTTTCTCCATATTCCTTCTTTTCCTTCGGGTGCCAGCCGATCGCGGTGGGATAGAACAGTATCTGAGCCCCCTGCATGGCGGTGAGACGAGCGGCCTCGGGATACCATTGATCCCAGCAGACGCACACGCCGATCTTGCCATACTGGGTATCCCAGGCTTTGAACCCCAGGTCGCCCGGTGTGAAATAAAACTTCTCGTAAAACGAGGGATCATCCGGGATATGCATCTTCCGATACTTACCCTTGAGCGAGCCATCCGCATCTATGATCACTGCCGTATTGTGATAAACTCCCGCCGCCCGCTTTTCGAAGAGTGACCCAATGATGACGACCTTGTATTTCTTCGCGAGCTTTTGGAACGCGTCAGTGCTCGGGCCGGGAATCGTTTCCGCGAGATCGAAGTACTTGTGATCTTCAATCTGGCAAAAGTAATAAGATGCAAACAACTCCTGGGTGCAGATGATCTGGGCACCTTGTTTGGCGGCCTTCTCAATCAGTGCAATGGTTCTTTTGAGATTCTCCGCCGGCTTCGCAGAAGCATGTGTTTGGATCAATCCCAACTGAACGACCTTCGAACGTTTCATAGGCTACTTATGATGCAGGGCGATCAATTATGATAGTTTCCCCGCGCGAATCGGTGGGGTGGAACTTTGGATTCTGGCCAAACAAATCACGGATGAAGCGTCCCATCGTTTCATTGGTCGGGCCGTAGCCTTTGTGATAAATGAAATGCTCCAACTCATATAACAACTCCTCAGCCGAGCTGTAACGCTTGTCAAGTTCACGCGCGAGAGCCCGTTGTAAGATCTCATTCAACCGATCATTGATCGCCGGGTTCAAAGTCCGAAAGTCCGGAATAGGAAGAGTCATGATACGACTGCGTGACTCTTCCGCATTGCTCCCTTTGAAGATGTTATGATTGAGCAGCAGGTGAGCCAGCACCACGCCGGTGGAGAAAATATCCGACCGTTTATCGGTGATTTGAAAATCCGCCTGCTCCGGGCTCATGTAGTCCGCCTTGCCCGCGACAACTTCCCCCTCTTTGTCTTCCAAAAATCCTTTTGCCTTCGCAATACCGAAATCGGTCAACTTCACGTCGCCCTCGAACGCGATCATGATGTTCTTCAGGCTGACATCGCGATGCACAATTCCGAGGGAGCGGCCATCCTTGTCCGTTTTCGCGTGCGCGTAGGAGAGACCGCGTGAGATGCGGCTCGCTATGAACACCGCCAATTCCACCGGAAGTTCCCGGTTCTTTTCCAGCAGTTGCGTGTGGAATTGTTCCAGGTTCACCCCGCGGATCAGCTCCATCGCGATGAAGTAAATGCCACGAGTTTCTCCAAGTTGATACGTCTGGACGATGTTGGTGTGGATTAGATCCGCCACCAGCTTCGCTTCACCCACAAAGTTCTCGATGAAACTTTTTTGGTTGGCGTAATTCTGGCGAATGACTTTGAGCGCCACGCGCTTAATGAATTCGCGAGTGCCGTGTTGTTCGGCTTCATAAACCACGCCCATGCCGCCTTCAAATATTTTGCGAACGATCTCGTAGCGGAATTCGCTTTGGATAGTGAAAAGCCCAGCCATTGGGCGATGTTCTGATAACACAAGTTCAAGTCAAGCTTCGGCTGTGCCAGAAACAGTCAAAATCAAGAGCTGAACGGCGCGGCAAAGATCCTTGCTGCAGACGTAGAGGCTCGGCTCGGGTCAGAACAGGAACCCTCATAATGCTCCGTAAAAGGCGCGATTTATCCTTGCGCCACTAATGTGAAAGGATTTAATTGCGATTAAGTCACACGACTTGTTCCGTCGATCATCAACAAGAAATCACTATGGCCAAAGCATTTACTAAATCACAAATCGCGGCATCTCTTTCGGAAAACACTGGCATCACCAAGAAACAAGCCACTGAAGTTCTGGAAAATCTTTCCGCCCTCGCCTACAAAAACGCGAAAAACACTTTCACACTTCCTGGTCTCGGCAAGCTCGTGCTCGTGAACCGCAAGGCACGCCAGGGCCGCAATCCTGCCACTGGCGCAACCATCAACATCCCGGCAAAACGCGTTGTTAAATTCCGCGTCGCCAAAGCCGCCAAAGACGCCATCCTCGGCACCAAGTAATTTCTCTTTTTTGTGTTCATTAGGCGCCCTCCCTCACGGAGGGCGCTTTTTTTTGTCCAATAGCCCCCACTGCAGTTTAGTTAAGGCAAAAAAAAGGTTCGAGAGAGCTTACGAAGACCAGCAACAAAACTCCTAGCTAGGGAAGAAGAGTTCGATTCGTAATCGCCTTAAGCCGCGTGAAAAAAACGAGCAAATTGACTCCTTCTACCAACACGTTTGAACTATAGAGTCGCTGCCCTCCCTGGGGCTCTCGTCGCTGTCGAATCGCGACGAAATATGATCGCAGCCTTTACATCCAAAGCTTTATTCCTGAAGTAGTTGTAGCAGCGGAAAACTCAATGTTTACAGGCATATCGAAGGGGCGGAGTCGGCAAAACTATTTTTGACCACTCCGCCCCGTGGGAAAAGACGTCAAAACTAGTTTTATCGTCTCCGCCCGCGGGGAAAAGGCGTCAAAACTAGTTTTGCCCACTTTTCCCACGGGGCGAACACGTCAAAAACGTTTTTGTCCACTCCACCCCGGGGGCGAACACGTAAAAACTAGTTTTGAGGTGTCTGCCCCGTGGGCGAAGACGATAAAACTAGTTTTAACATGTTTTCCCCGCGGGAAAAGACGTCAAAAACGTTTTTGACGTCTCCGCCCCCGGGGAAAACAGCGCAAAACTAGT
>JBKJKE010000041.1:0-26732 GCA_046597605.1 Limisphaerales bacterium | reverse complement strand
ACTAGTTTTGCGCTGTTTTCCCCGGGGGCGGAGACGTCAAAAACGTTTTTGACGTCTTTTCCCGCGGGGAAAACATGTTAAAACTAGTTTTATCGTCTTCGCCCACGGGGCAGACACGTCAAAACTAGTTCTGACGTCTTCGCCCCCGGGGTGGAGTGGACAAAAACGTTTTTGACGTGTTCGCCCCGTGGGAAAAGTGGGCAAAACTAGTTTTGACGCCTTTTCCCCGCGGGCGGAGACGACAAAACTAGTTTCGACGTCTTTTCCCACGGGGCGGAGTGCTCAAAACTAGTTTTGCCTACTCCGCCCCTTCGATATGCCCGTAAACATTGGGTTTCCTGCTCGTTCAGGTGGTTGGATGAAAGAGGTTTGGGATGCTTCAACCGTCTTTTTGATGCTTAGCCAGTCTTCAAAAAGAATGTCGAAAAGGCGGGAGAATTTTGCGGTTAAATTCGTGTCAAAAGCAGACTCTGAAATGAATCGTTCTGGCTAAACGGCATCCCCGCTTGAGCCCAAATCCTGAAATAATGCTTCAAAACGGGCTGGAAATCTTCCATAAGAACCCGTCTCGATTCTCCCGACGCGAATAGAAAATTTATGGCCATTAATACTGTCACTGCACTTAAGACTGTTACCAAGAATGTTCAAAAGTCCGTAGAAGCGGAACTGAGCGCCACTCGTGGACTGCTCCGCCTGGCGCCTTGCTGGGTGCCTCGTTCCTTCCTCCAGCCGGGCAAACGCTTGAAACTGCATCCGGATGATCTTTACGCTTTCGGTTTGAACCGCGGCGGTATCGACGAACGCTGGTTTGCTTCCACGACGCCTGCTGCCAACGATAATCGCACACCGGACGAAGGTCTGAGCTATGTCGTCATTGGCAATCAACGTTTCACGTTGCAACAAGCCGTGGCGGAATGCGGTGCAACCATCATCGGTAACTCGATCTGGAAGAAATATAAAAAGTGGCCGGTTTATTCCAAATTCTTCGACAACATGGGACCGATTCCACATCACATGCACCAGTCGCAGAAGCAGGCCAAACTGGTCGGGCAGGAAGGCAAGCCCGAGTCCTATTATTTCCCGCCGCAGCACAACAATGTCGGAAACAATTTTCCATATACGTTCATGGGTTTTGAACCCGGAACAACCAAGGCGCAGGTCCGCAAGTGCCTGGAAAACTGGAACAAAGGTGACAACGGCATTTTGGATCTCTCGAAAGCGTATCGTTTGAAAGTGGGATCCGGTTGGTTGATCGATCCTTGCATCCTGCATGCGCCGGGTTCGCTCTGCACCTACGAGCCGCAATGGGGTTCGGATGTGTTTGGTATGTATCAATCGCTGGTGGAAGGTCGCGAAGTTCCCTGGGCGCTCCTCGTGAAGGACATGCCGAAGAGCAAGCATAAGGATTTGGATTTCATCGTCGAACAGCTCGATTGGGAAAAGAACGTCGATCCGAACTTCAAAGAAAACCATTACCTGGAACCGGTTCCAGTCGATGACACCCGCAAGGAAGGCTTTGTAGATCGCTGGATCGTTTATGGCAAAGTGGATAACGAACAATTGTTTACGGCCAAGGAATTAACGGTGGATCCGGGCGCAAAGGCGACGATCAAGGATAATGGCGCTTACGGTCTGATCTGCGTTCAGGGTATCGGCAAGATCAATGGTCAGCCGTTGAACAGTCCGAAGCTGATCCGTTTCCACGAATTGACCGAAGACGAATATTTCTGCACGGAAGATGGAGCGAAGGCAGGGGTGACGTTTGAGAACCACAGTGAAACCGAACCGCTGGTGGTGCTTCGTTACTTCGGACCGGAAGTGAATCCGGACGCGCCGGTGATGGGTGCGTATCGCAAGAACAAGTTCTAAGCGGGCAGAAAAGCATTAACCACGGATGGACACGGATAAATCCAGCGCGGCGAAGCCGCAAGGACGGACCGCGGTTGTGTGCGAAGCACCAGCCGCAGCGAATGGAAACGGGGTGGGAGATAGGAGTGATTGAGGCTGGCTTCCGATGCAACGTGCTGCGGCTGGATCGTTCGGACACAGCCGCGGTCCGTCTTGTTGAGGGTGGCATTGTGGTTTAGCAGCCACGATCCGTGTCCATCCATTTCTATCCGTGGTTGATTCCTGCCCCTGGTGCAAAAAATAAGCTATCGGCCTCGTGCTCTAAATTGAGCACAGCCGATAGCGTTTTTGTGACCGATGGGTTATTTGTTTTAAAGTCAGGAGCAAAAGCGGCGTGCAGTTGGCATCCGCCGCTTTGCTTTAGCAGACATAACAGCCCGGATTATGGGTTTGTTGCGTCGACCTTGGCTTTGTCAGCTTCGGATTGGGCTTCGACTTTCTTTTTGTCGGCTTCGAGCTGTGCCTTTTCACTTTCCTTCTGTGCTTCAATGCCGGCCTTGTCGGCATCAGCGGTGTTTTCAGTTTGTTTCTTAGCGGCACCAGCGGCTTCATCAATCGCTTCCTGGCGTTGATCTAATGCTTCTTTTTGAGCATCAGCGTTGTTTTCGATGGCTTGCTTTTCTTCACTGCAGCCTACGAGTGCGAGTGCTGCGAACAATGCGAATAATGTGTTTTTCATACGTAATGAGTTTGGGGTCATCGGAGTCTTTTGCTCAACGGGTCTTGATGCCATCTGATGTATCAGCGTGGGGTCTCAGGGTGAAACACACTATTTCCTGAGACGGTATGAGGTGAATTGCGCTTTTAGGGGTGAAAACCTGTAATTGGCTCGTTGCGAAGAGGAGGATTTAACCACGAATGGACACGGATTCACACGGATAGGGAAGGGATAGACACGAATTGCAGGAAGGTTCCACGAATTAGGAAAAGGGCAAAGTTCGACTGATGCAGTTTGAAGAATGGAACAGTTATCACGACCGTGCTCAGCGTTTCTGTCGCCAGGGCACAATTCTCTATGGCATCTTTTTGCCTTCCAGCGAAGTAGCCAAAAAAATTTACAATGAATTCATTCTTCACTCGCACTGCGATTGTATTATTCACGGTTTTGCTGCTCTCCGGTTGTGCGATAAAACGGAAGAGCATCGTTATTCCACTGCCGAGGCAGGCAGCGCATTCCGAAGTGAGAGTAGTTGAGAATGGTGAATCAAGAGCGAAGCCGGCCGATTGTCGCGGCACTGTTGTCGGCCCCGGCGTGAATCAGCCAGATCCATTTCCGGGCTATGGCGGTTTCGTTGGCTGGGATACTCCAATCCGTTTGAAGAGCGGGATTTGGCTCGTGGGTTTCAATGCGGGTTATTGGCACGCATCCCCGCCGACGCCTCTTAACTATTCACCGCAGACACTGGAGGATTATTACAAGCTCGGTTTGCCAAGAGGGGTGGTGGCACCTACCGGCGGGCGCGCCATGATCACGCGCTCGACCGATGAAGGTAAAACGTGGAGTAAACCGGTAACGATGATCGATACTCCGCTGGATGATCGTCATCCCGCCTTGGTTGAGTTGCGCGATGGAACGGTTCTCGCCTCCTTCTTTACTTATCCCGGCGAAGCGCCCGGCGGAGATTTAGTCAAACATCCGGACATGGGCGCGCAGGTTGTTTTTATTCGATCGTTTAATGGCGGGAAAACCTGGGAGAAGAACGTTACTCCATTGCAAACCGATTTCCTCTACGAAGAAACAGACGGCCCGCTCGTGAGATTGAAGGATGGATCTGTGATTGTCGCGATCAATGGACGGCCTCAAACCGGACCGCCCGACCAGGCGGCATTCCTGCGTTCGACCGATAAAGGCAAGAACTGGAAATTATTATCTACAATCCAGGCCGGGCACGATCTGCATGAAGTCACCGTAGCGGAGTTGCCAGATAAACGTCTGGTCATGATGGCGCGACCAGAAGGCGACATCTCGTGGTCAAGCGACCGTGGAGAGACCTGGACTAAACCGATCACCTTCGGAATGCGGATGTTTGCGCCTAGTCTATATGTGCTGCGGGATGGGACATTGGTGTGTCTGCATGGCTCGTATGCGCCGGGACATCCCGGCTTGCGGGTCATTTTCAGCAGGGACGGGGGAGAAACCTGGATTGCCCCCGCGAAAGATCATGGTTTCCTCGTAGACAATGCTTACGGTTACGGAAAAGCGATGGAACTTCCGGATGGCTCCCTTTTCATCAGCTATCTTTCCACGGGAGGCCACCGCACCGAGGATGCCAGGGGAAATGCGATTCATTCTATAAGATTACATGTGAGGGAAGATTATTCCGGGATAGATCTGCTGCCGGCGCCCAACCGTTGAGGACAGTCTGGTTGTGGTAAATCAATATAAGGCGGATTGACTTATAGTTATATGTACTACAATGCTTGAGTGCTTCAGGGAACAAACGACGTAATGAATTCTTTCACGGGACATTCTGCGCATAGCTCGGCGTCTTCTGAACATTCACCCGCACCTATAATCGCAGCCCGCGATATCAGGACTGGCCAACATTTTGTCCAGTTTTATGAACAGGAGGAAGCATTGGTTAGTTCGGTTGCCTCGTTCATTGGAGCGGGGCTGGGAGCAGGTGACGCCGCCATTATCATAGCAACGAAGGCTCATTGCGCCGCCTTTGATATGCGTCTGATGACGCACGGATTGAGCGTCGCTGGGTTGAAAGCACGAAAACAGCTGGTCATCGTCGATGCTGCTGAAGTGCTGGAGCACTTTTTCAAGGGTGCAACATTTGATGAGAAGGCTTTCGGGCGGTTCACCGAGGACTCGTTGCACCAGGCAGTCAGCTCCGGCAGGGCAGTGCATGTATTTGGGGAACTGGTCGCGCTTCTTTGCCAGGGAGGGAATCATAAGATGGCCGTTCGAGTCGAAAAACTCTGGAACGAAAAGATGGCGGGTCTGCCGGTTGATGTCCTGTGCGCTTACCCGATGGCTTCGGTTTCCGGAGCTGCGAATGCCCACGATTTTGCCTGTATCTGCAAGGAACACTCGCATGTGATTCCTTCCGATAATTATACCAGCAAACATTCTCTGGATGAGCGTTTGCGACAGATCAGCTTGTTACAACAGCAGGCTGATTCCCTGGCCATGGAAAGCAGGAGCCGGATGGCCGCAGAGGCTCTTGCAAATGAACAACAGGCGACCCTGTTGATGGCTGCGTCGGTTGCAGAGCTCGGGGCATGGGAATTTGAAATGGCGACCAGCCGCCTCATTTGCTCTCCCCGTTGCAAAGCGATCCTGGGATTGAAATCGTTCGATGCTTCTAATTGCGAATGTATCACTCAGTCTGTTCACCCTGACGACTGTGCTCGTGTGCAAAGAGCCCTGCATAATGCCATCGCCGATGCCAAAGGTTGCTTTGAAGAGTTTCGTATCGTCCACTCTTCCGGGAAAGAACGATTGGTGAAGATCATTTGTCGCTATACCCTTCAGGGAGGTGCTCGCATTATTGGCTTTGTTCAGGATGTCACCGTTTCGGATGGCGCCAGGCGAGGCGTGCATCCCGGAGAGAAGCCTTGCACCCAAAATTGAGCGTCGGCGCTTCACCCTCTTCAAGTCGCCGCGAAGCTGAGTTCTTCTTGCAGAGAGCCAAATCCTTGTCAGGGAACAGGGGCATTTGTTAGCGTCGCTCCTTCATGAGTTCAGCAAAAACGAAAAGCTCTTCCCTGTTTGCCTTGCGCCTGCAGGAGGGTGGGTTGCTGATTGTCATAACTCTGCTCGGTTTGATCCTCACGATATTCGGTGGGTCCGTCAAAGTTCCCAGGTTGGAAACAAATGCAGAAGGGGAACGAGTCCGCGTCTTCACGACGAACGCCGAAGGAGAAAAGGAATTGGTCTTCGAGGAGAAGAATAAATTCCTCAATGCCCAGAACCTCGCGCAGCTCGCCAAAGACACTAGTTTTGTCGGGATCATGGCCGTAGGCGCGACCTTTGTGATTATCGCCGGTGGGATTGACCTTTCCGTGGGAGCCATTTACGCCCTCGCCTCAGTCATTGCGGCCATGGTTTTCAACAGGTTCGGTCCGGAGGGAGCTGCGGCCGGAGGCATGGGGCCGGTCGCCTTGGGGATTCTTGTTTGTGTTGGCGTTGGAATTGTTTGTGGACTGGCGAACGGTGCAATGATTGTCGCTCTAAAGGTTCATCCGTTTATCATTACTCTTGGAACGATGGCGATCTTTCGTGGAATCGCTTTTGTCGCAACGAAAGGGCAATCGATCGGAGGATTTCCCCAATCTTTTCGCGATCTGGTACGATGGGAGATCGGTCATGGACTCAGCCTGGTTCCGCTTGCGATCATGATTCTTGTCGCCCTCCTTGGCGGAATCTATCTCTCTCGACTCGCCGCGGGACGTCGCGTCTATGCGGTCGGCGGCAACGAGCTGGCCAGTCGTTACAGTGGCATTCGGATCGCCTGGGTGAAGCTAAGCGTTTTCGTCTATTCTGGGTTAACCGCTGGAATTGCAGCGTTATTATCGCTGGGATATTACGGAGCAGCTACGTCTGGGGATGCACAAGGGTATGAGCTGAACGTCATCGCGGCGGCGGTGGTCGGGGGGGCTAGTTTGACCGGCGGGAAGGGTTCCGCTTTCGGAGCTATTTTGGGAGCGCTGCTTATCCAGATGATTTCCAGTGGAATTGTTATCCTGGGGATCGATCAAAACTACAGCCAGATCATCATCGGAGCTGTTGTCATTCTGGCGGTGGTACTGGATCAGTTGAACAATTGGTTGGCCAAACGCCGACTTCTCCAGTGTTGAACCTTTTGCGGCTTCGCGGTAAGAAGTGGCGCATCACTCTATGAAACGTTTCTTTGGTATTCTTTTATCGTTCTGTGTTGTCAGCTCCGTCGTCGCTCAATCCAAAAGCTACACCATCGGCCTTGTCGCGAAATCACAGGGTAACCCGGTGTTCCAGGCGGCCCGGGTCGGCGCGGAAGCCGCGGCTAAAGATTTGTCCGCGAAGCACGGCATCAAAGTGAAAATTGATTGGCGCACGCCCAATGAAGAAGATGCGCAGAAACAGGCGGAAGCGATCGAACAATTGGTTCTGGCGGGAGCTGACGGTATCGCGGTGAGTTGCTCAGATGCGAATAAACTGACCGACGCGATCAATTCCGCAGTGAAGAATGGTGTCCCGGTCGCGACGTTTGATTCCGACGCCCCTGCGAGCAAACGGTTCGTCACCTACGGTGTTGACGACGTGAAGTGCGGCGAACAGGTGATGGACGAACTCGCGAAGATCATGGATGGCAAAGGCACCATTGCGATTCTCGCCGGGAATCAAAACGCCCCGAACCTCCAGAAACGTGTTCAGGGTGTGAAGGCAGCGGCAAAGAAATACCCCGGCATCAAAATCAAAGATACTTACTACCACAAAGAAACGCCCCAGGATGCCGCTGCCCGGGTGGAGCAGGTGATGCAATCGAATCCGGAGATCACGGGATGGGCAATGATCGGCGGATGGCCGCTCTTCACCGACAATGCGCTGAAGTGGCAGCCTGGCACGGTAAAGTGTGTTTCCGTTGATGCACTCCCGCCGCAGCTGGCCTACCTGCGTAGTGGTCATGTTCAGATGCTGCTGGCACAACAGTGCTACGAATGGGGTTATCGTTCGGTCGACCACATCATCAACAAAGTGCATTTTAAGAAAGCCCCCGCAACGGTTCAGGACATCAGCCCTCTTGTGCCGGTAACAAAAGAGAACGTGGACGAGTTCGGGAAAAACTGGTCGAAGTGGTTGCCGAAGTAGGGGGAACGGGACGACGGAGTGATGCCCTCCTGCCTTACCCACTTTTTTCTGGCTGTGTGGCTGTTGACGCACTAGGTTCGTTTGCAGAATGAAGATTCCTTTTCGCGTGTTGTCTTTAGCTTCGTGCTCCCTTCTCTTTTCGCTTATGACGCTTCCGACCTTTGCTGTCGAAATTGTAGCTCATCGCGGCGCATCCTTTGACGCTCCCGAGAACTCCCTGTCGTCCATGAAACTGGCCTGGAAGCAAAAAACCGATGCGATCGAGACCGATATTCATCTCTCCAAAGATGGTAAAATTGTAGTGATGCACGATTTCGATACCAAGCGCATTGGCGGGGTGGACAAAAAAATCGTGGATCAAACGTGGGATGATCTATCGCAGTTGGAAATCGGTGAATGGAAGAGTGCCAAGTATAGAGGCGAAAACATTCCGACGCTGGAATCCATACTTAAGACCGTGGGCAAAGGCAAACGTGTCTTCATTGAGATCAAAGTTGGCACTGAGATTCTCCCTGAACTCGGACGTGTCATGAAAGCCTCTGGAAAAAAGCCCACACAACTCCCGATCATCACTTTCAAATATGACGTTGCGAAGGCGGCCAAAGCCATGTTCCCGGAACACGAGGTGTATCATCTTTCCAGCTACAGCAAAGATAAGAAGACCGGGGAGTTGCCGGACATTGACCAGCTCATCCAACAGGCGAAAGCAGCGAATCTCGACGGCCTGGATCTGAACTTCAATTTCCCCATCGACAAAGCTTTCGTTCAAAAAGTGCATGCTGCTGGTTTAAAACTTTATACCTGGACTGTAGACGAACCTGTCGTTGCCAAAGCGGAGGTGGAAGCTGGGGTGGATGGAATCACCACCAATCGCCCTGAGTTCCTGCGCAAAGCTTTGAAGAAAAAGTAATCTCACCTCACTCGAGGATGTGATTGCCCGGCAGATATGCATCTGCCGGGCTTTCTTTTGGGTGGAAGGGACTTTGCAGAACCGTAAACCGGTTTCTGAAACTTCCCTATGACATTTCAGGGCAGAAGCGGCAATCGCCTCGGTTGGACTTATGGTTGTGCAGTTTCGTATTGCATGTTTTTCCGGATGTAGAAGGCACCCGGTTTGGATGTCATGCACACGTTCATTTTTGAGTCTTTGGGTGACAAAAGTGTAACAATTAACATTCAGGCAATTTGCATTTCATCGCTGAATCTGGCTTCATGTGAACATACCCGAACAATCTTATTGCTGCCCATGAAGACAACTCTCAGGAATATTTTGGGATTGGCCATTGCCGCCATCCCTTTCGCGATTTTTGCCCAAACCCCCCAGCTCGTTCCATTAGCGACTTTCGGCAGTAATGGAGACGGTAGCATTCGCCCGAACGAGAGGAGTTATATCACGGGAACGAACTCATTTCAGCGAGGGATGGCCTTCAATCCAACCACGGGAAATTTGATTATTGCCAACCGATCCCCGATCAGTGCGCCGACCGTGAATATCGTCAATGGGACAAACGGTGCGGACGTTGGGGTAGTGCCATTCGGAATCATGTTTGAAGGAGGGAACGTCAGTTTTCCCATAAATAAAGTTGGAGTGGCAGAGGACGGAGCCATTTATGTCGCGAACCTTACCACTACATCGACTGGCGCTATCGAATATTCCCTTTATCGTGCCACGAACGAAACAAGCGCGTTAGAGAACGTGTTCTTCGGTGACCCAAGTAACGGTGCGGCAAATTCCAGCCAGAGCAGCGGAAGATGGGGCGATACCATGGTGGTTCGTGGTTCGGGAACCAACACCCAGATCCTGATTGCCTCTGCGGGAACCCTCGCTGCAGTTCTTCGGCCCACCAGTGAAACAATGTCTGCTTTTACTGCCACTACCCTCACCACGACTCTCAGTTCCGGAGCTATTGCGGACAGCATTTCTTTCGGAGACGGAGATACATTCTGGGGTAAATCAGCGGCCGCCGGAACTTTACGGAGGCTCTCCTTTGACCTGACCACAGGAACTGCCACCCTGCTAAACACGTATCCGAGCAGTGGGTTTCCAACACGAGTCGGGCCGATCCACCATCTGATCTCAAGCAATCTTTTCGCTGGGATTGAAATCGTTCCAGGCCCGGATTTGGTGAAGCTGTATGATGTTTCGAATCTCGCAGCCAACCCGGTCTTTCTGGACCACGCCCTCTACGCGACCAACCTGCCAAACGCTATCGGTGCTGGAACGGTTTGCTCTGGAAATGGAAAACTATACACGCTGGATGCTGACAACGGAGTCATGGCGTTCAACATCGAGATGAGCGCTGATCCTGTCCCGCCAACCTTCTTTGTGAATCCGGTTGGTGGCGTTTTCGCGGTGGGTACCAATATTACACTTACTGCCATCGCTGACGGTGTAGCAGCACCCACCTATCAGTGGTATTTCAACCAGACGAACGCGATCCTGGACGCGACCAATACAACACATACCCTTCTCAATGCGCAGACGACCAATTCTGGAACCTATACGGCCATAGCCGTCAACAACGCAGGGGCTGCGACCACCACCGTGACTGTCACGGTGCTTCCGGCTTCTGTCCTCTATCTCTATGAACCGTTCAATTACACGCCGGGACAACAATTGGTCGGGACCACATTAGCGCCTGGACAGACTTGGTATATCAATGGAGCTGGGGACGACAGCCGAATTGCCTCCGGCAGTTTGGATGTCAGCGGGTTGGCTTCGTCGTTTGGGAACAGTTTCACCAACGGTGGGGGCGGGGGTGCAGCACGAATTCCCATGGGTGTTCCCCAGAACAGCGGCTCGATCTATGCCTCCTTTGCGATGAGAATGAACAGTATTGGCACAACGTTCGCAGGCAATGGACTGCTTACCGCCTTTGTGAACGATCCCGCGAACGACCAGGTTTGCCGTATGTATGTCACCAATACTGGAGCTGGTTACAAAATCGGCGCCACGAAACTCACTTCAGGAGCATCAATTGTTTTCGATCCTACGGTTTTCCAGGAAGGGCAAACTGTCTTTGTTGTGATGCGCTACACATGGAACAGCGGTTCGACCACCAACGATGAGGTCAGCATGTGGCTTAATCCTGCTCCGAACACTTTTGGGAATGCAACTGCCCCCACTCCAACCATCACTGCGAACCTCTCGGGAACCGATGTGGCGGCAATCAACGGTATCGCTTTTCGCCAGAACAGCACTGCGAACACTCCCCAAAACATCAACTACGACGAGCTGCGTATTGCGAATAAATGGGAGTTGGTGACACCGGTCGCGACAGTGGTTGTTCCGATCTCGCTTACGATTCAAAAGAGTGGTGGGAGTGTGGTGATTTCCTGGCCGACCAGCGGTTCCGCCGGTTTCAACCTTCAGACTGCATCCAGTTTGTCAGCGCCGATTGGATGGTCGAACGTCGCCGAACCGGTGGTCGTTCAAGGAGCCAATAACACGGTCACCCTTGGTGCTTCGGGGGCTGGCGCATTTTATCGTCTGCTGAAATAAGGAGACATCACCATGCCTACAAATCGAGTGAGCAAAGTTTCGAAAGGCGGTTTCACCCTCATCGAATTGCTGGTGGTCATAGCCATCATTGCAATTCTTGCGGGGATGCTTCTGCCCGCATTGGGCCGCGCCAAAGATAAAGCCAATCGTACTTCCTGTCTCAGCAATCTGAGGCAGATCGGATTGGGGACGCAGATGTACGCGCATGATAACAATGGGCACCTCACGGCGGACACACGGGGAGGTCCTCCTAACTACCGAAACATCGGCGATGATGACTTGAATTTTTTGTATCCAAAGTACGTGGCCACCTTGAATGCATTTACCTGCAAAGGTACTAAGAACAATGTGCGCACCAATACAGTCGTGGCGAGCGGACAGCTTTTGATTAGTGATCTCCGAAACAATGCGGCGAGCCCCAGCCCGGGGAAATTCGCAACGAACGGCCACAGTTATGAAGTCCTGGGTTCCATCACCGAAGGTTCTCCAGCAAACAAAACTAACAAGGTAACTCTAAGCTTTGTGAATTCATACACTCTGCAACGGAACTCCCCGCTCAGGGGCAGCAAACCAGGACCTTCCAAGATTTGGCTGTTGCTGGACTGTGATGACGCGGGAGTTGCTTCCGCCGACCTCGATGCCGACGACAATCACGGCAAAGAAGGAAATAACGTCATGTTCTGTGACGGTCATGCCGAATGGATTAGCGCTAAGCGCCGACAATTCGAATATGACATCACTAGAGATTCGACCCGGTAAGACTCTTCTTGAGAAACCGCCTCTCAAGCGCAGGCCGAGACGGTGGGATTTCACTGACTGACGTTCTTAAAAAGCAACAGGCTTCTGGGTAGCCCCGAATCGCGTCAATTCGTGAAAAATTGGTTCGTTATATCCCTCCGAAATTCATCCTTAATTCGTACTACTATCCTCAAGAATCACGCAACAATAACAAGATTCTAAAGAATCCCCGACCGGACGGACCGCGGCTGTGTCCGAAGGATCCAGCCGCAGCACGTTGCATCGGTAGCCAGCCTCAATCACTCCTATCTCCACCCCGGTTCCATGCGCTGCGGTTGGTGCTTCGCACACAACCGCGGTCCGTCTTTGCGGCTTCGCCGCGCTGGGTTTATCCGTGTACATTCGTGGTTAACCTCCCCCCGAAAAGCCTCATTTTGCTCGCATTTCTCTGTACAAGCTCCTGTAACGCGCGTTACAGCTCGTTGCAGAACCCGCGACGACCTGTAACGGCCGCGATCGACCGTCGCGGACTCTGCGATGACCAGTAACGCGTGTTTTCGACCGCTGCGGACTCTGCGACGACCAGTAACGCGTGTTTTCGACCGCTGCGGACTCCGCGACGACCAGTAACGCGTGTTTTCGATCGCTGCGGACTCCGCGACGACCAGTAACGCGCGTTATCGACCGCTGCGGACCCCGCGACGACCAGTAACGCGTGTTTTCGATCGCTGCGGACTCTGCGACGAGCTGTAACGCACGTTTCCGGTTCATTGCACGAACGGTTTTGCATGGGAAAACCCGCGAGGTAAAATCACGACCCGATCCGAAAATTAATTTTGGCAATCGAACTACCTCGTGTCGAAATTGCTCGCCGATCGTGATCCACTACTCGGATGAAATGGTTCGGTAAAAGCGTTGGGCATTCGTGAGGGACAGTTCGTCCGTAAACTCTAAAAGCGCTTCATCCCCAATCACGAGGTTTGTCACCGTGTTCCAGGTAATAAGATTGGTTGAGATTTGAATAGAGACCTGCGTTCCCGGCGGGCCATTGATCGTCAATGTAGGTTCGTGATTTTCGTTGATGAGAATCGAACCAAAGCGAATCAATGGATTCTCAACTACCAACAGAGCCAGATCACTGGTGACGCTTCCTGCCGCGTTTGTAATCACCACCGAATAATTCCCGGCGTGTTGGGGCTGGGCGTTTGTCAGGTTATAGCTCGATTGAGTTGCGTCGGGGATCGGAGTCCCTTCCAGGCGCCACTGAAAGACGAGAGGTTCGGTCCCGGTAACGTTCACGCTTAATACCGCACTCCCCCCGCGAGGAACGATGGCGGGCTGCGGTTGCGACACGATGGATGGCGGAACCAGGACAGTCAGGAGGGCATTGGTGCTGGTCACTTTCCCTGCGATGTTGGTCACAGTAACGGTGTAGACACCCTCATGCAGCGGTTGAACGCCGTTGATGCTGTAGGAAGTGCTCGTGGCTCCGGGAATAATCACATCATCCACGCGCCATTGATAAAAAAGGTTCGTTGTTCCTGTTGCAGCCGCCGTGAACGTCACGTTCGTGCCCTGGATGGCAGTGCGGCTCTGGGGTTGCAACGTGAACGCCGGCAGCACGGCTTCCGTGGTCCGTTCGACACGGATATTATCCACCAGCCCAAAGCTCATTGCGGCACTGCTCGAAACGGACGCGTAGGCATCCCAGTATCCGATGAAAATGTTGTTTCCACTGAATACTCCGTTCGTAACGCTGGCAATTCTCAGCCCATCGATGAACCATTCCACTTTGTTGCTGCGCTTGCTTACCAGGACATTTCTCCACGCCATGCCAACTGTTCCCACTGTTAAGGAGCCTGTTTGATTGGTGTAAGCCGTCCTCTGTGCTGTCGGCGCGGTTTGGCCGCCCGGGAACGTGGTGGAATAATACGGGTGAGTATGGCCGCGCGCGTTGGCAGCGGTTCCGGCTGAATAGAGACCCCCATTGGTATTTTGCAAAGCTGTTCCGATGTAAGCCATGAAATCGAGGTTGGTGCTCGTGGTATCTCCCGCGCCACCTTCTCCGCAAACAGCGAACCATGTTCCGTCCGCCGTGGTTCCAGGCGCACCCCATTGCACTTTAGTTCCTGTGGTGCCGAGTCCCGTGGTGAAATGTTCCGACGAACCAGGGCCACCGTCCGGGAATGGGCCGTTTACATTAATCCAGAGATCGAACTTGAGATCGAAGTCGCCGGTGAACGTCTTTCCCGTGGGAGAAATATTGATCGCTGCAATGGCACCGTTCGTCATGTTCGCTTCAAACTTGACGCCCCTCCTGGTGCCTCCGACCGAGTTGGGGGCGGCGGGAATACTTTCGTTGGCATAGTTGTGATTGAAAGTCACTCGTGTGTCCGCGGACGAGTTGAGGATGCTCCAGAGAGAAGCACTGTTGGTATCGAAATTATCGCTGAAGAACGTTTGGGTAACGGTAGGCACCACCACGGTCAGAGTGGCGGAAGAGCTCGTGGCGCTGTTGATGCTGTTGGAGACCACGACAGAGTATTGGCCTGCCTGATTCGTCTGCACATTGAACAGCTCCAACGTCTCGTTCGTTTCGCCGGCAATGTTGATGCCGTTGAACTTCCATTGGTAAAAGAGTGGCGGCTGACCGTTTACGGAAACATCGAAGCTCACATCTGCATAGCGATTGATGGTCTGGCTGATCGGCCCTGCCGAAATGATGGGAGAACCGGATGCTGGAGGAACGCTCAGGAAGGTCAGGATATCGGCCATGTAGGAAACACGCCGGGCTGTTGGTGTGATGGTCTCAAAGGGGAACCCGAAAAAGACAACCCGTCCTGCCCCGGCCGAGCCGTCATATTGCACGGCGGCTGCTCCCCCGAGGCCTCCGCTGTAATTGAGCGCGGCTCTGGCGCCGCTGCCGCTTGGGGTGAGGACATCCGGTGTTTTCACCCAGTAAATACCCTTGGCCCCGTTGTCGATTGTTGCACTTGATTCGCCAACGAGGATGCCTCCCGAATCAGCAACCGCCGTATAGCTTTGGGAATTGGTGTGAGTGTCGCTGGCAAGGGTCACGTGCAGTCGACTTTGCAGAAAAGTCCGGCTGGCAGCGGGACTGGAAGCGCGCCCAAGGTCTCCCGCGATTTCCGATCCGGAAACAAAGAGGCCGCCGCCGTTTTGCAGGAACGTGGTGAGACGACTCTGCGCCGTGGCGTCGATCGTGTTTGTCAGTTCCTGGCCGGCTGCCCAGATGACCACCCCATAACCTGCCAAAGAGACTTGCGAAGCATTGATCGCGGCTTTGCTGCACGAATCGAACGGAACTCCAAATGCGCTGACCGCATCGCCATGCTGCACCACGTAATCGAAAGAGTTGTTCGAGCGCGGATGAATACGATCCATCGTCCCGGTGTTGCCGGGAGGAGCCCAGACGTTTGCGGTCGGTGTCTGGCGCAGATTGGTGAAGCGATCGAGACGTGGGAACGCATTGACCACCAGAACCCGTTGCGCAGCGGCATTGGAGGCACGTCGGCAGCCGACCACCTCGGACGGTAATGACTCGCCACCGGGGTTCACTGCTGCGACTCGAAAGTATAAGGCAGTATCCGTCGCAAGGCCGCTCAAGGTGATGGTCGTAGCTGCACCGCCGACATACACCGGATTGGCGAAGCCATATCCGTCAGTGGATCGATAAACGACATAATTGGTGGGAGCTGCACTCCGTCGACTTGCCACTGGAACATTCCACGAAAGCGTAATGCCATTGGTGTTGGCAATCGCTCGCACGTTGTGCGGCGGTTCGGGCATGTAATTCAAAACGAAGCCAGGAGAAAACTCGCTGAAGTAACGCATGACACCTTGGTACGTGGAGCGGGCCGCCCAGTTGCGCATCTTGGGATCGCGCATCAACTTCCCGTCGCTCACCTCGTCGTGAAACGCGACTTCGATGATAGTTGCATCCATTTCATATCCAATGGAGCCACCGCGAATTTCCCCGAATGCATAATCGCTGCGGGCATAAGCGAGTTGCGAGCGGCTCACCCAGGGAATTTCCAGCGGCAACACTTTCATGTCCGAATCCATTTCTGTAGCGACGAGCAGCGCGAGTCGTGCCTGGTTGGTGGTGGAGCTCCCCGGAAAGAGGGATTCGTTATTATACAATCCCACACAGCCCCTTCCGCCGCCGGCGTTGGAGTGGAATCCAATATAAACCCGGTCCGTCGCCGCACCGACTGCAGCATTGTTCATCTCTCTCGCCATACGAGCTGCCGCCCCGACATTGTCGTCGTTGTCGCTGCCGGATGGATTATAAATTGAGGTAGACTGTCCCTGGCCGAGGGCTCGTTGGATCCAATACTTGGACGCCTCTTCCTCCCGCGGATACCGTGAGACGGAGGTCGCTTCACCCGCTTTCGGAGTGGGCACGACATCTCCCATCCCGTTGCCGAATCGAATGGCATCCGCGATGACAACGCTGCCGTAGCTGGGGGTTGGTTGCAGATTGCTGATAACCACTGATCCATTTAGAGCGCTCGAGCCAGCACCGAAATAATAGGTCCCGAGGTAAACCCAGCCGTTTCCCACTTTGTCATGTGGGATGCGCACCTGCGATTCCCCACCGGTATGCCGCACCCTGTATAACTGCGCGGTGCGATCCGTGCCATGCCGGGTCCAGGTGTAGACTGGATAAAAACCGGCCACGGGAATGTTCGGGGTGTAGGTGGCCGTCGCCGTTTCACTGCCACCAATTGTGGCGAAACGATAGGGAGTCTGTCCGGCTTGCCCGAAGTAAATTGTGGAACTGCTATCGGACCACGGTCCAGCGAAAGAGACGCCTGCACTGATATTATCCAAAACCACCTGGTTGGTTTGATGCCCCACTGGACGTAAAGGAACCACGGTCGCTCCAGCGTTGAAGCAGTGGTAGGCGAACAAAGTCATCTGATCCATGTTGCCGTAATCTTCGTTCATTTCCTGGGTGACATCGCGTTGGGTGTACCAGCGGGTGAGCGCTTCATCGCCGTTGGCATAGGTCCAGCCATGTCCGCCGCTCATGTAAACGATTTTTCCCGTCAAAGCGCCGATCGGTTGGTTGGCTGCGGGAGCGATCGCGAAGGAGGTAATCACCCCTTTTGAAGCCGTGACGACCGGACGCGAGCCGTCCGGATACGTTTCGTTAAAGTCAGGACTCTGTGGCGCTTGAAAGCCAGTCTCCCCAATGGGATCGGGTGGGACGCAAAGGTGCTGCGGATCGTTCACGTGAACACTCTCGTCATGGAGTTCCTGCGACCAAAGGGAATTTCCGATCATGGCAAGGGCAGAGACAGACAACAGAAATGTCGTCCGCAGACTCGAGGGGGTAGGGCGTGTCATCAGATCTCCAGTTTAAATTGAGCGTCATCCTACCAGTTGGGCGGGGTGGGGGGAAGTGTTCAGTATTCAGTCTTAAGTGTTCAGACTCGGAACGTTTTTGGGGCACCTTTCCGTCAGTAACCGCCCGCCCGGAACAATACGGTTTTTCACGCGGTTTTCGGCCCCCGGGTTTTAAGTTTTATAAAAACGGTAAACCCCAATGAAACCAATGTTTTCGGCGTAGAAATAAGTTCAGAAGCCTTCTGAACTTATTCTTACGCGGGGCAAAACGGGGGGTTCAAGATCGGAGCGGGCATTTTGGTCGATCCAGCGCCCAAAAGTCGGACAATATCCACCACTGGCTTGGCATCTTTCCGGGTGAAAAAGTAAATTGCATTTCCGGCGGTATTGATGTCAATAGAGTGCGACGAATACATAAGGTGTTTGTTTCCGCTTCTGAGTTATAGAACGTGGAAATTATCCGCGTCGTCAGCGGGTTAATGCATTGAGCGAGGATTTCGGGATTAAGCTGCTTTCCTGAGTTTTCCCATCGATACATGGGTAAGCAGCGCACTCTGAGAAACTCGACAAAACATTCTGGAATTTCTTTCAGAAGGGAAAGTGGTCGGTTGAAACGAGGCGAGCGCCACCGTTTGTGGAACGCCTCGGAAGTCATGAAAAACCGGGTGCGATCGAGCAATCGCTGTAATATTTACGGAAACCACATGCCAAAGATAATTAGCTGCAGCGATGGATCTGCCTACGCGCCCAGTGTTTACGATCTCAGCGCCTGGGCTGCCAGACGGATGAATGCGGAAGTTCATGTGTTGCACATGCTGGATATCCATCGGGAAGGAGCGCAAAAAGCTGATCTCAGCGGAACCATTGGAGTGAATGCGCAGGAGAAATTGATGGAGGAACTGGTGGCCCTGCAGGAGACGAAGGGACGGGTGGCGCTTCACACCGGACAAGCGATTTTGGCCGGGGCAGAGGGACAGATCCGGGCTGCCGGCATCCAGCAGGTGAAAGTCGATCTGCGTCATGGCGAATTGGTTGAAACGTTGCAGGAACTTGAGCCAACAGCGGATATGGTGGTCATCGGACGGCGGGGTGAATCGGCGGACTTTTCTAAACTGGACCTTGGCGCCGATGTGGAACGTGTTATTCGCGGAAGTATTCGCCCAGTGCTGATCGCGGCGCGCCAGTTCGTTCCCATTGAAAGATTTTTGATCGCATTCGATGGGAGCCCGAGCGCTAAGAAAGCGCTCGCTTACGTGATCGAACAACCACTCCTTAAAGGCTTGGAATGTCACCTATTGATGGTGGGCAAGCCCGAGCCGGATCGCGCCAGGGATCTGGACTCAGCTCGCGAACAATTAGCAGGTGCGGGATATCTGGTAATAAGCCGTAACATCGAAGGCGACGTAGCGACGGTGCTTACAGAAACGCTTCGGGCGGACGATATTCATCTGCTCGTGATGGGAGCCTACGGACATTCTCGAATCCGCCACTTGATCATGGGGAGCACCACGACGGCGATGGGCCGCAACTCGCTGGTGCCCGTGTTGATGTTTCGCTAGGGAGGCGTGGGAAAGTGTTTAGTATTCAGTTTTCAGTGTTCAGAACTGAATCTTTCGCACCAGCACCAGGCACTTACTTCAATAGCTTCTTGGTTTGCTCGTTGATTTCACGGGTCTTGCTCTTTTCGAGGCCAAGTGCCCATTTGATGCCACCGAGAATGTGTTCTTGATAGACGGGATCTTCCCACATCTTCTCGGAGTGTCCCAGGGAGGTGTAGAAGATGTTCCCCTTGCCGTATTGCTTGATCCACGCCACTGGGAAGAATCCGGGATCTTCACCGCCCGGGAACTTGTCCAACGAGAGCAGCATGGAAACATTGTTCCGCTCGAAGCCGTTCAGGATGTAAATTTCATCGGTCACTTTCCAGGGCTGGGGAAGATGTTTGCAGGCAGGATGTTCCTGATGCTCGACGTTGCACGCCACGCTTTGCAGCCCGCTTGGGTGGGATGCGAACTCGCCGCCGATCATAAGCACATAAGGGTCGAGCGGTTTGTGTCCGCGAAAAGTGTCTGTGGCTGAGTGCATTCCGACGAATGCCTTGCCTTCTTTAAGCCATTTCAAAAAACCTTCTTTATCCGGGAGCGGCAGGTCGCCGGTGGTATTGGCGAAAATGACACCATCATACTGCTTAAGCTTCTCCATCGTCATCTTCTCGGCCATTTCCTTGTCGTTGCGAACGTAGTCGACCGTGAACGCACCGCTTTTTTCGGCAATTTCGCCGAGTGTCTTTTCTGCAGTGGCAATGGAACTGTGGCGAAAGCCCTTGGTGACGGTGACGACCAACATTTTTTTTGCATCTTTAGCTTCAGCTAAGAGCGAAGCACACGTGCAAGTCACAGCGACGAGGGCAAATTTCAAAATGGAACTTTTCATACGTTGTATTTCTTCAGACTGGTTCAGGTGGCGCTTCATTCATCCAGCGCGCGTGCATTTTGGTCAAGTTCCAAGCTTGCCTCAATCGGGTCTCTGCCTAAAGTTGTGTGCGATTGACGCGGTGGTAAGATCTGTTTTTCGCGTCGTATAGCGCATGATTCGTTCCTTTGCTTTCACAAACCAGGGTAAGTTGCATACCCAAAATATCCCTACGTTTCTGATGCCAACCCTGTTGGCGGACACGAATTTGTTCCTGTGGGTCGATTTGGAAAATCCAACCCCCGAAGAATCCAAGCTCATTCTCGAAGATATTTTCCATTTTCACCCCCTTTCCATTGAGGACTGCGTGATGGTCAGTCCTTCACCCAAGGTGGAGGAATACAGCCCGAAAGATGAAGACCTGTTTCAGCCCTATCTTTTTATCGTGATCCATGCGGTGGATTACAGTCGTAAAGACGGGGTATTCGCGACCAAGGAACTGAATTTCTTTCTCGGTAAGAATTTTCTGGTGACCTACCACGACGTTCCCTTGCGCAGTATTCAAATGGTGGAGGAACGCTGCCTGAAGAGCACCGTTCATATTGCGCGCGCTCCTGACCGCGTCGCTCACACTTTGCTTGATTCGATCGTCGACAATTATAAACCGGCTTTGGAAGAGCTCGCGGAGGAAATCGGAGAGCTTGAGACGGAAGCGCTGCAGAACCCCACCAAGTCGACACTCAATAAAATCATCCAGATTAAAAAGGAAGTGGTGCATTTGCGTCAAATCATCGGTCCGCAAAGGGAAGTCCTGGGACGCTTTGCGCGGGGTGAATTTAAACTCATTCGGGCGCACCTGGTTCCTTATTATCGTGACGTATACGATAGTTTATTTCACATCGCGGAACTGGCGCAAAGTTACACCGATTCGCTCACCGGAATTCTTCAGGTTTATTTAAACATGTCGTCCAATCAAACGGGGGAGGTTGTGAAACTCCTCACAGTGATTACTTTGGTCACGACGCCGGTGACGATCATAGGGACCTGGTACGGAATGAACTTCGAGGGCATGCCGGAACTCGATTCTGCGCATGGCTACCGGAACGTATTCCTGGTGACCGTGCTTTCCACGATCGCCACCTACGTCTATTTCAAACGGAGAAAGTGGTTGTAAGAGGATTGTAATAGATATGCCGAAATCGAGTTTTCTCGAAAAGGTTCTGGGCCGCATCAGTCGCATTGATGCCGAGGGATTGCAGACTGTGGTGCAACGGCTGGCGCGTGAAAGAAACTTTCTTGAAATGCTCTTCAATGCGATTGAAGACGGAGTCCTGGTCGTAGATGAAACCGGGCGCATCCTTTATTTCAATAACGCGGTCACCAAACTCCTTCGCGGATCCAACGACGTCGTCGAAGGCCAACCAATCAAGCGGCTCTTCCCGGAACTCGATTGGGAAAACATTTCTGCCTTTGACAGCAAAGGGGGCCAGCGGGTCGTCCGGCACGAGTTTGAGATTAAATACCCGGAACAACGGTTTATTCGGCTTTATGCAGCCCCTCTGGATGGGGAGAAGACCGGAAGTTCGGGCGTTGCCTTGATTCTGCATGATGCAACAGAGGCCCGGCAGCAAACCTTCGAAGCCATCGAGAGTGAGCGTTTGCATTCACTCACATTGCTGGCGGCAAGCGTTGCCCATGAAATTGGGAATCCACTGAACGCCCTCCATATTCATCTGCAATTGATGGAACGTGAGATCCGCAAGCTCCGCCAGCGCACGCAAGAGGTTCGAGTCGGGCGTCTCACGCGCCGCTCTAAAACCGATACGGAGGCAACTCCTCCAGACACTGATGAGATTGCTCGTCGCCTGGAGAGCTACTTGAATGTTGCGAAGGGCGAGATTACCCGCCTGGATTACATTGTTACCCAGTTTCTCCAGGCAATCCGTCCCTCCAAACCGAATTTGCAATTGGGGTCGTTGAATCAAGTGGTGCGCGAAACGCTTGAGCTGTTGCGTCCCGAACTGGAGAATCGAAATATCAACATCGACGAAAACCTGTCGCGCGGATTGCCCCCGGTGCCAATCGACACTGCTCAGATCAAGCAGGCGCTGGTGAACCTGATAAAGAACGCGATGCAGGCCATGAGCACAGGTGGTGCCTTGACTTTGGAAACGGGCACAACGGTTGACAACCTTTGGGTCCGGGTGGGCGATACTGGCGGAGGCATTGCCCAGGAACAGATTAACCGAATTTTCGAACCATTTTATACCACCAAGGAAAAAGGAAGTGGTCTTGGTTTAATGATTGTGCAACGGATTGTACGGGACCACGGTGGGCGCATCGAGTTGGAAAGTCGCGTAGGGCAGGGAACAAACTTCAAGATTTGCCTGCCGCTGCATGAGAAGCGTCCACGGTTGTTGGAAGCGCCGATTACAACGATCACCACCTTTGAATGACGAGCCGATAGCCAAATCGAATGTCTCTCACTCCCACGCTCTTAATTGTTGATGACGAGAAACCGACGCGCGAAGGATTGCGCGCTGCGTTGGAGGATCATTATGACGTCTACATCGCAGAGGATGCCGCCACCGCTATGAGCCTTTTGGAGCAGGAACATTTCGATGTGATGCTGACCGATTTTCGCCTGCCCAATGAGGATGGCATGAAATTAATCGCCCGGGCCAAGTCTTTGCCGAAGCCGCCCGTCTGTATCCTGATGACGGCCTACGGTTCGGAAGAATTGGCGGTGGAGGCGATGAAGAAGGGGGCGGACGATTATATTGCCAAGGGTCGCCTGCAGATTGATGAATTGGAGATGCGGATCGGGCGCGTCCTGAAGCAGCAAAACCTGGAAGCAGAAAACGTCTCTCTTAAAAAACAGCTCAATAAAAAATTCGGCGTTGAGAACATCATCGGTGAATCGCCGCAGATGCAGGAAGTGCTCGAACTGGTCCAGCAAATCGCACCAAGCCGCGCTATCGTGCTGATCCTGGGCGAGAGCGGGACTGGTAAAGAGTTGGTTGCAAAAGCGATTCACCAACTGAGTCCTCGCAGTAAGCACCCCCTCGTCACTGTCCACTGTGCGGCGCTGTCGCCCACACTGCTGGAAAGTGAATTGTTCGGCCATGAAAAGGGAGCTTTCACCGGGGCTCACGAACGTCGCATCGGCCGTTTCGAGCAGGCCCAGGGGGGCACATTATTTCTCGATGAGATTGGGGAAATCGACCAGGCAACCCAGGTGAAGTTGCTGCGTTTCCTGAGTGAGCGCACTTTTGAACGAGTGGGATCGAACAAGACGCTTACTGCGGATGTCAGGATAGTCGCCGCTACCAACAAAGATTTGGAAGCCATGGTGAAAGAGGGAAAGTTCCGGGACGACTTGTACTTCCGGCTAAAAACATTCGAGCTAATGATGTCTCCACTGAGGGAACGTCTGGGTGATGTTCCTTTGCTGGCGCACGCATTTCTTCGGGAGTTCGCCCGGGAAAATGAGAAGAAGGTCACCAGCTTCTCTCCAGAAGCGATTGACGCATTAATGCAATACTCCTGGCCGGGGAATGTTCGAGAATTGCGCGCAGCCATTGAACACGCGGTGGTGTTGAGTCGTGAGGATAAAATCGCTATGCGCGATCTGCCGCAGAATGTCCGTAATGGAAACACTCGACTCCCGGCGCTGCCCGCTGTGTTCCCAATGAGCACAGGGCTGATCACAACGGACCAGGCAGAGAAGCAGCTGATGATTCGAGCCCTGAAAGAGACGAATGGGAATCGCACGCATGCGGCTGAGAAGATCGGAATGAGCCGCCGCACGTTTCATCGAAAGCTGAAGTTGTATCAACTTGAGGATGAGTGAGGGTAATCGGCAGCAGGAAAAACTATGTCAACTTTACAGGATTGGATCCATACGCTGGAAGAAGGTAAGGGGTCTCGCGTCGTCAAAATCATTGTGGCGATCCTCGGGTTCGCATTTCTCGCGCTGGTGTATGACATGCGTAGCTTCCGAAACTTCTCCCGGCCCGAAGCCATGGATGCATCCCAGGTGGCGCGCAACATCTCCGGGGGAAAAGGTTTCACGACTGATTACATTCGGCCGCTCAGCGTGCATCTCATCCTGAAGCATCAAAAAGATCCGTCGGCATTAAAGCGGGACCATCCCGACCTGGCCAATGCGCCACTTTATCCCTTCTTGCTCGCTGGTTACATGAAGGCGCTGCCTTTTGATTATGGGATTTCGATCAAGAACTATCGCGGCAGTTACCAACCGGAAACATGGATCGCCATTTTGAATCAGTTCCTCTTCTTCTTTGCGGTCCTGCTCATTTATTCCATCGGTAAACGGCTCTTTGATTCGCGGGTCGGTTGGCTGGCCGCCATTCTGTTCGGCCTGACAGATCTTTTCTGGCAGTTCAGTGTTTCCGGCTTATCCACCATGTTGGCCCTGGTGTTGTTTTTGGGTCTCGTTCGGGTTTTGATGCGAATCCATCAACTGGGCGCTGAACCCTTGGTGCGAAATAACAAGGTGCTGTTGAATGCTGTGCTGGCTGGTTTGCTCCTGGGGTTGCTCTGCATGACGCAATACAGCTATGGCTGGCTGTTGCTGCCCGCGCTCCTGTTTGTGGGCATGTCACTGCAACAAGCCCAGGTGCGGAGCTTCTTAACAGTCATTGTGGTGTTTCTCCTGGCCATCAGCCCGTGGCTCGCTCGAAACTATTCCCTCAGCGGAACGCTCTTTGGGACTGCTGGATTTAGCGTTTACCAGCAAACAGTCCCGTTTCCGGTGGACACTCTTGAACGATCCATGAATCCGGACAAGCAGTTCGGCCAGTTCGAAGTGACAGATGTGGCTCGAAAGGTGGCGGTAAACGTCCGAGGCAGCCTGGTAAAGCTTCCTCTGCTCGGTGGCAATTGGTTAATGGCTTTGTTCCTGGTCGGGTTGTTGGTCCCTGTGGAGAAGAGGGTTGCTTCGATTTCGCGGATGTTCGTGCTGACTTCGTTATTGGTACTCTTGTTTGTGCAATCCGTTGGTGCCACCAACGGACCCAACGATGTCGGCGAGGTGAGGTTGGAGAACCTTCTAGTCCTTCTCGCACCGCTGGTGTTCGTATTCGCGGTTGGTCTGTTTTTCACTCTACTGGATCGACTCGACTTATTTGAGTTCGGGTTACGATCCGCAATCGTGACTTTCTTTACAGTAATTATATCCCTGCCTCTCATCCTTGAGTTATTGCCTCCCCGTCGCCAAGCCAGCGCATTTCCGCCTTATAATCCGCCTTTGATCCAGTTGCAGATCGCAAGTCTGTTTAAGACCAATGAGTTTATTATCAGTGACATTCCCGCAGGCGTGGCGTGGTACGGTGCCCGGCCTTGCTCGCCATTGACTCTCAACTACCAGGAGGCATTTCTCCAGCTGAACGACGAGTTCAGAACAGTCAATGCGGTTTACCTGAGCCCGGCGACGTTGGATCGACCATTCCTTTTTGGTCTTTACCGATCTCTCCTTAAAAAGGAACCGTCCTGGGATCGGTTTGCGCTGGAAAGTTTGTCGCGGGGCGAGATTCCAACCGGGTTCCCTCTTAAAAGTGCGCGCGCCGACCTGCTTCCCGAGCATTTGTTGTTAGCGGATTGGGATAGATGGAGGTGAGTTTGGTTCCGGTCGGAAAATTGAACGCGGACGGGTCGCCCCCGGCTACTCGATTTCAACGACGCGCCCTTGGCGAAAATAGGCTAACTTTCCCAGGCCTATGGATATTTCACGTTGGAAACATCACCACAACTTCGTTGGGGATTTCTCGGCGGCAGAACGGAACACCCGGCGGGTCATCGCGCTGACCGCGGTCATGATGGTGGTCGAGATTGCGACGGGGATTAAATACAACTCCATGGCGCTCCTCGCTGATGGATGGCACATGAGCACTCATGTTGGGGCTTTCGCCATCACCGTATGGGCCTATTCGCAGGCGCGCCGACACGCCAGCAACGCCCGCTTTAGCTTTGGAACGGGCAAGATTGGCGTCCTCGCTGCCTTCGCCAGTGCCATTGTCCTGGCTGGGATTGCCCTGCTGATGGTGGCGGAATCGGTGCAACGCTTTTTCGATCCATCGCCCATTCATTTCAACCAGGCTATTGTAGTGGCCTGCATAGGCCTGCTCGTGAACGTGGCGAGCGCTTTCCTGCTCAAGGATCATCCTCACGATCATGGACATGTTCACAGCCATGAGCACCATCAGGAGCATGGCCATCACCATGATGTGAACCTGAAAGCAGCTTACCTGCATGTGGTGGCAGATGCGTTGACGTCGGTGCTGGCGATTGGCGCCCTTTTCGGTGGCAAATATCTGGGTTGGAATTGGCTGGATCCCGTAATGGGCATGGTGGGTGGCGGAGTCATTGCCTGGTGGGCCTACGGGCTGATTCGCCAGACCGTCACGGTGCTACTGGATCAAGAACCGGAGCACAGCGATCTAAACGAGGAGATCCATAAAGCGTTGGAGGAAAATCCCGGCACAAAGATTACGGACCTCCATATTTGGCAGATTGGAGTGAACAAATTTGCCGCCATCATTGCCCTGGTCTCGGACGAACCCAGGTCGCCGGAATGGTATAAGAAACTCCTTCGCGAACACGAGGAACTCGTCCATGTCACCGTGGAGGTTCATGACCGTAACGGCCCATTCCCCCGATAACACCGGAGCGCAGGTCTCGGTTTTGAGGTCCTTCGGAGGACAATCAGGGTAAAAACAGCTCGGCCTACACGGCCCGATACAGGGTTCGTGCCCTTCATTTGTAAGACAAACTCGGACACGGAAAAGGAAATCGTACCTATTCTCAAGAATGGGAAGTTCAGCCATAACTTTCCCGCTGTTATGAACAACTTTTTAATTAGTGTCTGGCCGGAAACTCGTGTTTTTCAGCGAGGGGCGGCGGAATGGGTTGATGTCTTATGGCAGGTGTGTCCGATTTTTCCAGTATTTGGGTGTATTCCGCCTCAATAACAGG
>JBKJKE010000112.1:0-3735 GCA_046597605.1 Limisphaerales bacterium | reverse complement strand
CCGGAATGATGACGCCATTCGGCGCCTCGAACGCATTCAGTAATTCCGATGCCGCCAAATTGCGTGGCGAGCCATGAATCGCCCGCAGTTGCTACGCCATTTCGCCTCCCTGTGCCTATCCGCCTTATTATTATCCTGTTCCCATGCAGTCCCCCGAAAGGACGATGTCCGTATGAAGACTCGAATCGAATTGGATCCCGGTATGCCCTTGTTGCCCTCGCCCGACAAGACCCCACGGGTCGCCTTGGGTATCGATCTCCGCTTCGTAGCCGGCATAGGGAATACGGGAAACCAGGACCTCCTCATCGAGGATCCCAAGGGCACCCAGCTCATCATGATCCATGCGCGCACTCCGCAGGATACGGGTGAAGTATCCTTCCTGCTGAACCCTTCGCAAGTCGATTCTCTCGGCGAGATGACGGCCCCACCGCATAGTGAGGTCTCCGTGAAGCCGGGATCCTACGCGCCCTTCCGAATCTCGTTGTATCAGAACATCATGGACAGGTGCCTGGCCGAAGGCCTCTATGCGGTCACCTTCTCCTACGGGGATACGCGTAGCACGCCCGCGACCTTGGTCACGGAATTCGCCCCGGCCTCGGTGGAGCCCCTGCTTGCCATCCTGGACGATACCGGTCGGGACATGTGGGTGCGGAAAGAGGCGCTGAAATGGCTGCGCCGGCTGAAAGCCGATTTCGAATACGACTTCGCGAAGCCGGATTCCCATGTGTTCAAGGCTTGGTGGGCCTCAATAAAAAGGGGACCTGATCTCGATGCCCGCTTCCGGACTCTCCGCTAATCAAGGATGCAAAGACAACTTTTCCAACACAGCACTTTCTGGGCGAGGAAGGAGAAGTTCGAGTCTCCGTAGGGTTGTGCGCGAACCATTGAAACCACAAGACGAAGCCGCTTTTTTTCATACAAAAGCAAAAAGCCCCCGGTCCTAAGACCGGGGGCTTTTTGGTGGAGCCATGGATGATCAACGACAATCATTCCTCCCCGCCGGCGACAATTAAAACTCCCCACCTGGGTAATTGTCGTTCTGGGGTGTCAGGTCATGCTTTTTCCGTCTTTTCCGCCTCCTTCCTGGCCTTGGCCTTTTCCATGCGATAACTTGGGCCTTGGAGCTCCAGAATGACGCTGTGGTGGATCAGTCGGTCGATGGCCGCCGCCGTTGTCATGGGGTCTTTGAAGATCACTTCCCATTTCGAGAACGGCAGGTTTGAGGTGATCATCAAACTAACGCGCTCGTAGCATTCGGCAAACAGCGTGAACAGTACTTCCATTTCATCTCGACTTTGTTGCACATAGCCGATGTCGTCGATGAGAATGGCCGCGTTCAGACAAAGCTTCCTGATGGCCTTGGGGAGTTGCAATTGGGATTTCGCCAGTAACAGGTCCTGCACCAAAAGACTGCAAGGGGCATAGTACACCGACATTCCCATCTGCACCAAGTTCTGAGCCACGGCGCACAAGAGGTGCGTCTTGCCGCTGCCGGGGGCTCCGAAACAAAGGACATTTTCCCGCCGTTCCACGAAAGCGCCTTCCATCAAAACCTTCATTTGGCGGGACAGGGTCGTCCCCAGTTTTGATTGGTCGTAGGTGGACTCGGATTTCTCCAGCGGCAGATGGCTTTGCCGCAGCAGCCTTTCCACGCGCCTCTGGCGTCGGCTTTCCACTTCGCAGGTCAATAGGTCCAGCAGAAAGGTGGCGGGCGGCACAGCCTCCTTAGCGGCCTTCCTGCTCGTCTCCTTCCAGGACGCTTTGATAGCGGGGAGATGCAGGCTCTTCAAGGCTTCGTCCACTTCGCGTTCAATCGCCGACTCTTTCATCACCTTCATACGGCGCCCCCTTCCTGGGATTGAAGCAATGCATCATACCCGGGAAGATCCACTTCCCCTACGCGGCCCATTGCCACCGCCTCCAGCACCCGTTCGGATAGGACCAGCGCTTCCACATGCTCGAAGGAGGCTACGGGCCCGCAGAGCGCCTCGCGAAGTGCCGCCTCCACGCGCGCCTCGCCATGACCGGCCGCAAGTTGCAGGACCCTTAAGTATTGCGATACGCCTCGCTTGCCATGCTTTTCACGGAGCAGGTCGTAGTACATGCGAAACGTGGTGGTGGGATAAAGGTCATCCCGGTACCGATACTCTTCGAAGGCGCCGGGCTTTCGGACCAGCGAGTCGATGATGTGCCGATATTGGACATGGTGGCCCTGCCTGCCCCGCAGCCGCGGGAGCGTATCCATTTTCTTGTCCCCGTGGAAGACATCCATGTGCGCCGCGTGCAGGCGCACCTTGACCGTCTCCCCGATCAAGCGGCTCGGGACCGAATAGGTATTGTGCGATACGCGGATGGTGGAGAATACGGTGACGGCCACTTCCAGCGTCCGGTATTCCGGAAGCCGCATGGCAGGCAGTCCTTTAAGGTTTTCCATATCCTCCGCAAGGCGGACCCGGCGCGTGGCATTGCGACCCGCCACCAGCTTTTGCAGGAACGCCCAATAGTCGGAGGCCTTTTCGAAATCGCGGCTGCCCCGAAGCATCAGGGCTTGGTCCACGGCGTCCTTGAAACGACGATGACTTTGCTCCGCGTCGCCGTTTTCATTGCCTTTCCCGGGCTGGATCCGTTCGGGAACCACGTCATAGTGGCGAGTCAATGCCTCGTACCGCTGCGTGAATACGACATCGTTACTGAGGTCGGCAATGGCCGCGCTTAAGTTGTCAGTCCGATGACGTGCCGTCATGCCGCCGAGCTCGAAGGCGGCATTCTGGAACCCGAGCGATAGGCTTTCAAAGCTTTCCGAAGGACAAAGGGTTACGCTTTCCCAATTGCTGTAGGTGAGGACGAAATGGTAGACCATATGGGGAAAGGCGCGGCGGGATAGGGTAACCTGTAGGGTACTCATGTGGGTGAAATCCGATGCCGAAAGATCTCCCGGATAGTGGTTCTGGGAGAACATCACTTCTTTTGCAGGACCCTTTTGAGCACGCCATTGCTTGAGATGGCGCTGCAAAGTACGGAGTTGGCCGGCCTGGAATCGATCGGGGTGCTCACGGACAAGATGCTCGAAAATGGTCTTGGCCTGGAGGCCAGGGTTCTCCGTAATGAGAGCCTCGACTTCGACCCAAACTTCCGCAAAGGGATTGGATCGGGTTCTCCAGGTATGCGAGGTTTCAGACTCGGAAGGGAGTGCTCCGGAATCTCGATAGCTGCGGGCGGTTTTCCGATCCATACCGGAAAGCATCGCCGCGTTCGTTAAATTCTGGGTTTTGGTCAGTGTATCCATCATTTTCCTCACTTGGGTGTCGTGTACCAGCTGGACCGCCTTTTTGGGTCGAATCCAGGTAGTTTTTGCCAGCCCAAGTGGGGAGTTTTAATTGTCGTTGCCGGGGAAATCTAATTGTCGCTATACAAAACTCAGCCTTGCCCGTGATGAAGCCCAGGAAGTTCGCCGCGCCAAGGGCAATGACCGCGACTATGATAACGCCGATGATTTTCTTGGCAGCGCCCTCGTCACCGCCGATCCACCGGATGGCGTAATAGATGACGGCGAGAATAGCTAGTCCGGCAATGGTGGCATTTGCTATCGTGACCAAATTTCGAATGGGGTTGGTGATCTCGCTTGTCGCGAAGCCGACTTGCGCGCTGGCCCCCATCGCCAGCCACAAAAGCGCGATGAACGCTTTGACATAGGCTTGGCGAAGGGGCCAGGTTTGAAGGGTGGCGATAAACGGG
>JBKJKE010000244.1:0-12193 GCA_046597605.1 Limisphaerales bacterium | reverse complement strand
CGCTGACTGGAAAGCCGGATGCGGGAAATCCGCCCGTCCGGTTTGGAGGGAGGGGAAACGTTAATCCGTTTTCCCTACCCCTATGTATCAAATATCCCTTCGGGATAAAATCTGTTGAAGGTCCCAGAGTGAATGCCAATTGGCATTCCACCGGAAACAGCGAAGAACCTTCTTTTGGGGGTGTGTTTCGTTGCGATTTCTTCCTTTCCGCAATTTTCCATGGCTTGTACGCTTTCGCATTCTCGTATGATGTTTTGCTCTTCATTTGTGCGCTCGGTTTTTGCGGTAATGCTTCTGTCCACAGCGAACGTATCGTTTGCCCTTGAGGGTCCATTGACGCCCGAGCAATCCATTGCAGCTTTTCGATTGGAGCCCGGTTTGAGAGTTGAACTGGTTGCAGCAGAGCCGTTGGTCATTGATCCGGTTGCTGTCGCTTTCGACGAGCAGGGAAGAATGTTCGTCGCAGAAGATGCCGGGTACCCGACGGGTCCTGGTCCCGGAAAACCGCCCCTGGGGAGAATTGTTTTATTGGAAGATCGGGATGCGGACGGGAAGTACGAAAAACGCACGATCTTCGCCGACGGATTGACGTTTCCGAATGGTATCATGCCCTGGAAAGGGGGAGTCTACGTCACATGTGCCCCGGATATCTTCTATTTCAAAGATAATGATGGCGATGGAAAAGCGGAAGTGCGGAAGGTTGTGTTCAGCGGATTTCAGGCGCAATCAACAACGCAACTGCGCATTAGTCACCCCACACTGAATGTGGATAATTGGGTCTACATCAACAGTGGATTGACGGCCTCCAAGGTAATTTCTCCCGACTGTAAGAAGGAGCCTTTGCAGATCAATCGCCTGGACTTCCGGTTTAAGCCGGATAGCTGTGATTACGAGGAAGTTTCCGGTACCGCGCAATTCGGAGGGACCTTCGACAAGTTCGGGCGACGGTTCATCTGCTCAAATAGGAATCATAACCAACATGTCGTGATGCAGGGGCGTTATTTGCGGCGAAATCCAAATCTGACAACGACAGATTTCGTTCAGGACACGCCGGAACACGGTGCCGCCTGCCGGGTCTACGCCGTAAGCCATAACATTACCACCGCAGCGTCTCATGCGGGCTATTTTACTTCAGCCTGCGGGGTGACCATTTACAGCGGAACAGCGTTGCCCAGGGAATACGAGGGCAACTCTTTCACCTGTGAACCTGCGGGCAACCTCGTGCATCGTGATATTCTTGAGGCGAAAGGTGCTACGTTCTCAGCCAGGCGTGCCTTTGCCACGAATGAATTTATCGCTTCTCCTGACAATTGGTTTCGACCGGTCAACCTTGCCACTGGCCCAGATGGGGCACTCTATCTCTGTGATATGTACCGGAAGACAATCGAACATCCGGAATATCTTCCTGAAGGGACGCGCAAGATCACAGACTTCGAAAGTGGCAAAGACAAAGGGCGCATCTACCGGATCGTAGCAGCGACCCACAAATCGGAACTGGTAAAGTTGAAGTTCGCGACTGCCGGCACCAGGGAGTTGTGTGATAGTTTGAAAGATCCGAATAGCTGGACCCGAATGACAGCTCATCGACTGCTCCTTGAGCGCCGGCCCGCGGATGCTCCGAAATGGTTAAAGAAATTGGCTCAATCGGCCAGGGCTCCGGAAACGAGAATTCAGGCTTTGCACCTTCTCTCCGCGATGAACGCCCTGGAGGATGGGCAGATCGAACGGGCTCTCCGAGACAATGCCGCTCCCGTTCGGGAACACGCGATTCAGTTGGCGGAACCTCGTTTGGCCGGTTCACCCGAACTCTTCGATTCGCTGGTTAAGCTGGCAGTTGATCCCGATCCGCGCGTGCGTTTTCAATGCGCTCTTGCATTAGGGGAGGTGAACGACAAGAAGATTGTGGCTCCACTGGTGAGGATTGCCGTTCGTGATGCAAATGATAAATGGGCTCGGGCCGCAGTGATGAGTTCGATTGCCAATTTCCCGGAACCCTTTCTGAAGGAGATCATGCCGGAAGCATCGAAAGTGGCGGCGAGGGACATCAAACAAATGGATTCGTTGCTGCCATTACTTTCGGAACTGGGCCGTTCGTTGCCGAGCGAACCTGGCAAACGGCTTGGGGTTCTGAATGAAATCACCCGATCTCAAAAAGAAACAGACGCACTGGGGCAGATTGCACTGCTTAACGGCTACTCTCACGCTCTCGCCGCAAGGCAAACCGACTCAACAGAGTCTGACTCTCCACTCATGACCGCTGTGATGGATGATTCCAGCATAACCCCTTCGCATGTAAGAGCTCTAATCGCGAAGGCGGCTGCATCCGCAGCGGATGTCGGGCAATCCACGGAGCGTCGCCTGTTATGCATTGGGCTCCTCGCACAGGCTCCTGTCGATGGAATTCAAAAGGTGTTGCTGGGTCTCCTGAATCCTCAGCAGCCCTCGGAAATACAAATCGCGGCAATTCGAGCGCTCGCCCGCGTCGCTGATGCTGACGCTGGCACCGCGTTGGTAAAACGGGAGCAATGGTATGGTTATACCCAATCCGTCAAAGATGCTTTGTTGGGAGTCATGGTGGCACAGCCGAAGTTGTTGGAAGTCTTATTGTCTGCGATTGAGCGCGGAGATGTCCCGGTCAACTCAATCAATCCGGAAAAACGGAACCAAATGATGCGGCACAAGGTTGAGTCCATCAAGAATAGGGCAACCGCCTTGTTCAGCGCCATCAAACCAAGTGATCGGATGAAGGTTTATGAGGAATACAAAGCGGTCCTCTCCATGAAAGCGAATGCCCGGAACGGGCATGAAATATTTACCCGCACCTGCACCTCCTGCCATACCTTCAGCGGGGAAGGGCACCTGGTGGGGCCTGATCTGACCGGGATCCGCAGTCAACCTTCGGAGGTTGTTTTATTGCACATTATTGTTCCGGAATTCGAAATGATGCCGATCTACTCGCAATACAACGTAGAAACAAAAGATGGCCAGAGCTTTTCAGGAATACTCACCAGCGAAACCGCTTCCAGCATCACGCTCAAGCAGGCACTCGGCATTGAACAGAAAATTGAACGGTCCAACATCGCTTCCATGGCATCCAGTAGTCTGTCGCTCATGCCCCAGGAACTGGAACAAACGATGACGCGGCAGGAACTGGCTGATCTAATTGCGTTTCTGAAAGGGGAATAAATGGGGAAGGCGTCCTAAGGTTTGATCTGTATCAATCTCAGGAGTTCCGCGTCTAGCGGATGCTTTCCGCCGCTGGGGCCGTTGCGCCTTCCTATGAGCTTTTTGCGTTGACGATAGCCGGGAGCTCCTTTGAACGCTTCCAAACAAAAACAATCAAAGGTTCGTATGAAATCAACAAGTCTTAGCAACTCTTTAGCCCATAAAGTCACTAGCGACCTGTTCGACAATGGGCTGGGTCAAATCGCTTTTTTTGCCGGCGCTATCCTCGTGTTGGTTCTGAGCTTCTGGAAACTGACGCGTCTGGACCTTACGGAGACAGAGTTGTTCTTTGGAACACTTCTGTCACTGGCCGTGCCGCTTCTCTGTGTGTTGATTGGACTTGTCTTGCCGTTTAGAAATGCAGGTAAAGGTTCTTGAGCATAGAAAGAGTCCCTCGCTAACTAACTTCGTCAGCATGGGCATTAAATAAATAGCTTGGCAGGGCTTTGACCAACTGGCGAAATGCGCGAATGAAAGCTTCCCTGGTAATTCTTTTGCTCTGCTGTTGTTCGTATGTTGGCGCTGCAGAAAAATCGCTTCTTCCGAAGAAATTCAACATGGTATCGCGGGCCGATTGGGGAGCAGAACCAGCAAAGGGAGAGATGAAGGAGCATAAGCCTTCCTACATCACCATTCATCATACTGGGACGCCGCAGAAACCGGCCCGATCCATCGAGGACAAATTGCGCGGTTTGCAGAAATTTTCGCAGAGTGAGAACACCCTCGCGGATGGAAAGAAGAAAGCCGCCTGGCCAGATGTTCCATATCACTTCTATATTGCGGCAGACGGCCAAATTGCCCAGGGCCGCGAGATTCAGTTTGTGGGAGATACAAACACTGAGTACGACCCCACTGGTCATTTGCTCGTAACACTCGAAGGAAACTTCGAAAACGAGAAACCGACCGAGGCTCAAATGGAAACCACTCGTGCCGTGGTGAAATTTCTCGCGAAGAAATATAAAGTTCCTGCCAAAAAGATCGGTTCGCATAAGGATTACGCTAAAACCGCCTGCCCGGGTGAAAACCTGCAATCTCAGATGGACGAGTTGCGAGCATTAGTGAAGTGAGGAACACCGGAGATAAATGTTGGAACCTTTGTTTTGGCGTTAAACAGAGCTGGGCCGTCGCTGGGGTGTGGCTGCTTTGTGCGCTGGCAATCGGTTGCCAGAACGCAGGCCGAAGATCCGATCTCGGTAAACTCTATCGGTCACTTGACCGAGCTTGTATCGCTGGTGACGAAATCGGTGTGGAAAAGCTTATTAAGGCCGGTGCGGATCCCTCCGGGCCTCGTGGCTACGCAGTATTCCACGCCACCGACAAGATTGGATTGGAGCCCGCATGGCCTTTGTATCAAGCAGCTTACTACGGGCACCCCGGTGTCGTTCGTCTTCTTCTTCAAGCTGGAGCAGATCCGAATCTTGCGTGTGGAGAAGGTTTCACCGCACTGACTGTTGCTGCCGACAAGGGGCATGCTGAAATCGTCACGATCCTGCTGGCAGGCGGTGCCGACAGGGATTACGCAGGAATGGACGGAACAGCAGCACAAATCGCCCTGCGACGCGGGTATACCAACATCCTCGACCTGCTTCGTTAGCCAGAATGTCCCTCAACGGAACGTTTTTATGGGACTATTTCCCGGTTGGAAGAATTGAACGATTCACTTGCCGGTGAGAAGTCCATTTCTATAATGCGCCGATGCTCGACATAAAACTGATTCGCGAAAATGCAGATTCCGTCCGTAAAAGACTCGGTTCACGCAATGCCGGCGATGACAAGTTTGTCGATGAGGTTCTTTCCTTCGATGAACAACGCCGCAAGCTCCTGGCGGAGGTTGAACAGCTAAAAGCGCATCGCAATAAAGTCTCCAAGGAAATTGGCGCTTTGATGGGCCAGAAGAAATTGGAAGAAGCCGATGCAAAGAAGGCTGAGACGCGCGATATCGGTGATCGCATCTCCGAATTGGATAAGCAGGTCGCAATCGCAGGCGAGAAGCGGGACGCACTCCTGATCAGCCTCCCGAACCTCCCGCATGAAAGCGTGCCACACGGAACATCTGCTGAAGATAATCCTGAAGTGCGCACCTGGGGAACCAAGCCGTCCTTTTCTTTTGCACCCAAAAATCACATCGAGCTTTGCGAGAGTTTGAAGATGTTGGATTTTGCGCGCGCCGCAAAACTATCCGGCAGCGGGTTCATTCTCTATACGCACTGGGGCGCTAAACTGGAACGGGCGCTGATCGGTTTCCTCCTCGACCTGCACACCAACGAGCATGGCTACACCGAGGTCGCCCCGCCGCACGTGGTCGGGCCACATTGCCTCGAAGGCGTTGGACAATTTCCGAAGTTCAAAGATCAATATTACGGCGTTGTCGAAGGGGACAAAACGAGCGAGATGGGGAAACTCTATTTGATTCCTACAGCGGAAACGCCCGTCGCCAACATTCATCGCGAAGAGATCCTCGCTGAGAAACAACTTCCCATTCGGTATTGCGCATATAGTCCATGCTTCCGTGGCGAGGCCGGCGCGGCGGGGGTCGGTACTCGAGGAATGATTCGGGTTCATCAATTCGACAAGGTCGAGTTAATCAAGATTGTGAAGCCCGAAGACGGCTATGAAGAATTGGAAAAAATGACGGCCAATGCGGAAAGAGTCCTGCAACTGCTCGGATTACATTATCGCGTCGTCCTCCTTTGCACCGGCGATATGGGATTTGCCAGCGCCAAGACCTATGACATCGAAGTCTGGGCTCCGGGGCAGGGGACGTACCTGGAAGTGTCCAGTTGTTCCAACTGCGAAGATTTTCAATCGCGTCGCATGAACATGCGCTTCAAGACTGAGTCCGGTGAAAACAAGATGCCCCACATTCTGAACGGCTCCGGGACAGCCCTTGCTCGCTTGTTTGTCGCACTGGTTGAAACCTACCAACAACCGGATGGAAGTATCGAGATTCCACCGATTCTACAGCCGTATTTGAAAACTGCCCGAATCAGTGCGTGATTTGTTTGCTGTGGAATACGTAAGAATCATCATCGAGGAAAAGCCGATTTTATCGTCGCTCACTCTCAGGAACGATTGGCTCGATTCCGAGACTACCTCCATCTTTCTCTGTAGTTCCCACGCGAGGTGGGGCGCTTCATGAAAATCTTATTGGCCAGCAGCGAGTTGCATCCCTATTCCAAGACCGGCGGACTCGCCGACATGGTGGGAGCGCTTGCTAAATTTCTCGCCCGGGCAGGGCACACAGTCGGGGTAGTGACTCCGTTGTATCGCGGGATACAGGAGAAGTTTCCCGCCATGAAGTTGCTGGACTGGAATCTTCACCTGCCGATGGGGCTAAAATGGGTTCAAGGTGAGATCTGGACCCACGAGGTTTCTCCCAATCTCACCATCTATTTCGTCCGCCAACCCGAATATTACTTTCGCAGCGGGTTGTACGAGGAACGGAATATTTCTTATCCCGATAATTCCGAACGCTTCATTTTTCTGTCCAAATGCACGGTGAACCTTGCTCGGTACCTCGCGTGGAAACCAGAGATTGTTCATGTGCACGATTGGCAGGTAGGGCTCGTTCCGTTGATGATCCAGAATCAGCGCGATCACGAGTTGTGGCTGGACGCACCCCGCACCTGCTTCACGATCCATAACCTTGCTTACCAGGGTATCTTTGCGAAAGCGGACTACGCCCTGACTAATCTGCCACCCGTCTACTATCATCCAAACGGGGTGGAGTTTTTCGGCAACGTCAATTGCTTGAAAGCAGGAATCGAATACGCCGATTTGATAACCACGGTGAGCCCACGATATGCGCGCGAGATCACTACGGAACAATTCGGCTGCGCCCTGGATGGAGTGTTGCGTCGTCGACAGCAATCGCTGGTAGGAATACTCAACGGTGTGGATTACGACGAATGGAACACGATCGACAATCCTTACCTGACTCATCCATTTAGTTTGGACGATCTCAGTGGAAAGGAGCTGAACAAAGCGGCGTTACAGAAGGAACTCGGTTTGCCGGTGGATCCAACTATCCCGTTGTTCGGAAATATTTCGCGTCTGGCGGACCAAAAGGGGGTTGATATTCAACTCGGAGCCCTCGAGGAGATGCTCGCGACGGACATGCAGTTTGTTCAGTTAGGCAGCGGTTCTCCTGAATTTGAGCGGGCCTATCGAAAACTTGCGGAGCGTTACCCGAGCAAAGTTGCCGTCACGATCGGATTTAATCAGGGCCTCTCCCATCGTATCGAAGCGGGTTCCGATTTCTTCCTCATGCCTTCCCGGTTCGAACCGTGTGGGCTCAATCAGATGTATAGCCTCCGCTATGGCACCTTGCCGATTGTTCGTGTCACTGGCGGATTGGATGACTCGGTCATCGATATCTCCGAAGATACCGAGCGTGTGAATGGAATTAAGTTTCAGGAATATTCCGTTCGCGCCCTGGCGAAGGCTGTCCGCAAGGCCCTGGTCCTTTATGCAGACAAGGAATTGCTAGGTCACTATCGCCATAATGCCATCTGTGCAGACTTTTCATGGGAACGGAGCGCAGGGGCTTACGAAGCCATCTATCGTCGTATTGCTGTATAGTCCAGTCAGGTTGAACCTCTGCTCAGGTTGAGTTTAGTTCAAGAGACTATGAAACCGATCAAATGTCTTCTATTAGCTGGCTGTTTCACCTCAACCCTTGCATTCGCGCAACAAAACAGGCTGCCAGCGGCTCCGCCATTACCTCCTGCTCCCGTGCAGGCGAGGCCTACCATAAATCAGGCTCCCGTTTCTGGTTTTAACCCTGCCCCGGTGAACGGTTTTTCGCAGCGGCCGGTAAATGGATTCTCCACACCTCAACAAGCTGCCTCACCCGTTGGACCGAATGCCGCTCCCCAGTTTAATCCAGCACCTGTGACAGGATTTAATCCTAACCCTGTCGGTGACCGGACAACTCTGCCGCCGCCTATCACCGTTCCGCAACCCAACGTTGTCGCGCAGCCAGCTCCGGTGAATGGTTTCAATCCAAGCCCTGTCGCCCCAGCTTTTACCAACGCAGTTGCGCCGGCACCTGTGACCAATCTGCCACCTCCGGTTGCAGCGCCAGCTCCGTTCTAAGACTCGAAGTTCGGATTGCGGGCGAACGCGTATTTTTCCACGATCTGCCCTTTGATGAGATGTTCCTGGATGATTTCCTCCAGGACATCCTCGTTGCAGGAGTGATACCAGGTGCCTTCTGGATAAACGACCGCGATGGGTCCATTTACACAAACCCGGAGGCAATTTACTTTGCTCCGAAAAACTACAGCCTCGGAACCCGCCAGCTTCAACTCCTTCAACCTTTTCTTAAGGAATTCCCAGGCACGCAATCCCTCTTTTTTGGAAGAACAAAGGGGTTCGCTCTGATCGCAGCACAGGAAGATGTGACGTTTGAACTTCTCGAGTCCGAGTGACTCAACCGCTTCTTGTAATTCGTCCATAGAACTCACGTTCGCGAAACTAGCGCAGGTTGGTGAACTTGTCGCCTGGTTGCAGAGGATTTCCCGCCAAAAACTCCTGGGCTGTCATGCGGCGGCTTCCTTCCCGTTGCAAGTTCGTGATGCGCAACGCCCCACGGCCACAGGCGACCACAATTCCATTCTTGTCTGCCGAGAGAACGGCGCCCGGTTCACCCGAAAGAGTTTCGTCTGGAGTGGCTTCCCATACTTTCAGGAGACGAGGTTTTCCCTGGACGTTTTGAAACGTGAAGGCTCCCGGCCACGGGGTAAATCCACGGATCCGATTCCACAAGTTGCGTGCAGGCTGTGTCCAATCGAGCGCTCCATCTTCCTTCCCGATCTTACGCGCATAGGTCACACCCTCGGTTGGTTGTTTCTGGGGTGTGATCTTACCGGCGACATAGTCGGGTATGGTTTGGACCAGCAATTCCGCGCCAAGCTGTGCAAGGCGATCGTGTAAAAGTTGCGCATTGTCCTCCGGAGTGATGGGAGTCCGGACGGTTGTCAGGATATCGCCGGTATCCAGACCGACATCCATCTTCATGATGGTCACTCCGGTTTCGGGCTCCCCATCTATGATCGACCATTGAATGGGAGCAGCTCCCCGGTATTTCGGCAGCAAAGAGGTGTGAACGTTGAGACAGCCATGCTTTGGCAAATCAAGAATCGCCGGGGGCAAGATCTGACCGTAAGCGGCGACTAAAATCAGGTCGGGATTGTATTCGCGGAGTTGTTGAATGAACTCCTCGTTCCGAGCCCGAAGCGGTTGCAGAACGGGGATGTTCCTTTCCACGGCCAACTGTTTTACGGCTGTGGGCTGGAGCTTGAGATCGCGACCTTTGGGTTTGTCTGGTTGGGTTACCACCGCAACGACCTCGATGCCGTTGGCGGCACACAAAGAAGCGAGACTGGCACGAGCCAGGTCGGCGGTGCCCATGAAGATGACGCGAAGCATTCCTACTTACCTTGCGGCGATCACCCGGAGAATATCCCGGAGAACATCTACCGGCGTCTTGGTGGAATCGATTTCGTGAACCAGCTCTTTGCCGTAGAATTCAAGCACGTGCTTGGTTTCGTTTTCGTAAGTTTCGAGCCTGATACGAATTACCTCGAGGTTGGCATCGTCCAGACGATTCTCCCGGAGAGCACGACGTTGCAATCGTTCGACCAGTTTGGTTCGGTCGGGGCAGCTGAGGTAAAACACCGCTCGCACGTCGAGGGTGTCCTGCAAAATTCTGGCCTGCTCTGGATTCCTGGGAATGCCGTCGAGCACCAGGGTATCGCGCTCGGGATTGAACCTGCCGAGTTGCGTCTGCGCCTGGATGTTTTCGCGCCACAAGCGGATCGTCGGTTCATCCGGAACCAATTGCCCTTTGCTCGAGTAGTCCAGGAAGATGCGACCGATGCCGCTGTCTATGGTCAGATTGCGAAAGACGTCGCCGCACGCACAGTGGAAAAGGTTCGGAATAGTTCCCAGGATCTTGCCTTGCGTGCCCTTGCCGGAACCCGGCGCGCCGAACAGAAGAAACGTGCGATACTTCATATTATTTAAGCGGCTGACGAATAATCCTAAGTGAATTGGGCCCCCGGTCAAACACTGTCTTTGTGTCGGATCGAAACTTCCTGGATCTCCGTGAATGGAACAACTTCTTCCGCGGTGGCTTGTCCCTTGAACGTCTCAAGGTGAACTTCTGTCTGGGTGATTTTGGAAATGCGTCGGGCAATATATTCGCCACGAATGGCTTTCACCTGGAGGATCATATCCTTGTCGGCTTCCGTCGGCACCACGCGGAAGAATCCGGGCATCTTGGTTTCGAAGAAACGGCGATTGAAGGAGAATTGTCCTTTCGGGAAAGTGACAGATGGAACAGCCGGCGCAGGAGCGCTTACTGGTGTCGCTGGGAGTGACAATTCGATCGGCGGATTCTCACCATGTTCCGCGATTTCCTCCCCCGTCTGTTCCTGGTAGTGGGGAGCTGCCGTTCCATACTGCGGAGCAGCAGTTCCGTAGGTGGGAGCCGCCGCGTCTTGCGCTTGCGCTTCCTGTCCCGGTAGATCGGTGATTTGCGCATCGATCGAGTCCGTACGACGGGGAATACAGAGAAAGACAATGGGAGCGATGAATGGGAGGACCGCCGCTGCCCCCATGACGATCGGCACCGGCATATTCTTAAAATGAGCAATCTCGAATGCGGCAAAGAGATTGGCTCCATATAACACCGCAAATAAAAACAGCCCAAGGGAACTCCCAAACAAAGCGGTTAAACCGGTCCGACCCGTGGGACGTTCAATCTTCTCCGGAGGTTTGATATTGATGACCGATTGCTTGGCTTCTTCGAGGACCGTTTCTTCGAGGTAGGGTTGGATGAATTCTGCATCTGATTCCTTCTTGGCCTCTGACGCCAATTGTTTGAGTGAATCCTGGTTGAATCTTGACCAGAGGGTGCGCGGAGAGAAGTTGCCGGTGGGCAATTTGAAAACCACACCATTGGCGTCGTAAGCCGTCGGATCACCCGTGATTGTTTGGCCATCTGACAGTGTGTAGGTGCCAGCCTCGGCCCGTCCCAGAGCGAACAAGACGAACAGGAGCAACAAAACGAATTTCAATTTGGCCATTACGGGAGGTTGCATAACAAATGGGTTTTGGCAAAGGAAGCAATTTCACTGTTAGGACAGCGCCTTTCGCCGAAGTGTTCGAGTCACAGCACGTAGGTGAAAGAGTTTGGGGTGACAACGGTGCCCGGAAACTATTTTAGGGTCACCCCCTGGAATTTCGGTTTCAGGGATAAAACTCGCAAAAATCCACGGTCCTGAGGGGGGGGTGCCGATCAGGCCGCCGTGGCGGACGAAGAGGGGCGGGAGTTGAGATTAGTGTGAAAAAAGGGCCAACAGGCCAAAATTCTCAACCCAAGCCATCGGCCCACGGCCATTTTAAGATGAAAGTCGCAGAAAATGTAGCAAGACCAGCGGTAAACCTTTTCTCTTCTATGAAACGCCCTTGGCGTCCAGAATGGTCTCGATCGAGATTTTTACGAGTTTTTGGCGGCGTAAAAGGACAGCCGAAATAATTTCGCTGGGTCTGAACGGCGCTGAGAGTGGTCCGAAACAGGTTTCCGGCGGTATTTATCGCCGTCAAAGGGGACCGGAAACGATCTCGACTCTGTCCGCACGGGGTAGGGACGGCCCATCCCCACAAACACGGGGAAAATTAGCAAATTCCAGCGTCTGTAGGGGCCGCAGCTGCTTTTCAAAGCCTTCGAAAAAGCGTTGCAACCCTGTTGCGGAGGATTTTCGAAGCGTTCGAAAGCTCCCGGACATATCTCCGCGGTCAGCCGAAGCATTCGGAAGAGTCCGGACATAATTTCACGGTCAGTCGAAGCGTTCCGAAGACCGCCGCAACGCGTTTTCGGCCGTTTTCGAAGCATTTTAAATGTCTCCGGAAACGTGCGTATCGCGCACCTTCGCAGGGTAGGGACGTTTCGCCGCAAACG
>JBKJKE010000207.1:0-28994 GCA_046597605.1 Limisphaerales bacterium | reverse complement strand
ATCTGTCGGAGTAGTGAAAAAATTCTCTCGGCACCTCCAAGATCCTGTTTTGACGCCAGAAAATTATCTCAGCACCTCAGAATTCCTTCCGGAAGGAGCCCTGAAATTTTGCCCGGGATCTACAAGTGGGCGCCTCTGTTTTTCTTCTGTGCGGCGAAGCCGCTACCTTTCTGACGCATGCGGGTCGGCTGATTGTGACCCACTATCTTTTGACTGGGAGCTTCCGCTCCATCCCTCTTACGCGTCATGTGGCGCTCTAACCATTTTGGAAATTCATTATGAGAACCACTCTAAGCGACTTTTTCACCGGTCTACACGCTTTGTACTTCGGTTGGAATCCCTTTCCGGCCCATCTACATGGCTTGTACGCCGACCGGAATTGCTTACATTCCCGGGTCTACATACCTGGTCCACGCCTTGTAAGCCTTTTCCGTTCCGTTGGTGAATCAACTGATTAACCATCGGCCGAATTTCCCCCCCACAAAAAGAAAATTTGAAAGTCGGACGTTTCTCCGCAGTAATTAGATATGGATTTGACTCGCTCAGCTTATGGGACCTGGAATGGCGGCCGCTTCATGCATTATGGTGAGGTGCTTTCGGAAGAACGCTGGATCAGCGTCGTGCAGCATGCCTACAAAGCAGGCGTTCGCACTTTCCTAACCGCCGACGTTTATGGCAACGGCGCCGCGGATGAAATGCTGGGTCGGGCATTGGCCGGGCTACCGCGTGATTCCTACTGCCTCGTCGGAATGATTGGACACGATTTTTACAAGGGACAACGTCAAGGCTCCAAAGGATTTCCGCGCTTCAGCGATCCGTCGCTCCGGGCACCAAGGGAGTTCAAAGATTATCTCCGCATGGCGACAGAAAAGTCTTTGGAGCGGTGCAAGACCGATCACTTCGATCTCGTGATGCTGCACAATCCAGATTCGATCGGTTACACAAGCGATGCGGTCTGGGCCGGTATGAACAGTTTGAAAGAAGCAAAACTGGCTGAGCGGATTGGTATTGCGCCGGGGCCTGCCAATGGTTTTACGCTCGATGTCATTCTCAGCTTTGAGCGCTTCGGTTCGATGATGGATTGGGCCATGATCATCCTCAATCCATTCGAACCATGGCCGGGAAATATGGTGCTCAAAGCAGCCCAGACTCACGATGTCAGTCTCCTGACTCGCGTGGTCGATTATGGCGGGATTTTCCATGACGACGTCAAACCGGGCCATCAATTCGGGCAGCAGGATCATCGCGCGTTCCGTCCCGCTGGTTGGGTGGAAGTCGGTTATGAAAAGTTGAGCAACATTCGCGGGATCGCAGAAAAATACAACATCACCCCGCTGCAACTTGCCTGCATCTGGAACCTGTCCCAACCCGCTGTGCAGAGTGTCGTTCCTACCATTATTCAGGAGGTGGGAGAGGACGCGAAGACGATTGAATCCAAAGTCGAGGAACTGGCGAAGTTGCCAGAAATCACGCTCACGGAAGAGGAACTCGATATCATCGCAAGAGTCGGGAACAACAAAGGTTGCATGGAGCTAAAGGGAGCGAATCCTGGCCATACCGGCGACCCCCTCCCCGACAAATGGAGTCTTTCCAATGACCACAAACAGGTGGCCGACCGGTGGGCGGTAGACCCTGCGAAAGATCTCGTCTGCACGCACAAGGCGTCGTGATGATCCAGAGCGTTCGACTCGCGCCTCAATGAAGAAACTAATTATTCACACTGACGGCGCGTGCGAAGGCAATCCGGGGCCCGGAGGCTGGGCGGCGGTGCTGCAGTATGGGCAGCACCGCAAGGAAGTGAGCGGAGCCGAGCCAGCCACCACCAACAACCGCATGGAGATGATGGCGGCAATTGAAGCACTCACCGTTCTTACCGAACCATGCGAGATCACGCTCTTCACCGATTCTGCCTACCTGAAAAATGGAATCACCGAATGGGTCGCTGGCTGGAAGCGCCGGGGTTGGCGCACTGCGGAGAAAAAGCCTGTGAAAAACGAAGACCTTTGGCGACAGCTAGACACCCTCGCCACTCAACACACCATAGAGTGGAAGTGGCTGAAAGGGCACGCAGGGCACGTCGAAAATGAACGTTGCGATGCTCTGGCGGTGGCAGCAATCGCGACGATCAAGCAACAGTATAAGCGCGAAGAGCTGGCGAGGCTCAAGGAACAGTTTGTGGCCGCCCAGGGTTCTGCGGCGGACGCCACTCTTCTCCTGCCGTAGGTGTCCTGCGACGATTCAGGGAATCTTGCGTTGCAGCTGGAGTTTGTTTTTGTATCGTCTTCACAATGTTTCACCCCGTGAGTTCCTTGCGCCCTCCTCTTTTTCTATGCGGGCTTCTCTTCTTGTTAACCGCTTTCAACGGATTCGCTCGCACCAACGAGTTCCGCGGCATGTGGGCCGACGCCTGGGGGAACGGCTTTAGAACCGCGGAACAGAGCTCGAAACTCATTGATGACCTTCGTGGGGCGCATTTTAATTCACTCATTGTTCAGATGCGCCGCCGGGGGGACACACTCTACAACTCAAAGCTTGAGCCCAGGATTCCAGAATTGTCCGGCAAATATGATCCACTGAAAGACCTGCTCGCCAAGGCGCACGATACCAGCGACGGCAAACAGCGCCTGGATGTCCATGCCTGGCTGGTGACCTACCACATCTGGGATAAAGTGGCGGCCCCGAAACAAGCCAATCATCCCTACAATTTACATCCCGATTGGCTGATGAAAGACCACAAAGGCCAGACCCGCTTGGAAGGCCAATACACCTTCGACCCCGGCCACCCGGACGTGCAACGACACACCTTCGATGTCTGCATGGAGATGATTACCAATTATCCGATCGATGGGTTGCATTTCGATTATGTCCGCTACGGCAGCATTCAACACGGTTACCACGACGTGACCGTCGCCCGCTTCAACCGCCTGTATAAGCGCACGGGAATTCCACTGCCCAATAATCCTCAATGGCTGCAATTTCGACGCGATCAGGTGACTGCTCTCGTCCGCAAAGTATATCTTTCAGCAATTGCAGTGCGGCCTGAGGTAAAGATTTCGGCTTCAACCATTGCATGGTCCCCCGGCATCAGCACCCGTGAAGAATGGGTTACCCGCGGTCGTCCCTACAAAGACGTTCTCCAGGATTGGCGCAGCTGGATGGAAGAAGGGATTCTGGACATCAATGTGCCGATGACCTATTTCCGGCAACACGTGCCAACACAAGCGAAGGATTACGAAAAGTGGACCGCCTTCATGGCCGACAATCGATTCAATCGCCACGCCGTGGTTGGCCCGGGGCTGTATTTGAATAGCGTTTCCAACGCAATTCACCAGATGCGTTATTCGCGTAACGTGACCAAAGCCGGCAATTCTACCGATGGCGTAAGCGGATATGTTTATAGAAACACGAATAAGGATAACGTGAGCACAAGTGATTTTTTACGTGCCCTGGTTGAACCCAGTGCCTATGACTCTATCACCCTGCCGATCTTTGCAGAGAAAGCCACCATCCCCGAGATGCCCTGGAAAACAACACCGACCAAGGGGCATTTCAAAGGATTTATTACCGGGACAAGCGCCACCAATTACCTGGATGGTGCCACCATCACTGTCACTGGGCCCGTCACTCGCAAGCTAACCAGCGACGCCACTGGCTTCTTCGGCGCAGTAGATCTTCCTCCTGGGAAATACACGTTAAAGACCGCATTCCAAGGATACAAAGGAGAGACCGAAAAACTGACGGTGAAAGCGGGTGAAGTTGCCAATGCAAACATCTCATTGAGCAATTCGAATTAGAAAGGTCTGCTATCGCGCGGGGTGAATAGGCATTGCAACCCAGCCATTCTGCAACTTTGCCTGACACGGCAATCCGTCGTAGCCGGCTATCAAAAGAGAGGCAAATTGGATAGCCTGAACCTACCGTGAAAGCAGAAACACTCCTTCTCCTGGCTTCGGTAATGTTGTTCGTCGGCTGCACGTCTCCCTCTCCTGCACGTTCACACGTGCTCCCGGAAAAACCACACGTCACTGCATCGAGCGACCGGGAGAAAACCTTTACTTCTGCCCGAGCCGGAAGTGACTTGGAGATCATTGAGTTATTTGATGCCCTGATCGGTGTGTTCGGAGGGAACACAACGAAGACCACGACATCCACAGGGCCGGCCCCGCAAGAGAGTGCTACGCTGCAAACAACCTTTGCCCACTCTCCTGAGTAACTGTTCGGCGTCCCGGCCAGGACGACCAGGAATAAGCGGACCGGACCTCAAACAGAGGCCAAGTCCGTTTGAGGAAAACGACCCTCGGTTACTTTGCAGCCAACGCACCTTCAATTGCCTGAGTCACCTTTTCGGAATCAGGTTCGTCTTTGGAATCAAAGCGGGCCGCAATCTTACCATCGCGGCCCACCAGGAATTTACCGAAATTCCATTTCACATCTCCGGGGAAGGCAGACTCTTTTCCACTGAGAGCGGTATACAATGGATGCTGTTCCGTGCCGCTTTTCACCTTCACTTTGTCAAACATCGGGAAGGTGACCTTATACTTGCTGCTGCAGAATTCCTTGATCTCTGCATTGGATCCAGGTTCCTGGCCACCAAAATCGTTGCTCGGGAAACCGAGGACAACCAACCCTTTGTCTTTATACTTCTGATAAACGGCTTCGAGCGGCTTGTATTGCTTGGTATAGCCACATTCGGAAGCCACGTTGACGATCAACAAGGCCTTTCCTTTGTAGTCTTTCAAGGAAACATCTTTGCCGTTGATGTCTTTCAATGGAATGTCGTAAAGCGATCCGGCCGAGGCGGAGAGTGTAAGCATAGCGAAAAGTGCGAGCACCGAGACGATAACTTTCATGGAGGCGAGTGTGGCTAAAGGACTCAAAATGGTCAACCTGACCGTTGCAAAGTCGATTCTGGAACGCACGGGCTGGACCGCCAACTGCGAGACAGTGTTGGAAATGCCCTTTACCACCAACCTTTTCGCGAGAAAGCCTGTCAAAACCGATCCGTTATCGTGTCCGTCGGGTCCGATCCAAGCATTTCCATTCTTACATTCACCCCTGCTGGTCCCGACCTCAGGCCACGTGGCCCACCTCCAAAACAGAACGGAAAAACACCCGGGCCAAGCGGCTCACCTCCCAGACAGATCGGAAAAGACCTGCAGAGAGACCTTCCACTGTTTCCTGAGCATTTCCATTTCTGCAGCGACCCTGTCGGTCCCAACGTAAGCATTTCCATTCTTGCATCGACCTCGTCGGAACGGTTCAGGTCGGTCCCTGAGAAGGAAACGGACCGTTTCTGTCTCCGAGGGGATTTCAGGAGCTGCACTTCTAATGTCAGCGGCGATGCTGGCAAATCATCGGCTTGATTCGTGCGGACGAGAATTCCCCCCCCTTTTCAACATACTTTTGCAAGGCAAACGCTTGGAGACCGTTTTTGCGACTGCTAAACTGCGCTGAGTTGATGCGGCCAGGCCTGAACATATACACCAGCAACCGTCTTGAAGTCCTTTCGCAAAGATTAGCGGAGGTGACTGCCACCCCGCTGCCAGACGTGTTCCAAAAAGAAATTGTGATCGTGCAGAGCCGGGGAATGGCGAGGTGGCTCAACTATCAGATCGCCCAGTCTCACGACATTGCCGCGAACATTGAATTCCCTTTCCCGCGCGGATTCGCCTACAAGCTGTTCTCGCGACTGAATGCGGGCATCTCGAAGGACTCACCGTGGGATCCGGGTGTATTGTTGTGGCGAGTGATGCGGGCTCTTCCACCGCTTTTGCAGGAACGTGCCTTCTTCAGCGTCAACGCCTACCAGGATGGCGAGAGTTCCGAACTGCGATTATATCAACTCGCCTCCCGCATCGCGCAGGCCTTTGATCAATACATCGTGTTTCGGCCGGACCTAGTTCGAAGTTGGGACAAGGGCGGCGACGATCATTGGCAGGCGCTTCTCTGGCGCGCATTGGCTGAGCAAACGGAAACGTCCCACCCCGCCATCCTGCAGGAAAAGGCATTGCACAACCTGATCCGTTACAAGCCCTATCTGGGGGATATACCTCCGAGGATCTCCGTATTCGGCATTTCGGCGTTGCCCAAATTTTATCTCGATGTCCTCGCCGCCCTAGCCGGGCATCGGCAGGTGAATTTATTTCTCCTGCAACCGACCCAGGAAAGCTGGGATCACATCACGAGCAAACGTGAGAGCGAAAAAATCTCGGCCAAAGCAGGATTAACCCAATTGCAATTACACCTGGAAGAAGGTCATCCCCTGCTCGCCTCGTGGGGATCACAGGGACGCGAGTTTTTTCGCAATGTGCTCGATTGCAATCCCGATGCGGAGGACGCGAGCTTCATTGAAAACGAATCCTCTTGTCTGCTCCACCAGGTGCAGGACGATATTTTGCACCTGCGCTCCCGCTCGAATGATAAAGGGGTGATTGAGAAGGGGGATACTTCTATCCAGGTTCATTCCTGCCACAGTGCTTTGCGAGAACTGGAAGTGCTCCGGGACCAGATGCTCGCATGGTTTCAGAACGACCCCACTCTCCATCCCCGCGACATCCTCGTAATGATGCCGAATGTGGAATCTTACACGCCGCTCATCCAGGCAGTGTTCGATGTTCCAGAAAAGAAGCGAGAAATGATCCCTTTCAGCATTGCTGATCGCAGTGTGAAGGACGAAAGCCAGATCGCGGAAACCCTTCTCCATATCCTCAGTCTGTCGGAGCGTCGTTGCAGCACGCGGGAGATCATCACGCTGTTGGATTGCCGTTCGTTACTCGCGCGTTTTGAAATTGCGGAAGCGGATTTGGAATTAATTCACCGGTTGGTTTTGAAAGCAGGCATTCGCTGGGGGATGAATGCCAAGCACCGTGCTTCGTTCGACCTGCCCGCCTTCGATGAGAATTGCTGGGAGACCGGGATGGATCGTTTGCTCCTGGGTTACGCGATGCTGGGTGATGACGAACATCTTTTTGAAGGGAAGTTGCCGGTGGACGAAGTAGAAGGTGCCAATGCGGAGGTGTTGGGCCGCTTCGCCCACTTTATTCAAACGCTCTTTAGCTCCTGCGAACGACTCACGAAACCACGCACATTAACGGAGTGGTCGGCGGCGTTGCAGGAGTTGCTCAACACATTCTTCGTTTCCGATGCGAACAGCGAAAGCGAGTTAATAAACCTACGAAGCCACAGCAGCGCGATGGCTGAACAGGAGAAACTCTCGGGCTTTTCTTCCGAAGTGCCGCTGAATGTCTTCCGCGCTCATCTGAAAAGTGCAATTGAGAGCAGCAATTTTTCCGGTGGGTTCCTTGATGGCGGCGTCACCTTTTGCGCGCTCAAGCCAATGCGGAGCCTCCCCTTCAAGGTGATCTGTTTGCTGGGAATGAACGATACCGCCTTTCCCCGGCAGAATTCGAAAATCGGATTCGATTTACTGCAACAGAAGCCCCGACAGGGCGATCCCTCGAACCGCAAGGACGACCAATATTTGTTTCTGGAATCACTGCTCGCAGCGCGTGATAGACTTCACGTCAGCTACATCGGCCAGTCCGTAAAAGACAATAAACCGCAACCTCCTTCCGTGTTGGTGAGTGAACTGATCGATCATGTGCAGGGCTGTTTTGAATATGCCGACGGAGCGATTCAGGAAGCAGATCTGATTCTAAAACATCGACTGCAGGCGTTCAGTCCCGAGTACTTCAGAGGGGAGCGTCTTTTCACATTTTCCCAGGCGAACGCAAGGGCGCTCAAGGCACAGCAACGTGAACGAGTGGAGAATACCCCCTTCATCTCCGAACCGCTCCCGGAACCGGAAGTCGAGTTCCGCACCGTATCGCTGTCCGACCTTGCCGACTTCTTTGCACATCCTGCGAAACAATTTTTGCGCAAGCGCATGCGATTGGAACTGGCACGGGACGGCGAAATGCTTGAGGAAGTGGAACCGTTCGAAGTCTCCGGTCTCGACACTTACAAACTAAAACAGGACCTGTTGGAACGGGAGTTGGAAAAACACGATGCCACGGCCACTTACACATTGCTGCAAGCCCGCGGTATCCTTCCATTCGGCCGCATTGGCGAAAACAGTCATCGGAGTCTTTGCGCTGAGATCAGCGAAATGGCGACACAACTCTCGCCCCACTTTGAAGAGACACTCCTGCCGATCCCGGTGGACCTGCACCTTGCCGATTTTTTTCTCTCTGGCGAATTACAGGCCGGGACTTCCGGCTTATTGCAGTATCGTTGTGCCAAAGTAAAAGGGGGCGATATTCTGCGCGCCTGGATCAATCATCTCGCGCTCAATGCAATGCGCCCGGCCAATGTGGCGGCGCAAACCGTCCTGGTGGGATCGGATTCGATTCACGAGTTCGGCCCCGTGCCAGATGCAGAAAGCATTCTCCAAACATTGCTCCAGATCTATTGGCGTGGCATGTGCGAACCGTTAAAGTTTTTTCCGAACTCATCCTTTGCCTATGCGATGGCCGAGTTGCGTCCAGGGCGTCGGCGCACCCCGGCAATGAGAGCTGCGGAAGACAAGTGGTATTCAAGCAAATGGAACCCCCACGGCGAAGGTGAAGATGCCTGGTTCCGACTCTGTTTCCAGGAAATCGAACCGCTGGACACGGAGTTTACGAAACTGAGTCTGCAAGTTTTCCAACCTCTCTTTTGCGCCCTCAAATCCGAAGGTGAGGTGGACGATGAACTTTGATCTCGCCACCACCGCGATTGAACGCGGCACCACCCTGATCGAGGCCAGCGCTGGCACCGGCAAGACTTTCACCATTGCCGGCATCTATCTCCGACTCATTGTCGAGGAAGGGTTTTCGGTAGAGGACATCCTTGTCGTGACATTCACGGAAGCCGCCACGGCAGAATTGCGGGATCGCATTCGCAGGATTCTAAGCACGGCAGCGACTGCCTTTAACTGTGGCAAGGCGGATACGCCCTATATTCAGGAGTTAGTGAATCGTCATCCGAAGCGCCAGGTGATCGTCGAACGATTGGAACGCGCGATACGAGACTTTGATCAGTCGGCTATTTTTACCATTCACGGTTTCTGCCAACGCGCATTGAAAGAGCACGCTTTCGAAAGTGGCGTCCTTTTCGACACCGAGCTGATCACTGACCAGGCTCAGATCGTGGAGGAAACCATCCAGGATTTTTGGCGTAAGCGGTTCTACACCGACAACTCGTTGCTGCTTCACTTCGCCTTGCGTTACAAAGCGTCTCCCAAAGATTTCATCGCCTTAACAAAAAGTTGTTTAAACCAGAATCCAACCAAAATTATCTCTCGCCCTACCCAGGAGAATAGCCAGAAGACAGCGCAGCAGCTGATCGAGTTGTTCCAGAAGATGAAACGGATCTGGTGCCGCGAAAAGCCGGCGATCACACAGTTGTTCGCTGATAAAAGCTGGGCGAAGCGACCGCTTAATGCATCCGGGGTAACCGAGGAGCATTTGGAGAACATAGCCGCGTGCCTTGAGTCCGATAGCATCTCGGCCGATGCACTCGGATGGATTGGGGCTCTGTGCATGAGCAAGATTGCTGAAAGCACCCGCGCAAAAAGAACACCACCGGTTCACGAATTCTTTTGCCTGTGCGAGGAAATGCAGGAGCGGGAGAAGAATTATGTTTCTGCACTCGAACTCGATTGCATCAACTTCGTCGAGGAGGAACTGGGTCGCCGCAAGCGACAGCAGAACGTCCAGTTCTTCCAGGATCTGCTTTCTAATTTGCGCGATGCTTTAAGGAGCCGACGCGGAGACGCTCTTGCCTTGTCATTAAGCCAGAAGTACAGCGCCGCTTTGATCGACGAATTTCAGGACACCGATCCATTGCAGTACGAGATCTTCAACCGGGTCTTTGCCACTCGCGAGAACTTCCTTTTTTTGATTGGAGATCCCAAGCAGGCGATCTACGGCTTTCGGGGAGCCGATATATTCACATACTTGAAGGCAGCAAGCGCCGCGACCCGTCGCTACTCCTTGCCTACCAACTTTCGGTCGGAGACACCACTCGTTGAAGCAGTGAACAGCTTGTTTCAGAGCGGCAAAGATCCCTTCATCTTCCCGGGGATTCAGTTTGAGTCAGTGCAGGCCGATGGAAAAGCAGATGCAACACCGTTGACCATTGGCGGAAAAAAAGAAGCGCCTCTCCAGTTCTGGATCTGGGACGACATCTATAACTCCGCGATCAAGAATAACGCGGAAAAGATTTTACCCGAGAAGATCGCAGCAGAAATTTCCATTCTGCTGGCAACTGACGCGAAGATCGGCGATCGCAAAGTACGGCCATCCGATATTGCAGTCCTCGTCCTCGAGAACCAGCAGGCCCAGGCCGTGCAGGGTGCGTTGCGCCATTACAACATTCCTTCCGTTCTTCACACCAACGAAAGTTTGTTCAGCACTCACGAAGCGGAGGAGATCAAACGTTTGCTGTTCGCAATCGCAGAGCCCGTGAACGAGCGCTTGCTTCGCGCCGCGCTTAGCACCGATCTCATCGGGCTCAAAGCTCAGGCAATTGATGCTCTCACGAACAACGAGCAGGAGTGGCAGGACTATCTCCTGCAATTTCGCGAATACCACGAGGACTGGATGGAGCGCGGCTTCATCCAGATGTTCCGGCGATTGCTCCTTGATCAGAACGTGCGGCAGCGTTTGCTGACCTTTCAAGATGGCGAACGCAGGCTTACTAACGTGCTCCATTTATCGGAGGTGCTGCATCAGTCCGTCGTCGAGCGCCAATTGGGCCCGGGTGGGCTTTTGAAATGGTTTGATGATCAAATGGGCTCCGAAGGAGAAACTGCGGAAGAGAATCAGCTCCGCCTCGAATCAGACGAGAACGCCGTGCAACTGGTTACCGTTCACAAGAGCAAAGGGCTCGAGTATCCCATCGTCTTCTGTCCGTTTTCCTGGAAGCCCGCGAAGATTCGAACCGCTGATAAAAACCTCGCCTGGTATCATGACGGCGATGAGGTGGCTCTGGATCTTGGTTCTAATGAACTGAGCCTCCATCAGGAGTCGCAACTGCGCGAGAACCTCGCCGAAAAGATGCGATTGCTTTACGTCGCAGTGACACGCGCGAGAAATCGTTGCTACGTGGTTTGGGGCCAGTTCAACGCCGCTGAAAATTCCGCTCTCGCCTACCTTCTTCATCAACCCTCGGCAGCAGTAGATGACCTTTGGAAAGCAACGGCTGAACGTTTCGTCTCTCTGGGCGCAGATGACTTTGCTGCTGATCTGCAGAAGCTCACGAGGGGCTCCATTCCTGCAGGCTCTCCAACGATTGCGATCAATGGGTTGCCGCATGGAGAAGGAATAAAATATTCGGCGACAGATAAGATCGAGGCGCCGCGGGTCCAGAGTTTCACTGGCGAGATCGAAGCCAACTGGCGGGTTACCAGCTTCTCCAGCCTGCGCAGTGGCGCGCTTCGCGAAGTGCTGGATTTCGATTCCCTGGAAGGTCCAGGCGAAGCGCTTCCGGCGAAAATAGAGGTTCCGCTATTTCCGAGTAATATTCGCGCCGGCATTTGTATTCATAGTATCCTGCAGGCGCTGGACTTCACGGAAGACACCAGCATCGAGACGGTCGTGCGTGGGAAACTGGAACAATCCGGCTTCGGCGAAGAATACGATCCGGTGGTATGCGCCATGGCGCGCAATGCTCTCAAGATCGAGCTGCCGGGGATTGGCACGTTAAGCACCGTTCCAAAGAAACATCGGTTGGATGAAATGGAATTTTATTTTCCGTTGAACGAAATCTCGCCCATGCAAATCGATGATTTGCTCAGGAAGCACGACGTTGCGGGAGTGCAATCGAATCCCCCCAATCAGATCGGTCGCCTGACCTTCAACCCTGCTAAAGGTTTTATGAAGGGCTACATCGACACGGTGATTCGAAGTGGCGAACGGTTCTATATCGTTGACTGGAAAACGAACTGGCTGGGGAACAATCCAGAGGAATATAGCGATGCCGGCATGCGCCACGTGCTGCTGGCGCACTACTATCACTTGCAATACCACATTTACACCCTGGCCTTGCACCGCTATCTGCAACAGCGTTTACCGGATTACGATTACGAAACACATTTCGGGGGCGTGTATTACATTTTCCTCCGTGGGCTCGATCCAAAGCGCCCACATCTTGGTTTGTTCCACGACAAACCGAGCACTGGGCTGATTGATGAGTTTGATAGAATGCTGATTCCGGCGCGTTGAAAATTCAGGAAGCCCAGTGGGCGGGCTGATTCAAATTGAGAGTTGGCGGATCGCTTACCAGGTCCAAGTCGAAAACAAAAAAGCGCCACAGTTTCCTGTGGCGCCTTCTCAGAACTAAATCTTCTATGAATCCATCGCCATGGCGGCGGAGGTAATTTCGAGCAATTCCTTCGTGATCGTGGCCTGACGAATCTTGTTGTATTCGAGGGTAAGATCTTTGATGAGCTGCTTTGCGTTGTCGGTTGCGTTCTTCATCGCCACCATACGCGCGCTGTGCTCAGAAGCTTTTGCTTCGAGGAGATATTGATATACCTGGAAATTTAGGCTGTGCGGCAACAAAGCTCCCAGCACATCTGCTTTCTTCGGTTCGAAAAGGAACTCCGTTGTTCCCTTGGTCAAGGCCTGATCATTGCTTTCGCCATGAAGACCACCACTGACTCCACGAATCTCGCCGATCGGCAGGAACTGGACCACTTCCGGCTTCTGGGTGAGCGTCGAAATGAAGTTCGTGAACAGAATATCGACTTGATCCACTTCACCCTTCAGGAACAGGTCCTGGGCGAACTTGGAGATACTGCGGGCTTCCGCAAAAAGCGGAGCGTCTTTGTAGGTAAACTCGGCCGCGAGTCGGCGTTTGGTGCGTGCGACGAACTGTGAACCCTTGCGTCCCGCTGTGATAAAGACGGTGTTGTCCTTGTCAAACTTCGTCGCTTCGCGCAACAAGTTGGTGTTCAACGCACCGCAAAGACCTTTGTCCGTGCTGATGAGGATCAAACAACGGCGATTTCCTTCACGGGCTTCCAGCAGGGGATGCGTAAACTCGCCGATGTTGGCGCTCACTTCCGCGAGCACGCCATTCAGCAATTCCCCATAAGGACGACCCGAGAGCGCGGCCTGCTGCGCTCTGCGCATCTTCGCCGCGGCGACCATCTGCATCGCCTTGGTGATCTGCGCTGTGTTTTTGACCGACTTAATACGTCGGCGTATGTCGCGTGTGCTCGCCATGAGCTTATTTGTAAGTTTGCTTGAACTCAGTGATCGCAGCTTTCAAGTCGTTGGTGATCGGATCGGTCAACGCCTTTTCCTTCTGCACGCGGCTGATCAATTCAGCTTTGCGGTTGGTCAGATAATCCACCAACTTGGTCTGGAAATCTTTCACCTTGTCTACCGGGACACTATCAAAGTGACCGTTTTGAGCGGCCCAGAGAACGACCGACTGCACCTCAACCAGCATCGGGCTGAATTGCGGCTGTTTGAAGATTTCAACCACGCGTTTGCCGCGCTCAATTTTCGCCTGGGTGGCGGCGTCGAGATCGGAACCGAACTGCGCGAAGGCAGCCAATTCACGGAACTGTGCAAGGTCCAGCTTGATACGACCGGCCACCTGCTTCATCGCCTTGATCTGCGCAGCGGAACCGACGCGGGACACGGAGAGACCGACGGATACAGCAGGACGAACGCCCTGGTAGAACAAATCGGTTTCCAAATAAATCTGACCGTCTGTGATCGAAATAACGTTCGTCGGGATGTAGGCCGAAACGTCACCCATCTGGGTTTCAATGATCGGCAACGCCGTCAAAGAACCGTTACCAAATTTTTCACTGACACGAGCGGAACGTTCCAGCAAACGGCTGTGGAGATAGAACACGTCACCGGGATACGCTTCACGACCCGACGGGCGCTTCAAGACCAGCGAAACCTGGCGGTAAGCCACCGCATGCTTGGACAAATCATCATAGATGATCAACGCGTCCATGCCGTTGTCCATGAACCATTCACCCATCGCGCAACCAGCGAACGGAGCGAGGTATTGGTTCGTGGCAGAATCCGAGGCGGGAGCCGAAACGACGATCGTGTAAGGCAACGCGCCGGCTTCTTCGAGAACACTGATCACGCGAGCAATGTTCGATTGTTTTTGACCGATTGCGACGTAGATGCTGTAGACCGGGCGGTAGCTCGTGTCCTTCGCAGTTTCTGCCGCGCGATTCTGGATTGCTTGCGAAATGATGGTATCGATGCCGATCGTGGTCTTGCCCGTGGAACGATCACCAATGATCAACTCACGTTGACCGCGGCCAATTGGAATCATCGCGTCAACCGCCAGAATACCAGTCTGGAGCGGTTGGCTGACCGATTTACGTTTGATGATACCGGGAGCGATTTTTTCAACCGGGTAAGAGACATCTGTCTTGATGGCACCCTTGCCATCGAGCGGCAAGCCGAGCGAGTTCACCACACGACCAAGCAGCGCTTTGCCGACCGGGACGGAGAGGAGCTTACCGGTGGTGCGCACTTCCTGGCCTTCTTTGATACCAGTGTAGTCACCGAGGATAACGGCACCCACTTCGGTTTCTTCGAGGTTCAGAGCCAGTCCAGTGACGCCATTACCGAAATCCAACATTTCGTTGAGCATCGCGTCAGTGAGCCCTTCGATCTTGGCCACACCGTCACCAATTTCGCGGACGTTACCCACGTTTTGTTTGGCGACCGACGTCTTCGCGCCGGAAATTTTCGATTCAATGTCTTGCAGCAGAGTACTCATAGCTATTTGGATTAAGCGGCTTTAAAGCTTTCGTTCAATTCGTTCAACTTGGCGCGGATCGTTCCGTCGTAGACATCGCTACCGACCTGCACGCGCACACCACCCAGCAGCGCCGGGTTTTCCTGGAAAATAAAACTCAAACCCTGACCATACTTTTTGGTCAGACTGTCTTTGTAACTGTTCTGCAACTCAGGCGTTAGAGCGATCGCACTTTCGACTTTGGCGGTGCGACTGGCGTAATACAGCTTGATGAGACGGGTGAACGTTTCAAGGATCCTGCCGTGACCGCGCGGCTTCACCTTCAACACTTCATCTACCGTCTGACGAGCACGAGTCTCGTCCAACTGCCCATTCACCAGGCAGTTGCGGAACAATGACTTCGCGTCGCGTTTAGACTGTTTGCTCATCTGAAATTAAGCAGCCAATTGTTTGCTGGTTTCGTCGGCCAAACGTTTCTGGTCATCCATAGTCAGCACCTTGCCACTGACCTTAGCGGTAGTGGCGACAACCAAACGTCCCACTTCCTGGCGCAATTCGGCCAGCATGCGTGCATGATCCGCGGCGGCAGCCTGACGCGCCTTGACGATGATTTGCTCAGCCTGAACGATAGCCTTCTGGGTTTCAGCTTCCTGAACCTTGGCAGCAGCGGCGCGAGCTTCTTCGATCAACCTGTTCGCATTGGTATTCGCCTGCGTGAGGATCTCCTGGGCTTTTGCTTGCGCGTTGGCCAATTCAGCCTTGGTGCGGTCGGCGTTCTTCAAACCCTGCTCGATGCGATCACGGCGTTCGTTGAGAACGGTCAGGATCGGCTTGAAAGCAAATTTCTGCAGGAGGAATGCAACAACGACGAAGCTGATCACCTGCGAGATGAACAGCGTGGTGTTGAAACCGAAGGTCGTGGCAGTTTTTTGCGCGATGTCCGCCAAACCACCTTCAGCAGCCGCTAATAGATAAAATTGGTTCATATCAACAATGAAAGGAAATAGGGCGCGGAGCAAACTCCGCGCCCTGACTATTTACTTAGGTGCGAGGAAGATAGCGAAGAACACGATACCTTCAGCGAAGGCTGTGCTCAGGATCGCTTGAACGAGAATCTTCGTTGCAGCACCTGGATTGCGACCGACTGCATCAGCGGCGCGCATACCGATCATACCTACAGCGATCGCTGAAGCAGCAGCGGCAGCGGCGATGTGAATACTTCCGGTCATTTCTGCCAACATTGGCGTAAACATATGTATTTCCTTTGTTTTTCTCAACGACTCCCGTAGCGCGAAGCCACACGGAAAAGCCGCCGAAAGTTTTAAATTAGTGCTTCTCCTCGTGGGCAGGATGTCCGTGGCCCTCTTCGTCGTGAGTGCAGATCAACAAAGTGAAGACAGCAGTCAAGAGCATGAACACCAGCGCCTGCACCAAACCAACCAGCAATTCCATGAAATAGAACGGCAACGGGAGCAACCAACCAAAATAGGTGCCACCGAGGTGAGCCATCGTTTCCAACATGTTTTCACCGGCAAAAATATTACCAAACAGACGGAAGCTCAGCGAAACCGGGCGAAATACGATCGATACCACTTCCAGCAAACCAACCAGGATGAACACTGCAATAAGCACCACTTTCATGAAACCGGCCGCATCACCCTTCGGTCCGAACAAATGCATGATGAATCCACCAGGACCATTTGCCTGCAGCGCCCAAAACGTCCAGCAGACGAAGAACACCATCGACATCGCTAATGTCATGTTTAAGTCCGCGTTGGCACCGCGCAGCAACGGCCGCGTGATATGAAAATGTCCAGCAGCGTCCGTCACGCCCCATCCGACAGTTCCGACACCCGGAAACAACCCTGCCCAGTTGGCGAAAAGAATGAAAATGAAGATAGTGGCAAAAAACCAGAACGTCTTGTTCACGAGATCACGACCAATAATTCCTTCGAGAAAGCCATAGAGACTTTCGACCATCCACTCCCAAAAATTTTGAGCGCCGGTCGGCACTTCCCGCACTTGCTTCATCGCGATTCGCGCGAAAATAATCAGAAACAGTGCCACCACCCAAGTTACCACCATTGAGTTAGTGATCTGAAACCAGCCAAAATCTTTCAGAACCGGTGCATAGGCAGGCAATCCATGGCTTGCCACCTTTTCTGAATGTTCCGCAGCCGCCTCGCTCCCATGTTCAGCAACCGCTGCCACAGTTTCCACATGTTCCGGCTGTTGCCCAAAACCAAAACAAACCGAGAGCAACAACAACGAGGCCGTTAAAATTGAATTAAAGGTGCGCATGCGCGTTCCGTAAATGCTTTCCAGGAAAAGAATACACCTCGAAAAAGGACGATTTTTTTCGAAAGCGGGGCAAACTTGCATGAACGTGAAATTTTTCACAAGCACTTTTTCGCAACTAAACCATATCCATGGGCCTGATTTGCCGAAAAACCTGCCACGCTATTCCTTATTCAGGGTAAAATCCAGCGACCTGCTGGAAAAATCTCGTTTTTACATTCCTTATCTCCTTATGAATATGGAGTCTCTCTGCATGCGTGTTCTCCGAAACATTCTTTCCGCCGTTAGTCTCAGCTTCTTCTGCGCGTCCGCTGCGGTGCAGGCTGGGCAGGTTAAGCTTATTGTAAAACAAGCAAAAGTGGCCTCCCCCTACCTGGTTTTCGTTTGTGAAGGAGAAAAATATGATCCTTCTGTCGTGCTTAACGGAAAGAGCACAATCCTGAACCGGAAAACGCCCGAAGCCTCAATGGCCACCTACTTCACCGCCTTGCAGACCAAGAACGTGGAATTGTACGACAGTCTCTATGCGCCGAATGAACAGACCTCCACGTTGGATGTAGGCGCAAGCGGAATGTTCGAGGCCATGTCCTTGAAGGCGAAGTTCTTCTACGGAGTTTACACGATCGTAGTTTTCGAGGGGAAGGTCGGAACGTCCACGGGGCTGTCGACCGCCGTCATGAAGAAGGTCGGAGAAGAATATTGTTTAACTGACAAACTGATCGAAGATCAGACCTATCATTACATCAGCAGTTTTTTCAGATCCAAGAAAGTGGATATAGAGCTGACCAGCGCTTCGTCTGGTGCCAAGGCCTCAGACCCTCATTTGGCGTTTACAAATACGGTCCATGCCTTCGCCAAAAGCAACGCTCTCCCACCCATTGTAGTTGAATGGCAGGGTACAAATTACGGTAGTAGTTCCAGCTTTGATCCAGCTACTTTTGTGAAGGAAAAACAAACCCTGGCCTCCCCTGATGGTGCACACCTAGCGGTCTACGCCGCCGCCACTGCCGGTGATTTGAAGTGGTATACATCGCTTGTCAGCAGTGACGAAATCGACGAGAAATTGCAGACCCCGGCGGGTCAAACCAGAACAATACGCCAGGAAATCGAAGCAGACTTCGAGAACACATCGAAGCGGATGAAACTTCTGAAAAGTCCGCGCATAGAAAACGTCGTTTATTGGGGAAATTACGCTGTTGTGAAAACATCGAGCTCCAGCGGAACCAATTATCTATCCTATAGGAAAACAAAGGATGAATGGCGGTTGACCGACGAGCTAAATCGCGAACATCCGGTCGGGAATTTCCTCCTCAATGCGAAAGGTCCAAATGATATACGGGAGTTTTCCAATATTCTCCCGAAATGACGATGCTCTGACCAAACTAAAAGCCCTCAGGAGACCAGAGCGTTGGTTTTCCCGGTGGGATAATGATTCCACTCTATTCAGCAGGGTCGATCCTTGATTTAATCCTTTCCAGGGCCGGGATTGCAAAGTCTTTCAATGCAGGATTGTTCCAGAAATTCGTGTCAAGCGCCTTCATTTTCCCCTCTCGCCTCGCCGAAAAACCCATTTTTGCTAGGGTTTTCGCGGTGCAAGCACCTGAAACCTGCGCTACACCTCGTCGCGGGACTTTCCACGGCCTGTAACGCGTGTTTCACGTGCTCGCGGGACTTTCCACGGGCTGTAACGCGCGTTTCAGGTGCTCGCGGGACTTTCCACGGGCTGTAACGCGTGTTTCATGTGCTCGCGGGACTTTCCACGACCGATAACGCGTGTTTCATGTGCTCGCGGGATTTTCCACGACCTGTAACGCGCGTTTCACATGCTCGCGGGACTTTCCACGACCTGTAACGCGCGTTTCATGTGCTCGCGAGACTTTCCAAGACCTGTAACGCGCGTTTCAGGTTCGTTGCAGGAACGTTTATGAATGGGAAAAAGAGATGTCGATCCAAACTCCAGAATTGTCCCCCCAGGAAGCAGGAGATTACCTTCAACTGAAATCCTTTGGCTTCCCCGCGCCGTTGCCGGTTGCCAGGCCCTATTCGGCACCGATTCTCGCAAGCGATGGAATGCTCTATGGCACGTGCGACGAGGGGGGCGGGCGTAGCCGGGAGGGGAGCCGTTTACCATTGCATTTGAGGTAGCATGGAGATGTCTGATGACGAAGTTTTGCTGGGAGTGATCGCGTTCGCCGGAACGCTGCTCAGCTTCTATTATTGGATGCGCAGCATTTTCGCTACCCCGCTTTTCGCAGCACGTCAGCGTGGGCGCACTTTCCAGCTAAAAAAGGTGATGCCAATTGGTTTTCTTGGATTCCACATGCCCATCGAAGAAAACGTAATTTCTTTTTTCCCCATGCTGCACACCCTTTGCGGCCTCACTTGCCAATCCAGGGCTAGGCGTTGAGTCGGGACCGCCTGTTACCATCGCAGCGACATCTTTATCAAAGTCGCCGACCATCCAATTTGTCGTGGGCTGAGGGATATTGACGAGTTTAGTTCCTGTACTGGCGAATGGTTTAAAAGAGGTCGCGGAGGCGGAGTTGGTAACTCGCACCCGCAGGACGAGACTGACTATATTAGACAACGAAGCAGCGGTAGGTGCGAGCGGCGCATAGCCAGGACAGATGAACTGCTTTGATTCTACGGAGTTGCCCGTCGTTTTCTGTCCGCGAGAAAGATACGGATGTAAATATACGCCGAGCTGAAAGCTGTTCGGCAGCATCACTGAATTCGGATCGTGGCGGAGATACGGGGTAAGCGAGCCTCCCCCTGACGGAAAAGGGAGACGATCTTCAAAGTCGCCGGTGTAAAGATGAGTGGCCAGACCAATTTGCTTGAGATTGTTCAAGCACTGCGTGGAAACGGCACGACTCTTTGCCTTCGCTAAAGCGGGCAACAACATGCCAGCCAGGATCGCAATGATCGCAATTACGACCAGCAGTTCGATCAAGGTGAATGCTCTCAGATGGATCCGAGAACGTGGGGGCAGAATTCGGAATTGGTTCATGGTTATGCAGTGAAACTAGCAAAGTTCACCCAATCCGAACACATTTATCCAATCGGGAAAAGACTGAAAGTAACTGTACCCTAAACGGGGGTGCGATTTTTTCCGGGTGAGATAGGCCAGTCGGTGGGGTTTTGCTGTGTCAAAACCCTAATTTCTGCCTTGCTCATTCTTGAAGACCGGTGCGTGCGTGTTTTATTTCAAAACGGAAGAAAAACAGCTCCGATCCAACCAAAGAGTGCTAACCACCAACGCGCACGCACCAAATCACGACAAATTGTGAAGGCAGAAATTAGGGTTTTGACACAGCAAAACCCCACCAGTGTTAGATGCAATGCCAGCTCCACGCGCTTACTCGGCCTTACGCCCCACTCTATTTTGGGCAGCCGCGCTACTACTATCTCACCCGGAAAAAATCACACCCCTAAACGGCGACCAATCTTCAAACTACAACAAAGTTTGATCTACCCTGATTCATCTGGACGCCCCCCAAAAAAGGGAAAGCATGGTTCGATTCTCTGCTGAACGCTGTGTAAGAGAATATTGTCAAAGCGAGATTCCGCGTCCTCAATGTCAAGAGCGGGCCAAGCAAACACCATGAAACCAACAATACAGTTTTCGATCGTTTGTATTCTCCTCCTTTTTGTTGGCTACCCTATGCGGGGCTTCTCGGTGGGGCCCGATCAACCTAAAGATGCGATTGACCAATGGCATTTCCGCAATGCTACAGCCCTAAACAAGGTGCGCTTTGTCGGGGGCAGGTTCATTGGCCTGGGGGCAAATGGAACGTTGTTAACGTCAGCTGATGGAACCACATGGACACCCAGGGCCACCGGAACAACCGCTAGTCTAACCGGCGCTGCTTATGGGGCTGTCCTAGGATTCCCGAACGGTTTATTTGTGGCGGTGGGTTCGGGGGCGGTGCTGACATCAGTCGACTCTACTAACTGGACCCTCACTGCCGCACTCGGCCAGCAACTCAATGATGTGGCTTGGAAGCAGGACAGATTTGTCATCACCGCGAGTGCAGACTCATTTTCCCAATATAACGCCTTCTATTCGATGAACGGAACCTCCTGGACCGGAAGGACGTTCACCAATGCTCCTTTTTACCCTATTCACAGCTTGGCGATCGCAACGAGTGGAGATTTCAGCACTGACTATTTTGTAACTGGTTTAGGGAGCTTGGGGACGGAGCTTTGGCGAAGCATTGACGGAATTACCTGGACGCGGGCCGTCGGCGGGGGATCTACCGTTCACGGGATTGCCAGAGGCAACAACCGGATGTTCACCGTTGGCTACGAAGGCTGGCCCCGCATGTCCACACAACCCCTACTGAGCAGGTCGTGGACATCCAGTCAGTCCAGCGCCATCTATTCCGGCCCCAACCCGCAACCCTTGTCGGTGGGGATAGACATTGCATATGGAAATGGGCTTTTCCTCGTAGCGCGTGGTCCTGACACGAATAATTTTTTAACTACGACCGACGGTTCCGATTGGGCCAGACGGACCGCCCTCGCGGGAGCGAAGATTGACAGTTTTGCGTATGGAAATGGAACATTTGTTGCCGCTTGTTCAGGAGGAACCCTCCCTGTGGGCATATATCAGTCCACTCCGGTGGCGACTCCCTTTATTTCTTTGTCGGCGCAAACGAATGCGGCTTCGCTTTCGATGAATATCTCCGGGGAGGTCGGGCGCGCGTATCGGCTGCAAACTTCGGAAGATCTTCAAACCTGGGTCGACCTTTCGAATTACACCAGCACATCTCCGGTTCAGCCAATGAGCGTCCCCCGCAATCCCGGCACCAATCATTTATTCTACCAGGTGGTAAGCCCGTAAGGAACTGGCTTTAGGGTGGCAAGCATCGGCGGAGTCCTTCCTTTACCCTTCAACCGGTCCTTACACGCGAAGGACGGTATTGATTCATTTCAAATCGACCCCCTATCCACTTGGAGTATCGACTCGAATCATAGTCCAACCATCCAATTTTCGTTGCGGAACGAAAGCCGGGACCTACGATTGCTCCCCCGTTTTCGCTCCTCGCTGTATTCAGTGGAACACCTCCCGGAGTTTCTCCCAATATCGTTCCAAATGACCCTCTAATTCGCGTAATGCGGCATCAATCCACTCCGAAGCGACCCCAGAATACGAGTATTACGGTATCGATTCACTCTGAAGTGACCCCATAATACGGGTATTGCAGTATCGATTCATTCTGAAGTGAGCCCACAATATGGGTATTGCGGTATCGATTCATTCTGAAGTGACTCCATAATACGCGTATTGCGGTATCGATTCACTCTGAAGCGACCCCACAATACGGGTATTGCAGTATCGATTCACTCTGAAGCGACCCCATAATACGGATATTGCAGTATCGATCCATTCTGAAGTGACCGGGCAATACGGTAATCAATTCGTTTAGAAGTCGCGCCCATTCCACCGAAAACAGCGGGGAACCCCCGTTTTGCCATAAGTATCATCTCTGCAGGTTCTTCTGAAACCTTAATCCACTCTTAAGGTCGCATCTTCTACTATTCGGTCAGTGCTGGAAACTCCAATGAAATTGTGCGGGCTCCTTTTTAAGTCGCTGCTTGTTTGCGGCGTTTTCTCATTCTTCCAGGTCGGGTTCGCGCAAAAGCATTCTCCGCCGCCCCAGCCAAAGGTGCGCCCCCACATTGGGACAGAATACTCCAATGACAAAGACAAGGATCGAATCGAAGACGCTTTAAAAGAGAAGGTCGATAATGCGAAGTCCGACGTCGAACGTGGTCACCTGGTGGAAGTAAACCTGGTGTTCACGGAACAAATCACCCAGGAGCAGATTGATGCCTTCGAAGTAGCGGGGGGAGAGATCCAACACATTTACAAAACGATTTCCTTCGGCTGGAACGGTCGTTGCTCGCTGAAGCTGGTTAAGCGATTGCCAGAGTTGCTGGGGGAAACGTTGATTCTTGTGGAAGAAGGAAAAGAGATGGAGCTGAAGCTCATTAACGCCACTCAGACTGGACGCGTTCGAACGGTCTGGGCCAACAACTTCGGCGGAAGCAGCACCGGCTATGATGGATCTACTAATATTACCATTGGAATTTTGGATAGCGGGCTCGATGAAACCCATACCGACCTGTCGGGCCGCCGAAAATTCTGGTCCGATTACAGTGCCACGACTAATACGGCCGCGCTCGATTACAATGGTCATGGAACCCACGTAGCGGGGATTGCGCTAGGAACGGGTGCCGCGGGCGGGAGCAGCAGTTCGACTTTTGATTTTACCGTCTACAATGATCTAACCGCGGCATCCAGTACTGCCTTCTATACAACTCCCATCTTTATCCTTCCCACGAGTAGCCTCACCTGGAGGCTCGGCGCGAAATGGAATGGTGGCGGCAGCAGCACAATTTCCCATGCCTATCGCACTGCAGGATCCACCGCTAGTTTTACGACAGCCAATGGCGCCAGCGGCACCTCCGTCCTTTCGACCTCGGGCACTTTTACCCCGCTAAGTTCGAGGATCTACCTCTCGCGCTTGATTCAATCCAGCACCACCAACGGAGTAACCGATTATTCCGTGACGAACCGGATCGAGAATTACCCCGCAGTCGGGGACGGTTTTAACAAGTTCCGCGGCGTGGCTCCCGGCTGTAACTGGGCTGGCGCAAAAGTGACTTCCGGCACCGGCAGTTCGGTAATTTCCAGCTATGTCATTTCAGCCTTGGATGACATGACGACGGGACGTGAGACGAACAAAATCAAGGTGATCAATATGAGCATTGGAGCGGACGGCACTCCAGGGCTCAATCCCACGATGCGGCAGTATGTGAACACAGCAGTGGCCAACGGAATTGTGGTTGTGGTTTCAGCAGGAAATGACGGCACGGCAGGAACCTCAGCTGGCCGTGAAATCGATGACCCGGCCCGCGCGGCTTATGCCATAACGGTTGGAGCGTCTAATCCGACGAACCAACTGACCTCCTATAGCAGCGTTGGATTCACCAGCCTCGGGACCACCTCCGGACAGGAAGAAGATTATAAGCCCGACATTCTCGCACCGGGAGGTTCCACGTATTACGGGTATATTTTCTCAGCCGACAGCAACACCCGTGACGGAGAGCTCTCGGACTTGAAGTCGAATGACTATACCCCGGAGGCAGGCACCTCGATGGCTGCCCCTTTTGTTTCCGGCGCAGCAGCACTGGTGATCAATGCGATGGAACAGAACGGACATACTTGGAGCTTCACGAGCAGCACAGATCCCCTTTATGTGAAGATGCTCTTGTGTGCCACCGCCACTGAAAGCAATTCCGGACGGGAAAGCGGCTCTCTCAGCCCCACCCTCCAACGCTCCGGAACGGACGGCACCGGGTTCCCGATCGGCAAGGACCAATATGAAGGTTACGGGATGCTAAATCCGGATGCAGCGATCGAAGCGGCCATCGTAACGTTTACGAACAATACCACTTTGACCGATTCCCTCGCGGCCAGCGTGAACGATCGGCGAGCATGGGCCAGAAAAGTTTCGTTGAAAACTGGACAACCCATTTCTATCTCTTTGGCCGTTCCGTCCACGGGCGATTTTGATCTGTATCTCTATAGTGTCACGCCGGGCACATACGGAAAACCATCTCTCCTTGTCTCGAGCACTGCGGCTACCTCCGATACAGATGAAGCCCTCTCTTACACACCCTACACAAACATGATTGCGTTTGTGGTGGTCAAGCGCGTTTCTGGATCGGGAGCGTTCAGCGCCACGCTCACCAGTTCGAACAATGTTTTCACGAGCGCATTCAGCATGCCGATGACGGCCATGGTCCCCTACTCCGGCGGATCGAACCTCTACTTCTTTGCCACGGGCAGCACCACTGGCGACAACGCCGGATATGGTAAAGACACGGGAGAAGGAACGCTCGGAACTGGTGCCACCGGCAAGACAGCGTGGTTCAACTGGCAATGCCCCATCAACGGCAAAGTCGCACTGTGGGTTCCGGGAAGTTTTGCGGTCGAAGCCTATACCGGAAGCAGCGTTTCCGGTTTAACCAGTGTTACAAAACAATTTAGCGGGCTGGTTTCCTCAAACGTATTCACCGTCATTGCCGGAACCACCTATCGCGTTGCGGTCGATGGGACGAACAGTGCCAGCGGGAGCTTCACGCTGAATTGGAAGGCGATTTCGATGAATAGCCTGAGCCTCGCTAACTCCGCCGCGATGAACTTGAACACAAACACCGTGGCGCTCGACCCCTACCCTGCCAGCATTGTTGTTTCAGGTATTACGCTAACACCCACGAAACTCACCGCCTCTCTCAATTCCATCACGATGGAGAATCCGCGGAGAACCGGCGTCGTGCTCGGCGCTCCCAACAACAAAGGGGTGGTGCTGATGAACTGGGCAGGAGGCGATGACGCCAATCCGGTGACCAACCTGACGCTGACCTTCGACGATAGCTCCACGAATGCACTGAGCATCAACCCGTTAACCAGCGGAACCTATCATCCCACCGATGTAAATGGAGGTCGCCTGACTTTGTCGATGCCTTCCCCCGCCCCGTCCGCCCCCTACACGACCAATCTCTCCGACCTCATCACTTCGACCAACGGTAGCTACTCCCTTTTTGTCAAAGCCGTTTTCACTTCCTATGCCCTCGTGTTTTCCAACGGGTGGACTCTCAATATGACCTTCAACCAGGATCCGACTTTATCCATCAACACGACGAGCCTGAGTTACACAGAGAACCAATCTGCGGCGAGTATCACCAGCACGGCCACCGTCAGTGACAGCGATAGCACCGATTTCAATGGCGGAAGCCTCACCACTTCGTTTACCGCAAATGGCGCCACCGAAGATCGCTTGACCTTACTGCACCAGGGAACCTCCAGCGGGCAAATAGGTGTGAGCGGCACCTTGGTCTCTTACTCGGGAACGAACTTCGGCTACTACACGGACGGAACGAGCGGCTTAACTCCGCTGGTCGTTTATTTTACAAACAGCTACGCCACACCTGCCGCGATTCAGCAACTGGCAACTCGCGTCGCATATACGAATACTTCTGACACGCCTTCAACCTCCATTCGCTCCGTGCAATTTACGATGAGCGATGGCGATGGAGGAAGTGCAAGTGCCAGCAAGAATATTTCAGTTACAGCGGCCAACGACGCGCCCACCCTGACCTCGATCAACACTCTTACCAACGGAACTGAGGACGTTGCTTATAGCGTCACCTATTCCGCTTTAACCAACGCTGCCAACGAAGCGGACGCGGATAGTGCCAGCATCTCTTTCCGCGTCGAAGGGGTCAGCAATGGAGCGCTGACCAAGAACGGCACTGCAGTGATCAATGGATCAACGCTACTTAGCTCGGGCGAAAGCCTGGTGTGGACGCCGATCGGGAATCAAAACGGGACCATAAACGCGTTCACCGTAAAAGCCTACGATGGCTCGCTCGCGTCTGCCACTTCAGTTCAAGTCCCCATTTCATTAGCGGCTGTGAACGATCCTCCCACGCTAACTTCGATAAACACTTTGACCGGTGCGGCCGAAGACACGGCATTTTCCATCAGTTACGCAACCCTCTCAGCAGCGGGCAACGCGTCCGACGTTGATGGGAATAGCATCTCGTATCGGATTGAAGCAGTGAGCAGCGGCACGCTGACGAAAAACGGTGTCGCGATCTCTGCCGGGAGCACGTTGCTGGCGTCTGGAGAAACACTGGTTTGGATGGGGAGCACAAACGCAAATGGCTCCGGAGTGAACGCGTTCACTGTTAGAGCTTACGATGGATCGGTCGGATCTGTTTCAGCCGTACAGGTTAAGGTTGACGTAAGCGCAGTCGACGATGCGCCGACACTGACGTTGATCTCTACGCTCAATGGTGGAACGGAAGACATTCCATTTACAAATACCTACGCTGCCCTTTGGAGCGCCGCCAATGCCAATGATGTCGAAGGCAGCAATGTTTCCTTCCGCGTCGAGAGTGTGACAAGTGGCACATTGACCAGGAACGGCACGAACGTCGTTGCTGGAGCGACGTTATTGAGCACCAACGAAAGTTGGGTGTGGGTCCCGGCGACCAACATCAGTGGCACCAACATAGCCGCCTTCACCGTGAAAGCGTCGGACGGAAGCCTGCTGTCCGCGACCCCAATCCAAGTCTCCATCTCGGTGGCCGCACAGAATGATGCCCCCACACTTACTTCAGTCAGCACGTTGACTGGAGCCACGGAGGACACTTCGTTTCCAATTAGTTATTCCACATTGAACGCGGCCGCAAATGCAGTGGATGTAGAGAGCAATAGCATTTCTTTCCGCATCGAAACGGTGACCAGCGGGACGTTAACCAAAAGCAATATAGCCGTCACTGCAGGCAGCACGCTGCTGAGTTCCGGGGAGAGCCTCACCTGGTTCCCCGACACCAACGCAAATGGATCCGCCCTGGCGGCATTCACGGTCCGGGCTTATGACGGAACCAATGTTTCAGCGTCACCAGTCCAAGTCAGCGTGGACGTTGCTGCGATCAATGATATCCCGACTTTAGTCATTGCAACCAATGACATCATTTACACAGAGAACGATCCAGCAACCATCATCACGACCAACGCACTTCTGGCGGACATCGACAGCCCGGACTTCGCCGGAGGAAGCTTAACCATCCAGCTCTTTCCGCCAGGCGGCAATGATCGACTAACCATCTCAAACGAGGGATCTGCCTTTGGGGAGTTTGGAGTCGTAAGTAACACTGTTTCCTACGCTGGAACAAAAATCGGCTCCTACTCCGGCGGCTTTACCGATAGCTCCGCATTGGTTATTTCGTTTACAAACTCTTCTGCCACCCTCGAAGTCGTGCAGGCAGTGGTCACGCGGATCCGGTTCCATAACATCATCGATTCCTTTGGCACTTTCTCACGTAAAGTCGTTTACACCGTGAACGATGGGGATGGATCGACAAACACCGCTTTCAAGTACGTGTATCCCACCGCAGTCAACGATGCGCCAACTCTCAGCAGCATCAATACGTTGAACGGCGCCACGGAGAACAGTCCTTTTACCATCCCCTTCAGCCTGCTTTACACCAATTCCAATATCGCGGACCTGGACAGCACGAACCTCTCTTTCCTTATTGAAAATGCGACCAGCGGAACGCTGCTGAAGAATGGAGAACCAGTCACCAACGGAGTCACCCTGGTGGCAACAAATGAAAATTTGATTTGGACCCCGGGAACCAATGTGAGTGGAGTTATCAACGCCTTCACGTTACGTGCATTCGATGGCCAACTCGCATCAACCAATGCGGCGCAAGTGAAAGTAAACGTGGTGGCTCTCAATTCTGCACCCACTGTTTCAATTCTTTCACCGACCGCACCTGAAACGATCAATGCCGGCGGAATCAGCACCATTACAGCGATCGCGTCAGATAGTGACGGCACGATCAGCAAGGTGGAGTTCTATGAAGGAACAACAAAGTTGGGAGAAGCGACAGCGAGTCCTTACGTGTGCGTGTGGACAAACACATTCGCCGGAACCTTCTCGTTGACGGCAAAAGCAACTGACAATGGGAATGCCGCTACCCTCTCGGCCCCGGTCACGGTAACAGTCAACCCTTACATTCGTTCGGCCTCTTACTCTTTACAGTTCAGTGCAGAGCTTTATGGCGCGCCCAACACCGCCTATGCAATAGAATCTTCCACCAACCTCGCTACCTGGTCGACTTTAACAAATCTAACCATCCTGAACGGCCCGATTCCATTCTCCGATCCCACTAACACCCCGCAAAGATTCTACAGGGCGCGATCGAACTAACAGCAAAGCATCTTTCGAACTGAGCCCACGGCAATCACATGATATAGGCAGCATCCTAACCCGCATTTCTCACCAATAGAGATAAAGAATGACTTTTAGGTGTTTGAGACCAGATGAGGTCTGGGAAAGTTGACGGAACAGAGCAAAGTGAGGCGTGATGGTCGAAAAATT
>JBKJKE010000090.1:0-28569 GCA_046597605.1 Limisphaerales bacterium | reverse complement strand
CACATCCACTTTCCTGCGTCTCTTGGCTCCACGATCATTACTCGTTTCCCAGCTACTACAGACGCTCTGACTCCGTCAGCGGCGGCTCTTCGGCTCTACTTAGAGCATGAACTCCGTCTTTGTTCCGCTGCCGGTCTCCCTGATTATCTCGATGAGCTTTCCGTCCATTCCGTCTCCAACCATCGCCGTGTTGTCCGGGATCGCCCCGGCTGCCGACGGTTTCTTTCCGCCGCTCAGGCTTCGTCAGTGGCTATAAGACTCGCCCATCCACGCCGACCGAATCGAGTTCACTCTCGTTACGGACTAGCCGTTCTCTCCCCGTTGCTCTCCACCCCGCATTGCTGCGACGCAGTTACGGTTCAATACCTCACGACTCTTCGCCGCAAGGATGCGGACTCTCACCGCACCAACTCATCGCCTTCTCAGGCGCACTAGCCGGGCATAAAGGCCCGGGAGAGATACCAATTCTGTCGTTCGATCAAAATATCCCCGGGTTTCAAAAGACCGTGCAGTGCTTTCAACTGTCCGGGCTGAATCAAGGCCTTTCCATCCCGAGGACTGCGAACTCGCGTATCACCTACCCAGGTTGAGATGAGCGATTGGCCCCGGTAAAACACCCCTTTTCCCGCCTTTTGCAGTTCGCCAACCGAGGCGTGCAAGGTCCAGTTCTTCGCCAGCTCTTCAAGGGCTGGCTGAAGCTTCGCCGCGCGTTGAATGGTTTGATCAAAAAGGACGGTCGTGGAATTGGTCTGAATGGAGGAGCCCTCTTCTTCGTAGTAGCGCAAAGCTTTGGCCCACAGTTGGCGATTGCCGGTGTTGGCAAGGTTCGCGCGGATCATGTCGTAAGCCCCTTCCGGGATATCCCAGAGGGGTTCGGCTTCGTTGAGCTTCCGGATTGCCTCGGGAGTTTGCGCGAACTGAGTCACCAGTTTGAAGCTACTTTCGACGAGGGAACTGGCCGCCGCCAGCCCGAGCGTGAGGGTCTGCGCTCGCAACTTTTCCTCCGGCACGGAAGCATAATTCTGATACTTCCAGACCATTCGAAGCAATTCTGTGCGATAGCTAAAAAATGAAAACAAGAGCCGACGAATGGCGTCATTGTCCTGTTGTGTGTAAAAATTTCTTTTTCCTTCGTTCAATTGCGCCTGCACCGCTAACGCACTCCGCTCCAACTCTCTCAAACCCACCATGATCTCGATCAGCGACTTCTCATCTTCCTGCAACATGGCGCGGACTTCTGGCTCACTCACGCGCGCAAAGTCCAGCCCGCCCGGCCGGAGGATCGAAACATGGCTATGTTGAATCCATTGTCCCGTCCATTCCACGGCGGCGGCCCCGAGGACGATACAAATCGCCCAAAAAGCGACTTGTCGCCCGACCCACCACCATAAAGGAATCGTTTTGACTGGAGCAGTGACTGGACGGTATTGGCGATATTCATCAGCAAGGGTCCCGAGCTTCTTCTGCAATTCGAGGTGCGTTCGCCGCAATGCACTGAGCTCTTTCTTCTTCAGCACCATTCGCGATTCACTCAGCCAGAGATGAAACATGGTCCTCGCACGCGGCCAAAAGTTCAAAGCGAATGCGCCCGACACCAGCATCAGTAACGTCCAAACAGTGGCCACCCAGGGAACAAAATAATTAGCGAGCCACAGCCACAACCAGCCATGCCACAAACCATAAATTGGCAGACCCAACCCCAGGCGCTCCAGTGAGATGGTAGAACGATTTGGCCTGGGCAATACCATTCCGATCACGCGAACCAATGTGAACGGAACAAAATTGTAAACGGACCCGAGAAGCGCTGGGACCAATCCAATATCCAACAAAAGCATGTCCCAGGTTTGTCGCAGAAACAGCCTGATATAGCGCAAACGGAAAACATCTGATCGAATGTTCAACCCGGCATCCGTCAATCGCTGACGATGGTCCTTGATCTCTTGAGCGATGCTTTCAGCGCGCGGACGATCTAGTTCGATGAAATGATTAACCGCGTCAGCGATGCGCTTGCGCTGAACCAGCGCAGCGATCGCGTTCCGTTTGTTCTCTCCGGTAGCGGGTATCAACGCTTCGAGGTCACCAATAAATGGTTCCCACCGTTCTTCGTTGAGATGTATGACTACCTCTTTCAGCCGTTGATCCACCTCCGCCGTCAGTGCCCGCATCGCAACGCGTTCCGCTTCTTTGATCCGCTCCAACCAATCACTCAGAGCAATCGGTTCACCGATTCGCACCCAGACCGAGCTGCGAAATTTTTCTTTCCGTTCATAATTGATGCCGACTGGAACAATCTTCAAGTCAGTCACCCCCTGGGCGAGGGCCTGGAGCGCAATCCGAGCCGCACCGGAACGAACCTTGTCCACCTTGAGGGCATCGTGCGATTTACCTTCCGGAAAAATCCCGACCGTTTTACCGGACTGAAGATAAGAGGCGGCTTCCCCAAAAGTTTTCACATTGCCGCCCACTTCGCTGGGATCGTCCGAACCGCGAAAAGCCGGCAACATTCCCAGAGCGCTGAGGATTCGTCCGAAGAAAGGGATTTTGAAGAGGGGGGCTTTGGCGAGGAAATGAACCGGTCGTCGGGCGGCAATCCCGATCACTACTGGATCCATCAATGAATTGGCGTGATTGGCCACGAACAGAACCGGCCCGGTCACTGGAATTTTGTCGCGGCCAGTGACTTCGATCTTACGATAGTAGAATCGCACGGTACCCCGCGCGATCGCGCGAGCGACAAAACCAAACACTGTCCTTTCCGTGGCCATTCGAGTGCGTCAGTGATCAATACCAGGGACGCTGCCCGCGGCGATTTCCCGAGCAGGCCCTTTTAGAGGTCGAAGGGTTTTATCAGATTCCGAATTGATTCGATAGGTTTTATAAAAGCAACCCGCGGCAGCGGTGTTTGTGTCTCGGTAGCACACAACCCTGAACGTGGTTCGTTAACACACCGAAACGAATCGATAGTAGAATCTGTTTCGGAGAGCTTAGAACGTGTCGCACACAGAATTGGTGGGGTGCCCTCACGGTTTGGGACATTCCTGATCTCCGAATGCGGTCTTTTCCTTTTACCCGCCTGATTACAGCCCTCAGGTAAAAGCCTATCTCCATTTTCCTCCGCAGTCCCTCATTGTAGAGATGGCAGGGCGCATTAGATTACCTTACATCTTTCGGGGAGCGCACTTCGCTGTTGGGGGAGGGATGCCAACTCAGGCCGCAGGATTGAAGACAGAACATGAAAAAATTTAACCGCTTAACACCGTTAGAAATCGCCATTGACCACGGAGCATGTGCTCACTCTGGATGTGCGATCTGTAATCGGAAAAACGTCAAAGAAATTGCCCAACAATTGCAACGGGCCGGTTTTCACGTGGAATCGTTCAGCGACGATTCAAACATGGGATTCAGCTATATTGACGTGAGGGAACGGGGAAGCGACTGCTCGCGTCTGCTGAAGCAGGCGGTGCCTGAAATGGTGGGCTAAGTCCTTAAAGAAGCCACATTCCGACGGCTGCGACAATCGCCCAAAAGATTGCAGCGGCCGTAAACAACGGAACGAGGCCCTCTCCCATCTTCGGTTGTCTGCAGTCGTAATTCATTGAATTTACTTTTGCCATATTTACCAAACCCAGGATATGAGTGCCGAGGAGCAGCTTGTCTTCCTGTTTTTACCTAGTCAACAGCGTCAACAAAATCTTTTGTGAGCTCCATGGGTTCAAGCGATTTGACACGCTTTTGCTTTGCCCGTTCAAAAGAGTTCAGCAAAGTTAGTGAAAATGTTGGAACGTTTACCAAACACACAATTGCGGAAGTTGAAAAGCCTCGGACAACACCTGGAACCAAGCCTCAAAGTTGGCAAAGCAGGCCTGAGCGAAGGTTTTTATAAGCAGGTCAACGAAAACCTCGAACACCATGAACTGATCAAGATCAAGTTCGATGACTTAAAAGAAGAGAAAAAGGAGCTTGCCCCGAAGATTGCCGAACAGACGTCCAGTCACCTCGTCCAGCAGGTGGGAAACGTCATCGTCCTGTTTCGACAGAATCCCATTGCTGAGAAGCAGAAGATCAGGTTTTAGAATCCGGCGGGCGATTCATGCACTTAGTTTCCGGTCGGTGAGCCAAATCGAAGCGTTGGGCTTGCCGCATCGGCAATATCGAGCTTTAAGCCAGTTACTTCCGTCCTGCCATTGACCGCGTCGCGCCCGACCGAGTCGTTTCCTTTCGTTCAGCGGGGTGCATCTGGAAGGAATATGCTGCAATGCTTCCCTGGAACGGCCGGTCAGTCGCGCTTCCCCAGTTTCTGGTTTCTGGCGATGGTGGCTGGAATCGTTGAACTGTTTTCCTGAAGGCAAAACGTTTCTTTCTTGAGACCCTCCCTTCCCGGGAGTAGGAAGTGTCCATGGCAAATCGTAAAAACACTCCTCAAGAAGTCTCTCTTGGCCTGAACCGTCGTCGTTTCATTTACCTATCAACCATTGCTGCAAGTGCGGCTGGTTTGACGGGATGCTCCACCCCGGGACCTCGCTTCAAGCTGCCGAGTGAAAAACTGAACATTGGCTCCATCGGAGTTGGTGGGAAAGGAGCCAGTGATCTGGACGGCTGTTCCAAAGAAAACATCGTGGCCGTTTGTGACGTCGATGAAAACACGGTCAACAAAGCTGGTGAAAAGTATCCGGGAGCTAAGAAATATCGCGATTATCGCGAGATGCTGGAGAAACAGAAGGACCTCGATGCGATTATCGTCAGCACAACGGACCATCATCATTTTCTGGCATCGATGCTCGCCATCGAAAATGGACAACATGTTTATTGTCAGAAGCCACTGACTCATTCCATCTGGGAAGCACGCAAGCTTACCGAAGCCGCTAAACGAAAAGGCGTTGCCACACAAATGGGCAACCAGGGACATTCGGGTGAAGATGTTCGCGTTCTGTGCGAAATGATCTGGAGTGGAGCCATTGGCGAGGTTCGCGAGGTTCACTCATGGTCGGACCGCCCCATTTGGCCGCAAGGTTTGATTCGCCCAAAAGGTAATGATCCCGTTCCCTCTCACCTGAATTGGGAAGTCTGGATTGGACCTGCTCCCATGCGCCATTTTGTCTCAAAATGGCCTGAATCCGATGCGCCGGGATACAAGCGCGGCGGTGGCGCTATCTATCATCCGTTTGGCTGGCGTGGATTCTGGGATTTCGGATGCGGCGCTTTGGGCGACATGGGTTGTCACATCATGGACGCCGCTGCCTGGGCTCTGAAATTGGGGGCTCCCAGCAGCGTCGAACCCGTTGAGGTCGTTGGTGTCAGTGATGACATGGCTCCGAGTGCCTCGGTCTTAAAATACCAGTTCCCCGCGCGCGATGGACTCCCGCCGGTTACCTATTTTTGGTACGACGGCGGCAAGAGACCGACGAAGCCCGCCGAAATGCAAGCTGAGCTTCAAGGGAATGGAACCATTTTCGTTGGAAGCAAAGGCAAGTTGGTCTGTGAAGCCTACGGAGGTAAACCGACCCTTCTCCCGGAAACTCGAATGAAAGATTACGCGAAACCGTCCCAAGTCATCGCGCGCGTGCCAAACAACGATCCTTATGAAGACTGGATCCGCGCGTGCAAAGGCGGTCCTGCCGCTTGTTCTAATTTCAATGTGTCCGGCCCGTTCACGGAAACGGTTTTGCTGGGCAATCTTGCTCTGCGTTTAAACAAGAAGATTGAATGGGACGCCAAAAACCTACGCGCCACTAATGCCCCGGAAGCTGCGGGGATGATCCGCCGCGAATACCGGAAGGGCTGGAGAGTTTAACTTCCGCTGATCAGCAATTTTCTAACCCGGCGTCGCATAGGCGTCCGGGTTTTTCTTTTTCGCGAAAGCGTGCTAATCAAATCGACCCTGAAGTGAATCGATACCGTATCCACGCGGATAGGGAATTTCTCGAACTCACAGGAATGGATTAGACGGAGGTCTTGTTCTGTTAACTATAATTTAACGAACGGTTTGGAATTGCTGCGAATTCTTAGGGAAGTTCGAGGTCCCGGAAGCGACGTTCACAATAGATCTGGACGACCAGCGCAAATGCAACGAGCGGGATAAACCAAAGCAATGGCCGAGTGCAGAAGGAAAGAAACATGCCTTCGTAGCTCCGAATACTGCGCCCAACGGATAGATAAAGCCCAAACCAGATTGATCCCCAAAGCAGAAATATGAGTAGCAAAGCAAGATTGGGCCGCAGGCGCTTCGCGATTGGAGCACTCGTAGAGGCGCCAACATGCGCCAGCGCGAATACCGAAATGCCGCACCATAGATGCCACAAGGCTAACGCCACATTCCCTCGGGGCAAAAGGATCGTATTACTCTGCAATGAGGCATCTGGAAACGCTTGTTGAATCCGCTGCAAAGTCAAACCGGGGACCTCGCCCCGGAGAGCAACAGCGAGGCTGGGCTGGAAGCACGAAATCACAACGCTTAACAAAACGGGGGCAAGAAGGAGCACAGCAATGCCCAACATTTTGGCTCTAAAGTAGATACTTCGATCTACCGCCCGCGTCAGAAAAAACTCCAGCGGGGGGCGCGCAAACGGCCCCCGTGACATAAGCGAAGGGATATTGGCATCCGTGCATACGGCCACTGCAATGATCACCCAGAACGGGCCATGGGGCGACATGGGATTGAAACTCAGATGCACTGCACCGGCTTGTGACAGAAAGGGTGTAGCCAGATTCATGAGCAGCCAATATAGAATGAAGAACATAATTCCTCCGCCCGTCGGCGAAGAAACTGAATTGGTGAGAAGTTCCAGCCGGAACAATGACCAGAAGGGATTCGTCGCACCTGCATCGTTCGTTTTCATTGTAGTTCCAGCCTTTCAAATTGTTTTCCCGCGAAACAGGTGGGGCTCATCTCAAAACGAATCAGCTTAAACATTTGATGCGCCGTCATGCTCCCCCCTTTACCACTTCAACAAAAATATCTTCCAGGCCCAGATCACGCACTTCGAACTGGCACTGGTTCGTCGCAGAAACTTTTTGGATTTCACACACATCACGAACCCGCATTGTGGCGAGCGCTTCTCCGTTGCTAGTCCGCAGGTGGAGAGCGTCTGGAATGGAAAACTCTTTCATTCCTCCCGCAAAACTATGAAAGCGCACCTGCTTGATCGTGTCTTTCATTTCATCGAGGGATTCGCTTAGGAGCAAACGACCATTAGCCATAATCCCGATCTCGTCGGCGACCCGCTCAATGTCGCTAAGAATGTGTGACGAAAAGAAAACTGTTTTGCCTTCCTGCCGGATCAACTCAAGCATCTCATCCAGGAATTCCCGGCGGGCCACCACATCCAAATTAGCCGCCGGTTCATCCAGAATGAGCAGGTCTGGCTTTTGCGCGAGGGCCAGCATGAAAGCGATTTGGCGCGTACCCCCTTGCGAGAGATCCATGATGCGCTTGCGTCGATCAAGATTAAATTTTTTCAAGGTGCGCTCGCAAACCGCCTGGTCCCAGTCGGGATAGAAATGTGAAGTGAATCGCATGAGCGCTTCGATTTTCATGTATGGCATAAGGATCTGCTTTTCGGACATGTAACCGATCTTCAATCGATCCTCAGCGCTGAACTGTCGCGGCACCACGCCGTTGACCCGGAGTTCACCGCTGTCCGGCCAGATCAATCCGGCCAACATCTTGATCACAGTCGTTTTACCGGCGGCGTTGCGCCCCAGGAAACCGTAGATACTCCCGCGCTTCACTTGAAGGTTGAGACTTTTCACAACCTCGACTCTGCCGAACGCGCGACACACGTTGACGGCTTCGATGACGTTTTCAGTCATATCATTCCTCTTCATTGTTGGTGGTTTCCTTGAACTTCTGGCGAACTAAACCAATAATTTCTTCTTCACTGAGCTTGAGGTTGAGGGCTTCAGTGACGATCTGATCGACGGCCGGCGCGATCAGCTTGCGCTTCTCACTCTTGGAACGGGTAGCGTTTCCGTGCATAACAAATGTCCCCAACCCCCTCCGGGTCTCAACCAGCCCCTCCTGTTCCAGATGTTGAAACACTTTCGCAACGGTGAGCGGGTTGATCTTAAGCAGCGCCGACAATTCCCGGACAGACGGCAACTGCGCCCCCGGGGCGAGTTGCCCGCTGACAATGCGCTGCCGCAGCTGATCAAACAACTGCCGGTAGATGGGCATCCCGCTGCTCGAATTAAGCTGAACAAACATTTTCTATCGGGCTCTGCGAAGGACGAAAGCCGGGAGAGCGATGCTGCCCAAAACGAGCACGATACCCAGAAGCAGAAAAAGAACGCCGGCGGTCGGCAACGCTGCATTCCTCTGCAGCTCAGCCACAGCTGGGAACACGAATCCCAAACCCACCAAACTTCCAATGATTCCCGAACCGACGATCAGAATACGTTTCATATAGTTCCATTCCACTGTTCGTTAGTGTTATACATCACTAATACACCAAGGCAAGTAAAATTTAGTCTGCGTCATGAAATGAGACACGCACATTAAGGAGTAAAGTCGGTTGCGCGGCTCGTAATGTGTGGCAACTTGGCCGGCTCATGATGCAGGCTTACTTTCTCCTTCGTGCCGGTTTTCTGCTGGCGATTTTTTTCCTTACCACTCCGATCCACGCTGTTAGCTCAGGTCAATTCTCGGCAAACGAGATCATTGGCCGGGCGGTGCAAAGAGCGCGGACTACTCCAACTGGCCAGGACGCCTACACATTCACAAAAACCACTGTCGAAGAAGAGAGAGATGAACAGGGTCAACTTAAAGACAGCAAGAAGCAGCATTCCGAGTTCATTTGTCGCAATGGCGCCTTTGTTAAGAAGTCCTCTACAGGAAACCTCAGTGTCGATAATGAAGACGGTGCGTCCACAAAGATGGACAGCGAAAAGAACAAGAAACGGAAGGACTACTTGGATCTGCTTACTCCCGAACTTGTCCAAAAATACATTTTTTCCCTCGTAAACCGCACAACTGTGAACGGACGTGCGGTTTATGAGATCGGATTCCGGCCTCGGGCACAGAAAATGCCTGCACAGGATCTGAAGGAACGCATTCTGAATAATGCGGCGGGCACCCTGTTCATTGACGAAGCCGAGTTTGAACTGGTCCGGGCGGACATTTCCATGAATTCAGAGATCTCAGTTGGCGGGTTTCTAGGAGCACTTAAACGTGCTGCTTTCACCGTTGAACGGGTTCGTTTGGACACCGGGGTCTGGTTCGAGAGATCGTACCGAACCGAATACGAAGCTCGCAGGTTGGCCCAGGTGAAAAGGGTCATTACTAAATCGGAGTGCGCCAATTTTAAGCGCCTGGACGGGTAGGAGGAAAATTACATCAATGAGCAGAACAGCCCAAATCCACGAGACCCAATGAACACGCAGAACGAAACCGTTACAAACGCTTTGCGTGAAACAGAAGAGCTCTACCAGGCCCTCCTGGAAAATAGCTGCGAAGGAATCATTCTGCTGGATAGCGAGTGCAAAGTTCTTTACGTCAGCCCGGCTGAGGAACGAATCCTTGGACGCCGTCCTGCGGAATCAATCGGCTCAATTGGTTTTTCCTGGGTACATCCTGACGACATGGAGGCCAGCAAGCGGATCTTCGAGGAAGGGTTGCGCAATCCAGGGCAGACTTTCCGAATTGAAGTCCGCGCCTTGCACAAGAATGGTTCGTGGCGCTGGGTAGAATGCTCTTCCCGCAATATGCTTCATGACGCCAGCGTCCGTGGCATTGTGCTGAATTACCATGATATCACGGAACGTCGTTCGCAGGAGGAGGAGGCTACTCGACAACGAGATCGTTTCGAGATCATTACGCGTGCGACCCAGGATGTGGTGTGGGATTGGGACATCGAGACTGATGGTCTCTGGTGGAATTCCGAATTTTATACTCGATTCGGTTACCCTCGAGACATTCCCCCCACTTGTAGCTTTTGGGCCAGTCTCATTCATCCTGATGATAGCGCACGGATCATGGCTAGCCTCAAGGAGGTCTTCGATGGTGCAGAGACGCATTGGTCTGGTGAATATCGTTTGAAACACGCAGACGGCAGCATGTCCGAAGTTTTAGATCGTGGCTTTGTGATTCGGGACAAATCCGGAAAAGCGACGCGAATGCTCGGAACGGTGATGGATATCTCCGAGCGGAAGAGCGCGGAAGTGAAAATGGAAAAGCTGGCTGCCTTCGTCCGCTATAATCCTAACCCGGCATTTGAATTTTCTGCTGAAGCCAAACTGACTTATTGGAATGAAGCCGGGGTGCAACTCGCCAGTTCCATAGGACATGAGAACCCGGCCTCTATCCTCCCCTCTAACATTACAGAGCTTGTTAATAACTGCCTTCAGACGGGTAAGCCTAAAGATCTGATTTCGATTGTGCGGGAGCGCAGTATTGTCTGGTCACTTGTTCCAGTGACGAACTGCAATGTGGTGCATTGTTACGCTTCCGACATCACAAATCGGACCAAACTGGAGGAACAGCTTCGCCAGGTTTCCAAAATGGAGGCGATCGGCCAACTCGCGGGCGGCGTCGCTCATGATTTCAATAACCTTCTCACCGTCATCGAAGGTCATGCGGCTCTACTTTCGATGACAGACGAACTGAAGAAGGAGACGTCTCAGGACAGCCTCCAGGAGATCACCCTGGCGGCAGAACGCGCGGCCAATCTGACTCGCCAATTACTCACTTTCTCCCGAAAGCAGATGATGCAATCCCGCGATCTGAATTGTAATGAGGTCGTCAGCAACATTACCCGTATGTTGCAGCGCTTGCTGGGAGAAGACATTCAATTGCAGGTGACCTACGCCCCCATATTGCCCCTGGTTCATGGAGACCCGGGCATGTTGGAGCAAATACTGGTGAATCTAGCCGTGAATGGGCGCGATGCGATGCCAAAGGGCGGCCGCCTCACCATCGAAACAAGCGTACAGATCATTACGACCGAGCATTTGGCCTCAAACCCTGAAGCCACCAAAGGTCAGGCTATTCGCATAGCGGTCACAGATTCCGGATGTGGAATTCAGGACGAAGATCTTTCGCGGATTTTTGAGCCGTTCTTCACGACCAAGGAAGTCGGGAAAGGTACCGGGCTCGGGCTGGCGACGGTTTACGGCATTGTTAAACAACACAAAGGCTGGATCAAAGTCCGCAGCACTGTAGGCAAAGGCACAACATTTGAGATTTTTCTTCCCTCTTGTAACGCAAAAACGCCGAGTCCAAAACGGGATCTGAAGCCCAAACCACGCGGTGGCGTCGAAACGATCCTGCTGGTGGAGGATGAAATTCCAGTGCGACAATTGACCAAAATCGTTCTGGAACGTTATGGCTACAAAGTGATCGAGGCGCCCACTGGCAAAGAAGCTTGGAATCTTTGGCAACAGCATCGCAATAGTATCGACCTTGTTCTGACAGATATGGTGATGCCGGACGGAATGTCGGGACGGGATTTGGTAAGTAAAATCCAAAACGAAAATTCCCAGGCCAAAGCGATTTTCGTGAGCGGCTACAGTCCGGATTGCTGCGGAAGCGATACCGGATTCAATGAAGGGATCAACTTTCTGCAAAAACCCTATCACCCTGATGAATTAAGCAGGGCCATTCGAGCCTGCCTCGACAAAAACGGGTGCGATCACACCGGCAATTAACCGACATAGCCCGGTTGGTTCCGGAGCATCTTTCCGCAGGCGAATTTGGACATAAGGCGTATAGTCTTTGATGCGCAATCGCTATCAAAGCCTGGCAGCGGGCCATCCACCCCGTTCCGCCTTGACTCTCCATTGCGTAGTCCCCAACTCTCACCTCGTTTTATGATCATTGGCGTACCTAAAGAAATTAAGCATCAGGAGCATCGCGTTGCTCTCCTTCCCTCTGCTGCCTATCAACTTATTAAACGCGGACACCGTGTCATTGTTGAAGCAAACGCTGGCACAGGTACCGGCTATCCTGATAGCGATTACGAAAAAGCCGGCGCTGAGATCCTGGCCGATCACAAAGGGATTTTCGAACAAGCCGAATTAATCGTAAAAGTAAAAGAACCCCAGGAATCGGAACTCCCATTGCTGCGCCCCGGCCAGATGTTGTTTACCTATCTGCATCTCGCGGCCTCCAAGGATCTCACGGAAGGACTGATGCGGTCTGGTGTGACCGCCATCGCTTATGAGACGATCGAAGTGAATCGTCGCTTGCCGCTCCTCGAGCCAATGAGCGAAATCGCCGGGCGCATGTCTGTGCTCGTGGGTGGCTATTTTCTCGCAAAACATAATCGCGGCGGCGGTGTCCTGCTCGGTGGTGTTCCGGGAGTATTACCGGGGAAGGTGGTCGTGCTCGGTGGCGGAGCTTCTGGCATCAACGCGGCACGCATGGCACAGGGCCTTGGCGCTGACGTTACGATTCTTGAAGTGGATTTGGAGCGCATGCGCTTCCTCGACATCACGTTGCACACCGCCCACACCCTCTTCTCGAGTGAAGCTCATTTGATGGAACTCTTGCCCAACGTTGATCTTTTGATTGGTGCTGTATTGGTTCCGGGGGCAAAAGCTCCGAAACTGATAAATCGCGAAATGCTGCGACGGATGCGACCCGGCAGTGTGCTGGTCGATATCGCCATCGACCAGGGTGGTTGCGCAGAAACGTCCCGCCCCACTACCCATGACAATCCAACTTACCTCGAAGAAGGGGTGGTTCATTACTGCGTCGCCAACATGCCAGGCGCCTATGCACGGACCGCGACCCAGGCGCTCACCAATGTGACCTATCGCTACGTTGAAATGCTCGCTGATCTCGGTTTGAAAGAGGCGTGTCAGAAACAACCGGCACTCATCGGTGGCATTAACGTGATGCATGGCAAAGTCGCCCACAAAGCAGTGGCAGACGCACACGGCATGCAATACGTCGCGCCGACGTTTTAAGTTGAAACCTTTCCAACTCTTTCAGCCTCTTAAACTGAAAGATGCATTTACCTGATGTGGTGAAGATCGGATCAGGCAGGCTGGAGCTTTCTCAACGCTCCAGCTTTGTTCTATTTCTATCGGTTCCCCGGTTCGGCAGGAAATTCTACCTACTCTGCAATCAAGGGGAAGCTTTCATCGAACCCGTCCAATGGCGAAAGCAACAGAACAACACCAGAACGGGCCCGGATCCTGTGCCAGCGAAATAATTATATGATGTATTCCCGATCCTTCTTGAAACCTCTGTGCCTGCTGCTGGCACTCACCTGCAACACATTGGTCATCAGCATTACAGCCGCGGAGAAACGCCCAAACATTCTGGTCATAATGGCTGATGATGTTGGTTTCTCGGATCTCGGCTGCTACGGAAGCAACATTCAAACGCCCAATCTTGACTCGTTGGCCCAGAATGGGATTCGCTTCACACAGTTTTACAACATGGCGCGCTGTTGCCCTACCCGAGCGTCTTTACTCACTGGGCTCTACCCGCATCAGGCCGGCATGGGCCACATGATGACCGATAACGGGCACGAAGGTTACCGGGGCAATCTGAACCGCAGCTGTGTAACGATCGCAGAAGTCATGCGCGAGAATGGCTACCGCACCTACATGGGAGGGAAATGGCATGTCACCCGGTTCGAGCAAGCAAAGGCGGACAAGTTGAATTGGCCCATGCAACGGGGCTTCGAAAAATACTACGGCACAGTGAAAGGAGGCGGGAGCTACTATGACCCCACTGCTCTCTGCCGGCAGAATACTTACATCACCCCGGAGAACGATCCCGAGTACAAACCTTCCAAATTTTATTATACCGCTGCGATCAGCGACAACATCGTGCGCTTTCTGGAACAGCATCAAACGGAATCACCCGATAAACCGTTCTTCACTTACGTGGCTTACACCGCGGCGCATTGGCCAATGCATGCATTGGAAAAAGATATTCAGAAATACAAAGGTAAGTTCGATGGCGGTTATGGCCCTGCCAGGGAAGCGCGTTTAAAGAAGCTGAAGCAGCTAGGATTGCTCGATCCCAAATGGGCCCCAGCGCCACAGACAGGCGATTGGAACAGTGTTGAGAACAAAGCCAGGGAATCCCGCTGCATGGAAGTGTACGCCGCCATGCTCGACAACATGGATCAGGGCATTGGCAGAATCATTGGGCAGTTAAAGAAGAGCGGCCAATTCGAAAATACGCTCATCCTTTATTTGCAGGACAACGGTGGTTGTGCCGAAAACATGGGACGCGAACGGCCCACCGGAGAAGCTCCAAAGAATTTGAAACCGTTCGGGCCAAACGATCTCCAACCACAGGTCTGGCCGCCCATGCAAACGCGCGATGGCCGCTGGGTGCAGACTGGACCAGAAGTAATGCCAGGGCCGGAAGACACTTACATCGCCTACGGCGAAGGATGGGCAAATGTCTCGAACACTCCTTTCCGCGAATACAAACATTGGGTTCACGAGGGCGGCATCAGCACTCCCCTCATTGTCCATTGGCCGAAGGGAATTCCTGAAAAGAACAGAGGGAAACTCGAATCTCAACCTAGCCACCTGATTGATATCATGGCGACCTGCGTTGAGGTTGGAGCCGCCAAATATCCGGCAGAATACAAAGGTGAGAAAATCAAACCCCTGGAAGGGGTGACCCTCCTTCCGGCTTTTCATGGCAAAACTCTCGCCCGCAAAGAACCGCTTTTCTGGGAACACGAAAGCAACCGTGCTCTGCGCGATGGCAAATGGAAGTTGGTCGCAAAAGAAAACCAGCCCTGGGAACTCTACAACATGGAGAAGGATCGGACCGAAATGAACAACCTTGCCACAAAGAATCCAAAAAAGGTGGAAGAACTGGCGGCGAAATGGGACTCAATGGCCGCCACTCGTGATGTGTTGCCCCTGGGAACCTGGCGGAAAACATCGCCGCGTAAACCAGCGCCTCAACCTGAAAGTTAATGCCGCCGGATTCGTTCAGAAAAAATCTATTGGCGAACTGCAAAGCATAGATCATTGCTACTCACTGCCAGAATCGTTGACATGAAAAATTTATTGGTCCTAACCGCCTCTTGCTTGTTCCTTGCTGCGCTTGTTGCTGAAGCCAAGCCCGGGGACACAAAACCGAACATCATCTTTATCTTAACTGATGATATGGGAGCCGGAGACGTTGGTTGTTATGGTGGGTCGCTCGTACCCACACCCAATATTGATCGCATGGCCGCCGAGGGCACGCGCTTTACCCAATATTACAGCGCATCTCCAATCTGCTCACCATCGCGCACCGGCCTCCTGACGGGAATGTATCCCGCACGATGGAAGATCCGCAGTTTCCTGCAAACCCGCGCGGGCAACCGGGCAGTCGGCCAGGTCGATTTCGTCGATCCGAAAGCTCCGTCCGTTGCACGCGCGCTCAAGGACTCCGGCTACAAAACCGCGCACATGGGCAAATGGCACATGGGCGGCGGCCGCGATGTGACCAACGCTCCACTCTTCGCTGCCTATGGTTTTGACGAACACGCCAGCACCTATGAAAGCCCGGAGCCACATCCTGACATCACCGCGACCAATTGGATTTGGTCTCCTGAAGACAAAGTGAAACGCTGGGATCGAACAGCATTCTTCGTGGATAAGACGCTCGACTTCCTCAAGCGCCACAAAGGAGAACCCTGCTTTGTAAATTTGTGGCCGGATGATCCGCACACCCCGTGGGTGCCAGAAGGTTCGGTGAATCCTCGAAAGACGCCCGACGACGAAGAACACCTCAAACCTGTCCTCGCAGAAATAGATGTGCAAATCGGTCGGCTGTTTGCCGGGTTGAGAGAGCTCGGCATCGATCAAAACACGTTGGTAGTTTTCACCAGCGACAATGGCGCAGCACCGACTTTTGAAGGGAAGCGTTCGGCTGGCTATCGCGGCGGGAAGCTAAGTCTTTACGAAGGCGGCACCAGGATGCCTTTTATCGTGCGCTGGCCGGGCAGGACTCCTGTCGGCAAAGTAAACGAAGCTTCCATTGTGACCGCATACGATCTGTTCCCCAGCTTTTGCCGGGTCGCGAATGCACCGCTCCCCAAGGGTGTGGACTTCAATGGCGAAGACTTGAGCCCCGTATTCTTTGGCAAACCAGCTTCCCGCAAACAACCGATCTTCTGGGAGTATGGAAAGGACAACGACGTATTCCGCTTTCCGGAAGGCAAGGATCGCAGCCCCAACACTGCAATGCGTTCGGGTAACTGGAAGTTGCTTGTGAATTCGAGCGGAAGCGACCTTGAGCTCTACGATCTCAGTAAAGATCCTGCAGAGAAAAATAACCTGGCGAAAGAAAAGGCTAGCCTGGCTGAACGCCTGAAGCAGCAGACCATGAGCTGGAGAAAATCCCTCCCCATTAACTAGAAATATGAAATTTCAAAATCTTGCATTGTGCCTGGTTGCTTTTGCTCTCGTTCTGGCGGACGCAGACGCGGCACCCAAGCCAGACATCGTGCTCATCGTCGCCGATGATCTCGGAACCGCCGATGTAGGTTGGCGCGGCGGGGAGATCAAAACTCCGAACCTCGACAAACTCGCCATGGCCGGAGCGCGACTTGAGCAATTCTACGTTCAGCCGGTTTGCTCTCCGACCCGCGCTGCCCTCATGACGGGTCGCTATCCCATGCGCTATGGTTTTCAGGTAGGGGTGGTTCGTCCCTGGGCAGAATACGGGCTGCCTCTGGAAGAACAAATGTTGCCCGAAGGCTTGCGCGACGCGGGCTATACCACGGCCATAGTTGGCAAATGGCATCTCGGTGCTGTCGACAAAGCCTATTGGCCGAATCAGCGCGGCTTCGATCATTGGTATGGGCATTTGCAGGGAGCCCTGGACTACTTCACTCACATTCGCGAAGATAAATTGGATTGGTTCCGCAATGGCGAACCTAACCACGACGAAGGCTACAGCACTCATTTGCTTGCTCGTGAAGCGGTGCAGATCATCGAGAAGCAATCCAGGACGAAGCCACTTTTTCTCTACGTTCCATTCAATGCCGTTCATGGCCCTTATCAAGTTACAGACAAATACAAAGCTCCCTACAAACATCTCCCTGAGCAACGGCGCACTTATGCAGGAATGATCGCCGCCATGGACGAAGCGGTCGGCCAAATCGTTGAAGCGGTCGAGAAGAGTGGTCGCCGCAAAAACACTCTCTTCATCTTCTCCAGCGATAATGGGGGACCGGCACCCGACAAGATTACCAGCAATCAACCTTATCGTTCCGGCAAACACACCGTTTACGAAGGCGGCGTGCGGGTTGCAGCATTCGCCACCTGGGACAAAAAGATTAAGCCTCAAAAGATCGAAGCTCCGATGCACATGGTGGATTTGTATCCAACCCTCCTCAACCTCGCCGGCGCGTCTCCAAAGCAGAAGCTTCCCATCGATGGAAAAGACATTTGGCCATGCCTGGTGAAGAACAAGCCATCGCCTCACGAAGAGATCTTACTGAATGCCAGTCCCAACGGTGGAGCAATCCGGGTGGGTGACTGGAAATATCTCATCAACGGAGAATTACCCGCTAAAAAAGCAAAGACCGACCTCATCGAGCTGTTCAATCTCGCGAAAGATCCGGGGGAAAAGGAAAATTTGGCCGCGCTCCAACCTGCCAGGCTAAAGGAACTCCAGGCGCGCTATGAATCTCTTGCCCGGCAGGCCGTCGCTCCACTTTCCAATGGGGATTAGCTGCTTCGGGCCGATCCCAGAGCGAAATTTCACGGAAGAATAAGCCTTTTACCGGGGTTCAAATGGCTTCTCATCGGAAGGAAAAGTCTTTTGTCGGGGCTCAGACGGCCTCTTATCGGAAGGAAAAGTCTTTTATCGGAGCTCAGATGGCCTCTTATCGGGAGAAAAAGCCTTTTATCGGGCTCAGACGGCCTCTCATCGGCAGAAAAAGCCTTTTATCGAGGCTCAGACGGCGTCACATCGGAAGAAAAAGTCTTTTACCGGAGCTGAGAAGCCGTCTTGCCGACAGAAAAAGCCTTTTTCTCGGGCCGATCCAACCTCTGAACTTCAGAAAAGGGACTCACAAAGGAGCCGTTAATCGTTAAAGTTTACGAAAAGAGGCTACAACGAGAGATTCGCCGAAGGACATAGCCATTTATGGAACGACTTTGACCCGGTAATATCGGGAACCGTTTGTGGAAGCCCCTGTTTGTGTAAAATTGTCCACAAACGATTGCGTGTTGGTAGATCCATACAGGCTACCATCCATCTCCGCATCGATTAAACGAATCACGTCATCGAAAGGATTGGCGATGCTCCCATCAGCAAATTGCACGCGATACCTCGTGCCACCGATCGAAGACCAAGTCAGTTGAAAGGTCCCGTTCGTCTGCCTTTGTGCGTTGGAAATTTGGAATAACGAAGCAGCATTAGTTGGATCCGTATTTGCCCAATACTCCGCGAGATTGCTTTGACCATCTCCATCGGCATCGGCGCTTGAGATAGTGACTCCATACTGTGCTTCCCATGAATCCGGCAGCCCGTTCGCATTGGAATCCAGGGGAGCAACAACGTTCAAGTCGCAGTTTGCGACGCTGCTGAGAGCGACACTGTCGCTGGCGCGGAAAGTAACGCGATCCACCCCGCGAAAACCTCGTGCAGGTGAATAGGTAAAGGAACCATTCGACGGATTGAAACTGGTGAGCAGACCATAGAGCGACCGACTGTTCGTCTGGAATGTCAGCGCGTCACCATTGCTGTCGGAGGCCGTGAGGATGACTGGGCTCGACTTATCTCCAACGATCGTGACTACCCTGTTCGTGGCGACCGGCGCGTTATTGATGGTAGTGGTGAAGCTCGATTCGAGGGAGATGTTCGAATTGCCAAACGCATCTGTCACTTTGACATACCAATCATAGGTCTTGTTGGCCTGCCGTCCCGACCAGACAAAACTACTTTCCGTTCCGGGAGCGACTGAGGTGTTCGTTCCAATCGCGACATAAGGCGTCCCGGGCGTGCCCGCTCCGTTTGGTTGCATATTATAGCTGAACGTAAACTGGCTATTGGCATCAATTTCGTAACTGCCTGTATGAGGAGAGTAGGTTTTGACGCTCACCAAATTGTTGCTCGGTGAGAAATACATTAAACGCATCAAACCATTACCCCCGTTGAACCGCCCCTGGTAATCGGACACCAGCGTGCGTACTGTTTTACCATTGAAGGTGTCAGAGCGGCGGCCTTCCCCTCCTTCATTGAAAACGTGTCCACCCAGCATCAGGAAGAAGTTGGGATTGGTCTTGAGCCGGGCGTAGATGGCAGCGCCCTGGGTACTATGTGCGGTGGTCGTGGCATCGACATCGGCGTTGTCGTCACCTGCATGGTGGGTCAGGACGATCACTCGCCGGTTCTGGTTGGTCGCCAAAACGGCTTCAGCCCAGTCTAAAACAAGGTCACCATAGCGTCCGTATTCAAAAGAGAGGACGATGAAGTCCATTCCACCGGCACTGAATAAATTGATCCAATTATCGTTGTTGGTGTGGTAATGACCTCCGTAGTACGGTTTGCCGGCGAAGTGAGGGGTTCCGAAATATTGGTTATATAAGGCGGTTGAGCCCTCCTCATCCCCAGCCGGATCCTGATCGTGGTTACCAACTGTGACTCCGTAAGGGACTCCATTCACGAGCTTTGTGGTGGAGGATTTCTCCAACCGATACATTGCATTTGTGGCGTTGCGCCATTCAGTGCTGCTCCCTGCGTTTTGAACGCAATCACCGAGTGTCGCCACGTAAGCGATACTTTCCGCGACACGGTTGTTGGCAATCCAATCAGTTTGGGAAAACCACATTTCCTTTGTCGCATCGCCGCTGCCAGCGCTTTCCCGCGCATAGTTCTGGGTGTCAGGTAAAACGGGGATCAGGAAATCACGCGGCGGAAGCCCCTTCGCGGCCTCGCGACCGTAATAGGTCACCGTTACGTTGCCTGGCTGTGCATTGGAAACCGCCACGCGCAAGGTCGGCGCGGCACCCACGTTTGTAACGTTGTCCAGAGGTGCCAAGGGCTTCGCCGAAACCGGGACAGGAGCGACTGTTAAATTATCGTAAGTGACCGGTCCAGCGTCCGGAGCCACATCACACATGATATATCGCCCAGTTCCGTTTAAGCGCCATCCGTTGATGAGATCTGGATCGGAGTCAGTATCATAAAACCAGGTGAAACCTCCATCCATGGAAAGCTGCACGCGCGAATTATAAGTAGTCGTCTCCGAGCCGGCATCCGTCACCCGCATCGTGAAGTGAATCTCGGTGCCCACGGTCCCGCCCCAGGTGTTGGTTATGACCGAATTGGAATCTGCCGCAAGACCAGAGGATGTGCTGTCGACGCGCTTGCCAATAACATAATGACGAGCCGTGTCATCAATGCGATAAAGTTGAAACCCGAAATCCCATGTGGTCGCATCACCCTCGACTGTCCCCAAAGCAAAAGAACAGCGCAAGGTTCCAGGAGATTTGTTTGCCATGCTGACCGACAGGTCATAGACAACCGGATTTTGCGGTGTCCCTGTCGTTGAACCCAACAACGAAGCAAAGTCGAAGGGGGTTGTTCCATTGGTTGAAAAAGTGAAGCGACCCGGATTCGCATTAGTCGCGACGGTTAACTTGCTGGAACTAATGATGTAGGACGCATTCGTTTTCGTGCCGGTATCGAGGTAACGCAGGTCAGAAGCAGCGGTTCCGGTAATCCGGGTAGCCGGAGGATTAATCCCGGAATTAACGCCGGCGTTCAGCCCAAAACCGGTCCCGGTGCCAGTCACATTATAATTGTCGCTAACAATCGCCTGCGCTTTAGCGATCCACACCGAAAGGAGTAGCATCGCTAAAACGTAGCGTGGCATAGATTTCATAAAGGATTGCTGGCGGTTCTGGTAGGAGGAGTCGAACCGACCGGCAATGCCGCCCACCACTCGAGCAAGGGCTTGCTCAGACGGGCCACAGTCTTCGGATACTTTGCCGCTAAATTCCGTTTCTCGCCCGGGTCCTTCGCCAGATTATAGAGCTGCGGGTTACTTCCATCCCGCATGAGAAGCAGCTTCCAGTTTTTTTCCCGAACTGCGAGGTCAGGCCACTTGTCCCCATTTTCACCGGCCCGATCTGGCGGACGGCTCCAAAACAATGCGCTGGATCTTTTGTTTTTAATTTTGCCCAGAAGTGCCGCGCTTTGGTCTTCACCATCAAATTGCACGCCGACAGGCAGTTGAACCCCGGCCAACTGAGCGATCGACGGGAATAAATCCAAAGCGGAAATGACTGTCGTCTCGTTAATCACGCCGCGCGCGGTTTTTTGCACGAACCCGGGACCCCACACAATCAATGGCCCTCGAATGCCCCCTTCGTAGAGCATTCCTTTTGTTCCCCGAAAATTACCGGCAGAGCCGGCGCCGGGCTCGGGTCCGTTATCACTGGCGAGAACAATGATCGTGTTCGTCCGCAGGTGGGGACTCTTGCGAACGTAATCGAACAAGGCAGCCAACTGCTCGTCCATCGCCTTTGTCACAGCCTGGTAAAGATCTGCTTTCAAATTTCCGTCACGCAATGCTTTCGGCGGAAAGAATGGAGAATGGACATCATCGGGCCAGACGTTGACATAGAAAGGTTTGCCCTCTGCCTCAGCACGTTTCACAAAATCAATCGTGCGACTGACAAATACCCCGGTCACTTTGGAGCGATCCATCCATTCAATTTTTCCGCGTCCAAGATTGTCACTCCCTAAAGCATATTTTTTTGGCGGTTCCCCATCGAAGGCATCCAACAGCGGCAGGATCCGATCCCCCAGTCCTTCGAACTGAGTCAATGATTCGTCGAATCCATATTCCGTGATCAGGGGAGCCTCACCGACATCACGCTGTCCTCCCATGTGCCACTTACCGAAATGACCCGTGGCGTAACCCGCCTTTTGCAGTGTGCGGGGAAGAGTGGGCGCGCTTACATCCAACCATTGATCCATCCCGCGGCGCTCGTTCTCGGCGCGAGCTGCCAGGAACGAAGTAATACGCCACCGGGCGGGATTCTGCCCGGTCATGAGCGATGTTCGAGAGGGCGAGCAAATGGGTGCTCCTGCATAGAATTGCGAGAACCGGATGCCTTCCTGTGCGAGCGAATCGATGTGCGGAGTCTGGCCTTGTTTGCCGCCATAGCAGGAGAGGTCGGCATATCCCATATCATCAATCAGGACGAAGATGATGTTAGGCTTTGGGGAGGGAGTGGGTGCGGCGTGGTTCAGCGGGGCGAACTGAAAAAGCGCGAGCAATCCCATCAACAAACGACCGTGGCGAATCTTTGCCATTTAAAGGTTCCTTTGCAATCAGACCTATTAATACCGGATATCCAAACCACCCACCGTCCCTTGCGGCACCCAAAAACGGATCGTGTCGCTGGCGCTGTTCGGATAATACTTATTAAACATTATATTCAAGCTCTCCTGCAGTTTCGGAGTTTTCATAGCCGACACACTGCCATCGCAAAAACTGAGAACTCCTACCTCCTGATGTCGCATGTTTTTAACCCATCCGGCCCTCGACAACAACGGCTTGGTAACTTCAATGTTGGCACCAGCACCCGTCGGCATGGAAATCGTATTATTCGCCGGGTTGTCTGTAGAAATGTAGTTATCTCCCGTGAAAATTGACACGGAACGGGTAGGGAGCGCGTTCGAACAGAACATATAACTGAGATTCGTCCGGAACTCCGAGGTAACCTGGAACTTAGCCCAATCGGGGAAAGGGGACCGCTGCTTGTCCGCCGGGCAGGTCAAAACCTTGGGATTGATCAAATATTTCTGCAGGACAGCATAGTTAGTGCGGAGTTGGTCCGGCCCTACCTTGCCAGGCCCGGTACTCCACGGATATTTGCCATCATTGTTGTCATCGCCCCACATAATGAACGAAAGCGACAACTGTTTGTTGTTGCTGATGCATTGAGTGGTTTGTGCCCGCGTTTTTGCCTTGGCAAGCGCCGGCAGCAACATGCCAGCGAGAATTGCGATGATCGCAATCACGACTAAGAGTTCAATGAGGGTAAATGCCAGGTTGGAAACTCGAGGTCTGCTGTTGTTTTCAAGGACGTTTTTCATTTTAACAAATCGGATTCGAGGGCACCGATTGATCAGTGCCCCCAGTTGTTGCTGCTTTTACTGCAACCGGAGCAGGAAGAAGTTTGCGTTGGTTCCGGGTGCGACGCTGTTGGTGTAGCTAAAGCTGCCGCCCGGGCCGAATACATTCGTCGCGACTGCAGTCCATGTAGCAAGCGGCGCTGCTAAATTAGTCGAAGACAAAACGTTGTAGGTGGCACCTTCCGTCCCGCCGGTGCCACTGAATATCAAATTGCCACCGCTGTAGGATACAGTTTCGATCGTCGGCGGGTTCGACACCCCGTTGACCTTGATCTTTCCGTCCGTAGCAACAGTGCTGGTGTCCCAGGTAAGACTGCCCGGTAAGGCAGAGATATTCGGCAGAACGATCGAAGAAAACGAGCCGCTGCCACCCTTGTTAAACAATTGATAAACATCGCCAGCCTGCGGGGAGGGAGCACCCGGTCCGAGGACGACCCGGAGAATACCGCTCCAGGAGAAAGCTCCATTGACCACAAGGCGATCGCTATTTGGAGACTTGCTGCGATCCAGTTCCATGAGAGTCGTTCCGGCGAGGGTTCCGCTTCCATTAACTGTTAAAGTTCCAACTCCCATGCCCGGAGCGTTCGTGCCACTCTGCATGATCAGGTTCCCGGCAATAATACCGGTTCCACCGAAAATGCCGTTCGTGACGGTTGTATCACCGGTATAAGTGTTGTTGCCGTTCAGATAAAGCGCACCAGAACCGGTCGCAGAAACAGCCACCGAACCATTGCCGACAATAGGTCCGTTAAAGACAAGCTTCGCGTCGAGGGGTCGGAGATGAGCAACACCGTCAATCTGGATCGTGCCTGTAAATGCATTCGTGTCGTTCGCACCACCACTCCCTGTGATAGTTGCATTCGTCATGAAGACGTTTCGAGCAATCGGATTCGTGATATTGAGGTCGTAAGTGCCCAAGGTGGCACCGGGTGCAACCGCAATGATTTTCGAAGGATTCCCCAAGTTCAATGATTCGGCGAAGGTGATTGCGCCAGCATTGACGATTACGTCTCCCAAATTCATTTGCCAAAAAGGCTGCACACCAACAGCAAAGTGCCGCTGGCAGGCGATGCTAAGGGAGCCGGAGCCAATCTTGGTTAAATTAAAACCGTTCCCCTGAAGACCGGGACCAGGGCCCGTCGCTGTCCGCACACGAATATCGAGCCGTCCGTCAGTCGGAAGTCCGAACGTTGTATGGCCAACCAGTGTCACATCGGTCAAATTATTGGCAACCGCTCCACTAGGACTGGAATCGATGATAGCGCCCTCGCCATTAACTCCAACCCCGGACACAAAAACACGTTCATGGGGAGCATTGAAGTCGTTCACGTCGAGGGTCGCTCCGTTGGAAATGGTGGTGATTCCGTTGGTGGAACCGAGAGCGCTGTTGGTGCCCATTTTATAAATACCTTCTGCGATTAAGATCGCCCCATCGTAAGTCGTACTCGCCCCCGTGGCAGTGAGCTTGCTTGCCCCATGTTTGACGAATGTGCCGGTGCCTACGCCAGCGTCACTCAAAACCGTCGTAAACGTTGAATCATAAAAATTGGTATGGATGTAGGAACCGGCGTTCAGCTCTATGTTGGTAATAAAGTCGAGCTCCCCGCTGACACGAGTGAGTGAAGCCGCACCGTATTTTTTGATTACGGCCACGTTTTCAATGGAGGTCCCTGAATCGCGCACACTGAAGAAGACGTAGGGCAAAGTGTTGTTGCTCACGACGATCGCACTGGGCTTCACCGTTGCAGTCAAATTGACGACAGGATTAGCTGCGCCATCCAGAAACTCGGTTGAAATTGCATCGGCGAAAGTGGATGAAAGCCCTGTTTCAAGACTGATCCAGTTTTGGGTCGAGAAATCCCACTGAGCGTCAATGGCGCCAGTCCAACGTTGAGAAGGCACGCCGGTGATATTGAGATCAATGGAACTATTCGCGACGTTATCCACCAAAGTGGCCGTCACACCCGAAGGCAGGGTACCAAGAACGAAATTAAAACCGCCGCTAATCGTACCATCGTAGTCCACGAGGACAATTTGCCCCTGAGATAGTTGCAAACCGTTAGCCACATTGATTGTCACGGTGCCGCTGGCAGAAAGAGCTGAAGATTGAAGAATAGGCGCGGTGGGAGTACCAAGTGTGGTGAGGTCGAAATTGAGGGTGCTCGCGCCCCCGGTGCCCATTCCGAGGCTGGAAATGGAGCGCGATGCCCCGGCCCCGATTACCTTCAAATTTAATTCAGCACCATTTGACACTTGAACGTTCGCTGTATTGGTCCGCCCCGTCGTCAAGACGAGAGCCCCGCTCTGCACCAGAGTATTGCCGGTGTAATTCAGGTTACCGGTCATGGTCAATCTACCAGAACCGATTTTCGTCAGAGCACCCACTCCGCTGATAGTTTGACCCACCGTGACATCGGACGTTGCATCAAAGGTCAATCCACCGGCCAGGATCTGGACCAGGTTCAAAGCATTCAGGAATGTGTTACTGGCACCGGTCGAGGTGCGCAGGACGGCGTTGTCGAAGGACAAGCTCGAGAAACCCGTTCCAATATCTTCCCGAATCTGGATCGCTTCTAAAGTGCCGTTTTGAATCGTATATGTGCCGGAACCGTCTCCAGCATCATTGAAAACAATATGGCCACCAGAAACGATGCCACCCACCTGGGTGACAAGACCAGTCGCACCGGCTGCATACGGAATGCCCAGGCTGCCACCAGCCATGGTCAACGTGCTGTTGTGAATCTGCAATTGAGCCGTGACCGGATTGGCACTATCGCCCACCCGTAAATTGCCGCTTGCGACAGCGAGCGTGAAAGTCGCGTTGTTCGTGAGAATGGTTTGAGCGCCCGGACCGGTCGCGGCGGAGCCGATGCGATAACCACCTTCGGAAGCAAATGTGCCGCCATCAATAATATGTTGTCCTTCGTTGACAACGAAAGCGGGATTCGCGGTTGTGGTCAGGCCCACGTTGTATGTGCCTTTTTGTCGCAGCGCACCGCCACCCGAAAGAAAATGATCTCCATTCACTTCAACGGTGGTGGTATTGTTCAGCACCACTTCGCTCCCTGTTTTCACGTCCCAAGCTTTGTTACCAGCCACGCCGTAGGAAAGATTCGCCACAACTGTGTTGATCCCGGTAGCGTTGGTAACTCCTGTATTTAAAATCAAAGCATTGCCGGAAAGGGAGAACCCGCCGTTGTTGAAGGAAAGGAAGGGCGCAGTCAGGGCGGTGATATCATTGTTGTTCGCCTGGCGTGTCGTCCCTGCAAAAATAAGTCCGTCTCCATTGATGGGCGCGGTGCCTCCCCAGTTAACACCTGTGCTCCAATTGTCATCTGAGCCCGCACCCGTCCAGGTTTTTACGACAGTAGTCGGCGCAAAAGTGGAAACAAGCGAAAGAGCGTCGTAGGTGACCAGAGCACTAGGTGCAATATCCCAAAGCAAAAACCGATTCGCTCCATCAAAGCGCCATTTGTTGGCAATAGTTGCATCAGTCGCAGTGTCGTAGAACCAATTATTCGTGCCCCCCAGCGAGAGTTGAAGGCGAGATCTATAATCGGTTGTTTCAGCCCCCGCGTCTGTTACTCGCATTACGATGGTGATCTCAGATCCGAAAAGGCCAGCGTTGTTCGTGATGACGGCAGTAACATCGGTGTCCGTCCCAGACGATCCTGCATCGACACGATGGGCAATCACATAGTTGGTGTCCGTTGCCGTCACGCGATAGACCTGAAAGCCGAAATCCCAGTTCACGTTGTTTCCATCAACAGTGCTGAGGGCGAAAGATGATCGCTGGGTGCCAGCCGAATCGACATCAATTTTGATTGCGATGTCATACTGCGCAGGGAGGTCCGGTGTCGCAGCCAGAGCTCCGAGAGCAGGACCGAAATCGAATGCGGTCGTTCCATTGGCGGAAAGAGTCGCGCGACCTGCACCGGTAGCCGATGTCACTCGCATCCTGTTGTTGTTGATGCCGTAAGCAGTATTGGTTTTTGCTGTGTCGGAAAGTATATAGCGCAGATCTGTCGTCGAGGAGCCGGTCAGACGGGTCGCAGGCGGGTTTATACCAACATTGAGCCCGGTTCCCAGTGCAATACCAGTGCCATTCGCGCCAGTATAGGCGTCCCCAATGATCGTTGTCTGAGCCGATGCACTGCTTAGAACAAGGTTGGCCAGAAGCAACCCGGATAAAGTGGCGATTTTTTTTATGTTCATCTATTTCCTACAGTTTGAATTACCTATTTCCCCGATCCATTCCCATACTACCAATACCACAAATCTCCCTCTCCGCGCCGCCGACAACCCACCTTAAACTAGCAAGGGGTTTGAAAGAGTAACCAGAATCAGACGCCACGGGAATACCCGCAAATGGGGGGGCTCAACCGCACCGATTACAAACTTGCGACCGCATTGTAGGGCCCATTTTGTTTACAGGATTCAAACCTGTGGTAACCTGCCGCGTATGGAAGCCTTGCTGAGTCTGCTTATTGGAGTCGGCCTTAGTGCCGCCTGTGGATTTCGCGTTTTTGTGCCGTTGCTTATCATGAGCATCGCGTCACATACCGGACACCTCACCCTATCCTCCAGTTTTCAATGGATCGGCAGCGATGTCGCTCTGGTTGCCTTTTCCCTGGCGACCGCCCTGGAGATCGGCGCCTTTTACATTCCCTGGTTGGACAATCTGATGGATTCCGTCGCTACCCCCGCTGCTATCGTCGCCGGCACAATTGTTACGGCAGCCATGGTCTCTGACATGAGCCCTTTCCTGAAGTGGACACTCGCGGTAATCGCGGGCGGTGGTGCCGCTGGTCTCGTGCAGACTGGCACAGTCCTGGTGCGAGGCGTTTCCACAGCCACAACGGGTGGCTTTGCCAATCCCATATTCGCCACCCTGGAGCTGGGAGGTGCCTTCCTCACGAGTACCATGGCGATCTGGATCCCTGTGGTGACAGTGACAATACTCTTTCTTTGTGCATTGCTGATCTACAAGAAACTGATCCCCCGGTTATCAAAAGCAAAATTCTTCCGCTAAGATTCAATAGAGAATCTGTCACAAAGACGCGCCTCAAGCGCGTCTTTTGTTATTTAGCCCTGCGTTGCGTCAGCCAAAGGGCTTTTCGCGCGACCGGCCTGAAATGAGCCGAAACAGGGAGGAATCAGCCGTTAACGTGACAGCCCCTGCAAATCATGGGCTAAAAACCTTCCCAACCCCCAGAATGTGGGGTCAAACCAATCGCGTTCGCTATACCATTCTCGGGAATGTGGGGTCGAACCAATCGTGTTTGCCATACCATTCTCGGGAATGTGGGGTCGAACCAATCGCGTTCGCTATACCATTCTCGGGAATGTGGGGTCAAACCAATCGCGTTTGCCATACCATTCCCGGGAATGTGGGGTCGAACCAATCGCGTTCGCCATACCATTCTCGGGAATGTGGGGTCGAACCAATCGCGTTCGCCATACCATTCTCGGGAATGTGGGGTCGAACCAATCGCGTTTGC
>JBKJKE010000198.1:0-52455 GCA_046597605.1 Limisphaerales bacterium | reverse complement strand
TGGAAAAGTGAGTTTGCTTACGACGGGTTACGGCGAAGGAGAGTTCGCACGGAATACAGTTGGCAAAGTTCCTCATGGGTGGTGACCAATGAAGTGCGTTATGTCTACGACGGCATGTTGGTAGCCCAGGAACGGGATTCGAACAACGTTCCTCTCGTAACCTACACACGAGGCCGTGATCTGAGCGGGAGCCAACAAGGCGCAGGCGGGATTGGAGGGTTACTGGCAAGAACAGATCATTCCACTGCGAAGACCGCCTTTTACCACGCCGACGGAAATGGGAACGTTACCGCATTGGCGAATGATAATGAACTGCTGGTCGCGAAGTATCTGTATGATTCTTTCGGCTCCACGCTGGCTTCCGCTGGACCATTGGCCGAAGCGAACACCCTGCGCTTTTCCTCAAAGGAGATTCATGCACCGTCAGGGCTTTATTGTTACGGGTTCAGGTTCTATGATCCGAATCTACAGCGGTGGATCAATCGAGATCCAATGGGGGAAGCGGGGGGAATCAACTTATATGCGTTTGTGGGGAACAATCCTAATGACATGGTCGACCCCGACGGAAGATTTGGGGTGCCAGGAGCTATAATTGGAGGGATTGCTGGTGGGATCATTGGTGGAATAAGTGCTTATACCAGAGGCGATTCTTGGAGCAACATCGGGATGGCTGCAGGAAAGGGAGCCGCAGTTGGAGCTGTGGCGGGAGCTACCGCAGGGTTGATAGGGGGAGCTGCGGTGGGAGCCGGGTTGACAGGTGTTGAAGCTTTGGCTCTCGCCGGTTTATATGGAAATGTTGCTGGTCAAACGGCGGAGATCGCTTTAGGGATGAGAGATCAGATATCGCCAGCAGAGGCTGCGTTGGCAACTGCGCTGGGACCGCTTGCTGGGAAGGCGGGTGAGTTGATGAAGAAGGCAGGAGAGGCTGTGCGGAAGGTGCCTTGTCCTCCAATTGCCGTAAACGGAGCGCCAAAGCCGTCACCGAAATTCCAACCGCCAACAAATCCACCGCAAATGCCTCCGGCCAACTTGCCGCCGGGTTACAAGGTGCTAAGTCAACAACCAACACAGCAGTACCCAAATGGAAACTGGAAAATTCTAAAAGACATGGGACCTGGTAGCAAAGGTCAGCGTATCAATCCGTCTACGATGAAACCCGGCCCACATCCCGATACACACGTCGAATTTCCGCCGGAATACACTGGGCCATACGATTACTAAAACCGATATGAATCCACCTCCTCCTATCGAAATATTTCACAGCATCGAACGAAGCGATGTCGATGCAGTAAGCTTTTACCGCTATGAAGCTCATTTGACATTTGAAAATGGGAATCGATTGAGTTTTTCTGCTCCTTTTCGATTCACCGAAGGGGAAATCCTATCTGACACCCCGATTCTTGAGTTCCCACTGTCTGAATCCAAGCTTGTTCGCTTGCTTGGTTGCCATGTCAGCGAAGTGAAGTGCGATACTGACGGAACCCTTGGGTTGCGGTTCTCAAATGGTGACCTATTGATAGTGTATGCGAATAACCCAGCCTACGAGGCATATACACTGCGGGTTGATGGAAATGAGTATTTCGTATGATTGTTTGCTCCGAAGGCAGCTGTTGCGAACTTTTTTAACATCGTATTTTTCCCCTTATTGGGACCGTAGGGATTTCGGACGAGTGGCCGGGATGGGATCGTAAATTGTGGTCGAATAACCGTGCTTTGGTCGTACGCGTACGACGGGATGGGCCGGACCAAATTGGCATCGAAGTTTCACCGGATTGGTATCGTAAATGGCCGAACTGGCGTCGCAGGGATGCGACGCCAGGGGTCGTTTTTAGGATTCCGTAGTTTACGGAGCGGTGATTTCGCGCATGGCGTTGTGAAAGGAGAGACCCAGGATTTGGACAAGGAAGTCGATGGTGTTGCCGGCGAGGTTTCTTTGGGGCCAGCGCCAGTAGCATTCCTTGACGATGAGACCGGGATAGGCGGGGAGTTCAAAATTACCCGCCTCTTTTGCGATGAGTTGGAGTTCGCGCTTTCTCAGGAGCGGCGCTGCACGACACTTTCACCTCACTCCCATCACAACCTTGTCTTGAACAACGACATGACTTCCGCACAATTACGCCACTTTCTACGACGACACTGCGGTTCGTAACAATGGTGCTTCCATTTGCCATAACAAACACTACGGTCCTCTCCCACATATGAAATCTTCCAGGGCGAGGACGGACAGAGCGAAGGGCGTGAAGAAACCAAAATCGGTGCGGCAGAGAATGACGCGATTGATGATGGAACGGATGAGGATCATTCACTCTCTTCTCCACAGTAAAAAATACCCCACCCTGAAATACCTGGCTGAATCCTGCGAAGTGAAGACGCGGACGATTCGTCGCGATTTCATCATGATCCATGACCGCATGGGAGCAGAGGTGGTCTGGAACCAGGAAAAAGGGGGCTACGAATACAATGGTGAGGTGGCTCCTTTGTGCGAGATCCTGCTGACGGAAGAGGAACTGCAAGGGATGATGGTGGCGGCGCAGGCCTTGCAGGGGGCGCAATTCGGCACCTGGGGCCTCCAGATGTCCCGTGCCATGGAGAAGATTTCCGACCTCTTGCCTCCGGATCTTGCCCTGAGCCTGACGAGTTGGGAGGACGCCATCACGTTTCATTCCATTGGGGAACAGAAGTTCGATGCGCAGCTTTTCAACAAGGTGATCGATGCCATCATCCATCGCAAACAACTGCTCCTGACGTATGCGACTCCGAACCAGGAGCCCGGCGAACGGATCATCGAGCCGTATTGGATGGCGTTCATCAACCGGGAGTGGAACCTTTTTGCCTTCTGTTATAAGCGTGGGAAGATCGTTTGCTTCGTTCCTCTGCGACAGATTGCCGTAGTGGAGACGGGGAAAACCTTTGTGCGTCCGGCTGATTTCCGGATCGACGATCAGTTGGAGGGAACCTTCGGTGTTTACCGGGGCGATGTGTTGCAGGATGTGGTGGTGCGTTTCAAACCGAAGGCAGCCCATGAGACGCGGGAGCGTCATTGGCCCGATGGTCACGAGCTAAAGACGTTGCCCGATGGCAGTGTGGATCTCTGCATGAAGCTGTGGCACTTGCAGGATATTCATGACTTCCTTCTGCGCATGGGCGGCAGGGTGATACCGGTGCAGCCGCCGGAACTGGTGCAGATGTATGTGAGTACGAGTCGACGGATGCACGAAGAGGGGTTAGAGATGCTGGAGCAGGGCGGGTTGGTGGCGAATTAACAGGGAGTAACCGCAGGGAGGCCGTTTGAGTAGATGCATCAACGCACGGTCGCCCGGCAAGGTCTTCCTCCCTTTCAGGGCGGAAATGCATTTTGACAATGCGAACCCGGGGCTTTCACCCCGGGCTTTCCTCTGGCTGGGCTTTCAGCCCGGAGGAATAAGATCTGAACGGCGTAAGTCCCAAAAATCCCGAGATGTCCTCCCCGGACGTCGTGGGCCCCGGCAGAAATAGCGGCTCTTTTTATACACTTTCTTCTCGAATCCCCTTTATTTTCAGGCCATTTCCGTAAAATAAAAAATAGTTTCAACTATTTTGGGGGGTGTGACACCTCCTGTCACACCCCCTGTGAGAGGATGGCGTCAGTTCGATCAATGAGCGAATTATCGCTGGGTTGACCCGGTTGAGTTGGGCTATTCCAACAAAACCCGCTGATCGGACTGTAGAAAAGGAAACTAAATAAATGAAACAACCACGTTATGACTCCCTCACCTCGTTATTAACCGGAGGTACTTCGGCCAGCGCCGGAGCAAACACCCATGGCGCAGGCCTCAACCTCGTCTATGGCACAAAAGCGTTGATCGACCAGAACCTCAACGAATTGGTCACGGTGCGTGATGCACGACGCACCGCAGTCGCCGATGTCAGCGACTTGTATAAAGTGCTGGAAACCAAGAGAGTCGCCGCCTACGCGATATCATCGGCGGCTCGGGATGTCTTAAAACGGTCGATAGGGCTTAAGTATTCGCAAGCCTGGCAGGGAACGGGGTTCACCAATTCCTTGCAGGTGCCCGTATCGGTAAGTGGCCTGGAGGATATGACCCGTTCATTGCACTCTTATCTGGTGGCGAATCCGGACATCGAAGTGGAGAAGCTCCAGGTGACCGCGGCGGATGCAGAGACAGCCTTGAATGAGTTGGTCCTTGCGAAAACGGCGATCGCCTTGAAGAAATCCGCCGCAGGCACGTTGCTCACGACTCGTAAACAGAAAGAAAAGGCCATGCGCCGTCGGTTGCGCGGATTAATCGAAGAACTCGGTCGGGCCATGGAGCCGCTGGATGATCGTTGGATCGCCTTCGGCTTAAACAAACCCGGGCTACAAGAAACGCCGAATCGTCCAACAAAGGTGAATGTCACGTTGCAGGGGTCGAATGCGGCTGTGAAATGGGGAAAGGTGGCTCGGGCCGAGTATTACCGGATCTGGCTCAAGGTGATTGGATTGCACCTGGATCCGATCCCGGTGGGCAGCCCGGCAGATCTCGATTTCCTGATTGAGAGCCTGCCTCCGGCTTCGCAGGCGGAAGTCTCGGTTTCTGCAGTCAACAACGGTGGTGAAAGCGCACGCAGTGAAGTGGTGGTTGTGACGACGCTGTAACCCGCGCCCACTTAATATGCAGATAAGCACGGGCCGCCCGGGATGCCGGGCGGCTTTTTGGTTAATTTCCCGCGCGAGTTCCTAAACATTTACATCTGCATTGCGGTTAGTAGAGTCGGTGCGGTTCTCTATTCTTCAGCAGGTCGCGCCGGAGCGTTTACTTTGATCTCTGGCATCGGCACCCCAGCCGAATGCCGATAACGCGAAGGGATTTATACTTTGCAACAAGGCATCCCTGTCGTAGATATTCCGGTTCCGCCTTGGCGGATTATGAAAGTGAAACCTGAAGTCGAGATCTACGATACGACCCTGAGAGACGGAAGTCAGGGCGAAGGCGTCAACTTTTCGGTAGCGGACAAAATGCGCATTGCCGAAAAACTGGATTCTTTTGGTGTTCACTATATTGAAGGTGGCTGGCCGGGATCCAACCCCAAGGACATCGAATTTTTTCAACTCGCCAAGAAGCGTAAGTTCAAAAATGCCAAGCTGGCAGCGTTTGGTTCCACTCGCCGCAAAGGCATTGCCGTGGAAGATGATGACCAGGTGAAGCTGCTCATCGACGCTGGCACCCCTGTCGTCACGATCTACGGCAAGACTTCGATGCTGCATGTGAAGGAAATCCTACGCTGCACACCCGAAGAGAACCTCGCGATGATCGGCGATACCGTTCGCTTCCTGAAAGATAACGGCAAGTTTGTCGTATATGATGCCGAGCATGGTTTCGACGGCTACAAGCTGGATCCTGAATACGCGATTGCCACGTGGCAGGCAGCCGAGAAGGCCGGAGCGGATATCATTGTTCTATGCGATACCAATGGGGGATCACTGCCGAGCGAGATCAAAGAAATCACCGCTGTCGCTCGCGGAAAGCTGAACGCGCGGATCGGCATCCATACTCATGACGATATCGGTCTTGGGGTTGCGAATGCACTTGCCGCCTTGGAAGTAGGCGCGACTCATGTTCAGGGAACGGTGAACGGTTACGGCGAACGTACCGGTAACTGCAACATCACGAGCACGATTCCGACGATCGCTTACAAGATGAAGAAGCGCTGTTTACCGGAAGCTTCTTTACGGAGATTGAAAGAGCTTTCCCAGTTCGTGGATGAAATTGCGAACATCCGTCACAGTCCGCGCCAACCATGGGTCGGTTCGGCAGCATTTTCGCACAAGGGCGGTACCCACGTGAACGCGGTGCAGAAACTTGTCTCAAGCTACGAACACATTGATCCGGAGCTCGTCGGCAATCAGCGTCGCATCCTGGTAAGTGATCTTTCGGGTCGCAGCAATATCGTGATGAAAGCGCAGGAGCTTGGCTTCAAGATCGCCAACGATACTCCTGAGCTGAAAAGCATTTTGGTGCGTATCAAGGAGTTGGAACACGCCGGATATGAATTCGAAGCTGCGGAAGGTTCGCTCGCGTTGTTGATCCGTCGTCGGTTGAATAACGAGCCACCGCCATTCGTGGTGGAGGCCTATCACGTCTCGATGCGTCGCGATGCCGCGATCCATAAGGGCGCGGAAGGAAAGTCTATTTGCGAGGCGACGGTGAAAGTGTGTGTTGGAGATGAGTTTGCCCATACCGTTGCGGACGGGGATGGTCCGGTGAACGCGCTTGATTCTGCCTTGCGTAATGCCTTGGCCAAATTCTTTCCGCAATTGAAGAAGGTTCAATTGACGGATTACAAAGTGCGTATTCTGGACGGTGAGAAGGTGGAACCGATCAGCACGCCCTCGGGGAAGGGGAACGTAACCGGAACCGCTTCAAAGATCCGTGTATTGATTGAGTCGACAGATGGCAAAGACGAGTGGGGCACCGTCGGCGTGAGCACCAACATCATCGACGCCAGTCTCCAGGCTTTGGTTGATAGCCTGGAGTATGGCTTGCTAAGAGGGAAAAAATCTAACCACGGATAAACCCGGATGAACACGGATGAGGTAATAGACTTTCGTGAACCCCGTGCATCTAAGCTGCTGTTGCGGCAGGAAACCGAGCAGATCATAAACTGCGCTTTCGGGGTAATTAATGAACTTGGGCCGGGATTGAATGAAAAGGTTTACGAAAATGCTCTGACCGTTGAGTTCAAGCTACGCCAAATTTCGTTTGATCAGCAGCGCCGTTTTCAAGTTCTTTACAAACAGGAGCATGTGGGGGAATTCGTGCCTGATCTAATTGCCTTCAATTCCGTCGTGATCGATGCCAAGGTCATCGACCGTCTGGGTGACCACGAACGCGGGCAGATGTTAAATTATCTTCGAATTACCAAACTCAGGGTCGGGCTTATCATCAATTTCAAAAATGCCAGGTTGGAATGGGAGCGTGTTGCGCTTTAGTTCCCCATCCGTGTTTATCCGTGTCCATCCGTGGTTAAAAATATAGCTATGTCCGAAATTCCTAAAGCTTACGAACCGCAATCTGTTGAAGACAAATGGTATGACTTTTGGGTGAAGCACAACTGCTTCACTGCCAATCCCGAGTCGCCCAAGCCCAAGTATTCCATTGTCATCCCGCCGCCGAACGTCACCGGGATGCTTCATATGGGGCATGTCCTCAACAATACCATTCAGGACATTTTGAGCCGCAAAGCGCGCATGGATGGGAAGGAAGTTTTGTGGCTTCCCGGCACGGATCACGCAGGGATCGCAACGCAGGTGCAGGTCGAGAAGGCGCTGAGGAAGGAAGAGAAGAAGACCAAGTATGACCTCGGTCGCGAAGAGTTTTTGAAGCGGGTCTGGAGTTGGAAAGAGGACAAGGGTGGGATCATCATTCAACAGCTGAAGAAGCTGGGTGCCTCCTGTGATTGGACCCGTGAACGTTTCACGATGGACCCGGAGTATTCCCGCTGCGTCCAGAAGGTGTTCGTGGAGCTCTACAAAAAGGGACTGATCTATCGCGGCAAGCGCATGGTGAATTGGTGTCCTGTTTCTCAGACCGCTCTTTCCGATGAGGAAGTGGAAATGAAACCGCAAAAAGGTTTCATGTACCACTTTAAGGTGCAGGTCGCGGAAGAGCCTGAAACATGGCTGACCGTCGCAACTACCCGACCCGAAACGATTCCGGGCGATACGGCGGTAGCGGTGAATCCGAAGGATCCGCGCTACGCTCATCTGATCGGTAAACATATCGTGCGTCCGTTGCCGGTGGAATTGCCTCAGGAACAAAAACTCATCCCGATCATTGGTGATGATCATGTCGATTTTGAATTCGGCACAGGCGTGCTAAAAGTGACGCCTGCTCATGACAAGGCGGATTTTGAAATCGGCACGCGTCATAAGCTGCCATTGATCGATATCATGAATCCGGACGGCACGATGAACGATTTGGCCGGGGCTGATCTAAGGGGATTAGACCGTTTCAAGGCGCGTAAGATTGCTTCCGAAAAGCTCACGGAACTCGGATCGATGATCGAAGAGAAGCCTTACGAAAATAACGTTGGCTTCAGTCAGCGTGCGGATGTGCCGATCGAGCCGCGCATGAGCGAACAGTGGTTCCTCAAGTATCCCGCCGTGAAGGAGTCGAAAGACTGCGTTGCCGATGGGCAGATGAAGTTTTATCCGGATCGTTGGGCCAAGACCTACGATCATTGGTTGGAGAACATTCAGGATTGGTGCATCAGCCGGCAACTTTGGTGGGGGCATCGGATTCCGGTGTGGTATCGAGGGACAGAAGTTTATTGCGGATTGGAAGCTCCTGCAGGCGAAGGTTGGGAGCAAGACACCGACGTGCTCGACACCTGGTTCAGTTCCTGGCTTTGGCCTTTTGCGACGATGGGCTGGCCGGAAAAGACGCCGACGCTGAAAGCGTTCTATCCCACGACCGATCTTGTCACTGGTCCAGATATTATTTTCTTCTGGGTCGCGCGCATGATCATGGCCGGGTACGAGTACATGGGCGATCTGCCGTTCAAGAATGTCTATTACACCGGGATCATCCGCGACAAACAGGGTCGTAAGATGTCTAAAACGCTCGGCAATTCGCCGGACCCACTGGATCTTATCAAGCAATACGGGGCTGATGCGTTGCGCTTCGGAACAATGCGCAGTGCGCCGCTCGGGCAGGACGTTTTGTTCGATGAAAAGGATGTCGAGCTCGGCCGAAATTTCTGCAACAAGCTCTGGAACGCCTGTCGTTTCCGGCAAATGCAGGGAGGCGAAGTGGAAGGCGAGATCCGGACTGAGCTCCTCACAAGCGATGATAAATGGATTCTATTGCGTCTCGATACTGCCATCCGGGATATCGACAAAGCGTTCACTGAATACAAGTTCAGCGATGCTACGGCGGCGCTCTATCGTTTCTTCTGGAGTGAATACTGCGATTGGTATGTCGAGGCCAGCAAAGCTGTCTTCTTCGGCACGGACGAAGCTCAGAAAGCGAACACGAACGCAGTAATCGATTTCATTTTGTCGCAGACTTTACGTCTATTTCACCCGTTCATTCCGTTCGTCACCGAAGAACTCTGGCATGGCATGGGATTCAACACAGATCTGCCGGAAGAGCAGGGTGGGAGGTCCATCATGTATTCCCACTGGCCGAAGCCACTGGATGACGATTTCAAATCGCATTACAACCTCAGTGAAGCGGATGATCGTTTCGTGAATCAGAAGTACGAACTGGTTGGCCTTGGACGCAACTTGCGTCGCGACGGCAATATTCAGGCGGGTAAGAAAGTGAACCTCGTCTTCAAGCCCGCTGCTGAAATCAAGCCGATTGATCTGGAGGTGCTTCGGATCCTTCTGAACGCGGAAAAGGTTGAGGTGGATGCAAGCTATGTTCCTAAAAAAGGTACACCGACTGCGATGTCGCCCTTGGGCGAGCTTTTCCTGCCCATGGAAGGATTGATCGATGTGGACGCCGAGAAAGGGCGTCTCACCAAGGAGCTTGAGAAGATCGCGGAGGAAATTGGCAAGGTCGAGCAGAAGCTTGGGAATCCAAGTTTCGCGCAGAAAGTTCCGCCCGCTGTTCTCGACGAACACAAAAAGCGATTGGAAGATTGGCAAGCTAAACACGCCAAGGTGAAAGCCGCGTTGCAGAATTTGGAAGGCTAAGCTTCATCGGGAATTGGGAACAAACTATGAAAAGATTCTTATGGCTGGTTGTTTTATTAGGCTCACTGGCCCTGGCGACCGCCGAGGATAAGTTTGTTCCGCTCTTCAACGGTCATGATTTGGACGGATGGGTCAACGTGAATTGCGCCCCGAACACCTGGACGGCTACCAACAACCTGATTGCATGCACTGGCGTTCCTACCGGTGAGCTTCGCACCGAACGGATGTATCAGAACTTCGTGCTGGAACTGGAATGGCGGCATTTGAAGCCGCAGGGTAATGCGGGTGTGTTTGTGTGGGCTGATGCGTTGACAGCACGGGGCCAACCCTTCGTCCGCGGCATTGAGGTGCAGGTGCTTGATGGAAGGGAAAGTGATTGGTTTACATCAGACGGAGATATCTTTCCAATTCACGGTGCAAAGATGGTTCCGGTGAATGGACGTGGAGGGGACCGTGCTTACCCGACAGAAAAACGATCCAAGCCATCGCCGGAGTGGAATCATTATCGGATCGAATGCGTGGACGGCGCCATTGCTCTTTCGCTCAATGGCAAAGCTGTCACCCGTGGACACAGCGCTTCACCCCGAAAAGGTTATATTTGTCTCGAGTCAGAGGGGTCACCGGTGGAGTTTCGTAACATTCGTGTTCAGGAACTGCCGGCCACTGTCGCTCTCGAACCGGAACATATTGCAGAGCCTCAGAAAGCCTTTACCTCTCTCTATTCCGGAGTGGACCTTACTGGATGGATGGCTTCCTCGAATTTAATGAGTGTATGGAAAGTGAAAGACTGGATTTTGCACAACGCGGGCGGCCATCCCTCGGAAGATCTTAATCTATGGTCGGAGAAGGAGTTTGGCGATTTTGTCCTCGTGGCAGACTGGCGCGCCGTTGGTGCGGAAAAGAAGAACGAGAACGGAACGCAGATCGCCACCAATTCCCCCAAGAGCGGCATCAGCGGCATTCTTTTACGTGGTAGTGAGACGAACCTGGTTAATATCGGTACCTCTGTCGGTGGCTCGGGAGGAATGAGTCATCACGGTATCCTGCCAGCAAAAGCATTGGATGCCCCCGTTGGTCAGTGGAATCGATTTGTTATCACCTGTCGCGGAAGTCGTGTCTCGATCGAGCTCAATGGCGAACTGGTCGTGGACAAACAAAAGATACCCGGCGTTCTGCCGCGCGGCCGTATTGCCCTTCGCCACACCGGTTCTTCAATCGAATTCGCCAACCTTTTTGTCCGCGAACTTGACTGATTCATCCGGTCGCAAAAGTTCTCGAAAGTTTTCGCCATTTCCCGCAACAATCGTTCATGCGCTCTCTTGTTCGCTTCATTTGCTTGTGCACCATGCTTGCTACATCGCTTTCCCTCCACGCCGCTGACATCAAAACAACAGTGACCAAAGTTCGCGAGATTCGGGAACGTGGGGACTTCAAGAAAGCCGCTGATGTGTTGAACACAAGTCTAGCGGACAAGGGGCTTTCCGAATCAGACAAAAAGCAATTGCGCTACGAACTCGATCTGTTGGAAAGAATTCAAAAGGATTTTTCGCTAACGAAAAAGAATCTTTTTGGAAGTGTGCAAAAAGCCGTTCGCGATCTGTCCCGCGAGGAGTTCGAACGATGGGTCAAAGAAGGTCGCTTTGAGACTCGCACCATTGACGGCACCGTCCTATATCCCGGAACGAGCACGAGCAATCTTTTTTGGCGTTACCCGGATCTGAACACACGTCGCATTACGCCGCGGAGCAAGAACGCTTTGTATCGTGCCATGCTGGATAATTCCCGGCTTGTGACCAAAGTTGCAGCAGCTGAAAAGACCCCCTATGTGTTGCAGCAGGAATTGGAAGTCACTATGACGGTGAAAGCGCAATCCGATGCTGCCCCCGCGAGTGAAATCATTCGGGCCTGGTTGCCAATTCCGAGGAAACTCCCATTTCAGGACGGATTCAAATTATTGGAAAGCTCGTCGAAGCCAAAGTATATCGCAGAAGAAGAAAGCAACATTCGTTCTGTGTATCTTGAACAACCTGCTGCTCCTGCAGGGGAGACCATTTTTCAAATCAAATACCGCTACTCCACCCGCGCGACCCGCTTCGATCTGAATGTTGCGAAATCTCAGGAACTGAAGGTGGATGCAAAGTTGCAACCATTTCTGCAGGAATCCCCCCACGTTGTTTTCACTCCCGAGATCAAGAGACTGGCGGCCGAGATCGTGGGCAAAGAAACCAATGCCTTGAAGAAAGCCCGGGCGATCTATGACTGGATCGGGAAGCGGATCCAATACAGTTACGCACTCGAATACTCCACGATTCCGAATATCAGTGAATATTGCCGCAAGAACGACTTTGGCGATTGCGGACAGCAGGCGCTACTCTACATCACACTGTGCCGTGCCGAAGGGATCCCGGCCCGCTGGCAATCCGGTTGGTTCCTTTTCCCAGGCGGCCAAAATATGCACGACTGGACGGAGATCTATCTCGCTCCCTGGGGTTGGGTGCCCGTTGACGTAGAAGTCGGTGGTGCTTTCCTGAAGTATGCGAACGGCCTGAGCGCACAGGAACGGACGGAGTTGAATGACTTTTACTTCGGTGGTTTGGATCAATACCGACTGATCGCCAACGGAGATCACAGCCAGGAGTTGAACCCAGCTAAACAAACATTCCGGTCAGACGACGTAGATTTTCAGCGCGGAGAACTCGAAACCAGCAAAGGAAACATCTACTTCGACAAATATTCCTATGATGTGAAGTGGGAGAAAGTAAAATAGCTTGGAAGGTGCAGGAAATAGTTATCGAGCGAATGCATACCATTCAGATCTCGGGAACGAAGTAGCCACTGGGGAGATCGTCCTCAACCAATGGACGCTACGGTTTCAATCCCCCATGGCCACGGTGGATTTTCCGATAGAAGGATTGTCTCTCGAAGTATCGCCAGGGGATTCCGATCGAATTGTTTTACGCCATCACAAGCACCCGGGCTGGACTGTTTATACTTATGATTTCGATATTCTCGACGAGAGATATCTCGTGGGGAAAACGGCCTTGCGTCAGCAGATTCGCAACATAACGGTTCAGGAATACAGTTGGCGAAAATTGATCTGGATTACGCTGAGCGTTTTTGGGGTGTTTATGCTTCTGGCTCTGATCCTGTTCCTGGCTGCCGGGTGGACAGTGGACTACCTCGTCAGCAAAGTCCCAACGACCTACGAGAAAGAAATGGGGAATTCTATTCTGAAGGAAATGGAAGATGAATTGGTATTCATAAAAGACACCAATGCGGTCCGTCAGATTGAGCAGTTAGCCATGCGGTTTATTCCGGAATCCGAACAGAAGCGTTTTGCTTTTAAGTTTTACATCATTGAATCAGAGGATCCAAACGCGATGGCTTTGCCGGGGGGGAATATTCTGGTTACAAGTGGTTTGCTTGGGTTGTTGGAGACCCCTGAAGAACTCGCGAGTGTTCTGGCACATGAAACAGCGCATGTTTCAGAGCGCCACGGACTCAAGCACATAGTCTCGCGAACTGGTCCTTACCTGCTTTTGCGCGCCTTCCTGAGAAACGATACCGGGTTTCTCGGGGCGATTGGCCATGGTTCCGGCTTTCTAATCAGCCAGAATTTTTCGCAAAAGTACGAGACTGAAGCCGACGCGGTTGGCTGGGAATACCTAAAAAGGTCGGATATTAATCCACAAGGTGCCATCACGGCGCTGCGAAAATTACAACAAGGGCACATCGAACTGGACATGAGAATTGTCAAAGCGCTTGCCAGTCACCCTCCCACTGCGGATCGAATTCGACGCCTCGAAGGCAAGTGGACGAAGCTCAAGAAGAAGACGGGCTATACCGAATTGAAAGAACCCAACCTGAAGCTTTGGAAATAGCTCGCCAACGTTCCGTCCGTTCCTTAAAAAAGATGCCCCCAATGGCCACACTCTCCTTCTCGATTAATGGATCTCCGATCGGCAGCTCCGAGCTTAAACCAGGAACCAATTTGGTTGGTCGGGCCGCGGGATGTGATGTTCGAATTGCACACGCCTCCGTATCAAGCAGTCACGCAGAGATCTATTTCAACGAAGGCGCCCTTTCGATTCGCGACCTTGGTTCGACCAATGGAACTTTCATCGATGATGAGCAAATTGTAGATGCAGCGTGGCTTCCGGGGCAGGCTTTGAGATTTGGCCTGGTAGATGTTGGCCTCGCTGAACTATCGCAAGTTGCTGAATCGGAACCTGTCGCGGCTGCGGTTGCCCCTGCGCGCCTTGGGTTGCGGGTTGCGAAGGTGGAGCATACGACGGAAGGGGGAGCGCCCGCTTTCGCGGCTCAACCGCAGGTGTTCAATCCTGTCCGAGCTTTTCCCATTCCCGCATCTGCAAATATCCGGCAGCAGGGATTTTACCGTATGATGAGACAGTCCTTTGGGTATCCATTTAAGAGAGATGGGTTGATTGCCTTAATTTGCGGAACGTTGGTATTTTGCGTCCTCGACTTCATGGGGGGGTATTCCTGGATTATAGCGGTAATTGGTTTCGGTTACCTCGCTGCCTTCATGCAGAAGATGGTTGTATCCTCTGCTCAGGGGGACGAAGACATGCCGGGATTTCCGGAATTTTCCGAATGGTATTCCGATATCATACATCCGGCAATTTTACTGGTAGGAACGTTTGCAGCCTCGTTCGGTCCTGCGATTGCCTTTTGGCTTTTTGCGGACATGGATCCCACGCTGAAGGTGATTATCGGGCTGGCGTTGCTATTGTTCGGATGCGTTTCGCTGCCAATGTCGCTCCTGGCGACAGCTATGTATGAGTCAATGTTTGCGCTGAACCCGATGTTGATCGTTCCCTCGATGGTGCGGATCGCCAAAGAATATGTGATCGTTTGTGTGTTGTTGGCGGTGATGGTTGCACTCCGTGTCGGTATTGAGCTGGGACTGGAGTTCATCCCGATCCCGGTCGTGCCCGCCCTCCTTGCCGGATTCATCGGACTTTATTTACTTATTGTGCAAATGAGAATTCTTGGGCTGCTCTACTTCTTTAAGGAAGAGGAGTTGGGGTGGACGTTTTAAAACAAAGCAGTTTGCACTTTCGGCAGCCTGAAAGCGAAGGTCAGTGTAACGCGTTACAGCCCGTTTCCCGAGGAGTAGTAACGGCCGTTATCGGACGTTGTTCGCCAAATCTCCAACGATTCCTCTGGATCGACACCGAACCGCTAGAAATTAATCGGAAAGACGAGATCAAACCTTTCGTGGTCTACGCCTATCTTTCCTCCTGAGTCGATGAGGTCCTCACCGACAGAATAAATGAGCTTCTTTTCGCGTGAATACCGAATCGGTCGACCATCAAAGGGATCGATAGGGATACTTGGAAGGAAGTCCGGGATCAATGATTCGAGGGTCGCTGGTAAGTCTCCTGTCTTTTCTTTGCAGCTATCAGAGAGGTAATCCTTATAATCGGGAAGCGTGAACAGGGTAAGGATCTTTCCGGGCGCATTGCCCTTTAGTAGATCGATGGAAAGTTTTAGCTCGCTCTCCGGACGCTTCAGAACCTGATGAATAGACATTTTTGAAAAAGGCTCTGTGACAGATGCCAACGACGCCCGCATAGCCATGGCAAATTGTTCTTCCGTTTCGACGGTGTTGATGAGTCGGGAAAGGTGCGGCGGTCTTGTAAGCAGGACTATTCCATGAGGTAAATCGAAATCCCGGAATTGTTTTCCTGCTTTTAAATCGGCAATTAATTCACGTGTCAGTTGAAAATCTCGCTTTGCTGCATTAGAGAAGCCTGTGAGGTTCGGCTCAAGGAAATGCAATCGACTGGAAAATTGGTTTAGGTTTTCACATCCGATAGAGGACTTATGGATCAAATTCGTCCACTCCGTTAGAGCACATCTTTTGACGTATATCCCTGAACTCCAGTCTTCCAGCGAGCCGCCGGCATCCTGAATTTTATGACCGTGTTCGATCAGCGAGAGTAGAGACTCGAAGGCTGCTATTTCTGAACCCGACCGGAAAGTTTCGCGAGAGTTCAGGATCGATAACTGAGTCAGCATGAACCAACTGTTGTCGGGAAGACTTTGATAGAACGAAGAGGAGAAGATGTTATTCGCCGAACTGCCTGGAATTCTAATCCGAGGCCGAACCAAGCTTTGCTTGAACCACTGCAACGCTTCTGCGTTGTCTTCCAGAAGCTTGGATGCCTTGGTGGAATTGGTTTCTATTTCTTGCGATATATTCCACCAATCCGCCAGATCGGATGGTGAAAGCGCATTCGCGGCCTGCTCTATCAACGGGAATCCGTCCTCCCCTTCAGTGACCTCGTCTTGAAGCACCAGAAGATCGGAATAGTTGTTCGGGTTCGTCGGATTGTAGAAAGCGAGTCCCACAAGTCCCAGCAGCAGGACCAGTATGCCGAGTCCTGCTGCTATGAGGAACTTCTTCATCAGCTGGTATACGCTTCCATCCCAATGCAGCTGCAGACCAGGTTGCGATCGCCGTAGACGTTGTCGATCCGGCCGACTGAGGGCCAGAATTTGCCGTCCCGGGTCCATGGGGCAGGGAAGGCGGCGCGTTCGCGGGAGTAGGCGCGATTCCAATTATCATTCACCACTGCTTCCGCGGTGTGCGGTGCGTTCTTGATGACGTTATTCAGCTTGTCCGCTTTGCCGGATTCGATTTCCTGAATCTCAGCGTGGATCGCGATAAGCGCATCGCACAAACGATCCAGTTCTTCCTTCGATTCACTTTCGGTCGGCTCAATCATCATGGTGCCAGCAACGGGGAAGGAAATAGTGGGCGCATGGAAGCCGTAATCCATTAGTCGTTTAGCTGCGTCTTCGACGGTGACACTCTTGTAAGGGCGGAGGTCCACGATGCATTCGTGAGCGACCAATCCGTTTTTACCTTTGTAGAGAACGGGGAAGTAACTGTTCAAACGGTGCGCGATGTAGTTCGCATTGAGAATGGCGATCCGGGTTGCGTCAGTCAGTCCCTCTGCTCCCATCATGGCAATGTAAACCCAGGAGATAGTGAGGATACTGGCGCTGCCCCATGGCGCGGCGGAGATGGCACCGATCGGATTCTCTACACCAAGGTTCACGACTGGATGGCCTGGAAGAAATTTAACGAGGTGTTTCGCGACACCGATCGGTCCCATTCCGGGTCCACCGCCACCGTGTGGAATACAAAACGTCTTATGAAGATTGAGATGGCAGACGTCCGCACCGATTCCTCCCGGGCTGGTCAATCCAACCTGCGCGTTCATATTGGCGCCGTCCATGTAGACCTGTCCGCCGTTGTCATGAATGATCTGGCAGACCTCGCGGATGCTTTCTTCGAAGACACCGTGGGTGGACGGGTAAGTCACCATCAGGCACGAGAGTTCGTTCTTATTCGCTTCCGCTTTGGCCCGGAGGTCGGCGACATCGATATTGCCGTTTGCGTCGCAGGCGACCGCCACGATCTTCATCGCGGCCATGGCAGCACTGGCGGGGTTGGTTCCGTGAGCTGAAGTCGGGATCAGGCACACATTGCGGTGCGTATCACCCCGGCTCAGGTGATATTTGCGAATAACGAGCAAGCCGGCGTATTCGCCCTGGGAACCGGCGTTGGGCTGGAGCGAAACGCCAGAGAATCCTGTGCATTGCGCGAGCCATTGTTCCAACTGGCGGAACAGCAATTGATAACCGCGCGTTTGATTGAGCGGCGCGAACGGGTGCAGTTTGGAAAATTCCGGCCATGACACCGGGAACATTTCCGCGGTGGCGTTCAGCTTCATCGTGCAGGAGCCGAGCGGGATCATGGAAGTCGTGAGCGACAAGTCCTTCGATTCCAAACGACGCAGGTAACGAAGCATCTCCGTTTCCGAATGAAACTTGTTGAAAACCGCATGTTGCAGAAATTTCGAGGTGCGTGCGAATGGAGCCGGGTAAATGGTCGACGCCGCTTTGATTAAATCAGCAGGAGCGAACGGTGGTGCTTTGCCATCGTTGAAAACGGCAAGTATCGCTCCCAACTCCTGCTCTGAGGTCGTCTCATCGAGCGAGATGCTGATGGTATGGGCATCGATGACACGGAAGTTCATCTTCTGTTCCTCCGCCAGCTTGATGATGTCGACGCTCTTTTTTGCACCCAGGCCGATCTTGATGGTGTCAAAGAAGTTGGTCGTCGCTATCTGGTAGCCTAGTTTCTTTAAACCTTCCGCCAGAACGCTGGTCATCAGGTGGACTCGTTGCGCGATCTTCGTGAGACCTTCCGGGCCATGATAAACGGCATACATCGCGGCCATGTTGGCGAGCAACGCTTGTGCGGTGCAGATGTTGCTCGTCGCTTTTTCGCGGCGAATATGTTGTTCGCGCGTCTGGAGCGAAAGGCGCAGGGCAGGGCGACCATTCGAATCTTTGGAGACACCCACCAGGCGACCCGGCATGGAACGCTTGAAAGCATCTTTCACGGAGAAATAGGCGGCGTGCGGCCCTCCGTAACCCAGCGGCACCCCGAACCGTTGCGCACTTCCCACGGCCACGTCGGCCCCGAACTCGCCCGGAGGGCGGAGCAGCGTCAGCGCCAGGAGATCGGCCGCTACCACCACAAGTGCCCCAGCATCGTGGGCTTTCTTGCAAAACGGTTCGAAATCGACAATTGCGCCGTTCGTATCCGGATATTGCACCAACGCTCCGACGACCTTCTCGCTGAACTGGAAAGTTTCATGATTGCCCACCACGACTTCGATCCCCAACACATCAGCGCGAGTTTTTAGCACATCGATATTTTGCGGATGGCACGTTTCCGAAACAAAAAAGACATTTCGTTCATCGCCTTTCACTCCGAAGCAGAGATGCATTGCTTCCGCGCAGGCAGTGGCTTCATCGAGCATGGACGCATTGGCGATATCCATGCCGGTGAGTTCGGAGATCATTGTTTGGAAATTCAGGAGCGACTCCAATCGACCCTGCGCGATCTCCGCCTGGTAAGGGGTGTATTGGGTGTACCAACCCGGATTTTCCAAAATATTGCGCTGAATGACCGGCGGGGTAATGCAATCCGAGTAGCCCATGCCGATGTAGTTGCGGAAGACCTGGTTCTTCGAGGCGATCTCGCGGAGTTGCTTCAATACTTCGAACTCACTCTGTGGTTCAGGAAGATCGAGCTTTGCCGTGGCTCGGATTTGCTGGGGAACCACCTTGCCGATGAACGATTCCAGATCCGAGAAACCGAGTTGCTTCAGCATTTCTGCTGTTTCGGTGGCATTCGGCCCAATGTGCCGATTTACAAATATATCCGGGTGCGCGAAGGCGGGATGGCAGGTCGAGGAGGTATTCACAGGGGAAGAGATCGTTTTCGGGGCGGCCGTCAGCGTTTCAGACATCTGGAGAAAGTAGAATTAGGCGGAAGCAAATCAAGTGGTTTTGCACGGAACAAACTTCCCGATAGCGCCGTCCCTGCCTAATCAGGGAAATTTCTATTTCAAAAGTTGCCAGATTGGCTTTGATTACCCCATGCGTCGACTCAAGTCCTGTCTTGTCTTGTTGTTAATCTGTTCATCGTGGATCCGTGCGGAAGCACATATCGCGGTGGAGGAGATGTCAGAGGCAGCCAATGCTTTTTTGGCAAGCCTTTCGCCTGAACTAAAAGCGAAAGGGGCAATGGAGTTCGAATCGGACCTCCGCCACGACTGGCATTACGTTCCCAAAGAGCGGAAAGGCATCTCTTTAAAAGAACTGGATAAAAAGCAAAAAGATCTGGTTCACGAACTCCTTGATTCGGCCATGAGCCGGAAAGGCCTGATCAAAGCCAACACAATCATAGATCTTGAGAAGGTGCTCTTCGAGATGGAGAAGAAGAATCCTATCCGTGATTCTGAAAACTATTTTGTTTTGATCTTTGGAGAGCCTTCCGAGAAAGGCACCTGGGGTTGGCGCTTCGAAGGCCACCATCTTTCCCTCAATTTTACGATCGTGAAGGGAGAATTCGTCACCGGGACGCCCCATTTCATGGGTTCAAACCCTGGCGAAGTCATGGAAGGTGAAAAAAAGGGAACTCGTCCACTCGCTTTGGAGGAGGATCTCGGCAGGCAATTGGTCACAGCTTTGGATGAGGACCAGCGCAAAACGGCCATTTTCTCGGATGTGGCCCTCAAGGAAATAGTCTCGGGAGCCAGCAGGACGGTGAAACCATTGGAGCCAGCTGGTTTAGCATTCAGTGACATGAACAAGGAGCAGGGCGAACTGCTTCTGAACGTAATGAGGGAATACATCTATCGCTACCGGGCAGAAATTGCCGACGATGACTGGAAAAAAATTCGTACTGCGGGGTTTGAAGATATCCATTTCGCCTGGGCGGGAAGTATCGAAAAGGGAAAAGGCTACTATTACCGTGTGCAGGGCCCGACATTTCTACTCGAGTGCGATAACACCCAGGGCAACGCCAATCACATCCATACGGTCTGGCGCGATTTTCAGAACGACTTCGGTGAGGATCTGCTCAAGAGACATTACCAGCGGACCAGTCATCCTGACACTAAGTGATCTGGCGGTTTCAAAGCCTCCTCATATGGTTCGGTAAACCTCCAGCGGAGACTCAGCTACGACTTTGGGGAAGGTAAAACCTCCGCCGGAGACTCAGCTACGACTTTGGGGAAGGTAAAACCTCTGGCGGAGACTCAGCTGCGACTTTGGGGAAGGTAAAACCTCTGGCGGAGACTCAGCTGCGACTTTGGAGAAGGTAAAACCCCTGGCGGAGACTCAGCTACGACTTTGGGGAAGATAAAACCCCTGGCGGAGACTCAGCTACGACTTTTGGGAAGATAAAACCTCTGGCGGAGACTCAGATACGACTTTCGGAAGGTAAAAACCTTTGCGCCGAATCGAAAAACGGCTTTGGGGAAGGTAAAACCTCCGCGTCGAAACGGAAAATGACTTCGGCGAAATAAAACCTCCGCACGGGATCCGGAAACGAGTGTCCGGAACCCGTCATCAGTCGATTTGCCGCCTATTCAAGCTGCTACTATTGTTGGTTTCCGGGTCTCGGTTCCGGCGGTGGACCGTCATGACAACGACCGCCGGGAGGATGCGGCGGACGCAGCTCGTCAGGTGTCAACTGCCCGTCATTGTTTGCATCCAGTTGCATCAAAGCTTGTGCCGCATTCGTGATTTCCGCTGCATCGATTACGCCATCGCGGTTTGCGTCCAGGGCGACAATCATGGGCGGAGGGGGGCGATGGCCAGGACCGGGTCCGAAGCCTGGGCCTTTAGGTGGTTGCTGTGGCTGAGTTTCCTGGGCGAACGCGGCGGCGGCAGTGACGAGAACGATTCCGATCCATGTGGTTTTTAGTATTTTCATAGTTTTCCTTTCGCAGCAGCGGTGCGGTTCGAGTGTGCGCCTCCGTGCGTGTTTGTTGGTTGTTCAGGGTGATGAGAGATTTGTTCGCCGAAAGGGCCGCGCCGCGGGCGTTCTTCCGCTCCTGTCCGGAACGGTGGTGGCCCTTTTCGGAAAAAGCTTGGGTCTGGGGTCCCGGCGAAAAAGCGAGGGATGTAGGGGAAATCTTCAGTCAATACATAATAGTAAGTGCCGCCGGGAAACTCTGGTGTCACTCCGTGGCGACCGTTGCATTCGTCGAGGTCGCCGGCACCTTTGACATATTCGAAATCGGCAACATAGGTTCCATCGAAGGGCCCTCCGGGTCCACTGGCCCTGGTTCCTTTTTTAATCCGGTAACTCGACAGCAACTTCTTGAGAATGGTGTTGGTATCCTTGGCCTTCACATAGGCCCAGGGAGAGTAAATCGGAAATCCATCTGCTGCCCATCCAAGTTGAGTCATCTTAGGCTTTTCGCCATTCAGCTTCTCCAGCAGGCCAGTCGGAACCGCGTGGTAATGATAGGATCCGGAAGGTTGCACATGAGCATTGTTTTCATCAGCCCCGAGCCGGCCTTCCATATGCATCGGCTCATATTGCCAGCCTGAGCTTCTATCGCGATTCCACCATTCCGCCGCGGCTGGATCAAACACCACTCCGTTCAATGCCACACCGAAAGGATGCATTCCCAGCCGGGAAGGGGAAGTCGCCGGAACGGGCTTTAACGGAACTCGAAATGTTTGATCCTGAGGCGCGATGCGATTGGGATTGTTTCGGTTTGGGAAAGCCCCGGTGGCATGGTCCGGTATTCCGTTGGCGTGGATGATTCGGGATCCACCTTCGATTGTAATCGAAACAAAGTTGGTGGAATGAACATGATCATGGGCCTGGGTTACGCCGGTCGGTTGTCCTTGGTGAGCGAAGGTGGTGGTTGAGACGAGGCTCAAGAAAATGGCAAGCGCTGGCAGTAAAAGGAGGAATTTCATAAGTCAGGCAGCCTGAAGGCGAAGGTTTCCCGTCAGGCTTAGTGCCAGGTCACGCAGTTCACTTATGGAAAACGGCTTTTGCAGGAATCCATTAAAACCGCGAAGCAATGAATCTGTCTGTGTCCATTCCAGGTTCCCCGTCATCAAGACTATCTTGATGCGAGGTGCGATCGCCCGTAATTGGCGGCGCAGTTCGTCTCCGGTCATACCCGGCATATTGAAATCCGTGATAACAAGGTTGAATCCTTGGGGATCCTGGTTGAAAGTGGCGAGAGCCTCCTGGGGGCAACTGAAACAGGCGACTTCGACACCCCCGATCAAACTGAGCATGTGCTGCAACAACCAGGCATTTTCTTCCTCGTCGTCGACCACCATCCAGCGGGTTGAGGTATTGTTGCTCGTTTTCATAACGCCAACCTACGCCAACCAACCTTAAGAGAACATGAAGTGACTAAAAGCCAATGTTAACGGAGCAAATACCCTTGAAATTCCATTTCGCGTGAAGGAAATAGCTGGGGGCGAGGGGGAGTGGACGCCAGGAAAGAAGTGCGATGCATCACTCTGAAGCATGCATCCAAAGCGAATAACGGCAGGCCAACGGCGAGGGTTTTTACTGAACGACTTTCTTGCCTGCCTTACTCCACGCTTTGTAGCCGCCGTCCATGTGGTAAATGGTTTTGAAGCCGAGGGCTTTCATTTTGTCCCGAGCTTCGGCGCTTCGGCCGCCAGTCGCACAATGGACCAGAAAAGGTGTCGATTTATCGAGTTTGCTGAGTTGCTGCTCGAAATCGGGCGCATAGAAATCGAGGTTTTTCGCTCCGGCCAGATGGCCTGCCGCGAATTCCTTCCGCGTCCGAACGTCGAGGACGACTACATTGTTGGTGTCCGCAGCAAGTTTCTCAGCTTCATCCAGGGTTACTTCGACCACTGGCGGCTTCGCAGGTTTCGATTTCTCATCAGCGAAGGTCCCGACGGTCGAACCAAGAAGCAAAGTTCCGATGAGCAGCGCGATGAAAGCGTTCATGTGGCCACCTTACCGCTGCGTTTTGGCGGACGCAACTCCAGCCACGGCGGGTATATCAAAGTGCTGCGACCGAAGTCCCAGCACTCTGAGTGTTAGAAACAACCGGTTAGTTGCTTCGTAGACGGAAAAACAACTTGGAATTTCCCGGAGCAAAATCTCTGAAGAAGTTAGTTCCGTCATTGGGTGGCGTTCCCAGGACGCTGTTCCACCCGTTTGTGTTTTCAACTTGCGGGTTGGTTTGGAGCACGAAGTTCGTCAGGTATTGTTTCCACAGCACTCGAACCTGTGAACCAACTCGGAGGAAATCCAATTTAGCGCCCGGAACACCGGGTGAAATTTCGGAGGTGCTGTTTGAAGTGTCGGTGGCTGTTGCGCTCACGAATCCAGCCTCAAAATTACCTGGGAACGAGAGGGAGAAACTAACGTTGCCGGATCCATCCGTGGTCACGTTGGTGAACCCGAGAAAACGTGCGGCATCAAAACTCCTGTCACTGTGGAAGAATTCAATGCGATAAGTGGTGGAGTTGGAACTGTTGAATGATGCGGAAACGGTGAGCAAACCGGGCTGCGGGATAACGCTGGTGATCACTGGATAGTTTTGGAGATTGTTCGCACCAATATCGGTGTCGCCCACGTCATTGGTCGTGTTTCCCAAACTTTGTAAATCAATCGCGATCCCTGCGTTGTTGAAGATAGAGTTTCCTAAGATCGAGTGGCCAGCCCCGTCTACCACATGAATTCCCGGTCCACTGTTGTAAGCGATAATATTTGCATTGGTGGCATTGGTTCCCCCAACGATGTGAGCATTGCCAAAGAGGCGGAGACCAATGTCGCGGTTGCCCAGCGGAGTTGTGCCGTCCGCGCCGACGCCGATTTTGTTTCGCACGATAACATTGCCGGTCCCACCAAATTCAACCCCGAAACTGCCGTTCGCTGCGAAGACATTGTCAGCAATCAGGCAGCTATGAGCATTGAAACCTACTCCACCATTTCCGCCGGTTGGGGCTGCGATTCCAGAACCACCATTCCCCAGGGCATTGGTTCCGGTGCGATCGGTCCCGACCAGGTTGTTTTGAATTGTGAGCGCGAATACATTTTGGCCGTCAAATCCCTGGACGGGAACGATGCCACGCTGCAGATTCCCGGAAATCAGATTTCGTTGCGATATTAAAGGTCCACCAATGCGCGAGCCGAAGGTCTGTACGTAAATGATACCTTCTGAATTCGGGCGGGCGTTAGTGCCGGTGGTGTCGGTCCCAATAAAGCAGCCTTCTATGACGGATCCCGCGGTGGCCCATCCTCCGCAGGAGCCACATCCTGAAGCAAGGCCATACCCGTTGGTGAAACTGTTAATGCACAGACCTCGAATTGTGACTGGCTGCCCCCCACCCAGCCCGCCCCAGGACAAACCATGGCCGGAAGGGGTGTTCTCTCCACTGATCTCAATCGAAATAATGGCATCGGTGCCGTTGGTGAGCTCATTCGGACGTGAGCCGGGCTGCGTATAACCATCGATGATGGCAGGCCTCTGAATAAGCCCAAAATCCGTCAAAGGAGCGATCTTGTGGGGTCCAGTCCCTGGAATATTAAACCGGATCACCCCGCCGACTTGATTGGTATTGATGTCCAGGATTGCCTGCCGCAATGAACCCGGACCCGAGTCAGCGGTGTTGGTAACGACCCGAAGCATTCCTACTTCAATCGTATTGGTAACAGTCACACTTAAGGAGCCATTCACTGCTTCAGGACTGCTGTCGATGCACTGAACCCGAATCAAACGCACGCCAACCTGGCTGGCTGTCGGGGTCCATCGAAAGAGGCGATTTGAGACAATGACTGATCCGCCCTGGGGCGAGACCAAATTGAGTGTCAAAGGATTGGCCGGTATATCTGTGTCACTGGCAATCATCTCCTGTTCCACGAGGTCGCCAACGTAAACTTTAAGCAAAGGGTGTGGCTGGAGGGTAGGGCGGGTGTTCACCTCTCGTGCTACCACTGTGACGGCCTGGGTGCTGGTCAGCCCCCCGGCAACTTCCGTGACGCGAACCAGGACGATGTTTGTGGACGGTCCCTGGGATTCTGTTGGGGTCCATTGAACCGCGGCATTCGTACTGGAGTTGCTGTTGATAGTCATGCCGCTGGGAGCCTGCACAAGTGCAAAACTCAAATCTGAAGGAGGACTGTCAGGATCACTTCCACTCACAAAGAAAGTCATTTGCGCCAGTTCATTGTTAGTTACTCCGGCAGGAACCTTAAGCACCGGGGGAAGATTTGTTTCCTGAACTGTCACTTGAAAATTCATAGTAGCCGATTTAGCTGGATTGCCGTTGTCGGTCACACGAACGAAAATGGTATGAACACCCGGGCCTTGGTCGTCCGTCGGTGTCCAGGAGATGTCACCGGATGAGCCATCAATCGATGTATTGGTGGGCGTTCCCGGATCCAGGGTGAAAGCGAGAGTGGTGGCTGGATCGGCATCGGTTGCGTTGATATCCAGGGTGAAGAGGGATTGCTCCACGGTGGTTTGATTTGGCACGGGGCTGAACACCGGAGTGCGATTCGTGGAGGTGAGCACCACATCATTGCCATCGCCACCCATGTAACTAATGCGGTAGAAACGATTGTTGTGCACGAATTCGGCGCCTTCGGGTTTGCCGTTGAAAATTCCAGTGATTGGACCTGCTGAAGTTTTGGAGACCAGGATGTAATTAGTATCCTGCAACGCCGTGGTCGGCATATTCAGATCAAGAGTCGCCCCACCCAGGTTAATGGTGCTATTACCAGTCAAACGATCCGCGTTGGTGGTGGGAGAATTGACCACCAACTCCAAAGTGGAACTTGAGCTGAGATTTATCGGACCAATGCTCAGCAGATTCGTCAATGGAGCAACAGTTGCCCCGTTGGCTGTGATGCTGGCGACACTTCCTTTGGCGTCCAATGTGGTGCCAGGATTCAGCGTGAATGCTGAAGCGAAACTCCCGTTGAGACGAACGAAGCCGCCGTTGACAACGGTTGGTCCGCTGTAAGTGGCCACTCCGTTATCCGGCTGAATGAACAGTGTTTTTGGGCCGTTTTTGGTGATGCCGGGACCGCTGCCGCTGACCAGGCCATCAATGATGAATCCTGCAGAGCCTTCTGCATTTGTTCCTTCAAAGGTTAACGCGTACCCATTCAGGTCGAGGTCATGCAAGGACATGCCGGACTTAAAATTATTAGTAAATGTCTGACTGGCATTCAGAGCAATCGACAGATCGAGGAAGTATGAACAAGAATCATTCTGGCCAGCTTGAGGGCTGCCAAAAATTCCGTTTTCAAGGCGAAGGCTATTTCCGGCAATGTGCATTCCTCCTACGCCACCGGAAGCGGTGGCATCTCGAAGGACGAGTTGATCAAATGAGAGGTCGGCCGGGAAGGTGTTAGTGACGAAAGAAATAGTGGTCGCAAAAGCGGTGAACGTTAGAGTATCGCCTTGATTCGCTGCGGTAAATCCAGTGCGCGAGATATCCGTAGGCACCACTCCAACAATGGTGAGGGTGACATCGTTCCCGGTGCCGCCGACATAACTGATCCTCACGCGAAGAGGGCCCGCCACTGTTTCACTGCCTTCCGGCAAACCAGTGAATGTGCCTGTGATCGAATTGGACGCGGCAGTCAGTTCGATAATGGTGAAGGTAGTTCCCACAACTTCCTTCGTAGTTATGGGCGCGAAAAGATCCAAGGCCGTAAAACTGAGATTGAGGTTGCCGTTTGAAATCACCAAACGGTCAAACCCGGTTCCGGGAGCATTCGTGAGTTCGAAACGGACGGTACTGGTAAATAGCGAAACATTGCCGCCTACCAACAAACTGCCTGGTCCTTGATCGCCTGGCTCAAGTGTTCCTCCGGAGGAGGTCAACGTTCCAAGGATCCGCCCATCACCGGAAAGTTCTCCTCCGCTTGAAAGCAAAACATTCCCCGTAATGCTGCCACCAACAATCAAACCGCTATTGATATAAATAAGATTGTCGTTGTTCGTAGCAGTGACGTTCCCAGTGGTTCGGAACGAACCTTGTCCTTTGAGCGTGAGGCTGAATGGAGCTACGACCAGGTTCGAACGCAGTTCGATGATCGTATTGGTAGAATCGTTTGTGAAAATCTGAGTAGCGGCCAATTTAATCGGCATCTCGATCGCCACGACGCCACCACCAGAGAGGCCCGTCGCTTCGATGCCTGATAAAAGTTTGATCCCGGTCCCGCGCAATAGGGGATAGCTATTGGTAACTAAGCTTCCGCTGAAGCGCAGTTGATTGAAGAGAGTGTCAGTTGGATAGTTGTTTGTGCAGATGGAATTCGCAGTGTTTCGCAGGAATCGAAGGCTATTTGTGACTACGGGAGCGACATCGCCGGCCCAGTTCGTTGCATTCATCCACAACCGGTTCGCGCCACCACCATCCCAGGTCCGTGTGGTGAGAGGTGCAGAAAGTGCGGTGACGGTCAGCGTCACATCATTGCCACTCCCTCCGGTATATGAGACCTGATAAGTGACGCCGTCAAAGGTAACGGTCGCCCCTGATGGAAGACCTATAAATTGGCCAGTGATGGAAAAAGTCGCCGCGTTCGTCACAATAACAAACACCTTGTTGAGGGCTGGCTCAAATTCAGCGTGGCGAACAACTGTCAGTGCTGCACTTCCTAAATTGATCGTCCCTGCACAGCGCAATTGATCGTATTCAGTTCCAGCGGTGTTGCCGTTGAGTTGAATGATCAGTTCAGTGTTCGAATTCAACGCGGTTGCACCCGCAACCTTCAGGATCCCCGGGCCATTGTCGCCCGGCGTGATGTTGATTTGGCTGCTTCCTGAGGAAGTAATTTTTCCAACTGTGCCGGTGCCTCCGAGGGTTGAATTACTATTTAAGACCACGTTTGATTGAACGACGCCGTTAACCTTCAGGGTGCCGGCGTTTACAATGGTGTCCCCAAGGTAAGTGTTTGTTCCGGGCAGGTTCAGTGTTCCAGAACCATTCTTAATAACCTGCGCATTAGTGCCAGTGCCGGTGATTTCTGCGACGGTGATACGGTTGCTGGAGAGGAACGTCGCGGCGAAGGTGCCCAAGGCAAGGCTTCCGTCCAAGGTCAGACTGCTGCTAACGTTTGTGACGCTGAAGGTGCAGGCTTTTGCCTGACGCAATGCCAGATCAACAACCGGGTTTATTAAGTTTCCAGTTAAGTTTACGCTGTTCGTAAGGTCAATAGCATTGCCAGTGATGTAAAAACTGTTTCCTATAGTGATAATCCCAAAGTCGGTGAAAGCAGGAAAATCGTTTGTGAGTGCTGGCTTCGTAGTCCCCGTTGGAAAGGTAAGATGATCTCCTGAGACGGGCGCGATGTTCGATACCCAATTGGTTGCATCCGTCCAATTAGCCCCCACTCCTCCCGCATCCCATGTGCGGACTGCAGCGCTCAAGTTGCAATTGAGAAGAGTTAGAAGCAGGAGGAGAATGGCGGAACGAGTGAAGATCCACGGGTGTTGAGGCCGCGACAGGGGTTTGTGCATTCGGGTAGTTATAGACCAATTAATTCACGGGTGGATAGAAATTAAACAACAATTTATTGAGGTCGCATTCCTTCCCAGCTTCAGTTTAGCGGAATTCCGTTTTTGTAGACCGGGCATTCAGAACGAGGTCTCGGCCAAGACGTGCGTGAATTGCGCTGTTTGGAATGAAAGAGATGGTGCCTCGGCACGGACTCGAACCGTGGACCAATTGATTAAGAGTCAACTGCTCTACCAACTGAGCTACCGAGGCACACTAAAATGACGAATTCCCGGGCGGGAATGCGTATCGTGCCGAATTCTGCATTCGGCGGAACGCAACGCACGGGAAGTATTTCGCACGAGAGAAACTCGCTGGCAAGTTGATTCGTAGAAGTTTAGTCAGCAATTCCTCCATAACCGCACATTTGTGCCTCCTGACACGAGGATAATTGTATTTTCCATCTTTAGAGCCCGATCACGGTTATCAACGAAAAGGAATGCCATTTATGGCGGTAATCTCTAAATGTTCCAAACCTTCACTTCCAGAGTCGGAGCGATTTCCACGGTTCCTGCTCGCTAACGTCAATCGTGTCCGGTCCCTGTGCTTTGGCGGGCGTAAGGATCGCGAGGAACTCAAGCGTTTGGTCACCTGTGTTGTAGGTGGCGTGAATTGTGCCGGCAGGGATATAAATGGTGTCTCCGGGTCCAACGATTTTCATTTCGCGCTCCACCCATTGTTCGCCACTCCCAGATAAAACATAAATGATTTCTTCCATGTTGGGATGGTGATGGAACTTGTGTGCTTGTCCGGGAGGAAAATGGGCGCGTACAAAGAAAAAATTCGTGTCTGCTACCATTCCAGGCTTGGTGTACCAATGCCGTGTATGATTCGGCAATGTTTCAATCTCTGCCTCGGCGAAAGTAACAAAACGCCAGTTGGGAACACTCTTTGGTGAAAAGGACATGCGGTTTTTGTAGTAACAGACGGATTCACTTTAAGCCAACTCGTGCAGTAAAATTTGACGGTAAAAAGAAAAAAGGCATTCGCCTTTCGACGAATGCCTTTATTTGAAGAGAAAAAATTCTATCGTTTGATTCGATAGAAGCGTGTGTTCCCGTTGACGGGGATGGTTGCCCTGAAACTGCCCGGGCTTAGTTGGCTCATAACAGCAGTAGCTTCAGGAGCGAATGCCGTCGAGAGCGTTGCTTTCGCTTCCACTGAGAAGGCCGAAGCTGCGTCGGTGGTTGCGCCAGTGAAGTTGATTAGAATGTTGCTGCCGACCTTAGTAACGGATGTGATGACTGGTGCTGTAGCGGGAGCGACAGCGAGGCTTTCGACGCGTAAGTTATCGACGATCGCATACTGAAGGGCAGGTTCTGGGCAAATCCCGCTGCTGGCATCAAAACTTCCCACAAAGATGTTGGAAGACATTACAGCGCTGTTGGTGCTGAGCGTGGCAATCAAATTGCCATCCATGTGCCAGGTCACTGATGAACCACTCTTGGTGATCACCATGTCATGCCAGGAGAATCCAGCATTCCCCAGGTTGGCGACATTCGATGGATCATCAGGAGTATTTTGCAGGTCCGGGTAAGTTGTTCTTTGTCCAAGAGGGGGACGTTCTCCACCGAAGAAAGCGTAAGCCCCGGTCGTGGTCTCAAAGGCATCTTTGGCTCTCTGGGTGCCCTGCGAGTAGACGCCTGGTGTTGCAGTTGCAGTAATCTGGGTGTTTCCGCGGTAGATGCGGTAGTCGAACCCATTTCCACCATCGCCATCTACACCAATCCAAATTCCATCTACCGCCGTGCCACCGTTATACCATTGGATTTGATTTCCACTGGTTCCAACTCCAGCAGTGAACCATTCAGTTGACTGTGATCCACCGTCGGCCATGGGTGCGCCGTTGTAGTTAATCCAGACGTCCATGCGCAGGCGATAATCGCCCGTGAAGTTTTGGTTCTTGGGAGAGAGGCTGATACCGGAAGCGGCACCGGCAGCAACGGTATTAACTTCGATCTTTAAACCTTTCCTCGTTCCATTGGTGGTGCTTGGAGCCACCGGGATGTCATTGGCAGTTGCGCTGTAATCATAAGCGAACGTGGCAGGATCGGCTGGTTTGGTGCGATAAAGATTCCAGTTTGCCGAAGTATTGGAATCAAAATTATCAGAAAACAGGAGAGTGCCTGGGGTCAGGTCATCATTCTTGATCAGTAGAGTTCCCGTGGTGCTATCCGGTAACGTGAAGATAATCGTGCGATCCGCATTTACCACGTTGTCGTTGATGGCGAGAATTTCAACAATTACATTCGTTTGGCCAGCAGGAATGATCGCCGATGTTGGAATGGAGGAATAATGAACCCCGTTGGTTGCGGTTCCTGACAGTGTATAGTTGACCTGCAGATTGGATCCAGACGCCGTCGGGACCGAGAATTCAACCTTTCCTTTATGCGTTCCGAGTTGGCTTAGCTCGTAGGCAGGACGAAGTGGGTTGATGGTGAACACCGGCACGGTATCCCCGTCGTCATTGATGCCGACCGACCCCATCATTGCACTGCCAACATCATAGGTCGCTCCACTGGTGAGCGCGATGGTTACTTGTTCAACCGGCTCAGCAAACGTATCATTTATTGGTGTTATAGTAACATCGACAAAAGACGCTCCGATTGGAATTGTTGCAGTCCCGCTAAGCGGGGTGAAATCCACGCCGCTCTTGGCGTTGCCAACAACGCGGTAAGGCACCGGGAGGGCCTGTGCGGTGCTGCCTGTTCGTGAAATTCTGATTTTGCCAGCAGTGGAGGGTTCGCTCGCGTCACCGTTATTTGCTGCGGTCACAATAACCGGCGCGGGATTCGTAAATACCCGGACGTTATCAAAAATGATGAAAGAATCTTCCTTCGGGCTGGGAATGCCTGGAAACGGATCCATGTAACCGATCGAGATATTTCCAGTTGTTCCACCGGCAGCGCCCTGATCGGTTTCCCCAATGACATACCCATTCATCAGCCAGGTCACGATTCCGTCGATCTGACGTACTTCTGCCTGCACCCACTGTTTTCCGGGTGCTCCAGCGCTCTCAAAGGCAGGTGACGGAAAAATAAGCTTAAGCGGGTGATTGGTAGACTGCTGGGCGGTAGCGTTAATTTCTTTAAAGGTATCAGCGTCTCGGTCGAAGAAAGCGCTCTCGCCCAGGTCACCCGGTGCGCCGCCAGGTCCGACGAATGCACGATAATCCGGACTGGAACCGGCTTCTGTGGCGGCGATCATCCAGACGCCATCACTAACGGAGTTACTTTGGTAGTTTGCTTTGTCTCCAACGTGGTTCAATCCGAAGCTGACAAATTCTGTGGATTCCGAGCCGCCGTAGGCAGGACCATTGTAGTTGGCCCACATATCAAATTTCAGCGAGTAGTTTCCGCTGAAGTTTCTGCCGTTTGGAAAGAAGCTGACTGCTGCCGCCGCACCTGTGGCATCTTTGTTCACGGCGACTTTCAACCCTTTAGTCGTCCCGGAGGAGTTGGGAGCTGAAGGAATGGTGTTGGTCACTCCATTCCGCACAAATTGATTGGTTCCGTAATCGAATGCAAACTGTGCTGTAAAGTCGACCGTAACGTTCGTCGAGAAAAACACACTTGTCCACGATGCAGAAGTGTTTGAATCGAAGATATCGGAAAAAACCTGCGCATGCAGGGCAGGGGCGGCGACTGCCATCCCGGAGATGAGCAGCAGAAACGGTATTTTGTGGGTCTTCTTCATAGGCTTGGTTTTGGCGGGTTAATTGACGTGCTTGGCGGTTCTTCCTTCGTCTTGAGATAGCTCACGCAAGAGGAAATAGCGATCTCCTGCCGATGGATTTGGAGAGGACGAGGGCAGTGACTTCACCCATTCCACATGCGAATCCCCGAATACTGCATTCGCACCTTCGTCACCATGGTTGTCACCTTTATCTGGAAAATCATTGTAGATCGTGGTGCCTTGATTATCACCATCGAGAATCAACCAGGTGAGGCTCGGCCCGGGAACGACCCCGAATTTTCCAAGACCATCAGAGAATGACATATGTTTGCGTCTGGCCAGTCTGCTTTCAGTCTTGCGAACCTGCGGGCTCATTGTGGTAGAAACGGTGGATTCATGGGCCGCACCCGTCTTGTCACTGCGCCACCAGGAAAAATTCTCGTAGCTATAGCCATTAGTATCTTTGTTAACTGCGAACTTCTGCAGGTCCGTCAGGCCGCTCTTTCCCGTCATCGCGTTGACGCTGACATTTGTTCGAACTGTATTCTTGGTCGCAGGACAGATGAAAAGCTTCGGCACTTTCGCGTAACCATTGTAAAGCCAATTAATGTCGTCATCGTAATAGGCCTCGGTTCCGGTTAGAGCCCCGTTGTTGTCTGAGGCATACATGACGTTGGCCAGTCCAAGCTGTTTCAGATTGTTAACGCACGAGATTCTTTGCCCTTTCGCCTTTGCCTTGCTTAGAGCAGGAAGAAGCATGCCAGCCAGAATGGCTATAATAGCAATAACTACGAGTAATTCAATTAATGTGAAGCCTTTGAGGCGCGAAAAGTTGCTTTTCATACAGGAAACCGTGTTTGTTAAGAGTAAATTTTCCTATTGTATTGTGTCAAACTTTTTGACACGAGATTTTGTCCCGTTTGTGGGCGTAAAAGTGGCAGAATGCTTAGAATTTGATCACACGTGCAAGAAGCGCCAGCAGGGAAAGCAGCGCCATCATCCCATTCGGCATCATCTTCTTGGACTTGGAAAAGCGCATTCCGAAGAAAACTACCAAAATTCCGAGGATCACGTCTGCAATCCACATCGGCTTCAGGATTCCAGCGGCGCAAAGGGCCAGTGGAATTGCGAACGCAAGGGACGCAATGATGGAGGCTTTGCTTTTGGCTTTAAGGAAGCCGATCAAGCCGCCGAGGATGAGGAATGCAATGTAGATCCATAGAATCGTTTCTGGTTTCATGGCGGGTGTTTCGCAGATTGTTCCGGTTTTGAAAAGCAGCGATTCGATTCTTTGCTGTTCTGGGGTGCCGGGAATGTTCGTTTTTTTGAGGGGAATGGATGTTTCGCTCCTGGCAGGAGGATTGCAGTATCGCAGTCGTTTCCTCGTTGTTTTTATGAGTGAAAAAAGCTCGCTTCGCTCGCCTCGACCTTCGCTTCAAATAGACTGGGCGAACCACTCCTGAAAACCTCTCCAAACCTGAATCATTAGTATTCTCATTTTATTACCTATGAAGCAGAAACGGGCGGTATCCTCGCTGTTTTCAGTGGAATGGGAACCCTACTTGGGTCGAAATTAGATCCTATGGATGATAAGCTCGCCCTCAATCCTTGCCCTACCATCCCTCCATATTCCGGGTTACTCAAATAATTATTTGGCGTGAAAAACGGATCGGCGGAGAGGCCAAATAATTATTTGAGTACTTTTCCCATCGTGCGGAGACGTGAAATAATTATTTGAGTAGTCCGCCGAACCGTCGGAGAGGCCAAATAATTATTTCACCACTCCGCCGATTCGTTTTTGACGCCAAATAATTATTTGGCTACTCCGCCGATCCTGCCGAGACGCCAAATAATTATTTGAGTACATTTCCCATCCGGCGGAGACGTGAAATAATTATTGGAGCACTCCGCCGAACCGTCCGAGTAGCCAAATAATTATTTGGCGTCTCCGCCGATCGGTTTTTCACGCCAAATAATTATTTGAGTAACTCGGAATATGGAGGGAAATGGGCAGCGAATGGTTCTCTCTCTCGAAAAGCCTCATCTTCGTCTCCAACATTCACTTCCCTCAATCCTCATCCCAATCATCCCAGTCAACTTCAAATTAGTTTCCGGCGAGACACTACTTAGCGTATTTCGCGGTTAAAATTCCCTTTGTTGGCCCTACTGGTCGCATCATTTAGCGAAATCCAAACAAACAAGCCGATCCTCGCTCCGCAGGTAGAGCTTCTTTTCAGACAGGACGGGTGCTGCCCAACAGGGATAATGCATCGATGGAACCTGCCAGCGGGAGATTTCAACCGGTTCCTTCACATTAACGTCAAATAGCCCCAGCAAACCACCTTCTCCGAGCACAATTAGACGATTTTCAGCTAAAATCGCCGATCCGCGACCGTAGCGATCCGGAGTTTTGGTGGTGTGCGCCTGCCAGCGTTCGTCCCGCTCCCACATCAGCTTACCGGTGGCGAACTCGACACAACGGAACATGGCGTCCGGCTCATTCCGACCGCTGAAGGCAAACAAATACCCTTCGTGGAGAATGGGTGTGGTCCAATGAACTTCAAGAACGAGATCGCGTCGGACCTGTTCGAACTTTTGGTCTTCGCGACGAACTTTGAGCCAAACCGAACCGTTCTTGTAATAAGCACTGGAGATGAACACTTCGTTGCTTAGGATCACCGGATTCGCCGCGTTTACCGATTCATCCACGCGAGCGCGGAACCAGAAGGAGTCGTATATCTCTCCGGTCCTGGGGTTCAGGGATACCAATCCGTGTCGCATGAGACAAAAAGCGGTACGTTTGCCATTCACCGTGGCAACAACCGGGGTGGAGTAGCTGGCCTGTTTCTCCTCGTCACGCCATGTAAAAATGGGTTCTCCAGGCCAACCGACCTTCGAGCGACCATCCCAATTCGTTTTTCCAACGTTTTCCCAAACCACCTTCCCGGTCTTTGCATCGAAGGCCACCATTCCTGAGTTGGGCTCGCCCCCGATCATCACGAGAAGCAGATCCTCTTCAAGGACGGGAGAGGTGCCGACTCCGAAAAAGGCCTCGGGAACCTTCCACTTCTTTGCCGTGGCGTGCTGCCAAAGGAGTTTGCCGTCCGAGAGATTCAGGCACGTCAACGTTCCTTCAGCGCCGAAAGTGTAAACGAGTTTATCCGTTAGAAGCGGCGTGGCGCGCGGACCATTGTTGTAGCCGTAGGGATCCTGAAACTTGCTCTCGTAAGCATACTGCCAGAGAGGTTTCCCGGTGCTTGCATCAATTGCTTCCACGACTTCATTGGTGCCGACGCGGTGATGCAGGACGGCCTTGCCGGAACGAACGGACGGTGCGCTATAGCCGGTGCCGATTTCTTTTTCCCACAAGACGGAAGGACCGTTGGTTGGAAATTTTTGCAACAATCCTGTTTCAATGGAAATCCCATTGCGAGTTGGCCCCAGGAATTGCGGCCAGTCCGCGGCGTGAACTGCATTGGCAAGGCAGATGAGGGCAAGCAAAAGAAATTTCATATACGGAAGGGAGGCATAGTGCGTTGCATGGTTGAATGGTTGAATGGTTGCATTGTTACATGGTGGGAAGCTCTTGGCATTCGAATGGTGCCCAACGATTCAACGATTCATCCATGTAACTTATTTAAGGTCGTCGAGAAAAGGGAGCCCTTCACGATATTTCCGGAGGGTGGTGAGATCGAGTTTTGCCTGCACCGTCCCTTCCCTGCTCTCCGCGTTCGCCAGGATTTGACCATGTGGATCAATGATCATGGAATCGCCGCGATAGCTGTAATATGGATCCGATCCAATCCGATTCACCGCCACGACATACGCCTGATTCTCGATCGCACGGGATTGAAGCATTGGGATCCAATGTTGCGCCCGTTTCTCGGGCCAACTCGCGATGACCAGAAACAGCTCTGGCCGTGCCTGGGCCGCCGCCTTGCGAAAGAGTTCGGGAAAGCGAAGATCAAAACAAATGAAGGGAGAGATGTTCCATCCTTCAAATGGGAAGACCGCTACTTTTTCACCTGCGGTATAATGATTCTGTTCACCGCCCACGGTGAAGGGTTTCATCTTGGCGTAATAAGAAATGAGTTTTCCCGCGGGAGAAAAGACGAGCGCCTTGTTGCGTATCTTACCATCGCGAGAACGCATGGCTGCTCCTGCGACGAGGCCGATACCGAATTCCTGAGCTATTTCAGAAAGAAACTGTTCTGTCGCGCCGTTGTAATCTTCGGCGATTTCCCCAGCGTTCATGCTGAAACCGGTGGCGAACATCTCCGGCAGCACGACCAGGGAATTTTGCTCGGGATTTGCCGCAGCGATTAATTGGTGAACCTTCGCGAAGTTCGCTGCTTTGTTCTCCCAAACAATACTGAACTGAACGGCAATGACTTTCATGATCTCTGGTGGATCACAATACCACTTCGGTGCCAACCCCGGCATCCGTGAAAATCTCCAGCAGCACAGAATGGGGAACGCGCCCATCCACGAAGGAGACTTTTTCCACGCCAGACTTGATCGCAGCCACCGCGCTATCCACTTTCGGAATCATTCCTTTGTCCACGACGCCCGCTTTCTTCAGGCCATCCACTTCGCTGATTTGAAGATGGGTAATGAGTGTAGCAGGGTCTTTGAAATCGCGCATGAGACCCGGGACATCGCTCATGAACACGAGACGCTTGGCGTTTAGAGCAATCGCGACCTGTGCGGCTGCAACGTCAGCATTGCAGTTGTAGATCTTGCCATCTTCGCCACGCGCGGTCGGGCTGATCACTGGAGTGATCCCCTTCGCGATGCAGGCGAACAAGGGAGCGGTGTTTACCTCGGTCACTTCACCCACGAATCCGATATCAAGTTGCTCTCCTTCCGGGCTCTTCAGATAAATTTTCCGACACTTGAAAATATCCGGACCGGCAAATCCCTGAACGGCTCCGCCCAGTGATCTGATCGTGGCGACCACTTCGGGATTAATTTCTCGAGAGAGGACATCGTCGACGATCTGGACGGTGGGTTCGTCGGTCACTCGTTGGCCCTGGATGAAATTGGCTTTCAGCCCGGCCTTCTCCATGGCGCGCGTGATAGCTTTGCCACCGCCATGTACCACGACAGGATTGATCTCGACGGCTTCGAGGAAAACGATATCGCGAGCAACTCCATTGCGGATAGTGGGATCTGGAGAATCCATGAAGCTGCCGCCGTATTTCACGACGAACACTTCGCCGCTGAATTTTTGAATGTAGGGCAACGCTTCGAGGAGCGTGGTTGCTTTGGAGATCAGATCTTGCACGTGCGAAATGAAAAAGAGTTCAGGCCGACTTGCAACTTGTTTATGGATGCAGTGAATCTCGCCGAGCGAAAACGCCGTGACTTTTTATATCAAAACTCTCGTATCACCCGACCGGTGCGGTGCTTTGAATCCCAACGGGATTCCGCAACAAAGCCCAGGGTTGCCCGATCGGATCGGGCTACCCTCCCTGGGAATAAGGCATTGGATTCTGCAACCCGGGTTGCGTCACTCCAGATGGGCTACGCAACCCCTTTGGGGTTGTTGGCTCTTTAACACTCAACCCAGGGTAGCTCGCAGACTCGCAACCCTGGGCTTTGTTGCGTAACCCCTTTGGGGTTGGAACGCTGGCTCTTGGGAACCGTTTTGATCCGGCGGTTCCCGCCGAGGCCGGCTCCCTAACCGGTCCGCAGCCTATCCTCCCAGGGTGGAAGGATCGGTTACGTCGCCTTTGTTGAACTCAACATATTCCTCCGTCAGATCCGCCGCATACATGAGAGCGCTCGATTTACCGAGGTTCAGGTTGATGTGCAGATCAAATTCTTTCGGGGCGACAGCAGCGCAGAGTTGTTTGAAGGTGGCTTTAGTAGGCTGCCCGCGCTTCAAGCTCAAAAGGATCTTTTTCGAGCCAGGTGCGCTGTAACCGATATCCACCTTCTCTTCCACTACTGTTGCTGCGCTGTATCCAAGAGCGTCAATGATGCGACCCCAATTCGGATCGCCACCATGCCAACTGGTTTTCACCAGCGCACTATTGGCGACTGCCCGTGCGGCCGCGTCAGCGTCGGCGAAGGTCTTCGCACCGTTCACACGGATTGTCACAAAGCGAGAAACCCCTTCCCCATCGCGCACAATCATCTTGGCCAGTTCCAGGCAGACATGGTTGAGAGCGGCCTGAAAGGCTGCAAAATCTTTAGACTTCGTGGAACTGATGGAGGTGTTCTCGGCAAGGGCGTTCGCCAGCACCAGGACAGTGTCGTTGGTGCTCATGTCGCCATCCACGGTGATGCGATTGAAACTTTGTGCTACCGCTTCGTTGAGCGCCGTCTGCAAGTGCTTCGCTTCGATCGCGGCATCGGTCGTGATGAAGGAGAGCATGGTGGCGTGAAGTCCAGAGGGGCTGGCGGCGGGACGCGCACCGGTGGCACTCATTCCAGGCTGAATCATTCCAGCACCTTTGCAGATACCTCCGATCGTTACGGTCTTTCCGTCGAGTTTCACTTCGACGGCAATCTGTTTCACTTTGGTGTCGCTCGTCATGATCGCTTCCGCGACGTGCCCGGCGTTTTCGCTGGTGCTGTTGATGCGCCATGCGACATCGCGAATTCCTTTCTTCACATTTTCCATTGGCATGTTGAGTCCAATGCGACCAGTCGATCCCACAAGCACATGTTCCTTCGCGAGGTGAAATTGTTCCGCCAGGAGAGCCGTCATTTCGAGAGCGTCCTTCATTCCCTGTTTGCCGGTGCATGCGTTGGCATTTCCCGAGTTTACGAGAATGGCCTGGGCAATTCCTTCCTTCACCCGCTGCATGCAGACCTTCACCGGTGCGGCGCAGATCTGGTTGGTGGTGAACATCCCGGCGACGGTGGCGGGCACTTCGGAGAGAATCAGCGCGAGATCCCGCTTCTTCCCTTTTTGCGAACCTTTGCCGGTGCCAAGGCGTTTGATGTCACAGAACACTCCGGCCGCGAGGAAACCTTTGGGAGCGGTGATGGAACCGGAAACAATCTTGAATGGAACTTTCATTTGGATAACAGGGTTGGAACGGAAACAGTTTGCACCAAAGCTGTCAACTGCATGGATGGAAATAGCCAGGTGGGAGGTGATCCAACGCCAGTGGTCCTTCGTTTGTGTCTGCAGCTTAATTTGCCCTTGGCTTCTGCACAGGGCTTGCAGAGTCTCTCCCAATCCTTTTCAAAAAATATGAAGCGCACTTTGCTGAGCCTTCTGATTTGTCTTTTCCATCTCGGCGTTCACGACGTCGCCCAAGCCACGGACAACAGCGAGAAAATCAAAGGGCTCTATGTGCATATGCACTGGCCCTATCGGCATCCTTATGCTGCTCGCACGTGGACAGTGGAAGATTGGCGCGGCTTCGCCGGTGGCCTGAAACAAATTGGCTACAACACCATTCTCGTCTGGCCAATGATCGAAACGATGCCGGAGCCATTGACCGAAAGTGACCGGGCGTTTCTCACGAAAATGGGCAAGGTCATTGACTTGATCCATGAAGAATTTCAGATGCGGGTCTATGTGGTGGTCTGCCCAAACATCAAGGGCAAAGCAGAAGCTTCCCGTGCCACGTTTGAGAAGCGCCATTATTACTATTGCGATGACCTCGTAAATCCCGGCGATCCGATCGCCCTGGAACAACTGGTTCGCTGGCGGGAAAAGTTGTTGCGTCCGCTCGGCCGGATGGATGGGATCGCTATGATCGACAGCGACCCCGGTTGCTATCCGGGTTCGACCACAGCCGAGTTTGTCCATCTTCTCGGTGAACACCGCAAAATGCTCGACCGTCTGCGCCCCAATATCGAACTCATCTACTGGATGCATCTCGGTTGGCGGGGATGGAGTCGGTATTACGAGCAGGGCAAATATCTTTTCGGCACACCGGAGGAACAAACGGAAGCTTTGACGTTGTTGAAGGCGATCAATCCAGAGCCCTGGAGCGTGGCCAACGGTCTGGCCTATGCGGAGAAATTGGGCATCGCCGAGAAAGTCATTAGCTTTAACTACGGGGTAATTGAGGGCGAACCCTCATTCCCAATGTCGAACTTCGGCGGCACGGCCGCTTACGAAGGCGGCAAGGGCGCCCTGGCCAGGGGGGTGATGGGCAATGCGCAAACTCATTGCATTCAATTGCCCAACATCTTCGCCTTTGCTTGCGGCGCCAACGGCCTTCCATTGACGGAGGCGGATTATTTGGAGTTTGCCGAGAAACTCATCCCCGGCCAAGGGCCAACGATTTTGGCTGCCTGGAAACTTCTTTCGGGTAGCGATGCAGACGCGCAGAGATCGATGGCAGAGAAGCTCGAAAAAGTGCCCCGTCATCAGAGGAAAGCAGGTCCATTAAGTGGGCTCCTCTTCAATGATCCCCGCCGTTTTCTCAACGACCTCGCCATGATGTTGCGAATGAGTGCCGCGCGAAATGATTTCATTCTGGCGGCAGATAAAAAGCAGGATCTCAAGAAGCCATTGCGTCAGCTGATTTCCTCGGTGGAAGTCTGGCAGAAGCAACACGGCTACGAGAACTATTGGCATGATGCAAAGTTGGTGGCGGCGTTGCGCCAGCTGAAATCCCCCGAGCTGAAGAAAGCATTGAACCTGGTGCATCAAGTGAAAGAGCCGTTCGATCCGGGCGTTCGCACAGCCGAAGAACAGGTCCGCCGCAACTTCCGGGCGATTGAAACACATACTCCTCAGGTCCTCGCTGCGATGCGAGCGGCTTTAAATCAGATGGAATAGGTATCGATAAGACAAATGTTACGTGAAAGGCCTACATCGGTGGGACAACCGCTGGTTACACATCACCAAAGGCATTGGCAATCTCTACGGGGTGCGGATCAACTGCCGCCCTGAGGCAAGCCTCCTCACGCTGGTCTAACGTTCCGCGGTGACCCGAATAATCTCCGCAAGAGAGGTTCCAGGTTCAAAGCCGACGACTCGTTTCAATTTCTCCGTCGACGGTTTGCGACGAAGCATATCCTGGAACCCGGGAGGGTAAGCATCGTTGTAGGCGAGATACTCGATCTCTGACTTCGAGTTCAGCATTCGGATAACCGTTTCCGCCAACTCACGAATAGATATCTCTTCAGAACTCCCCACATTGAAGATTTCGCTCCGAGCTTCAGGTGCAGAAGAGAGCTTCATCAATGCCGACACCGTATCCTGCACATAACAAAAACACCTGGTCTGATTCCCATCTCCATAAACCTTCAAAGGCTCATCGCGTTTAGCCGCTGCAATAAAACGCGGTAACACCATTCCATATTTGCCGGTTTGGCGCGGGCCCACGGTGTTAAACAAGCGCGCAATCACGACAGGCAGGCTCTGTTCCTTGCCGTAGGCGAGAGCGAGAAACTCGTCCATCAGTTTAGAGCAGGCGTAACTCCATCGACTGAGATGAGGAGGTCCGATGATCAAATCGTCCTCTTCGGAAAAACTATGCTTTTGGCTTTTGCCATAAACTTCGGAGGTGGAGGCAAGCAGGACGGGGATGTTCGATCGGCTTGCGAGATTTAAAATGACTTCGGTCTCGTGCAGGTTGGTATGGATCGTCTGCACCTGCGATTGGAGAATGAGTTCGACGCCAACCGCTGCGGCAAGATGGAAGACATATTCAGCATCGGAGACCAGATCCCGCAGGGTTCCACATTCCGAAACCTTCGATTCAATAATTCGCAACGCAGGATGCTTTTCAACCGACTGCAGGTTCTCGCGTCGACCGGTGGAAAGATCATCTATGACGACGACCTTTTTCCCGTTCGCAATCAATCGCTCAACCAGGTGTGAACCGATGAATCCGGCTCCACCCGTAACAATGACATGCCGCTCTGCCATGTGCAGAGCTTTCAACAGGTTGGTGGGATTGAACAGTTTCTTTCTTCACCTTCGACCCTGGCAGTCATGGGGAAATCGACTTGCGAAAGGTACATACCTGCTACACTCCCGCGCGTGGCGTTGACGAATAATGCAGCTCCGTTCCTCCTTTTGGTTCGCACGAACCTCTTCGTGGCGCTGCGGAAACTGAAGGGAGTTTACCAACATTCCCGCTTTCTCTCAGCGGTCATCACGCTTTTCATCCTGGGATACTCGGTCTTTTCTTTCTGGTTATTTGGGAAAGGCCTCAAGTTCCTCGCTGCATTTCCAGGACTGGGCGTTTTACTGACAGAAAGATTAATCTTCCTGCTCTTCGCTTTTCTCTTTGGACTGCTCCTGCTGAGTAACTTGATCATCAGCTACACGAACTTCTATCGTAACCGCGAGACCAACTTCCTTCTCTCGTTGCCGGTCTCGACCCAAACTATTTTTCAATGGAAGTTTGTTGAATCCATTCTGCTCGCTTCCTGGGCTTTCATTTTCCTGATGTCGCCCTTACTCGCGGCATATGGAATGGTCCGCGACGTTCCCTGGCACTTCTACCTGGTTACGATTGTGCTGATCAGCCTGTTCATTGTTTTACCCGGTGTGGCAGGGGCATGGCTGGCCCTGAACATCGCACGATTCCTGGACCGCCGAACCTTCCAGGTGCTCGGTTTAATAAGTGCTGTGAGCTTGTTGCTGGCTGCCATTTTCTGGCTGAAGGCCGAACCTGTTTCAGATGAAATGGTGGAAACCCAGGTCCTGGCCGTGCTGGATCGGTTACTGGTGAAGACGGAGTTTGCCCATTTCCCCTTTCTTCCGAGCTACTGGCTTTCGCAGGGAGTGATTCAATGGTCGGAAGGTGCTTTGGCTTCGGCTGGCTTTTTTGTCCTGGTCTTGTTCAGCAATGTTTTGTTCTTCGGTTTTCTGAGCTTCACGCGTCTGGGAAATTGGTTCTATGAATCTTTCTCAATGGTTCACAGCCGTGCCAGCATGCTGGGCGAATGGAAATGGTTCCAGGCACGCCAGAAGCGAATCCCTGCCTTTGACTATCGACGTGGGGTAACGGACCGAACCCTGTCCAGGATTTCCGCCATACCCTCGGATGTCCGAGCGCTCATCATCAAAGATGCGAAGGTTTTCTGGCGAGATACCACGCAATGGGGCCAGACCGTGATGCTCTTCGGGTTGCTCGCGGTCTACATCATCAACCTCCGACACTTTTCGCAGCAGTTGACGAATCCGTTCTGGGTGAACCTGGTTTCCTTCCTGAACCTCGGTGCGTGTTCACTGAACCTGGCCACGCTTACGACCCGGTTTGTTTATCCGCAGTTTTCATTGGAAGGGAAGCGTCTCTGGATTGTTGGAATGGCTCCGCTGGGACTGGTGAATGTCGTGAAAACAAAGTTTTGGCTGGCGAGCATCGGCTCTCTCATCGTCACTCTGGGGTTGATCTGGCTTTCCTGCCATATGCTGAAGATGCCACCGGAACGAACGCTTTTCTTTGCCGGTGCGATCGCTGTCATGACGTTCACCCTCAACGGCCTTGCGGTCGGGATGGGAGCTTTGTATCCGAATTTCAAGGAAGAGAATCCAAGCAAGATAGTCAGCGGATTCGGCGGCACCTTCTGCCTGGTGCTCAGCTTTTTGTATATCGTCGCCTCCGTTTTTCTTTTGGCCTACGGATCCCCCTGGGGCTGGCGCGGCGTGCCCCAACTCGGCGTCTCGGTCATGTGCTGGGTAGGGTTTGCGGTGCTGTCTCTGGTGCTTGGCCAACTCCCTTTTCAACTTGGGCTAAGCCGGATCAAAAAATTTGAGTTCTGAGCTCAGTGGACCGGGAAGCCCCATTTTCGCCCGTGCAGAATGCCGGGACACAAACCCTTGCTTAGCGAACCAGCTCCGCTTTGCTTCGGGCATTTGCTTCCAACGCAGCAAAGAGCTCCTGGGTGTCGGTGAAGTGGCAATGTTTCCGGGTGGCATCGACCAACCCAAACCCGAAACCATAAGCGGGACCATTCGCGACACAAAGATCCGTTTTGTTCTCCCGCAATTGCGATTCCGCTTTGGCGAGGACGGCAGGACGATCTCCATCCACTTCATATTTCCATCCCACCAGGCATGTGTCTCTAAACTTCGCCCTGAGCTGGGCCAGGATCTTGGGCGTAGGCACCAACTCCGCAAACAGCGGACCGCTTCGAGTTGAGATTTTCTTTTCGAGCACCTCGATCAATTCACCAGACGCATTCCTGGAAAATACTTTTCCAAATCCGAAATCGCTCACCGCCGCGGCGTGAAAAATCGCTCCAATCTTTTCACCGGATCGGGCAAGAAGGCGTTCCCGCAAATCTGTCGTGGTGGTGAATTTATGCAGTTGCTGCGCTTTCTGTTCGCCGTTGTAGGTGGAGTAATGGCCGTAAAGCAAAGTCACATCGTGCCCTTGTTCCACCAGGAAGTTGGCGAGCAGTGAACCGAGTTTGCCGGTGGAGAAATTGGTGAGGCGACGCACTTCATCCAATTCCTCGTAAGTGGGCCCGGCAGTGACGATGCACTTCATCCCTGCCAGATAACCTGCTTTTGGATTCCCGAAAAGTCGGTTTTCATTTTTCTTTTGCGCCTGCGCCAGCCGATGGCAGCATTGAAGCAATGAGCAGAATCGTTGGCATTGACCTGGGCACCACCAATTCCGCAGTGGCGACTGTGGATTCAGGGATACCGTTTGTGATCGCAGATGCGGAAGGAAACCGACTGACCCCGTCGGTCATCCACTTCCCCAAAGCAGAAGAACCGGTCGTCGGACACAAAGCCAATCGTGTACGCCTGATCAAACCACTCGAAACGGTCTACTCAGCCAAACGTTTCATTGGCCGGAGGGGTGCAGACATTCCTCGCGAAGAAATGCTCGTGACCTATCCGGTGCGCGGCGAAGGAAATGGTTCTGTAGTAATCGACATCCACGGACGCTCGCTCACCCCCGAGGAAGCTTCTGCCGAAGTGCTGAAAAAATTGAAACGGGATGCGGAAGCTTATTTCGGCGAAGCAGTAACCCGGGCTGTCATCACGGTCCCTGCTTACTTCAACGACGCACAACGTAATGCCACCAAAAAAGCAGGGGAACTCGCCGGCTTTTCCGTTGAACGTATTGTCAATGAACCCACCGCCGCCGCCCTGGCTTACGGTTTGGATAAACTAAAGGAAAAATCCAAGATTGCGGTTTACGATTTGGGCGGGGGGACGTTCGATCTCTCGATTCTTGAACTAAACAACGGGGTATTTCAGGTCTTAGCAACACACGGAAACACGCGCCTCGGTGGAGATGATCTCGATAAACGGGTCCTCGATTTCCTGCTGGAAAAAATGGACGGAAAAGTTGAGGCACTGGACAGTTACATCGCCGCTTCCAGAGAAAGTGGGGTGCATAGTCATCTCCCTGCTGATGGGCTCGTTCTTGCAATGCTCTCCCGAATCCGCGAAGCCGCCGAACATGCGAAGATCAAGTTGTCATTCGACACTGAAGCCGAAGTGGTTCTGCCTTTCCTTACCCCCGACTTTTCATTCAGCTTCACGTTGACCCGGAACGATCTTGAGAACCTCACCCGTGAAATCATCCTCCGGACACGTCCACATTGCCTCCGTTCGTTATCCGATGCGAAGATGGAAGCCAGGGACCTGGATCAAGTGATCCTGGTGGGTGGACAGACCCGGATGCCGCTGGTTCGGCAACTGGTTTCCGAATGGTTCGGTTGCAGCGAATTTGAAGAGACTCGGGGATCCGTTCGCCTCGGAGAAGATTTTCACAAGGCCAAAGGCCCACAACTCAATACCTCGCAGAACCCGGACGAAGCCGTTGCGCTGGGTGCGGCCATCCAGGCTGAAATTTTAAGCGGCGGTTTCAAGAATCTGCTTCTTCTGGATGTGACTCCTCTCTCCCTGGGGATCGAAACTTTCGGCGGCTTGATGAACGTCATCATCCCTCGTAACACCACCATTCCGGTAAAGGCGGGTGAGATGTTTACGACCGCGGTGGACAACCAGAAGAGCATGTTGATCCATGTGTTGCAGGGAGAACGCGAACGCTCCAAAGATAATTGGAGTCTCGGCCGGTTCGAGATTGAGTTTCAACCCGCACCCAAGGGCGTCCCCCGGGTCGGCGTCCAGTTTGAGATCGATGCCAATGGAATTTTGCACGCGCTCGCCCGCGATGTTAAAACCGGTTTGCAGAAAATTGTGCAGATGAAGTCTGCCGTGGATGTGGATGATGCGGATGTTCAGAAGATGGTCGAAGAATCAGTCGAGAACGCGTTTGATGATCTGCGGGCACGGCAATGGATCGAGGAAAAGATCAAAGCGGGCGGCAACATCATGGCCACACGCAAGACGATGGGAGATTATGCCGCTGAACTGGATCCCGAGTATAAAGCGCAAATTGAAGACGCGATTGCAGGAATTGAACACGTGCTTGAGGCCGAAGATCCAAAAACCAAAGTAGGCGACCCGCGCAAGCTAAAGGAGGCTGATGCAAAGCTCAACGAAGTTACCAAACCCCTCGCAGACCACGCCATGGATAAAGTGATGGAAGCGATGCTCCGCAAACGTGGTGTCCTCCCACCATCTCCCGGGCAGGAACCAACCGGAACACCTCCTACTTAAGGGTCAATTCGCGAGGTTCTGTTTCTCCCTCAATTTGCACGAGAACGGAATTCTCGCGGATTTCTTTAACGAGGACTTCGACTATTTTATCTTCGACTTTGATCTTACCTTTCTCCCCTGCCCCAAGACTTTCATTATTGATCAAAGCCACTTTGGATTTCGCCCCAAAGATGCCTTTCAACGCGATCTTGTCATAACGAATCACCGGGGCGGACACCGCGTAGGCGGGAAGCTCTTTCTGTTTCTTCGCAGGTGGAGCAGGCTTTACTGAAGGAGGTCGCGCGATCGTCTTGGCAGCGCCGGCCGTGTCGCGTATTCGCAGCGGAAAACCGGGAATTCTCTTTAGTTGAGCAATATATGGCGCTGGCCCACCCTCAAGATTGTCAGGCTGGGCCAAGCGATGCCCATCCTTGTCTACGACAAAGACTGTTGGATAGTATTCGATTGGGAAGAGCTCGGTCATCCTTTTGTTTTTGTCTATTTGCTCGGCGCTCAGAACTTTCCTGCGTGGAAAATCGACCTCAAGCAAAACCAGATGTTCGTTGGCGAATGCTTTGAATTGAGCCGTGTCGAAGACCTCTTTTTTCAAACTAATACAAGCAGGGCACCAGTCCGAACCGGTAAAATTGATCAAAACCGCTTTATCCTCAGCCTGCGCCTTCTTCAGGGCACTACTATAATCGGTGAGCCATTGAGCCTGTGCGGAAATACACATGCCTACCGCGAAAACGAAAAGAAGAACCCTCGATCGGAAATGCATCCTGCCTTTTTAACGGAATGACCGTGAAATAGTAGCTCAAATGCAGGTTATTATCCAACGAGCAAGCCTCGAACGAAATCCTTACGCATCCGCGGCAAAGCCGCAGTGGATGTTGCGAAACCTTTCACAGACCGCCACCGGTTTGATTACTTCAGCGTCAATTCGCGCGGTTCTGTTTCTCCCTCAACTTGCACGAGAACGGAATTCTCGCGGATTTCTTTAACGAGGACTTCGACTATTTTATCTTCGACTTTGATCTTACCTTTCTCCCCTGCCCCAAGACTTTGATTGTTAATCAAAGCCGTCTTGGATTTGCCCCCGAAGATCCCTTTCAGCGCGATCTTATCGTAGCGAATGACTGGGGCGGGAACGGCGTATGCCGGGGTTTCCTTCTTCCCCCCAGCCGTTGCTGGCGCCGCGACTGGCGCACTGGCTGATTCAACGCCCTTTCCAGAGGATGGGAGAGCCTTCTTCAGGCCAGCAATGTAAGGAACTGGACCACCTTCACCATAGCCGGTCTTGACTAGTTTCTTCCCGTTCTTGTCGACCAGATAAACCGTAGGGTATCCACGAACGCCGAAGTCCTTGGCCATCTTTTCGTTTTTTGCCACCTGATCGGAGCTCAAACTGATCTTCCGAGGAAAATCCACTTCCAAAAGAACAAGTGACTCATTGGCAAAGTCCTTGAATTCGGCGGTGCTAAACACCTCCTCCTTCAATCGGATACACCATCCGCACCAATCAGAGCCAGTGAAGTTAATAAGGACGGCTTTGTCCTCGGCCTGCGCCTGCTTCAAGGCGGAACTATAATCGGTCATCCACCGGGCCTGCGCGGAAGTGCTGGCGGCTAGCCCAAACAAGAAAAGCAGGACCCATGATTGAAGTTTCATGGCTCCTGCTTAACAGAACTTTATAGAAAATAATAGCTCAAACACCGCGACTGCTAGCTGGCATCTTTACGATCCGCGCGGTTCTTCAGGATGGATTTACCGTATTCACGATTCATTTTAGCAATGAAATCCAGGCTGATTTCCTTCGGGCAGACCGCTTCGCAGGAACCAGTGACCGTGCAGTTGCCAAATCCTTCTTCGTCCATCTGACGAACCATGTTGAGCACACGACGCTCCGCTTCCGGCTTCCCTTGCGGCAACACCGCGAGGTGAGAAACTTTCGCGGAAACAAATAACATCGCCGAAGCATTCTTGCAGGCTGCGACACAGGCGCCGCATCCGATGCAGGCCGCTGCATCCATGGCTTCGTCGGCGTCGACCTTTGGAATCGGCAGGCAATTACCATCGGGAGTTCCGCCCGTATTCACGGAAACGAAACCGCCTGATTGAATGATTCTATCGAACGCCTCGCGATCTGTCACAAGGTCGCGCAGAACTGGAAAAGCAGCGGCGCGCCAGGGTTCGATCGTGATCGTGTCCTGATCCTTGAAATAGCGCATGTGCAGTTGGCACGCAGTGGTTCCGCGCAATCCCCCGTGGGCAATACCATTGATCACCATCGAACACGTGCCACAAATGCCTTCGCGACAATCGGAATCGAATGCAATCGGCTCCTCGCCCCGCACAATGAGATCTTCATTGACGACGTCGAGCATCTCCAGGAACGACATGTCCGGGCTGATATCTTTTGCGTCGTAGGTGACGAAGCTGCCCGCGTCGGTAGCGTTCTTCTGGCGCCAAACTTCTAGTGTCAAATTCATGGCGTTTACTTATAGCTTCTCGTGCTCATGTGAACTTCTTCATACACGAGCGGTTCTTTGTTCAAGATCGGTTTTTTGCCTTCGCCGGCGTATTCCCAGGCCGCGACATAGGCATAATTTTCGTCGTCCCGTTTGGCTTCGCCTTCTTCCTGGTACTCGACCCGGAAATGGCCACCGCAGGATTCGTTGCGTTGCAAGGCATCCAGGCAGAGCAATTCGCCGAACTCAAGGAAGTCAGCGACCCGCCCGGCATGTTCCAGGTTTTGATTCATCTCATTACCTGACCCGGCAACGTTGACGTTCGCATAAAACTCTTCGCGCAAGGCGGGAATCGATTGCAGTGCTTCTTTGAGGCTCTGTTCGCTGCGCGCCATCCCGCACTTGTCCCACATAATCTTACCGAGCTCTTTGTGGAACGAATTAACCGTGCGCTTCCCTTTAATGGAGAGGAAACGTTTGGTGCGAGTTTCCACCTCTTCCAAGGCCTTCTTGAATTCTGGATGAGCCGCGCTCGGCTTCGCCTGCTTCGACGTCGCGAAGTAGTTACCAATGGTATATGGCAACACAAAGTAACCATCCGCCAATCCCTGCATCAGCGCGCTGGCACCCAGACGGTTCGCCCCATGGTCCGAGAAGTTGGCTTCGCCGATGACGAACAGCCCGGGCACTGTGGTCATCAAATTGTAATCCACCCAGGTGCCGCCCATCGTGTAATGAACCGCCGGGTAAATGCGCATCGGGACCTTGTAAGCGTTCTCGCCCGTGATCTTTTCATACATGTCGAAAAGGTTGGCGTAACGCTCACGCACCACCGGTTCGCCGAGCCGTTTAATGGAATCCGCGAAATCCAGGTAAACGCCGAGTCCACCCGGACCAACGCCCAATCCTTTGTCGCAAGCTTCCTTCGCGGCGCGGGATGAAATATCGCGCGGAGCCAGATTGCCGTAGCTCGGATATTTGCGTTCGAGGATATAATCGCGCGCTTCTTCCGGCACTTCATGCGGTGCTTTGCCGCAGTCTTCTTTGCGCTTCGGCACCCAAACGCGTCCGTCGTTACGGAGCGATTCCGACATCAACGTCAGCTTCGACTGATGATCTCCGGAGACCGGAATGCAGGTTGGATGAATCTGGGTATAACAAGGGTTCGCGAAAGCCGCGCCTTTCTTGTAGGCGCGCCATGGAGCCGTGATGTTGCAACCCTTGGCGTTCGTCGAAAGATAAAAGACATTACCGTAGCCACCAGTCCCAAGAACCACCGCATCCCCCGCATGAGTGGAGATTTCTCCGGTGACCATATCTCGCACGACAATCCCTTTGGCGTGCCCGTCCACCACCACCAGTTCCAGCATTTCGGTGCGGGGATACATCTTCACCTTGCCGAGCCCGATCTGCCGGGAAAGAGCCTGGTAAGCCCCGATGAGAAGCTGTTGGCCGGTTTGACCACGAGCATAGAAAGTGCGGGAAACCTGCGCGCCACCGAAAGAGCGGTTCGTCAGCAACCCACCATATTCGCGGGCAAAAGGAACTCCCTGAGCCACGCATTGGTCGATGATGTTCACGCTCACCTGGGCGAGACGATAAACGTTCGCTTCGCGCGCCCGGAAATCGCCACCTTTGATCGTGTCGTAAAAAAGGCGGTAAACAGAATCACCATCGTTCTGGTAGTTCTTGGCGGCATTGATACCGCCTTGCGCTGCAATGCTGTGGGCGCGGCGCGGACTATCCTGGTAGCAGAAACACTTCACGTTGTAGCCGAGTTCCGCAAGCGTCGCCGCTGCCGAGGCGCCCGCGAGACCGCTGCCGACCACAATGACGTCGAACTTCCGCTTGTTGGCGGGGTTCACCAGCTTCATGTCGAACTTATGCTTCTCCCACTTTTGCGCGATCGGGCCGGACGGGATATTTGAATTCAGAGTGGCCATATTACTTCAACTCCTTTCCGTATTTGAAAACCAGGACTGCAATGGGAATCGAGGCATAACCGAGGAAAATGAAAACCGCGATGGCTTTGGCAGCACCATCAATCATCCCGGAGTAAGAACGCTTCTTCCAGCCGAGTGAGGAAAACATCGCCTGCACCCCGTGACTCAAGTGCAACGCCAGCAATGCCATGGCAACCAGGTAGAAAATGGAAACAATCGGGTTGGAAAAACCAGCCACCATCATGCGAAACACATCATGCCGAATAGTTCCGTCCGGCAACACATCTTCGAATCTGCCGAAATCCTGTCCGGTTAAGTTGATCGCCTGGGTCTGGACCGTGAAATGGAGCAGGTGATAAACAATGAAGAAGAAAATGATCAATCCGCTCATCAGCATGGTACGAGAGGCATAGCTCGCAGCGGTCGGGTCCCATTTCTTATAAGCCACAGGGCGGGCCGCTTTATTTTCCGCCGAAAGTTTGATGGCTGCCCAGATATGCACAAGGATCATGGCCAGGAGGCTGATTCGTGCCACCCAGATCAGTTCCATGTTCGCCTTCAGAAAAGATCCGTAGCGATTGATCACATCCTTCCCGAGGAAGAACTGCAGATTCCCGATCAAGTGAGCGATGACGAAGCCAACCAGCCCAAAGCCAGTGATCGCCATCAGGTATTTCTTGCCGAGCGAAGAGTTAAATAGCCGAGTAAAGACGTTCATTTTCTAATGCAACACGATTGTTGCGCTATCATTTTGAGCAAATCTAATGGTGCGCCGCCCCAAAGGTCAACAAAGCTAATCATGTATAAGGGAAACTTGGTGTGGGGTAATCGGTGCTTATTCTTAAAAAAGGCTCCTGATGGATGCCTGAATTTCGCAAATCAGGCGGAAACGCCCACCGAAATGTTGCCTATTTCGGCTTCAATTTCCTGGGCAATAAAGAACCTTTCCGAGGCAAGGCCGGAAACGTTCAAAACCCTCCCAGAGACCGAATCATAAGTATTCCACTGGTATTACCTAGGAAACAAGGTCTGGATAGCGCAAGTCGTGTGATATCAGCCACTTACAAGCGCTGGAAAACGAGAATTGCGCTCGTTTCCCTTCGGGCGGAGTACGTAAAAATATTTTTACGCACTTCGCCCCGCGGGAAATGACCGCAAAAACGTTTTTATCGTCTCCGCCCGATGTGCAGAGGGCGTAAAAATATATTTACGACCTTTTCCCACGGGGCGGACATCGTAAAAATATATTTACGCACTCCG
>JBKJKE010000163.1:0-73775 GCA_046597605.1 Limisphaerales bacterium | reverse complement strand
CCTTTTCATAACGCCCCCGCAACTTCGTCAATACTTCTACTCGTGTCTTCTGGCTCATAGTTTTGTCCATTCAGCCACGGTAACAATCACTTCTGACACAACGTATCCCTTTCCCCTCTCTTACTCCCCACCCCGGGTAACAAAACTTTTGGCGCAATTCGAGTTCCTGCATGCAATGCGAGACATCATTGAGGAATCTCCAGCATACTCCAGACGACGATCTGGCTGAATTGGGTTTGTTCGCGAATCGAAAGAACCAGGCTGAATTAGAGAAAGTTTGCAGTGAAACCTTCGAACAGCTGCGGAAATCGAAGAAAGACTTTACCGATCGTGCTCTAAAATTGGATCAACACAGCATTATTTACCAGCTCACAGAACCGGCCACCCGCACGCAACTGCGCCAGCTCATAAGTTCAATTCGAAAGTCGAAAACTGAATTGTTTAATCGTGCCAGTGCCCTCGAAAAGCGGTATTCAGACGCGCTCGCATGTAAGTAACTGTTGTTTGACCGTGTAAACGCAAGCAATAGTAATTCTTGCGACGCAATAAAGTCGCCAACTGGGCTCCGGCTTCTCCGATATCATTCTAAAACGCTCGCCGAAAACTAAACCGTAGAAGAGGACTGAGGGACTGCTGACACCACTACAGCCTTGGCCAACTAGTGCAATCCGTTTACTTTCGCTTCTCTCTTCTCATGGACATTCTCCAAAACTTACTTCGTTGGCTCGAAAAAAAGCCCCTTATCTTACTTCGGTTTCCGGACGGGTTTGAAGAAGCTATTCGCGGTTCAAAAAACGGCTTCGAACGCTTTACCTTTGCAAAACCTCATTGGGTATTTGACGACTTGAAATTGCCTACCCTCGGTTTGGTGGAAATGCAGGACGGTAACATCCGGAAATGTTTTGTGGCGGTGGTCAAAACTAAAGCCGCGATCACAACGGTTGATTCACGGCTCACTCTCACAAGTATGCACGCTTTGGACCTTCCCACCTTGGAATCACTTGTCCCCAAGCTCAAGGAGGAGCAGTTCAAATCCAAACTTAAGGAGCGGCTGTTATCTCCTTACCTTGCATTTGGATTAAGCCCGAAGCTTAGCGTGGCCATCATTGAATTGCTCGCGGCAGAAGGAGGCAATGGCACAGCTATTGAGAATGCCGCCCGCCACATACCTAAATTAAGAGACGTATCAGTCTCAGAGTGGGAACAGTTTGATGCCATCAAAACCGCTCTAGCAGCCTTTGGACTGAGCCCATCCGACATTCCTGAGAAGGTTGAGATACCAACAGGGTCGGATTCGACTCTTTCCCAACTTGCTCGACCTCGACCTCAAATTGCCAATTTGGACACACAGCATCCACTTGAGGACGATGAAACCGCATATGCACGGGTTTTAGAGGACCGAGTGATTGAGCGGGACGCCAGTGTGATCCCCGGGTTTGCTCTGCAGGATAAGCATGTCACCGGCCGCGCTGAATTTGACCACCGTGGCGAGCGCTTAGTCGTGTATACGGCAAATAAAGGTCCACTGGAGAAAATGTTGGGCGTCGATCTCATTTATTTCAATGAGACTCTGGGGAATATGGTAATGGTCCAATATAAGATGCTGGAGCAGCATACCGATCCTGGGACTGCAAAGTCCGAATGGATGTTCCGGCCCGATGATCAACTCAGTAAGGAACTCAATCGGATGATTTTGCCCCCCTTCAAAGGCGATGTCGCTGACTACCGTCTTCATCGTGACCCGTTCTTCTTCAAATTTGTTCGGAGAAAAGGGGATGGTATATCGCATCGATCCTTTGTTGTGTCGCTTCAACATTTCACTAGGTTGCTGGCCTCCCCCCTGTGCAAAGGACCAAAGGGCGGGCTTCGAATCAGTTTCGAAGCCCTCGAAGGACTATATTTGCGAGAGGCCGATCTCGTTGGGTTGATCCGCTCGGGCTATCTTGGCACCCATAAAACAGAATCCCAAGCCCTTCACCTTCTCATCCAAAAAGTGGCGGAAGGAGATCGTGCATTGGTTGTGGCTTGGCAAAGACAAGTTCACAGGAATGATTTAGAAGACGAACTTGAAGAGCCGCCAATCTGAAATCCGGGAGACCCTCGAGACGATCCGTTTTTTATTCAGTTATCCGGTCAAAACCCTTGTCGGGGAAAACCTTATCTGCGTAAGCTTTTGCCGCGTTCCTCATGGCCAAACCGAACAACAACAAAGCATCTGAAAACAATCCTAAGGGAATGTTGAAAGCTGAGATTTTTCACGCTTTTACCTTGGGGCAACTGGAATCACATCTTTGGGAAGCGGCCAATATCCTGCGAGGACCGGTTGATGCCGCCGATTTCAAGACCTATGTTTTTCCGCTCCTCTTCTTCAAACGCATTTCCGATGTGCACGATGAGGAATACCAGACGGCATTGAAAGAATCCGGTGGGGACGAAGAATACGCCCAGTTTCCTCAAAATTACCGGTTTCAGATTCCCGATGATTGCCATTGGGATGATGTCCGAGCCGTCACCACGAATGTCGGCCAGGCCTTACAGAAAGCCATGCGCGGAATTGAAAAGGCCAACCCTGAAACGCTTTACGGCATCTTCGGAGATGCGCACTGGACTAATAAAGATCGGTTGCCTGACTCGCTGCTGCGCGATCTCATCGAACATTTCTCCGCAATCAACCTCGGCAACAAAGCCGCCCAGGCGGATATTCTCGGTCAATCCTACGAATATCTGATCAAAAAATTCGCTGATGCCACCAACAAGAAAGCGGGCGAGTTCTACACCCCCCGTTCAGTTGTTCGGTTGATGGTTAACATTCTCGATCCGCGGGAAGGCGAATCGATCTACGATCCCGCCTGCGGCACTGGCGGCATGCTGATCGAAGCAATTCAGCACGTGAAAGAGCAACACGGCGATGATCGCACACTCTGGGGTAAATTATTCGCACAAGAAAAGAACCTGACCACCTCCGCTATCGCCAGGATGAATTTATTTCTTCATGGCGCCGCAGACTTTCAGGTGGTGCGCGGCGATACCTTGCGCAATCCAGCATTCTTCTCTGGTGACAATCTTGCCACCTTCGATTGCGTCATAGCCAATCCACCATTTTCCCTGGAGAAATGGGGCGATGAAGTTTGGTCCAAAGATCCTTACGGACGCAACTTCGCGGGAATGCCGCCGGACAAAAGTGGCGACTATGCCTGGGTGCAGCACATGATCAAGAGCATGGCACCGAAGACGGGACGCATGGCAGTGGTGCTACCACACGGCGCTCTCTTTCGCATGGGTAAAGAAGGTGCAATTCGTCAGAAAATCCTCGGCATGGATCTGCTGGAAGCCGTCATAGGCCTCGGACCAAATCTATTTTACGGAACAGGTCTCGCCGCCTGTCTCTTGGTCTTCCGTCAACGCAAAGCAAAGGACCGCAAAAACAAAGTCTTAATCGTTGATGCGTCGAAGGAATTCAAGACTGGCCGAGCCCAGAACGAACTGTTCCCCGAGCACGTCACCAACATCCATTGCTGGTATCAACAGTTCAAGGACGTCGAAGGCGTTGCCAAGGTGGTCACGTTAGAGGAAATCGCCGCCAACGATTACAACCTCAACATCCCTCGCTACGTCGAACCGAAGCTTGAGCATGAAGTGCTCACGGTGGACGAAGCTATGAAACGCTTGCGGGAAAGTGCGGAAGCGGCATTTGCAGCGGAGGCGAAGCTCATATCCATTTTGAAACGCGAACAACTCCTCATCACCTCGTGAACAATCCATCAAACATCTGGCTTCATCGCATCTCCCATCACGCCGAAGCATCCTACCCACTCTTGGAAAATGGCTATCTGACAATTGGTTTCTCAGACATGAGCGATCCAGAGTTCCTGACGCGAACGGAGGATGGAGATGGACCGTATTTTGAGCAGCGTTTTACCAGTTGGGGTACACCACGCTCGCGCTATAATCTTTGGAAGTTCATTTACGAAATGGCGATCGGTGATCTCGTAGTGGTCCCGTCATGGGGAACCTTCTCGGTTTACCAGATCGAAACTACGGCAACACTGATGAGCCACCTTGTTGTAGACGGCGTTCACGCTTGGAACGGCAGTGCGTTAGTTGTGACGGAAAACGGCCTTCACTCAAATGAGGAACACCTTGATCTCGGTTTCTTTCGGAAGGTGACTCCCGTTGCTGTCGGAATATCCAGGTATGATTACGCCGACTCTGCACTCACTTCGCGGCTGAAAATACGTAACGGAACCGCCAACATCACTGACCTCGCTAAGAACCTCGAAAAAGCAATTTTTGCGTCAAAAGAGAATTGTCCAATAAATCTTCATTCTCAAATACTTGCGTCTTCGTGCAGTCAACTTCTCTGTCTTCTCCAGACAGAGTTGAATGACGCTAAATTTGAAAAACTAATCGGCTGGTATTTTCGCCAAATCGGAGCTTCGGACGTTCGGATCACTCCAAAGAACGATCCGAATAAGGAAGGTGATGCCGATGTGGTTGCGTATTTTGAACCTCTTAAAACGGTTTACTACGTTCAAGCCAAGTATCACAACGGAACAACAAATGATTGGGCTGCTCAGCAGATCAACGATTACGTCCGCCATAAAGAACGTCTCACTGATGGCTATTCCAAAATCGCCTGGGTCGTTTCCACAGCTCCAAAGTTTTCCGACGCATGTCAAAAGCTGGCCAAAGAGAACTCAATTGCTCTATTTGCGGGTCCAGACATTGCACGGATGATTTTAGAGGCGGGGATTAGAAACTTGGACACAGCTCTTTAAAAATGAGCAAAAAACGCATTTTTGTTTGCTCTACTTACCGGGAGTTTTTCGCGGAACGGCGGCTGATCCTTGAATTCATCGAAAGTGACCCAGCCATTTCTTCTGCGTTCGAGATAATAACACCCGAAACAATATCAGACCATTCATTAGATCCCATTCGTGAGATTGAGACGTGCGACGTTTTTATCGGGCTTATCGGCAACTCTGCGGACGCGACCCAGCCCAGCGATTCGGGGTTGGAGCAGCAATTCGAGCAGGCCCTTTCACTCAAGAAGTTCTGCCTTGTTCTGGTTAAAGGATTAAGTGATGAAGCTCGCGACACCCGGACAACGCGGCTGATTAGGACTGTGGCCGCCAAACTACAATACCGGCGCTTCACAAACCGCAACCAATTCAACGATGCTCTGCGGGACGGGTTGCTCCCTCAGTTAGAAGCATTAAGCAATAAGCGTCGGCTCGAACCTGGCAAATCGTATCAGGTTTTCTTTGCACGCTCCTCGGTTGCGCACGCGAGCGCCGTGCCGAGGCCTTCAATTGTGTTTTCACCGGTCATTGGAAAGGAAAACGAATTCGGCATAAACACACATTTTGAGTGCCAGGTACTTTTCGAAGGGCAACATAGTAATTCAGGAACACCGGTTCACCTTGCATTTGTTGCATCTGACGAACGTTACCGTAATCCGGCTCGCGCAGTTGCAGATGCACTGTTAACTACGCACGAGATCGTCATCCCCGCATCGGACATGCCACGTCTATTCACGTTGCGTCCAAATCTGCAGAGTTACCGCAATCTAATCAAAGAAGTGGGCCTTGATGCAGCAAATGAGCTTCTTTCGGCCACCAATGATCTCGTTTTCTTTTCCCAGACCATACCGCGTCCTCAATGGGTAAGCACCGCCCTTGAGAGTAATGCGTTTAATCTTTCATTCATGCGGACATCCGAAGCCTTTTTTGCTATCCAAAATGCTGGCTCCATTTTGTCCGGACTGGAACACGAAAGTATTGGCAATATTTCAAACTTACTTCATCTCAAATTTCGGCTGCCTTCTTTCAAGAATGATCACGAGTTGAAGTTTCAGTTTTCCAATGACAATGATTTACCCAAGCGGATCGTCGTAATAATTGGGAAAAACGGGGTTGGTAAAAGCCAGGCACTCTCAAAATTTCTTGCAGGCCTCATGAAAAAGAAGGGCGTGCAACTCACAGATGCTGATGGAAATCGACCAAAAGTGCAGCGGTTGTTAGCCGTAAGTAGCCCAGGTGAAACCCACGCGACGTTTCCCAAGCCGGATGCATCCAGGTTCCCGATTCCAATTCATTATCAGCGAGTATTTCTAAGTAAGCGTCAATCTGGCAGCCGCGGTGTGTCTTTCGCTGAATTTCTAATCAGACTTGCAAGATCTCCTGACGAAATCCGTCAAAAATCCCGGTGGCGGTTATTCTGCGAAGCAGTCGAGACGGTATCAGCCCTGGAAGACGTTTATGTAAGAGTTAAGCGAGGCGAAGGAAGGCCCGTAGGTGGGGGCTTCCCGCTTTCCGAACTTCAGGAAGGCGATGAGGCAACACGGATCCACCGATGGGCGCAGATTAATAGACGGTCGGAGTTGTGGCGGAGAGCAGGCGGTAAGTTGGTACCATTTAGCAGCGGCCAACTTACTTTTATGCGCTTCGCAGCTCAAGCCTGTCTTCACATTGAAAACGGAACCATCCTGCTGTGCGACGAACCAGAAACACACCTTCACCCTAATCTGATAACGGAGTTCGTTCGACTTTTGAATAAGCTGTTAGTGGAAACCGGCTCATATGCAATTTTGGCTACCCACTCCGCTTACTTCGTGCGTGAAGTCCCGCGGTCGCAGGTAATTGTTTTGTCACAACGGCAGGCCGGGTACATTCAATCTGAGCAACCACGGTTAAAAACCTTCGGTGCAGACGTAAGCGCAATTTCTTCGTTCGTATTCGAAGAGGAGCCCTTCGGTTTTTTTGTCACGGAGCTTGCCCGTGAGATCTCGGGAGCTCCAAACGGGGAAGAAAGACTGGCGCAGTTAGAGCAAGAACTTCCTTCGGAGGCCCTGATGTATTTACGCCAGTGTGTAGAGTCGAAAGGCACCGCGCTATGAAGCTCCTTCCACTGCCGAATGTTGACGACGACTTTGTGCTCCGTTGCGTTATCCGACGTGGTCCGTTGGCCACCTCTAACGGTATAGCAGCAGCGCAGGCCGCAGTACGGGATCGTTACGCAAGTTACATAGTGGCACGCGGTAACCCGTGCAGTTTGGAGGCTCCACAGGTTGAGACAATTCCCGGTGATTTGCAGCAGGCACTGGCTAACCGCTACGATGGAAGTTCCAGAGAAGATGATGTCGATCTCGCGTATATAAAAGAAATTAGAGCATCCTCGCCCAATATCTGTCCGATGTGTGGAAGTCCCTCAGCTCGGACCGTAGACCATATTTTTCCACAATCCGCATTTCCAGAGTTGGCGATCTTCAGTCGCAACCTTGTTCCCGCGTGTTGGGATTGCAATAACCATCGCCGCGCCCGTTATCGGGGCCTCAATCCGACTGATCGGCCGTTGCATCCTTATTTTGATACAGGAATTCAGGGCAGGCTTCTAGTAAGAGCAACGATAGAGCCGGTTTTAGAGAGCTACAGGGCTCCTCGTTTCGGGCTGGAGCCGAGCATTCCTGAAGCAGATCCGCTATTCCAGGTGGTGCAGTTTCATATAACCCACGTAATACAAAAAAGTGGAATCTTTAGCTCTATCCGGGCTTTGTGGCCTCAAATGCAACGCGAGGCCTCAGTATTTTTTCCCGGAATCGGTGAAACTAGCGCCTTCACTGATGATGTCTTTGATACTGCCTTGCAGACATCATTAACGAATTATCGAAGAGAGTTTGGTACCGACAATAATTGGAAATCGATGCTACTCGCTGGAATCCAAAACAATCAAACCGCAAAAGAGTGGATTATGCGCACGGTTCGGCAGTATCGAAGTGGCGTTATCCGACTTGATGAAATCTGAGTGATTTCGACCCGACAACAATCGCATAAAATGACCCGCATCACTCACCAACAACTCGAATCCTACCTCTGGGGAGCGGCCACGCTCCTACGTGGAACGATTGACGCAGGCGATTACAAGCAGTTCATCTTTCCTCTGCTCTTCTACAAACGTCTCTGCGATGTGTTTGATGAGGAAACACAAGCGGCATTGAAAGCATCAGGCGGGGATGAAACATTTGCTGCCTATCCCGAGAATCATCGGTTCCAAGTGCCGGCGGAGGCCCATTGGCGCGAGGTGCGCAAAGTCGCTAAGAATGTGGGGGCCGCTCTTCAATCTGCTATGCGAAAGATTGAAACGGCGAACCCGGATAAACTCTACGGGATTTTCGGCGATGCCCAGTGGACGAACAAAGATCGGCTATCGGACGCCATGTTGCGCGATTTGATCGAGCATTTCAGCAAATTTGAACTCACCATCGCCGATCTGCCGGAAGACGAGCTCGGCCAGGGCTACGAATACCTAATCAAAAAATTCGCAGACGACTCCGGCCACACTGCCGCCGAGTTTTATACTAATCGGACTGTGGTTCATCTCATGACCGAGATGCTGGAACCGAAACCCGGTGAATCGATCTACGATCCCACCTGTGGTTCGGGAGGTATGTTGCTTTCCTGCGTCACCCACCTGCGCAAGCTCAAGAAAGAATGGCGCAACGTCCGGCTCTACGGCCAGGAGCGGAACCTGATGACCAGTTCCATCGCCCGGATGAACTGCTTCCTCCATGGCATCGAAGATTTTCAGATTGTTCGTGGTGACACACTTTCAGAGCCGAAGCTGGTCCAGGGCGATCGCCTGATGCAGTTCGAAGTGGTGCTGGCTAATCCCCCTTATTCCATCAAACAATGGGATCGCGACGCTTTCGCTTCTGATCCGTGGGGACGCAATCTCTACGGCACTCCGCCACAAGGCCGGGCTGATTACGCATTCTGGCAACACATCCAGCAGAGCCTTGCCCCGAAAACTGGCCGGTGTGCCATTCTCTTTCCACATGGAGTCCTTTTCCGTCAGGAAGAAGCCGACATGCGGCGCAAACTCATCGAGGCTGACGTCATCGAATGTGTGCTTGGTCTCGGGCCAAATCTTTTCTACAACTCGCCAATGGAGGCCTGCGTAGTCATCTGCCGCGAGACCAAGCCCAAGGCGCGCAAAGGAAAAATTCTGTTCATCAATGCCGTCAATGAAGTCACCCGTGAGCGCGCCCAAAGTTTTCTGACTGATGACCATATTGAGCGCATTGTTCACGTTTACAAACATTTCCGCGACGAGCTTGGCTTCACCCGCGTCGTTCCACTGGAAGAAGTTCGCGCCAAAGACGGCAATCTCAGCATTCCACTTTACGTTCCAGCAGTGACGGTGCATGCCATTACTGACGCTGGGGGAGCGGACTTCAGCAAATCCGACCTAACTGCTGCACTGACTAGCTGGCTAAGTAGCTCGCAACATATGCATGTAGCCTTAAAACGGATGAGTGAGCTTAAACCTTTTAACCCCAAGGGTGAATAGCTTTTGACAACAGGGTGTTGACATGGATATTGTCTTCAAGAACAGCAAACTTGAAAAAGAGTTTAATGACGAGCGAGCATTGCGTCGCAACCGGGGAGATCGGCAGTCCAAATTAATCATGCGCCGACTAAGTGAGTTGAGCGCGGCTGAAACTCTGGAAGACATTCGGTCCATTCCCGGCCCGCGCTGCCACGAATTAAAAGGCGATCTGAAAGGGTACCTGTCAGTGGATTTGGATCATCCTTATCGCCTTATCTTTGTGCCAGAAAACGATCCGCTGCCATTACTGGCCGATGGCGGTCTCGACTGGAAACAGATTTCAAGTATCAAGATTCTTGGTGTTCAAGACACCCATGAGTAACGTTATGAGCCACCGATTTAATCCGAACTACGCCGTTCCGCCGGGTGAAACCTTGCAGGAAACGATCGAAGTGCTGGGCATGACGCAGTCTGACTTGGCGCAGCGCATGGGACGCCCGGTCAAAACCATCAACGAAATCATCAAAGGAAAGGCTGCCATTACCGCCGACACCGCGCTCCAGCTCGAAAAGGTGCTGCGCGTGCCCGCTTCTTTCTGGAACAACGCCGAACGCAACTACCGCGAAGCATTGGCGCGGCTCGAAGAACAGAAACGACTCAAAGTTCAAACCGCCTGGTTAAAGGAATTGCCGCTGAACCGCCTCCTGGACTATGGCTGGATCAAGGCTTGGGACGAGCCTTCTAGGCAAGTGGAGGAAGTCTTGAAGTTCTTTGGGGTGGCTTCCTCAGAGGCATGGCGCACCGTCTGGGTTGAGAACGTCGCTGACCGACTCGCCGTCGAGTTCCGCAAGTCCAAGTCGTTTGAGAGCAACTGGGCCGCTCTCGCCGCATGGCTGCGTAAAGGCGAGTTGGAAGCCCAGGAAATCCGTTGCGCTGATTTCCATGCCGACATCTTCAAAGCGGCCTTGCAGGAGATCCGCAAACTGACAGCGGCTCCGCCCGAAGTATTCGAGCCGCAAATGATCAAATTGTGCGCCGAAGCTGGAGTTGCGCTGACCTTTGTCCCTCCGTTACCCAAGACCCATGTCAGCGGGGCGACGCGTTGGTTGGCCGCGAACAAGGCTCTTGTCCAACTCAGCTTGCGTGGCAAATCTGACGATCTTCTCTGGTTTACCTTTTTCCACGAAGCAGGACACATCCTGCTGCACGGCAAACGAGACGTGTTCATCGAGGACGGTGCTCACGCCAGCGTCAAGGAAGCTGAAGCGGACCAGTTCGCCGCAGGATTTCTGATCCCCGCTACTGAATGGAAACGCTTTTTGGCTCGGCGGAGTAGGCCTGCCCGGATTGACGTGCTTAACTTTGCCCGCGAAATGGGCATCGCCCCAGGCATTGTCGTGGGCAGGTTGCAGCATGAACGTATCCTCCCCCGTAGTCATCTAAACGGTCTGAAGGTGCGCTTCAAGTTCGGCGAGTCAGCAACAAACAACTGAATTGAATCGTGGTTGCTATCTCACTATCCCTCGGCGGGTGGAGAAGAGAAGAACCTGGAGAAACGGGCGGTGCAGAATTGAGCAAACGGAAACGAAATGAAGAACGCCAAACCACAAACCAAAGCAGAGGAAAAGCAACCTGACCTGCTATATGATGATCGTTTCTGGGAGCAATACGCTGGGCACAAGCTTGTTTCCGATCCAATTACGGCGATCGTTGAGTTGGTCGCCAATGCATGGGATGCGGGCGCAACCAATGTCAACATTTCGTGGCCTACCCATTTTGGGGACCCGCTTGAAATTGCGGACAATGGCGAGGGTATGACAAAAAACGAGTTCTATTGCCGCTGGGGAACACTCAGCTATGACCGGACAAAGGCCCAGTCGCAATTTGTGACCGTGACGATCGATAATAACAAAAGCACTCGCCGTGTCTTCGGACGGAATGGAATCGGTCGCTTTGCAGCATTTTGTTTTGGGCCGGAATATACAGTGATAACCAGCAAAGCAGGTGTAGAGCATCGCTTCCGTGTTAAAAAAGGCAAAACACGTCCATTGGATTTTCAATTGCTGAATGAAAGCCCCGCCAACAATAGTGGCACCGTAATCCACGTTCCTCGCACCGCAGGCGGAATTCTAAGCCCGGACACAATCCGCACCGAATTAGGAAAGCGGTTCCTTACTGATCCTAGTTTTCAAGTGGCCGTGAATAGTGTCGTTATCGATTTCAACGATATTGAAGAAAAGGGCCTCGAAATAATCAAAGTGCCAGTTCCAGAACTCGACACTCAGGTTAGTATTAAAATCATCGACGCGCAGCGAACTGACCGCACTGCGCGCCAACACGGAGTCGCTTGGCACGTAATGAGACGCCTTGTCGGCGACTGTGATTGGAAAGATCCCGCACAAATGTCCCTCATAGATGGACGTAGAGTTGAGGCGAAGCGGTTTACGTTCATAGTCGAGGCCGACATGCTTCATGAATATGGAGCGGTAAAACCAGATTGGACCGGCTTTGAGGAAGACAACGAGAAGTTCAAAGTCGTTAACGCGGCAGTTCAAAAAGCTGTCACGGATCGGCTCTTGGAAGCGACACGAGAAAAACGGGCTGAAATTACCCAAAACATTCGCCGATCTTTTGCTCCACAGGTTCATCAATTGACCCCATTGAAGCGAGAACGGTGGAACGTGTTCGTTGACAAGGTTGCAGAAGAGTGTCCGAGCTTATCGGAACAGGAGCTGAAAAGTGTTTCTGGTGTACTGGCTAAAATGGAACTTGCCCAGAGCCAGTACGCCCTTCTTCACAAGCTTCACGATCTTACGCCTGATCAGATTGATGATCTGCACGAAATACTGGATGAGTGGACGGTCGATATGGCGAAGATCGTTCTCGACGAAATCAAAGTGCGGATAAAGCTGGTTGAGGAAATGCGCCTGAAGACCTCTGACCCGAAGACACTCGAAGTTCAGGAATTGCAACCGCTGTTCCATCAGGGCCTCTGGATTTTCGGGCCGGAGTTTGAAACGATTCACTACACATCAAACGAAGGCATGACTCGGGTGATTCAGGAATTGTACCCGGGTTCAGAACAGAAGGGTTCAAGAAACCGTCCTGATTTTGCTATCGTGCCCGATGGTTCGGTTGGTTTGTATGCTTATGATGAGTTCGATGCCGAGGGAGCAGAGATCGGTCCGGAACGAATTGTCATTGTAGAGCTTAAAGCGCCTAATGTTCCTGTGGCACACGAGCAAAAAGAGCAGTGCTATAAATATATCAGAGAGCTTGCTCAGAAAGGATTGCTGACATCGCGAACGAAAGTCCGCGGCTTTGTTCTGGGGCGCTCGGTTAATCCAATCGACCGAGGCGAGAAGACCGAGATGGATGGACGCGTTCACATTCTTCCGATGGATTTTACCACTGTGCTTAGGCGGGCTGAAAGTCGTCTATTGAAGCTGCATGAGAAAATAAAGTCAGCCCCGTTCTTGCAAGACCGGGGTATCGAGAAATTTCTCGATGAAAATAGCAGTTCGTTGGGTGAGTTGAACCTCAAGCATAAGGCCGCCGCCACACCATGACCGCAGCGCTTTCATCCATCAGCTCATTAAAGCCGAACCCAGACCGGACCAGTCTCCCGTTTTTTGACCGAGCCGACTGGACGCGTGTGCGGTTTGGTGATGTGGTGGAAAACGTCAATGAGACATGCGACCCGCTTGAAGCCAGATTGGAACGCTTCATTGGCCTCGAACATTTGGAGCCAGGCTCACTGCATAACAAGCATTGGGGCAACGTGGCCGACGGCACCACGTTCACACGACGCTGCCGACCGGGGCAATTGCTCTTCGGTAAACGTCGTGCATATCAGCGTAAGGTGGCGGTGGCGGAGTTCGATGCAGTCGTCTCCGGCGATATTTATGTGCTTGCACCCAAAGACAAAAGACTGCTGCCGGAACTCCTGCCGTTTCTCTGCCTCTCGGAGCGGTTCTTTCAGCACGCGGTCGGTACATCCGCCGGTTCGCTCTCGCCGCGCACCAACTGGACCAGTCTCGCCAGCTTTGAGTTCGACCTCCCGCCGATCGACCAGCAAAGCCGCTTCGCCGAGATCCTCTGGGCGGTGGATGAAGTCGAACAAACTCGGTTATCTGCTCAAAACTCAACAAGCAATTACCTCAGCGCAGTAGTGGAGTCCGAACTTGCAAAAATGTTTGAAGGCCCGTGTGAAAAGCTCTCCAACCTCTGGGTAGAAAGTCCGGACAGTGGTTGCTCTGCACCGCCGAGCACCACTCAAACAGGTCATTTCGTTCTTTCACTAACTGCTCTTTCCGAAACCGGCTATCTCGCAGGAAATCTAAAGCCGGTCACACCAACCGTTGCCATGCTCGGGGCGCGTTTGGCCAAAGGTGATTTCCTGATTTCTCGCTCCAACACGCAAGAGCTCGTCGGACTCGTCGGAATTTTTGATGAAGAACGCGATGATGTTTCATTTCCCGACACAATGATGCGCCTTCACATTGACGAAGGAAAAATCTCGAAGAGATTTCTTGAACTCGTGCTTTCGTCAAATCGTGGGAGAAAGCACATGATGCGGTCTGCCGCTGGAACGAGCGGAAGCATGAAGAAGATAAACCGGCAGACGCTAGGTCAGTGCCTCGTTCCAATTCCCCCGTTCGCAAAGCAGGAGATGATTCTCGAACAAGCCGTGCGCATTCGCTCGACTTTATTAGCGCTGAAAACTTCAGTCGCAGCAGATCAATCGCTCAAGCTAGCGATTACAAATTCGACCCTAACATGAGCTTCAACGAATCCAACACTGTCGAGCAGATGATTCTCAATGCAGTCGAGAGTCTCGGCCGGGCTTTTGCCGCTGAAGCGGCGCATGAACCTGGCGCAGGGGCTTCGCTTGGCGGGGAATTCAAGCCGTCTCGTTGGACTTATGTTCCTGATTTGCAGGTGCCGCGTCAGTCCAGCGACGTCATGGTGGAATCGTGGCTGCGCGAGGCGTTGCTCCGACTCAATCCAGAAATTGCTGCTCAACCGGACCGCGCTGACGAGGTCATTTATGCGCTGCGAGCGACGATTCTCTCCGTGCAAGCCGATGGCTTGGTGCGAGCCAACGAGAATTTTATGGCTTGGTTACGCGGTGAGAAGACGATGCCATTTGGCCAAAATGGCGAGCACGTTTCCATTCGTTTGGTTGATTGCCTTAATCCCGCAAACAATCGCTTTACCGTCACCAACCAATGGACTTTCCAAGCCGGCTCGGTCGAAAAACGCTTTGACGTTATCTTCTTACTTAATGGATTACCCCTCGTCATTGGCGAGGCCAAGACACCGACGCGCAGTGCCGTGACCTGGTTCGATGGCGCATTCCAGATCCATCAAATTTACGAGAAGGAAGTTCCAGCTATGTTCGTTCCGAACGTCTTTTCCTTTGCTACCGAAGGAAAGGTATTTCGTTACGGTTCCATCCGGATGCCCATCGACATGTGGGGACCGTGGCGAGTCGAATCCCCTGGTAGCAGCCGACCTGAGAAGGCTCACTCTTCTCCCACGGAAAAGGGAGAAACTCTCGCTAGCGCACCAACTATAGTCGAAGGCGAAGGCACACTGGCCGATGTCCAACGCTGCGTCGAATCCATGCTGCGTCCTGAAGTAATCCTGGACATCCTCCAAAACTTCACCCTCTTTGCCACGGACAAGAAACATCGCCGCATCAAGGTGATCTGCCGTTACCAACAGTATTTCACCACCAACCAGATCATTGAGCGCGTGGTGAAGGGATATCCAAAAAAAGGGCTGATTTGGCATTTTCAAGGCAGCGGGAAGTCGTTGCTCATGGTTTTCGCAGCTCAAAAATTGCGCCTGCATCCCAAACTGGGAAATCCCACGGTGATGATTGTCGTCGATCGCATCGATCTCGATACCCAGATCACCGCCACATTCAGCGCTGCCGATGTCCCGAACATGATCGGTGTCAGCGATCGTAAAGAGTTGCAGACATTGCTCGGACAGGATGTCCGCAAGGTGCTCATCACCACCATTCACAAATTCGGTGAGGCCGGCGGCAAGTTGAACGAGCGCTCGAACATCATCGTCATGGTGGACGAGGCCCACCGCACCCAGGAAGGCGATCTCGGACGTAAGATGCGTGACGCGTTGCCGAATGCATTTCTTTTCGGCCTCACCGGCACACCGATCAATCGAGCGGATCGCAATACATTCTGGGCTTTTGGCGCAGATGAGGATGAGAAGGGCTACATGAGCCGTTACTCGTTTCAGGATTCCATTCGCGATAAGGCGACGCTCCCGCTGCATTTCGAAGCTCCCGAAGTGAAGTTGAAAATCAACAAGGCTGCAATTGACGAAGCCTACAAACAAATCACTGGGGGTTTGAGCGAGCAGGATCGCGACGATCTCGCAAAACGCGCAGCCAAGATGGCGGTGCTCGTGAAGAATCCAGAACGAATTGCCGCAGTGGTGAGCCATATCATAAGGCATTTTCAATCGAAAGTGGAACCGAACGGGTTTAAGGCGCAGGTAGTGGTTTTTGATCGGGAATGCTGCGTTCTCTACAAAAAGGCGATGGACGACCTGATCGGTGCCGATGCCAGTGCCGTTGTGATGTCCACCAGCCCCACCGACCCCAAGGAGTGGAAAGCTCATGAACGCGCCAAAGATGCGGAGGAGAAATTGCTCGACCGTTTCCGCGATCCAGCAGACCCACTCAATTTCGTCATCGTCACTAGCAAATTGTTGACCGGTTTTGATGCTCCTATCTTGCAGGTCATGTATCTCGACAAGCCGATGAAGGATCACAATCTCCTTCAGGCCATTTGCCGGACGAATCGCACTTTCGGCCAGGAGAAGACACACGGTTTGATCGTCGATTATATTGGCATCTTCGATGATGTTGCCCAGGCACTGAACTTTGACGAAAAAGCCGTGCAGGAGGTGGTTTCTAACATCGATGAATTGCGCAAAGCATTGCCGACTCAAGTGCAAAAGTGCCTCTGCTTTTTTGCCGGATGCGATCGCACGGTCGGCGGTTACGAAGGTCTCATGGCCGCGCAGCAATGTATTCCAACCAATGAGTCACGCGACAAATTCGCTTCCGAATACTCAGTCCTCGGCCGAATTTGGGAGGCCTTGTCTCCAGACCCATGTCTGACGGCTTACGAACAGGATTTCAAATGGCTGACGCAGGTCTACGAATCAGTGAAGCCGGTTAGCGGCAACGGTCGATTGCTCTGGCATGCACTTGGAGCCAAAACGGTTGAACTCATCAATCAGAATGTCCATGTGGAATCAGTTCGCGACGATGTTGAAACCCTCGTGATGGATGCCCAAGTCCTCGATGACATCATCAAGGATGCCGATCCGGGCAAACGCGGACGCGAAATCGAGATCAAATTAATCGCTAGGCTGCGAAAACATTTAGGCAACCCAAAATTTACCGCGCTGGGTGACCGCTTGGAGAAAATCCGTGAACGTCATGAACAAGGATTCCTTACCAGCCTCGAGTTCCTGAAACAGATCCTCGAAGTGGCAAAAGAAGTGGTTGAAGCAGAAAAAACCGTCAACCCGGTCGAAGAACGCGACAAAGCGAAAGAAGCGCTTACTGAACTGTTCAACGACGCCAAGAACAAAAACACACACATCATCGTCGAGCGCATCGTCGCTGATATCGACGACATCGTGAAGAAAGTCAGGTTTCCCGACTGGCAACACACCACCCAGGGCGAGCGCTTGGTTCAAAAAAGTCTCCGCGACGTGCTTTACCTTAAATACAAAGTCAAAGATCAGGAATTGTTCGATAAGGCCTACGGCTACATCAAGCAGTACTATTGAGCGGAGTATTTAGAGAGGTTTAAAGAAATGACTTTGGAAGGAAGAGAATCTCAGTCTGGAGGCGCCGCTCAGCAGCCCATTTTTAAGCCCGGAATCCGCATTGTCCAATCGGGTAAAGCTCTCAATGAAGAGACGGAGCTCTGGCGCTACATGCGCTTGAGCACCCTTCTGATGCTGCTACAAGGCAAAGTTTTCATCCCAACAATTGAAGATCTTCGGCGCGGCGATCCGATAGAGGGAAGAAACCTTTGCAAAGATACGCGGGCCTACTTCGACGGCCTATCAGAAGCGGATCTAGGGTGGCTCCTTGGTAAAGCGAATGAAACTGAGAGAGTCGTTCTGACTAACCGATCCGTATCTCCCTTCGAGAAGGCCAGAACCTACGTGCGCATCTGGGATAGAGAACTTGCGAAACGCCGAAGAATTTGGTGCTTTCACCAGGGCAGTATCGAATCAATGGCTTTGTGGAACATCTATGCCAAAGAGGGCACCGCGATAAAAACCACTCCGGGTAAAATCAAAAATGCGTTCAAAACGGAGTCAGTCGATACCGCTCTGATCGGATCAGTGCAGTATGTGCAGCATGCAAGGCGAGAAGCTGAAGCCCACCATTGCATGCGGCCCTACCTGCTCAAACAGCGGTGTTACCAATACGAGAACGAAGTGCGCGTGATACTGCCGAGGGATCCGGACCAGAAGCCCGAACACCGACTCTTAGCAATAGATCCGCGTGAACTTATTGAGGAGATCCGAATTTCCCCCCACCTCCCACGCAGTGAGGCTGTTGAAGTAAAAAATTGTATTGAATCGCTCCTTCACCAACCGAAGCACTCTGGTATTTGCGAAACTCCAATCTTTATCTCCGATTCAACAACCGTACATGAATCGTTTTTTGAATCTTTGAAACATAATGAGCAGGAACCAACAGGTATCTCGAATTTCGGTTCTCTCAGCCTTCCTTATGTAATTTGCGGAGATTTTGCTTAAGAGCAGGGCAGTCAATTTTTTCGCTCGGGCTTTTCCAACCCAGCTATTGCAACAATCGCTCTCGCCGCTGTCACTACGATCTTCAGATCTTCTTTCCTATAACTAGTAAAGTTCAGTATTCGTTCCCCCTGAAACATCATCAAGACCAGCGCTCCACCGGTGGGATAGCCCAGCAAAGGACGAAGATTCGCTTTGCCAAACTCGAACTTCCTTAACATCAGGTGAACGAGAACAATTCGCAGTAACTTCATCTCCACACCTGACAATGCCGCCGGCGTGGAAGGTGGGCGTTCAATCAACTGGGCCACTCGCTGTTTCGCATCCACTGGACCTGCCGCAGCTATCATGCCTTGAGCGGCCTTCAAAACTTCATCCTTCATTCGTGCGACAACTGCCGATCCCGGCGCAATCTCATCTCCCACCGCGAGAAGCTTTTCCACCTGCAAATCATCCTCACAGCCCAGCGCCCGCCGAACATCCGGAATCGATAGACCATATTCTCGCGCTAAAACGTAAGCCAATACCGATCGTGTGCTAATGATCTCCCGAACACTAATCGTGGGATACATCGCTCGATGCGGACCCGGCCTGAGATGTGGAGCAACCCCATCGAATTCCTTAAAGCGCCTCAACTCCCGTTCTGTGGGTGCCCGGCTGGTTTCTTCATCGACCAGGCGAGTGAGCAAATCTGTTCCGGCAGCGTTCAAGGGATAAATGCAACATCGGGCGAAAGGAAAGTAAAGGAGTTCCCAACCGCTACCGGGATCCGCAACAATGCTTTTCACAAGTGCCGCAAACGAGCGGCGACTGGCTGTTTGCCCAAGCTCGCCGCGCATATCTTAAAAGTTTAGTTCCGGATATAAGTTGTCAAACTTGAGGCAGAGCTCCCCCGCCCTTTCATCATTCGCAGCAGAAATATATGGTCAACAATGGCTAACAAAATGGCTAACAAACCATGGTGAAAAATGGTGGTTAATGGTGAACCAATCCCCTTGAATTCCCTTTAAAAACAGCTATTTTACTACCGTTATTGAGCTTATATGAGCCCAATTCCGACCTCCGCCTCCAATCCTTTTCCTTTTTATTCTCAAGGGTCTGGTGGTCTCAGAGGTTCAAATTGCCAGGTAAATTGCCAGAGAAACGTTCTCTGATCCACATTTCTTGCGATCTATAGCGATTGCCAAAAGTAAATTCCGGATAGGTCCCTAATCCGGGTTTGGAGTTAGCCCTTTTCTCACTGCCGTTTAGACAGGACCGAGAAATTACCTGAAAACGTGATAAAACCCGTGGTGAACCTCTTCTCCTCGGTGGAGGAGAGTTACTTTTGGCAATCGCTCCAACGTTCTTTCGGAGTTCAATTCAGGCGGCTTTATCCGATCCGACGGACTCATTTCAGGATCTGAAATTGTCCATGTCACGCGCGACAGGGTCGATTTAGAAACTTTTTTGACCATGTCGAACGCTCTGGTTCGGGTGAAATCCCTCTATTGCATCTGTTTCTGCTTACCGGGTGTCCCATCATCGCAGCCAGATGGATGTAACCAGGCCTGGGTCGGCGAAGCTTCCATCGCCACGCGCTGTTCTTCGGTCGTACCATTCTCACCATTGGGATGACGCTCACTCCTTCGCAACCTTCAGGTTCAACCATATCCCTCCAAACTAAATCACCTTTTCCGGAAATTACCTTTGGCAATCGCAATAGGCGCGACCTCGCCACTGCTCGTTACCTGATTCGGGAAAGACCGCTTTAGCCTGTAACAAACAGGACTAAAAATAAAAAAACGATTCTGGCTCTACCGCCGTGACAACAGCAAACGCCTTGGTCAAAATGTAAGCGCTCCTTTGGCCGGTCTGTGCAGCGTGATTTTATTTTCTCACACGACGATACTCCACGTTGAGGCGACCCGGTGCGGAGTCTCCCGGCAAACGAATTACCCCCGTGGTACCATCAAAATCCTTCCAGGCACGACCGTTGAACCGCACCGTGTGAATTGGTGTTCCGTCGGGATGTGGCAGACGCAATTGAATCGTCCGACATGGTTGCCGCGTTGGCGGAGTGAGGTCGGCTTCAATCACGCCGTGGCCGAGGTGCGAGCGAATTTCCATACTCATCGGGCCAAAATGCGTTGGCGTGTTTTGCAGGGTGATTTTCTTTCCATCCTCCAGCCACGCGGCAGGCGTGCCAGCCATCAGAAGCAGGTTGCCGGAGTATTTTCCGGGTTCGCCTCGTTCTTCCGTCACGAGCATGTTCCGAACGAGATGCAAAGCCACCGCGCTCGAACAGGGCAGCGGATCACACACGTCGGGATTGCCGAAAACAGAGCGCGCGTGCCGATCACTCGCGTAAATGACGTTGGATTCGCGCGACGCAAAAGTGTCGCGCTCCAGGTTGAAGGCGAGATAAGCGTAGAACGAAAGAAGAAATTCCCGCGTCGCTCCGGAGTGCAATTTGCCGAGGAAATAACCTTTGCCGTAGAGGGCATCGAGTCCGCCTGCGCCAGCTTCACGATAGCGCGGCAACAGGCAGAACGTGCGATTGTCTTTTTCCATGAAGGAGGTAATCCATTGCTCGTGCTTGCTATTGGCGGTGAACGGTTCCAGGTCCAGCAGGCAACCGCTGAACAATTGGTAAAAATCAGGCAACTCGTCGGGCTTTTCGCCGGACACCCGCAACGGCACATAAGGGGGATTTTTATTTTTTAAAAAGCTGCCTTCGAGCGCGCGATCAATGTCGGCGCGATACGACACGGCGTCTTCGGCATAAAGTTTGGCTGAGAGGTGGTCGCCCAATTCATCGAGCAACCATGCCGTGTCCACCAACCCGCGCCAGCAGCAGTAGTTCGCGTAAAACGGATGGCATTCGAGGGAAACCACGTCGCCGCCGTAAGACCATTTCGGCAGCAAGCCCCAGGCAAGCGGACGCTGGCCGTTTTCTTCCACCATCGTGCGGCGGCGTTGCGCGAGCGTCCATTCCGCGCAGTCTTTCAACAACGGCAGATTGCGGCGCATCCATTCCTTGTCCCGCGTCAAACGATACGCGTTGATGGCGTAGTGAGGCTCCAGTCCGTTGCGATATTGTTGATGGCGATCATCCACGTTCACATAACGTTCAGCTTTTTTCAGGAACTCGCGCGTGAGCAATGTGGCTTGCGTGTAGCGCTGGGCATCGTCCTCAAAACCAAACAGAGCGAGGCCAAGAATCGGGTAACTTTCCTCCAGTCCAAACAAGCTGCCTTCATAGACGGAAGGCGCGGAACCGTAAGGCATGATGTCGCCATCGCCGTTGATGAAAATTTGTGCCAGCACCGCTTTGATCATGCGGTTAACGCGTGGTTCGGGCGTCTCGATGCGCGTGGGTGAAGCAAGCATTTCATCCCAATAACGCCGAAAATCCGCCAGCGCGGACGCGAAGGAAAGTTCGTGATAGGAAGCCAGCGCAGCACCCGGTGCGACAGATTCCTGGGGATGAATAAAATCGGCGTAAGCCTCGCTCCCCGGCGGCAGATCGAAATCGAAAGTCAGTCCGGCAGCGGAAGGTTTCAGTGTGAACGGCAGGTCACCTTCGCGTCCGGTGAGCGCGAGCAACTCCACGCGGTTGCTTCGCACCAGCGCGCCTTCTTGAAAACGCAGCGCATCCGAACGGTCGCTTTCGACACGCGCCTGCACACTGGTTCGTTGTGTTTTTTTCGAAAGATTCTTGATCGTCAAACGAAGGAAGAGCGCCGGCTTTTTCGCGTCGCCTGCGGTCGGCACAACAAACGCCGTTTCGCTTACTTTCAAATCATGCAGCTGTGAAGTGATTTCCACGCCGGGACGCCACCCGTCGATCAGTTGCCAGCGGGTGGTCTCAGGAAATTCCGCGAGCCGATATTGCTCTTCGCCAAAATGAAAAGTGATTTTCGCGCGGCCTTGAATCGTTCCGTCCCAGCTCACGCCGCTTTCGTGCAGTGTGTCCTTCAAGCCGAGCACGGCCCGCGCAGTTCGCATCGAAAGCGCGCCCAGAGCGACGCGGTCATACGATGGTTCTCCTGGCAGCGCGAGAATTTGATTTTGGAAACCGTTCGATTCGGTCAAGCGAGCCGGCCAGGTGACGTGACTGGTGGGCAGATAGCGAAAGACTTCCAATTCCGTTGCCACCGCTTCACCGCGTCGCAAACCAATACGCACCCCACGCGCGGCCAAAGGTTCAAACGTCCATGTCAAGCGTTGGTCAGAACCCTCCAGCTTGCACTCCACGGCAAAAGGAATCGAAAACCATTTTTCGCCATCACTTACCTCAAACGTGAAGTCCTCTTTGCTTCGGGTTGGTTGCTCCAGGCTGAGGCTGGCACCGTCGATGGAATGCTCGATGGGCCACATGACGCCCGCGAAATGTGCCGGTTTCAATCGCACCGCCCGAGTCGTCGAGTTGCCATCCACCAATTTCTCGTTGGTGGTGGATTTTCCTTTGCTCCACGATAAAGGCGAAACCGCTCCCGGAAAATCATCATTCAACCGGGCAATGTTCCGCGCCAGCGGACGCGGAACCAGTCGTTCCATCGCCTGCGTGGAAATGGGCCGCGCGCCCGACAACTTGCCGGGTTTTCCTCCGCGATCAAATGCCAGGACTTCCTGCACCGCGAGGAATCGGCGTTGGCAGGCTCCGGCGGGCGGTTGAAAAATTCGGATTGCCTGCGTCTGCGTCCGAGGCAACGGAATGATCGTCCGGCGATCCGTCACTTCCAGCCAACTGTCCTTGCCACGGGCGGAAATCCATTTTCCATCCTCCCATCGCTCCACACGAAAGCCGTGCGGGTACCAGTCCCCTACGCTCCACCAGACGTGGACTTCGTCGAGCGTCACTGGTTGTGTCCAATGCAATTCAATCCAATGGTCGCCCGTGTTGTCCGCCGAAACCCAGGTGTTACCTGGATTACCGAACTCCTGGAAGCCGGTCGGTTCCTGTCCGTAATCAATCCACTTTCCGTCACTGAGCACTGCTGAGTTGTAGCCGGCAAACGTGGAATCAACGGCGACGTTGGGCGCGGGCAAGCGACCGTTGGCCCCGCTGGAAATCGACGCCAAAAGCCACATGCTCATAACGGCCAGGCGAAGAAGAGACTTGGTTCTCATTGGATGCCCGAGAGTGGCCAGTGCGGCTGAAGCGAGCAATGACTTAAATAAGTTGCGGCCCGCCGGGTCGTCGCCGCGTCTGGGAAAGAAATACTTCGGAAATCACATTAACCGCGTGGCGGTTCATCCGCGGGAGCGCCCCCTGCATATCTACGTTTTCGCCAAACACCAGAATTGAATCTCCGTCTTCACCCAATCCTTGACGCTCTGTTTGCGTTTGGCACGCATCCAAAGAGTGGCAATGACTTCAAATTCTTCCAGCCGATTAGCGATGGTGGTTTCAATCTTGGCAAAGATTTGCTGCGACGAAAAATAAATATCGATCAAAGGCGATCCAGCAAGAACACGTTCAGGCTTAGGGCCCGCGGCGGTGAGGAGAATCAAGCGGCGCAAGTCCCAATTTCCGACCTCCGCCTAATCTCAAATACGTGGCGTAGCGAGGGTTTAGAAACAGAATTGACTAACACCCACACACCAGTATCCAGGTATTCCCGCACCGCCTTGGCCAATGTCTTGGGCCGTGGTCAGTTCATCATGGTGCGCCGAAGCTCATCGTGATTCCTTCAGACGAATTCCGGTTGTTTCCACGCGAATGCTTAAACTTTTGAGCTCCTCAGGGCTTAACGGGTGCAGGACAAATTCTACGTCATTCCAAGAGCTTCCCTCTAACGTTCGCGTAAACGGAAACTCCCGAATTTGTGCGCTGGGGTGTTTAGACTTGTCCAGGGGAGACAGCGAATTTGATGAACGCGAAGTGCGTGCAACAATTTTGAAACTACTGATGGTGGCGGCAAGTGGATTTCCAATGCTGACTCGAACCCGGTATCCGGTCAAATACGGTTCAACCTTTTTTGGTGCCACCACCAAATTGCCGAGCGAGGTTTCCACAGGTAAGAAAGTGTTTTTTGAAAAGTTTATCGGAGTCCATCGATCTGCTCCTTCTGTAGAACTAAGACGCTGTTCCATTGCTTCGATGCGTTTCGTAAGGTCCTCGGATTCGTATTGCTGCTGCTCGGCTTTGTTTTGTAATGCCACTATCTGGTCATCACCACAACCGGTGAGCAATAGAAGCAATGCGAAAAATAGTTTCATTCTGCGGGTTTAATCTCGATTGCACGTTTTGGCAACAGGCTATGGATGACAAGTCCGCCAGCCCATCGCCTGATGCAGCGGCCAAAGAATAAAGCCTAGAATTTTATCCGTTCTAAGCCTTGGTTAGCATCGGCATCCGCAAACAAATTTTCGTCCCCTTCTTCGGATGAGTCTCGAATTGCGCACTGCCGCCGATGCTGCTCATACGTTTTTCTATGTTGTATAATCCGTTTCCTGACGAGGACGCTTCAGACATGTCAAAGCCCTGCCCATTGTCCGCAATAAAAATTTGGAGGAAACGCTCATCCAAAACAAACCGAAGTTGAACTTCACTGGCTTTAGCATGCTTGACGATGTTGTTAAGCGACTCCTTCACCGCGAGAAAAACGTTGTGCCTCGTTTCTGATGAAAGGGGAATGGGGGGCAAATCCCCCGGAGTTTCCAGTCGGCATCGGATCGAACTTGTTTCCAAAAATGACTGACTCTGTTCGCAGATGTAATTCACGAGTCTATCCAGAGAATCGTTCCTCGGGTTGATAGCCCAAACAATCGCATGAAGACTATCGATAACTCCCTCGGTGCGCTGGGCAATGCGGTCGGCATGGGCATCAACAGCCACCGGATCGTTCTTTCGATCCCGGGTCAAAGTGCTCAGAACGAGAATCTCCGTCAGGTTGGCCCCAAGATCATCGTGCATGTCCCGGGCTATGCGGGTTCGCTCGCGTTCGATGGCATGCTCTTGTTCAAGGCGAGCTAGTGTTTGCTGCATTTTCCTCCGGGTGAGAAACCGTGTGGACCCAACGATCACGCCAACCGCTGCCAACAAGCTTGAAAAAGTAAACCATCGTGTCTGCCAGAAATAGGGTTGTAGAACCAAGCCAAGCGCAGCGCCCCTCTCATTCCACACACCCTCGTTGTTGCATGCCATGACGCGAAATCTGTAATTGCCGGGGCGCATATTGCTATAGAAAGCCGCCCGGCGAGTTCCGGACTCCACCCAATCGATATCTACTCCGTCGAGCTTATACTTGAAAACAACCTTCTCCGGAGCCGTGTAGCTAAAGGCCGTGTAAAGTATTTCCAGGTCACCGCGGCCTGGGGGGATAGTTATGTCTTTAGATGTCTGGGACGCTCGGGTAGATCGCCCTGGAACGTGACATTGCACCCTTTTTCCATCGGCGACGACGGCCTCGATAACGACTGGGGGCGGATTGGAGTTCAACCAGATTTCGTTTGGTTTTACGATGGCAATCCCCTTGGATGTGGCGAACCAGAGATCTCCGTTTTGTCTTTTCCACGCGCTCGGTTTTGCCACGAAGTTACATTCTGCATTGCCCAGCAACATTGGAAAGCTGGTGATATTGGTTCGTTTCTTCTCCGTAAATTCATTCAGCTGGTTTTTATCCAAACGATGGAGTCCTTTCCGACTGCTGATCCAGAGCCCACCAGAATCGTCCTGCAACATTTCGTGAACCATGGCCGTGGGTAATCCATCCGCGGGACAATAGATCGGCGCGATGGGTCCCTCAAAAGAGCGTACGAGTCCGACTCCCCAAAGGGCGATCCAGACATGACGATCCCGATCTTCGAAAAAAGCATTCACCACCAAGTTTGAATAGCCAGCATGTAGAAACTTACCCTCGGCAAGGCGTGTCATTCCGGCATCGGTACCAAGCCAGACACGAGGCTCTCCCTGGAAAGTCCCTTCATACATGTCTCGAATGCCGTTCGCGGACAAACCATCAGCGGTCGTGATGCGCGTGAAAATTCCATCCTTAAAACGGTTGAGACCGTGTTCGGTCCCAATCCACAAGTTTCCTTCGACGTCTTCTTCAATCATTCGAACCCCAATGTCCGTGAAGCCCTGTTCTTTGCCGAAAAGCGTGAACTGCCCGTCCTTCAACGACTTCAGACCATGACTGGCATAGGGCGTCCCGACCCAGATGGCCCCCGAACGATCTTCGCCCAACCCCAACACGAAGTCGCTACCTAGCCCGTTGTTGCTGTTGTAAACGAGGACGGGCAAAGGAGGTTCTTGGTGAACCGGTTCTCCCTTTTGAAGACGGCAAAGCCCTCCTCCCCAGGTGCCAATCCATACGTCACCATTTCGATCTTCACGGAGAGAGGTAATATTATTATGCGGAAGGCCATCTTCTTTGGTCAGGAGTGTAAAGTGCCGCTTCGAGAGGCGGTGTAGCCCATCGCGCGTCCCGACCCAAAGGTTTCCTTCGCGGTCTTTCTCTATGTCGTAGACGAGCTCGTAGGATTTTCCATCCTTCAGCTCCGTCTCAAATGTCCCGTTCGCGAATCGGCTCAATCCATTGTAGGAACCGACCCACATAAACCCGCGATCGTCCTGGCAGATTGCAGTGATCATGTTTTCAGCATGGCCGCCTGGTTTCATGTACAGCGAAGCCTGTCCATCCCGGAAACGCATCAGGCCTCCATGCAGAGCAACCCAAAGATTACCTGCTTTGTCTTCACATAAGGCTCTTATGGCATAGCGGGGCAATCCGTTGGTCAGGGTCACAGTCTGAAAGCGGCCGTCTTCGTAATAGGCCAATCCATTGTCGGTCCCGATCCAAAGGCGACCTTTTGCGTCCTCACACACGGCACGAACCACGTTATGCGGCAGGCCTTCCCTGGTTGTAAAGAGCTCGAACCGACTGTGCATCAATCGCATTAGACCGTGGTTCGATCCAAACCAGAGAGTTCCATTTCGTGCCTGCTCAATGACACGGATGGAGCTATCAGGCAATCCGTGCGAGGCTCCGAACTCTCGGATTAAACCATCCCTGCATTGGAGCACCCTGCCTCCTTCCAACCCCATCCAGATGGATCCATCATCCGTTTCGCAAAAGGCGAGAAAAGATCCTCCTTCAACCAAATGTCCTTGTTCGAAGTCTGCCTTGCCTGTGAACTGAACTCCATCAAATCGACAGACACCTTCCTGGGTTCCAATCCAAAGGTAGCCGGTGCGGTCCTGTAAAATCGCTTGCACATAATTCTGAGGTAATCCCTGAGCCTCCTGCCATATGTGTGAACTGTACTCTGATCGTGCGGCACTGAATCCCTTAGTCCCCAAAAAACAAGACAGTGCGAACAGCAGCAATAATGGAAGAGGGAAACGCATCGGGTGAACGGTCCATTTATACTGACGATCGCTAACCGCGCCAAGATTTGTCGAAAGGCGTGAAAAGCGATTGGAAGGACGGTGATATGTCAGCGTTGGGCGGCAACCAATCGCGCCAGGCAGGAATCCATCTCCGGGCTCTGTTCTGATTTCATCGCGGCCATCACGCCCGGTAGATTCCCTGGGTGTTCCTCCAGATGAACCGCTAGTTTCTCAAACGCGTTGTTGATCCTGGCTGGATCTCTCATTAGAACAGCCTCTCGCAGTTTCGCGAAGTAAGGAACCCCTGTGAAATCGGGAAGCTCTTCGGTGGAGATTCCAACATCCCGGCCGGGCGTGGTCGAGAATTCCGTAATGACCATGGATTCGGTCGAAGGAACGCTCCCCCTGCTCTCCCCGCGGGAAAAATGAATGCGTTTCGGCCGTTGGTCATTGGCACTATCTCTATTTCCGAGTGGCCTGCTTCCAGGAATTTTCTCCGCAAGAAGCCAAATTATGATAAAACACCCGGCACTCGCCAAAATAGGGATTTTAAAACGCAACATTCGCAGTTCCACCAGTACGAGTTTGATTGGAAAAATGCCCGCGCCATCTTGCCAACCCAGATAAACAAGACGGCGCGGGATGATTCGTTAAGCCTTCAGGCTAAAACGAAAGATGTCTCAGAATGCAGTGCTTCTGGTCCAGTCCCAATTTCCGATCCCGGATCTCCACCATTGCGTGCCTCCCGGGAAAGAAGTGCCGGTCGAGCGAAACATAAACAATGCGCTGTCACTGTTTCCATAGTTGTACATCGCCGTGACGTCGGTCTTGCCATCGGCGTCGAAATCACCGGAAACCCACTGGGAGCGGGCCGGTTCCCAACCGCTGAGTGCTTGCCACCAAATTCCTCCGGTGAATGAGGAACCTGTCGACAAGTAAGTCAACAATCCGGTGGACATGCTCCCGTAATCGTAAGCGACGCAAATGTCCGACCTGGTGTCACCATTGAAATTTCCTCCGAACGCTTTGGCGCGATTCCAATCGAAGTTGCCCGCGCCGGAGCGCCACCATTGCACTCCCGCGAAGGAAGAACCGCTCGAAGAGAACATGAACATGGCCGTATCGGAGTTGCCATAATTGTAGAGCGCGGCTACATCGCATCTACCATCACCGTTGAAATCTCCTGATACCCATTTGGATCGAGGTGCTTCCCATCCACTCGCCGCTCTCCACCATTCCGCGCCGCTAAACGCAGTGCCCGTCGAGAGAAATGTAAATAATGCGGTGGAGGTGTTGCCATAATCGTAAGCAATCACAATGTCATGACGTCCGTCTGCATTGAAGTCGCCCGCTACCATCTTTGAACGTCCCGCTTCCCAGCCACTGGCAGCCGACCACCAGATAGTAGCGTTGTTGAAACTGGAACCGGTCGACAGAAAAATCCACAAGGTGCTGGCGCTGCCGCCGTAATTATAAAGTGCACCCACATCCGTTTTGCCGTCGCCGTTGAAGTCGCCCGCCACCCATTGTATTCGAGATGCTTCCCAACCACTGGTGGATTCCCACCATTTAAAGGTGGTGAAGGAAGAACCAGAAGATAAGCCGGCGAAGAGAGCGGTTCTACCAGCGCCATAGTCATAAGCAATTGCGACATCCTCCCTTCCATCACCATTGAAATCCCCTTTCATGCGCGGTGCTGATGAGGCGACTAGTGCTGGTGGTGGTGGCGGCGGATTTTTCCGGGTGTTAACGCCATCGCGCATGCCAGGAATTTGCGGGATGATAATATCTCCGGGGCAGGCAGTCGACTTGACTCTATAATGACCATCCAGAAACCCGACCGACGCCGAGCAGTAAGTACCTGAACCATAGGAAGACCAATCGGAAGGCATTCTCCACGCGATCACGGCCTCCAAAGCATTGCGTGACGCAGAAGTAAACGCCTGGTTATAGGGCGGGTGATAGTAACCCAGCGCCGTAAATCCGAAGCTGTTGGCATTGCAACCGTCATGCGTGCCGCGAGGAAGTCCGGTCATTGCGCCGGACCGACCTTCAAAGAGATTGCCGGCCGCATCGGTCAGGAAATGATAAGCGATATCGCACCAGCCACTCAGGCTCATGTGATAATTCTGGACGTTGCGCATCACGGCTTTGGAATTCTCCAGGTTGCTGGAGTAGTCGCCAGATCCCGCGGTGTGATGGATGATGGCGCGACTGAGACCGGCCATTTGTGTTATTCCGCAGTTTGGCGCTCGCGCTCCCCAGCAGGCACGGGTGCAAATAGTGGGCTGCGGACCTTGCGCCGCTTCCGTCGCGTAGGTCGCACCAAAGAGCGCGAGGCCCACGACGGCAAGTTGCCGGAACGACCGTTTGCGGTCGGATGGGTTTCTTAGAGTTTTCATTTTTTCAGGTAGTTTGTTTTTACGTTGGTATCACTCAATGGACTGGGCCCCGAAGGGAAACGGTTCAAAGGCGATGACCAACGCTAGCCCGAATCCGTGGAAGGAAGCTATCGAACGGAAGCATCAATTCGCGGTGTTTTGGATCGTCAAAGAGACGGAAATACAACGTACGTCGTATGCGCGAAGAGACTAACAGTGGAAACGGTTCAATCCTTGCGCTCGTTTTTCAGAAACACAAGCACTGCCTCCGTGCGCGAACGCACATGCAATTTCTCGTAGATGTGATGAATATGGGTGCGCACTGTTAGAAGACTGATCGAAAGAGTTTCTGCAATTTCCTTGTACTGAAAACCTTTTGCGAGGTAGGAAAGAATTTCATTTTCGCGTTTTGACAACTCACTCGCCGGTTCAGGCGCGCGTTGTGCCTGAAAATATTGAACAATCTTCCGCGCGATCGTGTTTGTCATGGGAGCGCCCCCCTGGTGGACATCACTGATGGCCTCCAGGATTTTGGCCGGTGACGTTTTCTTCAGGAGATAACCGCTGGCGCCGTTCATGAGCGACTTAAAGACATCCTCTTCGTCAGTCGAATTGGTCAGCATAATGATCTGCAATTGCGGCCGTAAACTTTTCAGTTTGGACACGCATTCAATCCCGGACATCGCAGGGAGATTGATGTCCATTAAAAGAACGTCAGGCCATTGGCGGGGAAGTTGTTTCAAAGCAGCTTCGGCGTTGGGAAACGTTATTCCACAGCTGAACCCCTCAGCACCGTTGATGAGCACGGCAAGGCTCTCCCGCAAATTGGCGTTATCTTCGACGATAGAAACTTTGATGTCAGAAGAGGTCATTTGCCAAGCTGATTGCCTCGCCGCAGAAGTTTCGTGTCCTGAACATGTTTCCCTCATGAGTGAGCCATTGGTGTAGTTGATGGATCTCAATAAGGCGAGCTGTGAGTGGGAACAGTCGCCCAATCGGAAAGGAAAGGCCTGCGCTTCCGCCATGGGAAAGCGCGCCTTCGCGCGCCTCCCGTATCAAATAGCGGTTTACTGCGAACCAAGTCGGTAATACCTAGGTGCGGTCGTCGCGGTCGAGTCGCTCACTACAGAAGTCCCGGTGGGCGAGTTCGTAACTGTCTTCAGCGAAGTCCACTGAAGCAGGTTTGTAGAAACATACACTGTATAGACAGTGTTGGATTCGCCCTCCAGCGTGAACTGGAAGGTGCCGGCATTCCAGGTGGGTGCCACTATGCGCAGAGGGATTGTTGCCGCGCTGGCCTTTATGCCCAGATTGATTGTTCCAGAGGCGGCGCTTATCCCATCGACAGCGATGTGATAAGTGGTCCCACTCGTGGCTGTAAAGGTAAGCTTGGCCTTATTTGTTCCAATAGTCGAACCAGACGCGATCACCGCGAGATTTCCCACGCTGGAACCGGTATACACGCCTAGCAACGTATTGAAGCTGCTGCTCGCCGTATCGACGGTCGTAAGGCCTGAGCCTGGCGCAACCCATTTCCACCAAATTGATCTTCCACCCGGGTTGCTGCCATGATTCGGTTCTGCCGTCTCCTTTGTTGCTCCGATATTAGTACCCGACGTTGTCACCGTGGCACCGCTGATCGGAACAGCAATTGAGAAATCATCGCCGATAACTTTAAAGATCGCGCTCACGTTCTTGTGCCCGTTCATAAGCAACGACAGGGGGTTGGCTGCGCCCGTGACAGCATTGCTCCAGTTGACGAAAGCATAAGCTGCACTTGGAATCGGCGTGAGGGTGACAGTTGAACCTATTGGATAACTTGCGAGGTTCGGATCACGCGTAATGGTCCCGTTCACCGCGATAGTCGTCAACCGTGGCCGGAAGGAAGTGTTATCGGCTGGGTTGGTCCCGTCCTGGTATTCCAGCAGGTTCGTCACCCCATCGTTGTCGTCGTCACCGGTTGGCAGCCTGCTTGTGCTGCCAAAGTACTGGCGTTCCCAGGCGTCTGGAATGCCGTCGTTATCATCATCGTCGGTCGCCGCGTTCCGGCCATCCATGGTGAAGCTCAGAGACTCGGGAGAAGCGACACGATTACTGATGGTCAGATAGTAAGTCTGTGCCGGCACCCAGGGCCAGGCGGCAGGAAGGGCATTGAGCAAGTAGCGATTATCAAAACTATTTGCTCCAGTGCTGCGCCAATCGTCCGTTGTTGCCCTCATCGGTAAGGTTCCCTGCTCAATATAGAGCAACAAGTTGGTGGTGTGGGTTGACAGATGTTTCCACCGGGTCGCATCCGCCGGGGCTTCGATTTGATATGTTACTGCACTCAACCCCGGAATGGAGGTGTTGATGCTGCCGCCATAAAATGGAATTTCTGGAAGCACCTCGAGAGGCACGCCGTTGGTACCAATACTGACAGAGAACGTCGAATCTCCGATCGCCCTGAAGCCTAGATAATATACATGTCCCGGACGGGTGGGTGGCGTTGTAAATGTGTAGGTGCCTGGATTGTTGTAATCCGGATAGGGACCATTGTTCTTTTGATCACCAATATGGTTCCAATGGCGGTAGGTATCTGTGAGGGAGATCCCATTTCCAGGAGGAACCGTATCGCGCATATAGAGCCAAACGTCTCCGGATAACTGGGTAAAACTCACCTGCCAGCCCACTGGAACAGTCGTAGGAACCTGGAACCGATAATAGCGCCAATCGCCGCTGGCGAGGATCTGATTGCTCAGACTTTCTCCATAAAGGTTGATATTCTGCACATTGCCGATCGAAGTGCGAAGTCGATAACGAGCATTCGCGTTGCTGGCTGCTCGCACCATTACATACCAATGGCCCGGCGTGAGACTGGTTTCAGTTTTTCCAGATAATGGAACCCAGTTTGCATACTCAGTTCCGACGGCGGCCGTCATACTACGATCGATGATCGTCCCAGTCGCCCCGTTCACATTGTGGGAAACGGTAGGTGCGGATGCCATGCGCGCATAAAGATCAGGATTCCCGCTGATGGCCTCTAATTGCAGGCGGAAAAGGCCTCCATTATTCGTTGGAACAAAAATGCTGTAGTAGTGCTGATAGCCCAATTCCAGGAAGAGGCTTTCATCACCACCGATGGAAACTCCATTAGTAGTAGTGCCCGTGTCACCGAACTGGGGCACGACTAACCCGGGGGCAGTGTTCGTGCTGGAGACGGATGGCATCTGCCATGCGGGTCGTTCCAACTCAATTGGACTGCTCGTCAGGGTGAAAGCCGTTGAGTTCGCGCCTTTCACTTCGACATACCAGATGCCGTTCGTCAGAAAAGGTGGAACGAAGTAGGCAGCACCGATGCTGAATGGTGTTCCTGTTGCCGGAATGTCGCTCGGTAATGCATCCCGCCGGACCCTTACGGATGCCAAACCAGATGACTGGCGCAGCTCAAGCTTCCAGCCCAATGGGCTATTACTAACGATGCTGGGGACATTGATGACGAAAAAGGCACGTTGATTGTCTTCGAGCGTCCCTGAGACTGAGTTCGTCAATCCGTTCGCATTCTCGGAAGGACCGAAATTCAGCTGGGGTGTCAAAACTTCCCGAACACGCAAGCGATAGCTCGAATCAGAGATAATATCGTCCTTTTCACGCGATTTGATCAAAAGGCTGTATGTCCCTGGAACGGGGTTCGGCAGCGTCAGCAGCACGGGATGTGCATCCGTGGGCACGTAGCCACCATCATTTCCGTATGCATCCGCGATGACCGTTGAGCCAAACGCAGCACCCGGATTGGGGAGCGACATTCCTGGACGCAAGACCAATACCGGATTGCCGACCCGATTATCCAGCTTCACTTCAACCCCGAGGCTTCCCACAGGAACGGTGAACTGATAAGCCTTTGCTTCTCCACCTTCAAGGTTGTCCACGATCTCCAGATCGGTAGCCGAGACGACACCCAGGTCTGTCACAGGCAGAACACCTAAACTGGTAATTGAAAAGGAGCTGCTCCCCGCCCCAATTCGCGTGTCGTTAATGGGGTTCGATCCTTCACCAACCACCGCGAGGTAATAGGTGCCGGCCAGGATGTTTGTCGATCCCGTTGTGGGTATTAGCACGTAATGCTCATTACCCGATTTCTGCATGCGCTTTCCGGCAGAGATTGTAAATGCAGGGTCATGGTAACTCACATTGGGGACGTGATCCTTCATTCCCAAAAGCACAAATTCGCCAGCTGTTCCGGACACTTTGACTTTCCACGATGGCGAGTTGCTCGGTACGACAACACGGTAGTAAGCAGCCTCACGGCCAGGCAAAACGAGGTTTGTGGCGGTTCCGCCAGCAAACGGCAGATCGACCACAGGAATAGATAAGTTAGTACCTATACCTCGACTGCTGAGGGTGTAGCTCATTAGATTTGTCGTAGCCGTCTTGTTCAATACACCCACATAATAAACCCCAGCTTCCAGGGGGCGCCCCATTCCCATCGCCAAGATACGCCCTTCCTCATCAATACCGGTGGGGGAATTTGCTCGTTTGGTCCAATCGGAAAGAGCTGCCCATTGGTTGGTGGAGGACCACGAGAATGTATTTCCCGGACTCGCCCAGGGGGTGGTGGTCAGGGCCTTCGGAACAACATCACGCCGCAAAACCATTCGAGGGAAGCCGGCGGTTACATTGGTCAGGCGAATATCCCAACCAAGTGCGTTCGTTGGAACTTCAATTCTATAGTATCGCCAAGTCCCTGCCACCTGGTTGGTGACACTGAAGTTGCCACCATCGAAGTCGACCGAGGTCGAATTGTTAGCGCTCAGGCGGAGAATAAAGCTGGCGTTCGTATGCACATTCAAGAGTTGCCTGGCTTTCACGATGACATAGTGCCTGCCCGTGACTGGATTGGCTGTTGTGATCAACGTAGCATGCCCCGTCGATCCCACCGTTTCGCCCCCATCTGTGCCATATGGATCCGCCGCGGCACCAGAGGAAGCCATGCCAGGATCAGGCAGGCCCGGTGAAGCGCGAGTTACCATCACCGGATTTCCAACCCGATTTTGCAAGCGGGCATCCATACTCAACGTGCCCGCTGGAACGGTGAATTGGTAGGCGATGGACTCACCAGCTAAAACCTGTCCCGGCTGAATAATATCCGTACTCCCGTCAAGTGTTCCCAAATCAATCACTGGCATCACCCCGTAACTGGTGAGTGTAAAATTAACCGGAGCATCACCAACGCGACTACCGTTGGCAGGTGCTGAACCTTCGCTAGCGACAGCAATGTAGTAATCGCCAGCCGCCAGATTCGTGTTTCCGGGTACCGGCAGGAGCAGATAATGTTCTTCCCCGAGTTTCTGCATTTTTCTCCCGGGAGAAGTCGCGTTGGTTGAAGCCTCCATAGGGCCGGTCCCGGCGAGGACGCTGGGGATCGCTCCCTGGAGCGCAATCAACGCAAATTCGTCGTTCGTAGAGGCACCGGTCAGTCTCAGTTTCCAACTTGGCACGTTCGTCGGAACAGTGACTTTGAAATAAGCTGCTTCACGGGCCGGCAATATTCCGCTGGCGGAGCCGTTGGTAAAGGCCAGGTTTTTCACGGGTATAGACGCATTGGTTATGCCAATCGCCCGGCTAACAATGGTATAACTCGCTGGCAGATCACTCAAAATGCCCACGTAATACTTGCTGGCCTCAAGGGGACGGTTCATTCCCATGGCCAGAATATGACCGTATTCGAAGATGCCATCCGCCGAAAATGAACGTTCGGTCCAATCCAGCCCGGCACCCCAGGCAGCGAAGTAAGGCCAGTTGGTCGAAGCGCCAGGATTAAATCCCGGCGTCGTGGTGAGCCTCACGGGTACACTCTCTCGGCTGATCACCAATTGCGGTAAGCCCGCGGTAACATTCGTTAAACGAATGTCCCAGCCCAACGGACTTGCTGGAACATCGACTTCGAAAAACTTCCATGTGTTTTCCGCTTGGTTCACTACCACGTTCGTACCGCCATCAAACACCAGGGGCGTCGCTGTAAACTTCTTTATACGCAAGACAAACCGGGCATCGGGGTAAGCGCTCGCAAGAACACGAGCCTTCACCATAATCGTCTCGGTGGACGTCACGCCTGCGGCATAAATCTTGTGGTTACTCACCGCGAGAAAGTCTATTTCACCACCTTCGTTGCCGTAGGGATCACGCGGGATCCCGCCGACCACTCCAGGATCCGGCAAAGCCGATCCGCCTCTCGCTACCATGATCGGGTTGCCGAGTTCCTGCTCAAGAGTCGCTTCAAAACCGAGAGAATCTTCTATGCCATTGAACTGGTAGGCTACGGATTCACCTCCGTCGATCTGGTTCGTTACTACCAATTCGTTGACCAAGGTTCCCATGTTGATGATTGGCAGAGATCCAAGACTCTCAAGCACGTAGGTCGACTGCCCTGAACCGATCCGGGTAACTGAAGCCGGGTTCTGACCTTCGCCGATCACTACAAGATAATGCTCCCCTGCTCGCAGATGACTCTGCCCTTTGTCTGGCAACAAGAGATAATGCTCTTTGCCGAGCTTCTGCACCCGCTTTTCGGATTCCACGTTTGGTATTCTGTTTGTAGAAACAACCAGCATGGCTTCCCCTTCCGAAACCGACAGCCGGACTTTCCAGCTTGGAGTATTGGCCGGAATATTGACCTTGTAGTAGCGGGCTTGACGCGGGCAGACCACACTTGTTGCCGATCCACCATTAAATGCCAAATCGGTGACTGCAATACTATGCCCGGGTCCAATGAATCGGTTCACCACCTCATAGCTGGCAGGAATGGTTGCAGTGTTGAATACACCCACATAGTAGCTCAGGCCTGGAACAAGGGGCCGCCCGCTGCCTACCGCAACAATTCGACCGTTTTCGTCGATCCCTTCAGATGAAAACTGTCTTTTTGTCCAGTCGACGCCTGCGGCCCATTGAAGCCCGTTGGCCCAATTGGTCGCAGTGGGAGGTCCGACGATGCTTGTCCTGATGTTTGTGGTGATGATCGCGTTGACAATTTCATTTGTTGGCAATCCACCCAACCGGATGGCTACCTTTGGCTGACCCGTTGAAACATTGATAACCCGGAAATCCCATCCAACCACATCAAGAGGAACATCGACTCGGAAAAATTCCCACTTCAATGGGGCCACGTTTGTCCTGGCAGTTCCAGAGAGAAGACAGGTTCCGCTACCTTCAATTCCGCCAATTCCTGTCTCAGTCAGTGTAGCGGCGCTCAGCTCACGCGTGATCAGAGTAAAGTTTCCAAGTGCATTAGTTGGATTATAAATGCCAATGTACCAGACATCGGCCTGGTGAGCCGGTCGTTGCAGAAAATCATCGGTGCTTAGTACGTCGTAGCTGTTTACCACTCCAGGAGTAGGATTTCGGAACGTAAGTGCGCTCGGTGCCCTGCTCTTTCTTAATGCTATACGGGTGCCGGCAGTCGCATTCGTCAATAATAGATCCCATCCCAATGAACCCAACTGCTGATTAATGTCGGCGACGCGGTAGTATCTCCAGCCAGCGCGGTTGGTTTCATTATTCGTCACCGTGTCGACATAGTTGATGTCCGTGACAGTGGGAGGGCCGCTGACGAGAGTGAAAGAATTTACGTTACTGGCACCGACAGTGATGTAGAAGGTACCATCGCTTAACGTAGGCGGCACCAGAGAAATACTGTCGGAAATGGAGCCGGACACCTCAGAATAGGCGTCATTGTAGTTTTCATTCGGTATCAGATTGCGACGAACATACAGGTTTGGATTTCCGGATGCCGGCACGAGGGTGATCTGCCACGCAATCTCATTTGCCGGCACACTCACGCGATAGGTCGTATAACCGTAGCCCGTGAAATTTACGTTGGTGCTTGCGGTAAAAGAAATGTCATTTACCTGCTGCTGACGGGAATCAAGGCGGACCGGAGCCCCCGGGGTGTCTTGCACACTGATGAAATAGAGTTGCCCGACCGCGAGGTAAGGAGGAACGACGAGCAACTGCCCCATTCCGGACAGTTCACTTGAATTGGTCAAGGCAATGCTGGATTTGCGTAAATAGATCTGGTTCGTAGCAGTGAGTCCGTTGGTGGTGCTGGACCAGAGCCGCCACGCCAGCGTATCACCGGGAACACTGGTTTTGAAAAAACGCCACCCTTCCGGGCCAACCACAACATTGGTACTGCTCCCGGCGTCACTGGCCAATTCTCCCAGATCCATCACGTAAGCACCGCCACTGACGAGCGTCCACTGTGCGGCACCCAACGAACGAACCAGGATGTACCAATCTTCCCCTGCGTTGAATTGTCCTCCCCCAAGAACGACACCGTCAGAGCCAACTCGTTCTGATTTGTAATCAGAGAACGTCGCGGATGGAACGGTTCCCCGGGCCAGATACAATTGAGCTTCTCCGCTCAACACCTTCAACGCCGTCCTCCAGGCACCCACGGCCGGACTGCCAGTGCGTATCCGGAAGTATGTGTCAGTAGCGCTGGCATTCGTCGCCGAAAATTTGTCAATGCCATCGTCGGTCGTGCCAGCATCGAAATTCAAGGTGTTCACGTTTAACACTTCTGATTTCAGGGTGTAATTCACGTTGGTTCCGGCGGAACCAATTACCCCAATGTAATAAGCACCAGCTGTGGCTTCGGTGTCCGCCAGAAGAACGATATCGTTCAGCAGATTCGTGCTTCGTTTGAGAAAAGAGGACGTTGTCGGAACTTGCCCGCGTTGAATGTAAAGGTCAGGGCTTACCGTGGTGCTTTCAACCGTCAGATTGAGCGTGGTGGCATTTGTTGGCACTTCAATTCGGTAGTAATTCCAGGTGCTTCCTGAGAGGGAGCCTGCATTGGTGAATGAAAGCCCTTTCGTAACTGGCTGCACCGTCCGAAGGTCCGTGCGGTTCGTTTGAACGGTCAGGCTGAACGAGTGTGCAGGGGTGCCAGAAGGGGTTCGCACCATCGCGTAGTATGTTCCAAGGGAAAACTCCGGCGCTTCGAGGTGGATGGAATTGGTTTGATTGGCCAGCTGCGAAATAAAGTCATACGCGGAGTCGGTCGGAGCTGATCCTTTCCGAAGGAGAAGATGCGAGTACCCACCGCCTGAACCAGGGAGCGTTAGCGAAAGGTTGGTCCCTCCTGTGATGGAAAAATTAAATGTGCTGGAGGATCCTGGGGCGTTCGTTCTGGAAAACGTCTGAGCCTTCGCGTTGCAGACAAATAAACTAAAAAGACAGCAGAGCAGTATCCGGATAGGGTTTGAGGTCATAGGTAGTTTTTGTTCAGGGATCCAAGCTTGGGAAAATTTTCCTACACCCTGATCAGGGTTAACCTTACAGAAGATTTCACTCAGGAAACAACAACAACTTTAGAAACATTGATCCCTGTTCATCAGGTGTCTGTGGCTCGAAATTACCAACGAACGATGCCTCACTTCAGGAATGTACCGGTTCGGGATAGTCAAACACCCACATTGCATTGGGATCCCATTGGAAACCGACCTTGGTTGATCCACTAATGCCGCGGCTAACCACGTCTCGACAAAGAAACAATCCTGATTAGGTTACCGGCAATCTATGACTGATCCGCGCTACAAAAAACTGGCTGAACTTCTCATTGGGTATTCGACTGCTCTGAAAAAAGGCGAAAACATCCTGCTCGATATGATCGATATCCCGGATGAATTTACCGTCGAACTCATGCGCGCCGCCCGCAAGGTTGGGGCTACTCCATTGGTCGATACCCGGCACACCCGTGTCTCGCGCGAGGTCCTCCTGGGCTCCGATGAAAAGCACGCCACCCTCGTCCGCGACCTCGAGATGGCGCGGATGCGCAAGATGCAGGCGTATATCGCCATTCGTGGAAGTGCCAATGCCAGTGAGGCTTCTGACGTCCCCAGCGACAAGATGAAGATGTATTCCAAGATACTTCGCCCCGTGCTCAACCATCGCGTAAACAAGACCCGCTGGTGTGTGTTGCGCTGGCCTACCCCCAGCATGGCACAGGCCGCCAACATGAGCACCGAAGCATTTGAGAACTTCTACTTCGATGTCTGCACCATGGACTATCGCCGGATGGCCAAGGCAATGATCCCACTCCAGAAACGAATGCAGAAGGCCGATAAAGTTCAGATCATCGGGCCCGGCACGGACTTGCAGTTCAGCATCAAAGGGATCAACGCTGTTCTCTGTGAAGGCATTCGCAACATCCCCGACGGCGAAGTCTTTTCCTGCCCCATCAAAAATTCCGTTCAGGGTGTGATCCAATACAACACCCCTACCCTTTATTCCGGAACCAAGTTTGAACACGTCCGTTTGGAATTCAAGGATGGCAAAATCGTCAACGCCACGGCGAACAACACAAAACGTTTGAACGAAATCCTGGACACCGATCCGGGCGCACGTTACATCGGCGAGTTTTCTCTCGGATTTAATCCCTACATCATGAATCCGATGTGCGACATCCTGTTCGACGAAAAAATCGCGGGATCCCTGCACTTCACCCCCGGACAAGCTTACGAAGTAGCTGATAATGGAAATCGGTCCGCGGTACACTGGGATATGGTGTTGATCCAACGTCCTGAATGGGGTGGTGGAGAAGTTTGGTTCGATGGCGAACTCATCCGAAAAAACGGAAAGTTCCTGCCGAAAGATTTGAAACCGCTGAATCCCGAGAATTTGAAGTAAAGCCTTTCTCATCCGCAGCCGCATCCCTTCCGGGATGCGGCTTTTTTATTTGATGCCGATGATGTGAATGACTTCTCTGGTTTACTCACTTGGCCGAACGAACCTCCCCCAAATCATTTCTGAAGTGCTAAGTCGTCACCCTTCATAGTATAGCTCGTGATATGACACGAGTGATTCGCATCGCCTGCCCTTTCGTTTTGGCCCTTCTCGGCTTTCTTGCAAGCGACGCGATCGGCCAGGCGAAGTTTGTCGCCAATTACGACGAATCGAAAGTGCCCACCTACGAATTGCCGAACGTCCTCGTGACGCAAGGAGGAAAACCGGTCACGAGCAGGAAAACATGGGAGGAGGAACGTAGACCCGAGATCTTGCGTCTGTTTGAAACAGAGGTCTATGGGCGTGCTCCTGCCGGGAAACTGAAAACCCGCTTCGACGTCGTTTCCGAGGACAAACAAGCTCTCAATGGAAAAGCTACCCGCAAAGAGGTTTCAATCCACTTTTCTGGAAACGGTATCCAACAGCGTATGGAGGTATTGATATACGTCCCTAACCATGTCAACGGCCGTGTGCCTCTTTTTCTCGGGATGAACTTTTACGGAAACCAAAGCATCCACACGGATCCGGGCATTACACTTTCCACGAACTGGATGCGAAACTCCCCGGAAATGGGCATCGTGAATAATCGCGCCACCGAAGATTCCCGTGGCAAGCATGCAAGCCGCTGGCCAGTTGAAACCATCCTTGAACGAGGTTATGGACTCGCCACCATCTATTACGGAGACATTGTCCCGGACGATCCCACCAACGGTTTACCACAAGGCATTCATCGTCTCTTCAGCAAATCCGTTTCCAGCACACCCGCGCGCGACGAATGGGGAGCGATCGCCGCCTGGTCGTGGGGACTGAGCCGCGCCCTGGATTACTTCGAAAAGGACAAAGACATTGATTCCAAGCGCGTAGCAGTGATGGGGCACTCCCGACTGGGCAAAACAGCCTTGTGGGCTGGCGCTACCGACAAACGTTTTGCGATCGTCATATCGAACGACTCAGGGTGCGGAGGCGCGGCCCTCAGTCGACGCAAATTCGGCGAGACGGTCGAGCGCATCAATTCATCGTTCCCGCATTGGTTCTGCGGCAATTTCAAGAAGTACAATCAAAAAGAAGAAACGCTGCCGATAGATCAACACCAATTGATCGCGCTCATGGCACCCCGCCCTGTTTACGTGGCAAGTGCGGAAGAGGATCGATGGGCGGATCCTCGTGGGGAGTTTCTGGCAGCAAAACAGGCCGGGCCAGTTTACGAACTCTACGGCAAAGGCGGGGTCGGAATCGAAGATATGCCACCACTCAACAAATCAGTCGGAGATTCCATCGGTTATCACATTCGCACCGGGAAACATGACGTCACCGACTTCGATTGGGAGCAGTATCTGGCCTTCGCCGATCGGCATTTCAAGAAATAGAACGTCGCCAGTTCCATTCCCAATGGATGAACAAAGAGCCGTCCGGCATCCCGGACGGCTTTGTATTTTCTCATGTGATCGTTCAGCGTTATACCGTGGTCACAACCACCACTTCGCTCCGTGCACTCTCGCCACCGTTATTCACCGCCGAGAGCGACACCTCGACCTGCGACCCTGCCGGCAGATTCTCGATCGTGTAATCGAGATCGGCGGGGCTACCGACCGGGACGGCCTCGGCGTCGACACCGATCACCTTCAACCAGATACGATAATACTCCGCGCGTGCCGACTTTGCCCATTTCACTGCTGCGATACCGCCCGCCTGCACCACCACGTTCACCTTGCCCGGACGTTCCGGCACTTGCTTCAGTCCGGGTTGATTCAATCCAAACGCTTCCCAGCGCGGATCCAACGGTCCCAACACCCGGTTCAGTTCCTCCACCACACCGCGCAACCGCAACCTCATCTTCTTTTCTTTCAGCCTCCGGGCATTCAGCAAGGTCCTGGCGGCACTCCTCTTCGCCGTTACCGCTCCGCTCGCTGTCGTCAGAGCGGCTAACGCTCCCGCGGCCAGGCCGCCGTCGCCACATTCTTCACCTCTAATTCCGGCTTCTCTGTCAGGTAGTTATTGAGCGCCGGAAGCAACAGCAACAAGCCACCCACCGAACGTGGAACTCTTAGTGACTGGTTGAATCCGGATCCATCCCACGCAGGAGAATAACTCCGACCGAGCGAACGTTTCAGTGAATCACGAATGGTAAAGGCGGTATCGAACGCCGCACTCGTTTGCGCCACCAGCACATCGTGCTGATCCCTCAATTGGGTGCGACCACTCAGATGCGCTGCCGTCGCCACGCCGAGGCCGTTGAGGTGGGGCATAACCTGCCAGCCTCGCGTAGCGGGCATTGTTCCTCCCTTTCAGGGCGGACAATTCTTTTCGGAAACATGTACCCGGGGCTTCACCCCGGGCTCTCCTCTTGTGGACTTTCAGTCCTTCACCAAACGGTTCGCGAGGCTTGGCCGCCTGGCAAAATGGCAGTGGAGAGAAGGTTGGGATGAGAAGTTCAAAGCATTAACCACTGTTGTTCGGAGCTATTTGTCAGAAGAACCCAAATACATCGTGAGAGTCTCCCACGGGCTGAAAGCCCAGCAGAGGAAAGCCCGGGGTGAAGCCCCGGGTCGGTGTTCAAATGCAATTATCCGCCCTGAAAGGGAGGAACAATGCCCGCTGCGCGAGGCCGGCAGGTCGCGCCCTACCATTGAGAGCTACGCAACAATGGGGTGAGAGTCTCGATCAAGGCGTGCTGAGGATAAAAACGCGCAACCACGGCGTCAGTTTGAATTCATCGCGAAGTTGCATTCCCGCAGCTTCCCAGGAGCGCCGCCAACTGGAGGGCGAATGGAAGTGAACAAACCCGGGTCCAAAAGCGAGGAAGTTTGGCAGGTCACGAAGGTGCTCCACGAGGATCACGCGGCCACCAGGCCGCAAGCAACGCTTTGCCTCCGCGAACCATGCGCTTCTTTCGGGCTCGGTCCGAAACTCATGGATCGCCAGGATTCCGAAAACAACGTCCGATGACCCGGTTTGAAGTGGCCAACGATCGAAAGGACTTGGAATAGTACCTGAAGCGGGTGGAAACGAACGTCGTGCGCGGCGAATGGAAGGCTCGGTCATTGTCCGTTCATCGAAGTGATCGAGGACCACCCAACGGATCGCGGCATCACGCTCCCGCAAAGGCACCGAAACTTCATCGAATCCGGAATGACTCACAATAGCCCGCTCAGGAACAGTTCCACGGAGTGCACGCTCCAGCCATGCCCAGCGATAAAGATCCGAGCGATCGTACACGTAATGAGATACGCCAAGCGAGACGACCACGAAATAGGCCGCGCCCAACAAAACACAGCCTGAAGCCCACTTGATCGCGACGCCATTCGTGGTGAAGAAAAGAATGATCGAGGCCACGAGCACCATCGCGGCGACAAGGTAAAACGGCCAATTGAAGCGCACGATCGTCAGCATGCCCTGCCATGCTCCCCTGCTCTTCACCTGTTCCCTCCCGGTGTGACGATGCGACCTTTCTCCCAGCGATACGGAATATTTTCGACGGCGAAAGCATTGGCAAGGATCGGCGTGGCGTTCCGGAAAGGAAGTTCCGCAAAAAGAGCGACATACCAATCTTTTATCGCGACAGGTCGGGGAATCCAGTTGTTACGAACTCCTTCGATGACTACGAACCGGCCATTGCCATCTTCACTGAAAGTAAAAGGCATGGGGCCAGCGAATTGCCGCGCTGTTCGCCAGTCTGGAAACGGAGATCCCACCGGCAATGGAGTATCCTCGGTTGGATTTCCGAAGCTTAGCTTGAGCGTGGTCGCGCCACTCGGCGACACGGTTTCGAGGTTCGTGATGTCTCCCTGGCGGACCATGCGCAAGTTGATATGGCGATAGTTGTAGCGGGTGAAGAAATTGCCAGCGCGGACCATGCTTTGTTTGTCTGTTTCGCTGCGCAATATCTTCAATCCACGCATGCGGCGCCCCGAATCGTCGCGCAACCGCGTAAAAATGCGGTATCCGGCGAGAAAAAAATCCTTACCCAGGAAAGCAGGCAGCCCAGCTGGCCGCATTTGTCGGGTCCATACGAAAGCGATCGTCACAAAGCCGTGCTCCTTGTAGCTGTCTATTTCGAGGCCATCCGAAATGAGAGGCCTAAGCACCTGCTCTGGAAACGCGAACGAAACGGCTAACACTTTCTCGAAATGAGCAACGACAGCGAAAGGATGGCTCTTAAGAAAGTTCAATCATGGAACTTCGCCTTTGAATGAAGCTCCGGAGACAAGAATGAATGGTTCCATCAGAGCACTCGAGAAGTATTTACCAGAACGAACAAACTGTTGACCATTGAACACCATCTTGGGGTATAGGATTGTCGCGGGGTCAGCCGGTAGTATTTGCACTAACCTGCCTGACTTGGGGCCGGCTTTTTCTTGTTGTGTCGTCCGAATTACGACCTGTGACGAATCGCTGTAGCATCAATCCAGTCTCCTACTTTTCGTGTCCGTTCATTATCTTTTCAATTGGTTCAGCGATACCGTTAAAGGTGCAGAACCCCAGGTCTACTGCGCGATTTGGAATCAGCCCCGGCTCGGGGGGTGCTCCCACCTGATTTGGTTCGTTCGAGAGGGACACTTTCTGCGGGAGAAGGAGCACACATTTTTCGTCTCATTTTCCACTCGGGGCGAAGACGACAAATCTAGTTTTGCGCTCTTTTCCCCGGGGGCGAAGGTCTTAAAAACGTTTTTGACGTCTTTTCCCGCGGGGAAAACATGTTAAAACTATTTTTATCGTCTTTTCCCACGGGGCAGACACGGCAAAAATATTTTTGACGTCTTTTCCCCGGGGCGGAGTAGGCAAAAACGTTTTTGACGTGTTTGCCCCGTGGGAAAAGTGGGCAAAACTATTTTTGACACCTTTTCCCCGCGGGCGGAGACGTCAAAAACGTTTTTGACCACTTTTCCCACGGGGCGGAGTGCTCAAAAATAGTTTTGCCTGCTCCGCCCCTTCGATATGCCTGTAAACATTGGGGTTCCTGCGCGTTCAGTTCATTGAATGAACGCGGTTTGGGATGTTTAGATTGGGCTCTGGATGCTTGAGAGCGAACTTCGAAAAGGCAGGAGAATTTTGCCTTTTGGTTACGCGCTTTCCAGTGAGGAGAAGCGGACGTCACAAGGGCCTTTCACATTTTTAGAATGCCCGGCAGGACCGACTGCGGCGTAGCCACAGAGCGGTGCGTTGTTTCCCTGGATTTTGCTTGTCCAAGGGATTCCAGCCCCAGCACGTCCTACTTTGGCCAACTTGATCACTTCTATCTTCCCTTCCTTTTCCACGCGCTGCCAAGGAACCTACGTTTTCGCCCGAGAGGCGACAACGTAGGTTTCCTTGGCAATCAAAACGAAAGCCCCTCTTTCGTTGGGCTCTGCGGCTGGTCCTTCGCACACAACCGCGGTCCCTCCCTGCGGCCACACCGCACTGGGTTATTCCGAGAACCACTGTTTCCTCCCCTTTTGAACAGAAACTTTTTATTGAAGAAGGGTCTAGCCGAAATAACACATTTTGCTACGCTCGCGCCTCGGAAAATAATTTATGAAGCAATTCCCAATTATCGCTCTGTTCCTGCTGCTCGTTGGTTGCAGCACTACCGAAACGAAAACGGTCGCTCCACGCGAGCGCTGGTCGGAAGAGAAGGCCAATGCCTGGCATGCCAAACAACCGTGGCTGGTCGGCTGTAACTTCGGCCCGAGCAGCGCAATCAATCAACTCGAAATGTGGCAGGCGGAATCCTGGGATCCGAAAACGATTGATCGCGAATTGGGCTGGGCGGAAGACCTCGGATTCACCAGCGTGCGGGTTTACCTGCATGATCTCGCCTGGAAGCAGGATCGCGAAGGCTTTCTCAAGCGCATGGATCAATTTCTCGATATGGCCGACAAACACAACATCGGTGTCATGCCGGTGCTGTTTGATAGCTGCTGGGATCCAATCGTCAAGGCGGGCAAGCAACGCGCTCCACAGCCCTTTGTTCACAATAGCGGCTGGGTGCAGAGTCCGGGTAAAGAAATCCTCGGTAACCCGGCTCGTCATGACGAGTTGAAGGAGTATTTCCAGGATGTGATCCGTCACTTCCGCAACGATCGCCGCATCTATGTCTGGGATATCTTCAATGAACCGGAGAACGAGAATAATTCCTATCGCGACACGGATCTTCCGAAAAAGGAGAAGTTCGATATGGCACTTCTGCTCCTGAAGAAAGCTTACGCGTGGGCGCGGGAAGTAAGTCCTTCTCAACCGATCACCTCTGCCGTTTGGATGGGCACCTGGAGTGACCCGGCGAAGCTCACGGCGGTGGAACGTGTTCAGTTGGAAGAATCAGACATCATCTCTTTCCACAACTACTCGGATCTGGAACAGATGAAGAAATGCGTTGCCAGTTTGAAGCGTTATAACCGTCCCATCGTTTGCAGCGAATACATGGCCCGTCCTAATGGGAGTCGCTTTAATCCGATCCTGGGCTATTTGAAGGAACAGAACATCGGCGCTTACAACTGGGGTTTCGTGGATGGCAAGACCCAGACGATTTATCCATGGGATTCATGGAGACAGAAATACACGGCAGAACCGAAGGAATGGTTCCATGACATCCTCCGCAATGACGGGACCCCTTACCGTGAGAAAGAAGTGCAATACATCCGCTCGCAAACAAAGGATGCGCGCAAGAAAGAGAGTCGCAAAGCGGATTTGCAGCCTGCTCAACCGCGCGAAGTTCCGGAACTGGCCTTTGCCCATTAAGCGACTGCGAGTCAGCAATTACGATAGTTCAAATAGAAAATACCCTGAGGCTGCGCTCAAGCAGTCTCGGGTTGTCCAAACCGTTTTCAAACCTAAGCTAAACGCATGAATTTGTTCGTTACCGGCGGTGCCGGTTATATTGGTTCGATCTTTGTCGAGGAAGCGATCAACGCGGGACACCAGGTCACCGTCTTTGATAATTTAACGGAAGGCCATCGCAGCGCGATCGACTCTCGTGCGAAATTCGTCGAGGGCAATCTCGGGGATCGCGAGCAGACCATTCAATCGGTCAAGGAAACGAAGCCGGACGCGATCATTCATTTCGCCGCACATGCGCTGGTGGGCGAATCGATGACGAACCCGAGCAAATACTTCCGCAATAACGTCGGGAGTGGAATCAACCTGCTGGATGGTGCGGTAGAAGCGGGCGTGAAGAAGTTTGTTTTTAGTTCCACCTGCGCCACTTACGGTCCACCGGATCGCGTGCCGATGACGGAAGATCTGCCGCAGCGCCCGATCAATCCGTATGGCGAATCGAAGCTGATGTTTGAGCAGGTATTGAAGTGGTATCAGCAATTGCATGGTTTGGATTTTGTTGCTTTTCGCTATTTCAATGCGGCTGGCGCCAGTGAAAAGTTTGGTGAGCATCATCGGATCGAAACCCATCTGATTCCGAATGTGTTGAAAGTCCCGCTGGGGCAATCGACGCAGTGCGAGATCTACGGCACCGATTATCCCACGCCGGATGGAACCGCCATCCGCGATTACATTCATATTATCGATCTGGCCCAGGCCCATTTGTTGGCGTTGCAACCGGGCAAGAAAGGTTTTTTCAATTTAGGTAATGGCGATGGTTACTCCGTCCTGGATGTGATCAAGACCTGCGAGAAGGTCAGCGGGAAGAAGATTCCGTATATCCCAAAAGAACGTCGCGCGGGTGATCCCCCAAAGCTGGTGGCAGGTGCCGACAAAGCCAAGAACGAGCTGGGCTGGAAACCGAAATATCCGAAACTGGAAGATATCGTGGCCACCGCATGGGCCTGGCATCAGAAGAATCCAAACGGTTACACGGATTAATTTTAGCAGCCCTCGCGATGAGGGCGGATCAATCCAAAGCGGGAGCATTGCCGGTTTGACGGTTTGCTTCCGCAATTTTTCCGGGGTCGGCTGGCTGCAGTAACTGCAGATCATGCACGGCCCAGGAAACATCCGTTGCGACCGCGGTGAGTGTAATTCGGATGTACCTGCAGCTCTGCGGGGTAAAAATCGCTTCGGTTGTCGCGGCGTTCCCGGCTCCGGTGCTGACGGGTTTACCCCAGTCCGCGCCATCTGACGATAATTCCACTTTGTAGCCTCGCGGATACTCACGATTGGAGGCATCGGCGTTCAGGTAGACACCGGTGATCGTAGTTTCTTTTGGAAGTTCGACCTGCATCCACATCTCCGGCAGCTGCGTTTCTTCGGTCGTATAGCGCGTTTGCAGTGAGTTATCCACTGCATAGCGCGTCCACTCCCGGTTGTGGCTGGCAGTTACTTTCCAGGCAGCACGACCTTCCACAAACGCGGGACTGACCGGGGCAAGTTCTTCGGTCGTCCAGGGAGGTCGGCGGTCGGCGAATGCGGAACGCACCCGTGCCACGTCGTTCGGTGTAACGAAGGAGGCATCATTGCCGAAGCTATTGCGAATATAGGAAGCAACCGCTGCGATCCATGCGTCTTCGTTCCGTTCCAACGGTACCATCATGGAGTCGTATGTTTTTCCATCTATGGGGCCAGTCACGCCTTTCAGAAGAAGATTGATGAGTGGATCGGCCAACCCGGTCACCCGCTTCGAACCTTTCAGCGAGGGGGCAATGAGGGCGAGGTGATCTGCAGCATCCTTCGGAGCTCCCTTTCCATTCTGCCCGTGGCAGGCGAAGCAAAGCTGATTGTAAACGGTTACGCCCTGCTGCATGATTTTCTCCTGCTCTGGCAGGAACGTCTTGATTTGCCCGCCTGCAATCTCTGTGGCCTGCTTCCCAATCTCCCGCACACCTTTGGAGGAATCCTGGCGGATTACGTTAGTGATGAACGCCTTTGCCCCATTCCAATTCAAGCGATTCGCCGTCAGCACTACCTGGATTCGCACGTTCGGATCCGGATCCTGGGCGAGGCTCCGAATTTCTATTTCCAGAGAGAGGTCGCCGTTCCGGATAAGCGATTCAGCAGCGCGGATCGCAGCCACCCGCACTGCAGCGATGGGATCCCGAAACTTCCGGGTGAGCAGCGAGGCATCGAGTGCTTCCAAACCTTCCAGGGTCCAGATGGCGTGGATCCTGGCTATGTGGTTGGTGTGCTTTTCCGCAAGCGCGACAAGTCCCGGGACGATCGCTTTGTCCTGTTGCAGAACCAACAACTTCTGCGCGGTGTCCCGGTGCCAGCCGTTTGGATGTTCCAAAGCGCGGATCAGTTCGGCTGAGGAAGCATGCTCAAGCCGAGGCGGCTCGGAGGGTTGAAAATCCTCGTACATCAACCGCCAGATCCGGCCGCGTCCAACATTCTTATCGAGTTGGTATTGTTCCACTACCTTTCGAAGATAGGAACTTTTGCCCAACCAACTGGCCTCCTGGATCACGCCCCGGTACATATCCACTATGTAGAGCGTTCCATCGGGCGCGGTTGTGAGGTTAACCGGACGAAAATTAAGATCGGTGGAACGAATAAACTCTGACTTGTCGTAGGCGTTTCGAAGATAGGTTTGACCGTCCCGCACTTCGATTTTGCTTCTCCGAATCAGTCGCCCCACCGGTTCCGCAAAAAATAGATCCCCCTGCAAATCCCGGGGCAATCTATCCCCGCGGAATATCTCAGGCCCACAAGCGCCAGTGAGATGGTTGAGTGATTTGGTGCCCGGTCGCACTCTCGACAGGCCTGCCTGAAAATCGGCGATGCCGAGGAACGGCCACGTTTCTTTATAGTCGCCAACGAGTTCTCCCTCGACGCTAAAAGCGCCGTAGAGAAAGGGCTGTTGGAACTGCAAAGGCCCGACCTCGCCACTGGCATTTACGATCCATGGCTTTCCGTAATTATCGTGGGTCATTCCCCACTGTCCGCCATTGGAAGGAATCGATTCCTTCACCATGTTGGTTCCATCAAACCGAAGCCTGTAATTATTGATGGTCGTGTAAATCCAATTATCGAGGTTCCACATCAACCCGCTTGGTTGATGCTCGAGATTCAGTCCGCAAGGACCGCCCTCGAAGACCCGCCGTTGAGTGTCCGCCACCCCATCTCCATCGGTGTCCTGATAGAGCCAGATGTCGTGCGATTCGGATTCATTAACAAGAAGCCCATCCTTCACCGGCAAAATCATGCGTGGAAGAACCAGAGAATCAGCAAACACGGTGTGTTGATCGAACACGCCGTCCGATTTGCTCGACCAATGAAGAGAAACGCGACTTCGATTGAGGCGCTGATCGCTCCCTTCGATGTCCTGCATGTAGGTCCGCATTTCAGCGACGAACATGCGGCCATCACCGTCGAATGCGATAGCCACCGGCTCCCGGATCTCGGGATCGCTCAGGACGAGTTCCAGCTTATAACCTTTCGGCAGAACAAACGTTTTCACCTGCTCTATCGGCGTGAGATACGGAATGGGAAGCTGCCGGGGAAAGTCCTGGGGCAGGAATGTTCGATTGGCAAACGGGAAACATAATCCCGCCGCTACCAATACAAAGAACACCTGCGACCTCATCTCGAACAGAATGTAAGGAGCGTTCTGATTAATGAAGTTTTTTCTCTACTCCGGAACGAGTTAAATGCCTGTTCCCTTGCATCACTCGCTTCGCTAAGGTGGGCCACATGCTGAAGTTCATCGCATACATTTGCCTTCTCGCTCCTTTGATCGCACTGGCGGAACCGAATCAGATTCACTTGCGGGTCAATCAACTCGGTTACTCTCCCGCAGCGATCAAGACCGCAGTCCTCCTCGCAAAAAGCCCGGTCGCGGGAGGATTTGAGTTGCGGGACGAGAAGGGCGGGAAAGCGTTTCAAGGCGAGATCCAGGAACTGCCAAAACTGGGTTGGGGAACATTTCCGTTTCACGCGGAAATGAATTTCACGCGTTTCAAAAAACCAGGGCGCTACACGCTCCATGCCGGTGGGACCAACTCATCGCCTTTCGAAATCAGCTCTACACTCTATGCCCCCCTGCCCGATCAACTGCTTGAGTTCATGCATCAACAGCGCTGCGGGTATAACCCATACGTCGATGCAGCTTGCCATACGCTCGATGGTCGAACGGCTTACGGCCCTGCCACAAACGGAACCTACCTAAGTTGTTCCGGTGGATGGCATGATGCGGGCGATCAGTTGAAATATTTGATTACCTCGGGCAACGCCACGGCTCAGCTTCTCCTGGCTTACGAATTGGCGGATGCGAATCAGAGAAAACAGTTTGCAGATCGGGTCAATGCGCTCGGTCAACCTGGCACCAACGGGATACCGGACATTCTCGATGAAGCGAAGTGGGGCCTGGATTGGATGCTGAAGCTGCACCCTGCCCCGGACCACCTCTATCATCAGATCGCAGACGATCGGGATCACTCGGGATGGCGTCTTCCCCAGAACGAAAATGTCGATTACGGCTGGGGCGCAGGAAAAGAACGGGTTGTCTATTTCGCAGATGGCAAACCGCAGGGCTTGAAAGAATTCAAGAGCGAATCCACCGGAGTCGCGAACCTGGCCGGTCGTTATGCGGCAGCGATGGGACTCGCTTACCATATCTGGAAAGAGGACCCGCAAATGAGCGGTTTTGCCCGCACCTGCCTGAGAGCTGGAACGGAAGTTTACGCCATGGGCGTGGCAAAAGAAGGGGTGCAACAAGGGAACAGCTACAAAGCACCTTACCGCTATGAGGAAGGCACTTTCGCGGATGATATGGAGTGGGGGGCAGCGGAACTTTATCGAGTCACCAAAGAGGCGAAATATCTGGCCGATGCCAGGCGTTATGCAGAACTGGCCGGAACCGATTCATGGATGGAGCATGAACAGACGAAGCACTATCAGTACTATCCGTTTCTGAACATAGGCCATTTCCGGCTCTACGATCTGGTGGATCGCGACCTTAAAAAGGTATTGGCCGGGTATTATCAAAAAGGAATTCAGCAATGTGTGGATCGAGGAAACAAAAACCCGTATCGGATCGGGGTTCCATTCATCTGGTGTTCGAACAACCTTACCGCAGCGTTGGCGACCCAATGCCTTCTTTACCAAAAGATGACGGGCGATGACGCATTCCGCGACTTCACGGCGAAACAGAGTGACTGGTTACTCGGACGCAACCCATGGGGATACTCGATGTTCACAGAAATCGGCGACAACCCTGCCACGGACGTTCATTTGTTTCCAAATAAGCTACTCAAGAAATCGGTTCGTGGCGGCCTGGTGGATGGTCCTGTCTATGAACGTATCTTCAAAAGCTTGAAAGGTGTGGGCATCAAGGAACCCGATCCACTGGTGGAATTCCAGGATGAGCGCGCCGTGTATCACAACGATTTCATGGATTATTCCACCAACGAACCCACCATGGATGGAACCGTCCAGGCGATTCTGATGTTTACACTGCTCGGCGCGAACTAAAGTTTTCCGAGGACTGGTTCCAACTCAGAGGCGAGACGCTCTGCAATGACACGATAGCCGGCGTCGTTCGGATGGATGTAGTCCGACATCAGACTCGGGCGACCTAAAACGCCGTCTAAAATGTCAGGCACGTAGAATACCTTCTTTTCTTTCGCGAGTTGTTGGAAGCGTTTGGAATTGGTGTCCCGGAGCGACGCGCTGTGCACTCCGATAAGGACAACAAAGGAGCCCGCTTCGTGAAACGAATCGATGATGGAGGAAAGATTCTCAAAGGCCTGCTCCAGTGACAAACCGCGGAGCCCGTCATTCCCCCCGAGGCAAAGCAGCACCACTCTAGGTTTGAGCTCCAGGGCTTGAGCTACCCTTCCCAGGCCATCTTGTGTGGTGTTTCCAGGGACACCGAAGTTTAGAATCTTTTTATCCAGTTGTTGCCCAAGCAACGTGGGATAATCATTCCCTTCATCCGCGCCGACTCCTGTGGTCAGGCTGTCGCCAAACGCCACCCAATCACCGGTCGCAGTAGGGGGGAGATTGGTGTAATTGGTTTTCCGCCCAAAAAAGAAAAACAGACCAGCGCCGATCACCGCGAGGATGATGAAAAACTTTCCAACTTTCATGCGATTGCATTAACGAGGATTTCGCATGGAAAATCCAGCGGAACGGAGCATCAAAAAGGACTTGCCACCGTGGAGGCCGGAAACTAGTTTGTCCGGCACCTTTCAGGAGGCCAGTTTAGCTCAGTTGGTAGAGCATTTCATTCGTAATGAAGAGGTCGCCGGTTCAAATCCGGCAACTGGCTCCAATTTCTTCTGCACAGGTTGCCTGGGCTCCCTGCCTGTACGTCATCTCCTGTCGCAGCTTCTGCTGTTTCATCGATTTAGCGCGGCATCTCAAGCGCGTTACATTGGCGGTGGTTCCGAGGTGAATCGAAATTGGCATGCGGTGGATCCCAACGGTGTAACTAACTGCCACCGCAGCCTCCACATCCGCCCCCACCACCTCCGCCACAGCCGCTTCCGCAACTACTGCCGCACGAACTTCCACAACCACTGGAGCTGGAGCCCACCGATGGAGGGGGTTGCAACGTCTTACGTAAATCCGACAGCGGTGTACCCGCCAGCGCTCCCATTCCGAACAATCCCATCCCCATGGCAATATAAGCTGGATCAAGCGAGGTCGTATCCAGTTTCAGATGCTCGAGGTTTCGATTCTTCTCACGCAATTTCTTCAGAACGAAATCTCCGCGACGGCTGCGATGCGGTTTCCGTATGAAAGCCACCAAAGCAACGACGGTCGTCAAGATGCATGCAATGATTAGAAACATCACTGGCTTGCCCCGACTCAGCCCCACACAGATTTTGATGAGGCCCATCACCACTGGGATCAGCGCGATGGATAATGCCGTGAAGCGAACCTTCCTGATCTGTGTTTCGTCCATCAACAACCCATGTCGTTGCAATTGCTCCATCATCGCCGTCACCACCGGTTTTGCCGCCGCCCGCGCGTCCGCGATCAATTCCCCGTTGGCGAAGGTGTGAACCGCGCGTTCCAATGGATGGGCATCAAGAGGAAGCTCTTGTCGCACAAACAATCTTCTCTCTTTCGCGTCGGCTTTGATAATCTTTCGTTCGATGAGACTGGCAATGGCGCTATTCACTGCCAGGATTTTCCCTTTGTTCAGGAACGCCGCGGAATAAGCATCCAGGTTTGAAGAATCTTCGACTGGCATGTCGCTTGGTTTACGCAGTTTCCAGCGCACCCATGTCGCGATCGCAAAGCAGATGACCGACAACCAGAAATACCACTTGAGGAATTCCGGGCCCCGCATGTTGAGCGGATTGGAAGTATCCGCGACGATGGCTCCGCATCCGACCACCCCAAACAGCGCAATACAGGCGACAGCCAGATTTCTTCGAGTCCGCGTGAAATGAATTTTGGGAAGAACCCAATTCTTCTCAAGGTCCACGCGCACAAAATGATTTCTCTGCGCCGCCTTCTTTGCGGGACTCGGCCAGATGTCTGCGGGAGGTTCACCGAAGAATGTCCGGTAGCTTTGCAAAGTCCCCGCATACCAATCCTCGAATTTAACTTTTTCAACTAAGCCACCTTTGGTCGGCTGATGATGCAGCGGCATCCGCAACACCTGCGGACAAAACTCTTTCCAATAACTTTGCGAGTAGGTCAGATGAAGATGCCACGCCTCGTCTACGGATTCAGACGGCGACACTGGATGTCCTGCGGCCACTGCGAGAAATACGAAACGTTTGTACTCTTCGATAACACGGTGGGAATACGCGAGGGACCAACGGTTCTCTTTGGCCAACCGCGATGAGAACGGGAAGGAAGCATCGGAGCAATCAAGTGAGAACTTCTCCAACCGTTGCAGGAGGTCGGCATGTTCAGTTTTCATAATCACCTCTGTTCAGTGCGAGCCTGGCCCACAATGCCGAGGCACGCGAACAAAATCCCCGCAACAAACATGTCACCACTGTGTGACAAAGAGTGCCCTGCTCCGTCCCGCGGCGTCTTTGTTGTGAAGGCTTTATACGAACAATTCCTCCAGCAGAAAGATCTTCGACGCATCATGGAGCACAAAAACTTATTCACGGGGACGCTCTCTGCCGACTGATCGAATGTGAATAAATTCATCCAAAGCCCGCTATTTCCCCGATTTTGCGAAGAAAAACGCGGAATGCCATTCGCGAGAATGCCCTCACGCGGTGAATAACTCTGTGGATATCACTTCGTCGTCAAAATGAGAAAAGATGTTAATCTCATCGCGTTCTTTGAAAGAACTGGGGTGAAGCGGCAGACGAAAGAAAGCCGCGGAGACTTCAGCGGATAAACCCGGGTAACCGGGGAATGGTCGAGCCAGGCTGGTTTGGTTCGGCCCCTTGGGAAACACAATCGTAAGATCGGCTCCCAAGGCATTATTCACCTGTTCCTCTGACGCGGTCGCACGCGTCGGTTATGCGAAATCAGGAACATGGCGGCCGACGCGATCAGAAACCGTGTCGAACCGAGTTAAGTAGTGCAAGTTGGTTTCGGACTTGCACGAATCGCAGTTACCCAAAGAGGTAGACGGTTGCTACTGCGGACCAGCACGAATCGAACGGCTCTGGCAACATAAAACATTGCCAGGAAAACCGCTGAAAGGCGGGACAAAAAGAGCGTTCAGTCGTGGAGGACACAAGCCCGGCAGGACTTGTTAAAACCTTCCAAAACGTCGGCGATGCTTCAACAAGCACCGCCGGGTTATGAGCTAAAAGCAACCTGAGAGATAAGAGACAAGACCCGTCAGCGCTGGCCAACGCGTTGCCAAAAGCAACGGCCGACCTGCGCTACTGGTCAAGACGCGAAGAGCAGATCATAAACGTGTCTTGACCTGGTTTACCGGCCGGTGGCGCAACCATCAGTCGAAGCGAGCCAATAAGTCTCACTCAAGAATTCAGAACTGAAAGGTTCTGAACGGCCCTGCTACGAGGCCGCATACTCCGCTTGCCGTGGAGAATAGCGTCGGGAAGCCGGCAGCCAGTAAAGGCGCCTAATGTCGGCACGGGAAAGAGAGCGTGGCGCCCTCCCAATCCCTATTCTTGTCCCCGTTCAACCGCAATGGTTGGGCGGGGATATTTATTTTCGGCTGATGCCTTTTTTCGTCACTGCTGCGGCTGGGTCGCTCACCGCAACGCCCCGGATCGTTTCGATGTAGGAACGCACCGCCGGGCTCATCTTCTCTTTTCGATACGCGAGGCCGACGACCACAGCCGGGGAGGGAGCAGGCACGAGGGGCACATATTCCAACCGGGTCCCCGCAGTGCATGCAAGGCTGGCGGATGAAATCGAAACTCCCCTGCCCGATTCAATTGCTGCAATGAGGCTCATACCGCTGTCACATTCTTCAGCAAGACGAAGCTTTCGTTTCTTGATCCCTAGCGCCCGCTCCAACAACTCGTGGTAATCCGGGTATTCTTTTCGCGAGGTGATGGATCCTCCCAACCGCGTCGTCTCGCCAACACCGCAATCAATTCATTAGTCCAAACCGGAAACCGGCAATTGAGCTTTTATTCAAACGCCACAGTGTCCCCTTTTTTGGATTTCGCAGTGCTGACCGCAGCGGCATCCGGCGCCTGAAGTAAATGCAGGTCATGAATGGACCACCAAAAGCCCTTTAGCGTCTCGGTCAGCGTAATGCGGACGAATTTGGTCTTCAGCGGTGTAAACTGAATCTCGGTTGTTCGAGCATCGCCAGTTCCGGTGGCAACGGGTTTACCCCAGTCTTTTCCATCGTTGGAAACTTCGACTTTGTAGCCGCGAGGATAATCGCGAGGCGAAGTGGCGCAATCGAGATAGACTCCGGCGATGTTTGTCTCAGCGGGAAGTTCGACCTGGAACCACATACCGGGCGCTTGCTCGAGGTTCGTGTCGTAACGGGTGTCCAGCTTATCATCAACCGCATTTGCAGCGATATCCGTCTTGTGACTCGCGCTCACCTTCCAGAGCCCCCGATTCGTTAGATACGAAGGCGTGACCGTTTGCAATTCATTGACCGTCCAGGCCAGGGTCCGCTCCTTGTAGGCGGAACGGACACGCGCCACATCATTTGTGCTGATGAAAGAAGCGTTGTTGCCAAAATTGTTCCGAACATAGGACGAAACAGCGGCGATCCATTCATCATCATTACTCTCCATCGGCATCATCGGTGAATCGTAAGTCTTGTTTTCAACTGGACCCGAGAGTCCTTTCAACAACACATTTAGAAATCCATCGGACAATCCTGTGACCGTCTTGGATTTTGCCAGAGGCGGCGCGATGGTAATTCCTTTTTCAGCTCCTTCTTTCGGCACGCCTCTTCCATGCTCGCCATGACAGGCGAAGCAGAGCTCATTATAAATATTGGCCCCGCGTTTGAGCACCGCTTTCTGCGCCACGGTAAAGTCCCGCTCTTCACCCGCGGTTGGTGTCAGGATTTGTCCTCCAATCTCCCGCACACCAAGGGATGGGTGTCCCACTATTAAGTTATTGATGAACTGACTCGAATCCTTCCACTTGAGCCGGTTAGCAGTCATCATGACCTGAATCACGACGCTTGAGTCCTTGTCACTGACAAGAGACTTAATCGCAGATTCGAGCGATACATCACCTTTTTTTAAAAGCGTTTCGCTCGCGCGAATGGCGGCGATGCGGACTTGTGGATGTTCGTCATGGAGTTTCTCTCGCAGCAGCGATGAATCCAGTGTTCCCAGACCTTCCAGGGTCCAAATCGCGTGGATACGGGCGAGATGATTCTTATCTTTTTTCGCCATCCGAACTAATGATGGCACCACCGACTTGTCCTTCTTCAAAATGATCAGCTTCTGCGCGGTATCCCGATACCATCCATTTGGATGATCCAGGTCGTCCACGAGTCTCGAGGGCTTGGCGTTCTGTAAATTCGGAGCTCGTGCAGGTTTGAAGTCATCATGCACCAACCGCCAGATGCGACCGCGTCCGAAGTTTTTATCCAACTCATACTGTTTCACTACTTTGCGAAGATAGGAATCATCCTTGACCCAGTTGCCCTCCTGAATGATCCCGCGATACATGTCGACGACATACAAGGTTCCATCGGGGGCGTTATAGACATTCACCGGTCGAAAGTTCGGATCGCGCGACCGGATGAACTCCGCCTTGTCGTAAGGATTGGTGAGGTAAGTGACACCATCTTTCACTTCGATCTTGCTGCGACGCACCATGCGTCCCACTGGTTCACAGAATAGTAAATCGCCCCGGAGATCCTCTGGAAGACGATCGCCACGAAAGATTTCCGGGCCGCAGGCAGCCGTCAGGTAGTTAAGTGTTTTGTCGGAAGGGCGAAATCGTGATTCGCCACCCTGCACATCCGCGATGCCAACGAGCGGCCAGGCTTCTTTATAGGTGCCGACGAGTTCTCCTTTGATCGTGAAACGTCCGTAAATGTAAGGCTGCTGAAAGTGGAGCGGACCAAATTCTCCGCTGGCATTCACAAACCATGGTTTACCGTAATCATCGTGCGAGAGTCCCCACTGACCACTGTTGGATTCAGTGGATTCCTTGATCATGTTTGTGCCCCCATCGAATCGAAGCCTGTAATCGTTCAACGTTGTGTAGAGCCAGTTGTCCAGATTCCACATCAAACCACTGGGCTGATGCTCAAGGTTTCCTCCGCGTTTCCCGCCTTCGTAAACTTTGATCTTGTTGTCGGCGACCCCGTCGTTGTTTGGGTCGCGGTAAAGCCAGATATCGTTTGAATCTGTTTCATTCAAAAGCACTCCATCGGCCACCGGTAAAATATTGCGAGGCAGAATCAGGTTATCGGCAAAGACCGTATGTTTATCAAAAACTCCGTTCCGTTTGCTGGACCAGTGCAATGAAACACAACTTTTGTTCAGTAGTTCATCTTTACCATCGACGTCCTGCATGTAAGTGCGCATCTCCGCGACATACATCCGTCCATCGCCATCAAAGGCCACGGCGACCGGCTCTCGGATATCCGGATCTCCCACGACCAATTCCATTTTGTATCCCATCGGCAGCACAAACATCTTTGCCTGCTCTGCGGCGGTGAGGTACGGAATCCGGGGTTGCGCGGGAAATTTGTTTGTCTCATCCGCCTTTAGGAAACCAGGGATAAGAATAGCGATGGTGGCAAAAAGCCTGAGGAACAAATTCAAATTCATGCAGATGGGATGATTGAAATAGGTATTTCGTCAGGTTTGAAGTTTTTTTTGATCCTCTGACAAGAATGCAGCGACTGGACTCCGATGCATTCCCGGTTTAAAGAAGTCCCGTTACTTATATGATGAACGGACAAAAAGTGGTGTGCATTGACGATTATTTTCCTGGCCCGGTGCGAAAACTCTACACCGCTCTCCCTGTAAAAGATCAAACCTACGTGGTCCGAAGTGTTTACAGTGCACGAGGAATCGCCTTTCCGTCGCAACCGGGAGCTGGCGATGGAGAGATTGGCGTTTTGCTGGTAGGCTTGCTCAATCCGCCCGATCCCAAGAGTAAGTATGGTCAGGAATTAGGTTTCAAGGCGGACCGCTTTCGTCCCTTGGAAGAAATTAAAGACAAAGTAGCCAAGTACGATAAAGCGAACGTCTGATGCCGATGCGTAACCGCGCTGCTTTCACTTTGATCGAACTGCTGGTCACGGTTGCGATCATCGCCATCCTTGCCTCGCTGCTTCTTCCCTCCCTGTCTCGGGTAAAACTGAAGGCCCACCAGTCTGCATGTTTATCCAACCTCAGACAGATCGGCATCGGCTTCAGTCTTTATCTTTCAGAAAGCCTGGATCGCTTCCCAGATCGTCGCGATTTAAAACAGAATTTGGGTTATAAACCGTGGACAACCTGGCCACCCACCGATCCCAGGGGAGGCTGGGCAGCGGTAGTGCTCAGTAATCAACTACTGTCTGACAAGGTCTGGCTGTGTCCCGGAATGAGTTCAGCACTACTCAAAAATTTGCCTCAAACCGCGCAGGAATCCCGGATCGGCGATGCAAAGTCAAAAGTAAACTATTGGCTTTGGCGATTCGATCGCACGGATGATCCAGTGCCTCTCGACAATTTCTGGAACAAGAAAGCGGAGCAATGCTTGGCCGATCTAAGAGAAGCAAGTAATCCAACTGCCGGAAAGCCGACATCTCCGACTGAAGTAGAACTTGCGGTAGATCCTTACTTCCCCAATACGATCGCCAGCTTGCCTACGGAAATTCGAGGACAGGCAACGCATCCAAAAGGTCGCAATATCCTCTTTCTCGATACACGAGCGGCATTCCTGCGCGACGTCCGGCTTAAATAGCACAGTTCAGGATCAACCCCTGGATATTTCCATTTCAAGCCCGGAACCTGCCCAATGTGGAACCTGCACAGTGCCAGGATCTAAATCTTAACACTTTTCCAACCGCGCCGAGTAACTCAGACACAAATCTAACCACCTTGCAGACTGTGCGGAGTGCCAAGATCTAAATCTTAGCACTTTTCCAACTGCGCCGAGTAACTCAGACATAAATCTTACCACCTTGCAGACTATGCGGAGTGCCAGGATCTAAATCTTAACACTTTTCCAACCGCACCGAGTAACTCAGACACAAATCTCACCACCGTGCTGACTGTGCAGAGTGCCAGGATTTAAATCTTAGCACTTTTCCGACTGCACCGAGTAACTTGAGACACAGATCCTGGCACCTTGCAGATAGTGTGGAGAAGCCAGCCTTTGCTTAGCAATCAGGAGCGGATGAACGACGAATACCAGCACGGAATTGCAAAGTGAACCGCAATTCCTTGAGAATCCAAATGAAGAGCGATGGAACCGACGTGATCGCTTCTAGCTGCTGACTTTGCGATAACGCAATGTGCGGAGCTTGTTACGAATCTTTTTATAGAGAGGACTCAGACGCAGCTTGCGCAAGTCGGGATCCTTCGCCATCCAACGAAAATCGCGGTATCCAAGAGTTAAAGCTCTTTCCAGGGCGCCAACCGCCAATGGAAGTTCGTCTGCGAGCGAATAGCTGCAAGCCAAATTGTAATAGACCAATGGATCCCGAGGACGGAGCTCGGATAATCTTTGATCGACGCGCAACCCTTCCTCGAGCATGCCGCGGCGAGTGTAATCATCGCCCAGAATTTGCAATGCTTCGACGTATTCAGGATCGCGGGTGAGAATCCCTTCGAGAAACGAGATTTCGATATCGAGATCGCGTTGCTCGAGACGCGTAAGCTTTTTGCGGAGAGTGTTCTTCGGCATACGGTGACCTGAGTGTGGCCTAATGAATATCCTGATGTCGAATTGAAATTTGTATTTCGGAAAAAAATTTCCGATAACGTGCCTCGTCATGTTGCTTCATATGTCTCAAATCAGGACTCCTTTCTTTTTTTGTGGAGGTTTTCTCTCGTGAAATGCTTCGTTACGGGAGCCTCTGGGTTTGTAGGAGCAAATCTCGTGCAACAATTGAACGAACGGGGTCATGAAGTGAAAATAATTGTTCGGCCCGAAAGTGATTTGCGTGGTTTGAAGGGCGCAACCTTCGAATCTGTGCCTGGCGATGTCTCCAATCGCGCGTTGCTCGAGAAGACCATGAGGGGTTGCGATTGGTGCTTTCACGTCGCTGCGAGTTACCATCTCTGGCTGCCGAATTATTCCCTGATGTATGCCGCCAACGTGGAAGGCACTCGCAATGTGATTGAAGCCGCCGCCGCTGCAGGATGTTCGCGAATCGTTTACACCAGCACGGTAGGTTGCATTGGCCTGCCCAAAACGCTTTCTGGTGTCCTCACTCCCACTGAAGAACTTACCCCGGTGGCAGAATCGCAGATGAGCAATCATTACAAGCTCTCGAAATGGAAAGCCGAAGTGGTCGCCCGGGAACTAGCTGCGAAAGGTCTGCCCGTAGTCATTGTGAATCCGAGCGCACCCATTGGGCCCCGTGATGTGAAACCGACCCCGACGGGAAAAGTGATTGTTGATTTCCTCAATCGCCAAATGCCCGCCTATCTCGACACGGGCTTGAACTGGGTGCATGTGCGGGATGTCGCGATCGGGCACATTCTTGCAGCGGAGAAAGGCCGGATCGGCGAGCGTTACATTTTAGGCAATGCCGAAGGCAATTGGACCATGAAAGAAGCTTTCGCAGTGTTGGAAGAGATCACCGGAGTGTCCGCGCCAAAGTTCCAGGTCCCCTACTCTATCGCTTTGATGGCTGCTCATGTCGACGAGGCACTTGCCCGGGTCACGGGCAAGGCACCCAAAGCACCTCTCGCAGGTGTTCGCATGGCGAAGTACAAAATGTTTTTCAATCCTCAGAAAGCAATTCGTGAATTAGGCATGCCACAAACGCCACCTAAAGAAGCGTTGGCTGATGCGGTTCAATGGTTTCGGGAACATGGTTACGCAAAAACGAAGTAGCGTCCGAAATCAGTCCCTCAGTTTCCACCATAGAGGATGGACCCGATACCGCGGACGGCAGATGAACTAATTGAGGCGCGTTTTCCAGGAAGTAAGTTGAACCATGTTAAAATGGTCACTCATCTTCCTGGTTGTTGCCTTGATTGCAGCGGTCCTCGGATTCGCCGGGGTAGCCGGAGCCGCAGCGTTTATCGCTAAATTCCTGTTCTTTCTGTTTATTGGGATCTTTGTCGTCATGCTGATCCTGGGATTGATCGCTGGAAAAAAGGTATTGTGAAGCGGAGCACGGAGTAAGCGGGAAGTGGAGTGCTGGAGTAATGAACTGAGAAAACTATGGCTCCACCACCCAAGGCAGTCCGTTTCAGCGAAGTGGTGAAAAAATCGGGCAGTCCCTATCCCGTAACACTCTGGACCGATCCCGGGGAGGACCCGGAACTACAAAAAGCGATTCGCCAGAATCGAGTCTTGACCGTTGAACAAGGCGGGCATGGTTCAAAAGTAGATTTCGGGATGGTCGGATTTCGACCCGAAATAAATGGCGCGTATTTGGTCTTTCCAAAATCCCTCGCCCAGTTTGCCGAGAAAAGAATCGTTGGAATCAAATACGACCTTGTTGAAACACCTTCCGTCAAAGATCCAGCCCCTCAAAAGCGTCCGGCTATAAAACGGATCATCAAGAAAAACGTCGCCTCCCGGAACAAACCAATTCCGATTCCTAAACCGGAACCGAAGTTAGTTAAACTTCCGAAATTCAAAGTGAAGGTAGAGCGCATTGCTATTTCCATAACGGAAGTTGAAGTCATCGCGAGAAACAGCGCAGATGCGAAGAAGGACGCCTTAAAAACCGCTGAAACAGAGAGCCTTGAAAATGGGAACATAACATACCGGGTAAAGGCCGTTTCCAAGGTGAGCAAAGAATGAACGTTTGGATTATATTCGCGTGTGCAAGAGGAGAACATCTGGACGGTTGGGCATTCCAACAAGGACTCGCATACCTTTTTCGCGATGCTCAATTCGCAACATATCCAGTTGGTTGCGGATGTGAGACGTTTTCCAGGCTCACGCCGGTATCCACATTTTAACTCGGAGCTACTCTCGACAGCACTGGCAGCAGCAGGAATGAACTATCTACATTTCCCGGAACTCGGCGGACGCCGCCCTGGCACGAAGGACTCTCCCAATGATGCATGGCGGAACGCAGCCTTTCGTGGCTATGCCGATTACATGATGACCGATGGATTCACGCTAGGGATAAAACGCCTGACAGATCTGGCGCAAGGAACCAGGACCGCTGTGATGTGTGCGGAAGTCCTCTGGTGGCAGTGTCATCGCTCGTTGATTGCCGATTTCCTGAAAAGCAATCAATGGCACGTCTACCACATCCTGAGCGAGAACAAGGTTGAGGAACATCCCTACACCTCTGCTGCCCGGATTGTTGACGGACGTTTGAACTATTCGGCGGCAAGCACCCCATGGAATTTCAGTTTGATCCCACCAACTGACGTGGACGAACCCCACGTTTCACCCTCCCTCGAGTTCGTTTTAAGCTGCGGCGCAATTTCTTCTCCAGTGTCTCTTTTTCCTCCCCCAGCTTTTCCTGTAGCAGCACCAAGACAGCAGCCTCTTCTGGGGGAAGATGGGACAGCGAACCTTCAAATTGTTCTTTGGCCCTTTGCCGCAAGGTCTTCACCAGGGTTCCATCCATATAGGTATCCACAATGGCGGGATGGACGTAACACTTCCGGCAGACTGCAGGTGTGTTCCCTAGTTTTTGTGAGACAGCTTCAATTGCGCGCAAGACGTTCTTTTTAGCCTGTGCCTGGCTATCAAACTTTTCGAACTCGTGCAGGGCTGTGGCTGCCAGGACTGTCCCGGCCCATGTTCGAAAATCTTTCGCGGTGAATTCCATCCCACTGGTTTCGCGAATGTATTCATTCACATCGTCTGATTTCACGTCCTGCCGTCTCCCCTCCTCGTCTATGTATTGAAAAATTTCCTGTCCGGGGAGGTCCTGGCACTTCTTCACGATCTTTGCTAAAACGGGATCCTGAACGTCGATGGTGTGGTCTTTGGCACTCTTCCCGCGAAAACTGAACTGCACCGTGTCCCCTTTCACTTTCGCATGATGATCACGCATGGTAGTGAGCCCATACGATTTATTGTCGCGGGCGTATTCCTCGTTTCCGACGCGGATTAAACTTACCTCCAGAAGACGAACCACCGTCGCAAGAACCTTATGGCGGGTCAGACCTTTCGTCTTGATATCTTTTTTGATGCGCTTGCGGATTCCGGGGAGAGCTTTCGCAAAAGCGAGCATCCGCGCGTACTTCGTTTCATCCCGCACTTCACGCCAGCGTCGATGATAGCGATACTGTTTTCGCCCGCGGGCGTCGTGCCCCGTCGCCTGCAAATGTCCATCCTCCACGGGGCAAATCCAAACACGAGTCCAGGCAGGAGGAATGGCCAACGCTTTGATTCTTCCGAGCGTTTCCTTTGCAGTAACTTTTTTTCCCTGGGCATTTCGATACTCAAAATCCTTACCTCGAGACCGACGAGTGATGCCGGGAGATGGATTCGAAACATAGCGTAGACCGACCAAAGCTGCAGATTGCTCGGGTCCAGGATTAATCGGAAAAACAGAGGCGGGGGCTCGCACTTCCATGCATCAAATATAGATGCAGGGCGACGAAAAAGAATGAGGCCTTGGCCCGACCTGCTGGTCGGAGAGCTGGCATTCGCCAATATTTCGGCAATGCCAGGCGGTGTTTAGCGCTCGAAATTACCCAGGAAAGGATCGGTCTTTTCCGGAACGCCACCCTTTTTCTTGACCTCCGCCTTGGCAGCGTCGCGTTCCGCTTTTTTGCGTTTCACTGCATCCGCAATGCTTTCCTGTCCTTCTTCAATTTTAAAGAAAGTGTTGCCCAGCTTGATCTTGCTGGCCGCTTTGGATTTATCGTTCGGCATAAGTATGAAAGCAGATTACGGAGTTGAACCTTAAGAAACAATGAAGGGGGCAAAAAAGACAGTCAAAATTCGCATGCTGCGACTTACTCTCCTGTCGCCAGTTCAGGTAGCGCCTTCTTCATGGCCTGCACGATCCGCGCATCCACTTCCAGCGATCGCAAAGTGATTGGAAAGTCTGTCCAAACTCGATGGGCCGCTTCTTTATCGCCTGCCCGTAGTTTCTCGTTCATTTTTTCGGTGAATTCCGCGATCGCCTTCTGGGCCTCCCGATCATGCTCCATCTTTAGAGCCCCCAACTGCCCATCAAATTCGCGACGCTCCGATCCGGTCGCTTTACTGGAAAGCTGCGCATAGGCGTTAATCAATACAATATAGTTGCGAGGGGTTTCTGCTGCGAGTGCTTCAGCCTCCTTGCGCATGTTCTCGATCGGGCCTTCTTCCAACGGATTGCGCGATGAGCGGTTCGGATCTCCCATCACGCGCATGTAGGGGTGCCAGTCCGCATTTCCACCGGGTCCTTGCCGCTCTTCGCGTCCACGAGGGCCGCGAGGGCGAAACTCTTCCACCCCGAAAGAATCAGACGGTGGCCGCATTCCTCTGCGAGGCTCTTCCATGGGATTTCGTAAGGTCTGTTCGCCATCCAGTCGAACAAGGGTCGAGCCTTCCCCTGTATTTGTACCTGGCACCAGGACCATCTCTTTTTTCGGAGGGGAAGATTTTGTGCCGGAATTTGACCAAACGATGCCGAGCAGAACTAGCACACAAACTCCAGCCAGACCTGCAGAGACGGCTTTGGTCGAACGCCACGGGTTCTTCGATCGGACCGGAGCCAATTTCGGCTGCGCGCCCGCTTTCACCAGCCGAATATCAGAAAGCAGCGTGCCGTAATCCTGGTAACGATCTTCCGGATCCTTGGCGGACATCCTTTGGACGAGACGTTCCACTTCCGGCGGTAAATTGGTTCCCAACTCCGCACCGCTCGGCAGATCCTTGTTTACGTGCGCCAGCACGATCGAATACGGAGTAGCGCCGTCGAAAGGCTTTTTCCCGGTCAGCAGGAATAGCAATGTGATACCGAGCGAATAGATGTCAGCCCGATGATCGACACTGCTGGCGTCGGCGGCTTGTTCCGGAGCGATAAAATAAGGAGACCCGATCCCGACTCCGGTAGCGGTCATCTCCAGGTTCTGACTCAGCATCTTGGCGAGACCCAAATCTGCCACCTTGACCAAACCATCGCGGGTCCTCATGAGATTGGAGGGCTTTATGTCGCGGTGGATGATCGTTTTGTCGTAGGCGGCCTTTAAGGCAGAGGCCGCCTGCTCGATGACCTCCAATGCTTCGACGACCGAAAGTTTCCCATGCTTCTCGACGTAATCCGAAAGGTCTTCGCCATCGACGAACTCCATGATCATGAAGTACCGGCTCTGATCTTCACCGAAGTCATGTACCTGAACGAGGTTGGGATGATTGAGGGCCGCGGCAGCTTTGGCTTCTCGTTCAAAACGTTTTAGAAACTCAGGCAAAGACGAAAGCTGCTGGGTCAATACTTTCAACGCCACCTTACGATCAAGCTTCAACTGGATCGCTTCATAAACAACACCCATGCCCCCTTCGGCTATTTTGCGAGTGAGTTTGTAACCACCAATGGTGCTCCCCGAAAGATTGGTCTCATCCAATGAAATAGGTTTTGTTCCAGCCGTCCCAACGTCGGTCAACGTCTCATCACTCACTGCACCAACCTTGCGTGTGGCAGCTCTATTCTGGTTGGAGTTGTTGGAATCCATTATGACTAATCAGGAAATAATCTACAAAACCCGAACCGAGATCAATTCAACTTATCGCAAAAGCGGTGTGCCAGTGGTTAGATGCCCATGTTGGACAACGTGGTAGCGATACGATTCACCACTGCTACCAGCTGTGGATGAGATTCCTCAAACGAAGTAACAGAACGCGACAGGCCTTTTACGGAAAGCTCGACCAATTCAGGATCGCGTTGAGCACGAGTGGCTTCATGCGTCGACACTTCCGCGAATCCAGCCACGGTTTGGGCTCCTTCCGAGTCCGTTTCGGCCAGGCTGTTAATTTCGCCTTTCAATTGCCCCAGCAAGCCGAGCAACTCCGTCTTATTCTCCGGCTTGATACCGGCGTTCCCACTGAGCTTCGCTTCAAGTTTTTGAATGGTGTCCTGGATCATAATGCATTCTGTCTTCCCGTTAATCTAACACGAACCTGACGTTAAATCTTACCAGGACATTATCTTAAGAACTTCATCCCGCCAGACTTTGTAGGCGCTTTCATTCAGGTGCAGCCCATCATTTGTGTAATCAGCCTTCAGTTCCCCTTTGTCGTCGGACATCAGCTTATGCAGGTCCACGTAAGAATATTGAAACTCACCGGCAAGTTTTTGGATGCGCTTATTAAACTCGAGAACGTTGGCATTGTGCTTGGCGAAGTTGCCACGAGTAGGGAGCACGGACTGAACATGCACCCGCACCGTCGGAACAGTCTCTTTGATCCGTTTAAGAATTTCGCGGTAACCTTCCTCCATCGCATCCACAGTCCGGCTGTCGCCCAGGTCGTTGATGCCAATCAGAAGAAACACATCCGTGGCCGAACAATCAAAGACCGAGCTATCCAACCGTCGCAACACTCCCCGCGGATCGCCTTCCTTCATGTTGTTTCCAATGACATCGGCACCGATGCCCCGGTTCAGCACCCGTCGACCCGGCAGAAATTTGGAAACATTGAATCCTTCCGTGATGCTGTCTCCGAGCAAAACCACATTTCGAAATGGAAGATTCTGTTCCTTGAACGAAGCAACCCGATTCACATAATGCATACGGAACAACGCGGCCATATCGTTTACCGGCTTTGCGGCAGGAGCATTGGTCTTAGCATCGCCCTCTGCCGATTGCATCGGCAAAGACGTTAAAAAACCGACAAGACAGAAAACGGAACTCAAGAAAATGCGCTTCATGGACACTGCACTACCGCAAATCGGATTGGACGGCAAGCAGTTGCGACTTAATGCTCAGGCCAACAATAAACGAGACAGCCTCCGCAATCTCGGGCAAACATTCTACGTCCACAAACTCATGCAACGTATCCTGATCACCCTGCTCGTGCTGCTTACCCTCTCATTGCACGCGCAGAAAGCAGAGCCTCCGTTTCGCTTTGATTCCGCCGATGTAGAGATCAAAGCCACGTTGTTGGAGAATCCATTGTTTTACGATGCGGGAATCGCCCCAACCACGAACGGATTGTGGGTTGCGTGGCTGGAGTTCATACCAGAGAAAGGAGATCAGCTTTGGCTCGGTTTGCGACAAGGCGAGAAATGGATTTCAAAAGAATTGGTTTCGACGAACGTCGCAGATTACGCCAATCCCACCCCAACCATAGATTCAAAAGGTAATCTTTGGCTCTCCTACGAAAAAGCGATCGGCTCGAAATGGCATGTCGTTGTCGTAAATGTCAGACGAACCAGGGACCGGCTTGAATCCAATTTGATCCGTTTTGTCGGTGTCAATCATAGCGTGAGCGTTGGCCGGGACGGAAAGCTGCTTGTTGCCTGGCAGGTGGATGTGAATGGCTCCTTCCAGTTACGGGCCAGCGAGATCTGGCTGGACGCCGAGAAGAAATCTCTGGGCGTCAACGCTCTAAAAGATGTGTCGACGGGTGGTAATGCCTGGCATCCATCGACTGCCATCGCCAATGACTCAAGTTATCTCGCGTGGGATGCATACGACGGAACCAGTCACAACATTTTCGTTCGCAAAGAGGATTCCGATCCTGTCGCGATTGCTGCCACTCCCGCTTTTGAAGCGCATGCCCAAATCGCTTCAGGGAAAGATGGCTCGGTTTGGATAGCGTGGGAAGAAGGTGGAGAAAACTGGGGCAAAGTCTATCGAGCGAAAGAACCAGGTGACGAAAAAAAGAGATATAGAATGGCCGACCAGACGGGACCATTGCATCGTTTCCGCAGACTACACTTTGCGAAGCTGGATAAATCAAATAGCTCGGTGGTGGAATACTCCTTTCCGCAGCCTTCACTTACGGTCGCACGAAGTCGGACCAATGCGCCCGCTGGATTGCTGGACACTGGCGTGTTTTATGAACGTGCTCAGTTGGCGGTGGATGGATTCGATCGCCCCTGGATTATTTACCGTCACGGCTTCTCTTCATTTGTAGGCGTTCTGCCTGAAACCCATAAACAGGAAAACATGCGGGTATACGCCCGGTGTTTACTGCCGGACGGGTGGTCTAAACTATTTCAGCTCGATTTGGGACAAGGTGACGGAATGCAGCGTCTCTTCGTCACGCCACTGAAAGATGGAATCTCCATCGCCTATACCACCGGGCGCACCGATCGCCGAAAGCTCGAACCTGCACAACGGGGTGTCGCGCTTGCCGAGATTCATCTACCAGAAGAAGCGAAGCCCAGGATGTCGGCCAAAAGGGAAGTGCGACTAGTTTTTCGAGCCAGTGCTAACAGTGTGATCAAGAGACAACGCCCGGTCGCCCAGGTGGATGGAAAAGATTACGAACTCTTCTATGGCGACCTCCATCGCCACACCGATATCTCCCTTTGTTTTTCGCCAGTCGATGGAACCATCGACGATGCCTATCGCTATGCGCTGGATGCTGCGCCTCTCGATTTCCTGGGAATCACCGATCATACCCATGACCTGGATATGGGTAACCCCCTCGCCCTGATCTGGCATCGATCACGCAAGGAAGTAAATCGCCATGCCCTCGCGAACCATTTCATCCCCTTTTACTCCTACGAACGGAGCCGTGCGGATACTGACCACAATGTGATTTCCCTCGACGAAAATGTATTGCGTCCGCACACCTATGCCCTGACCGAGTTTTGGGACCAGATCAATACCAACACCTTCACCATGCCCCACGCGCCGGTGAATCCCATCACCTGGAAATACAAAGATGCTGCACATCGTCCATTGATGGAGATTTACCAGGGATTTCGGAATATCGCATCGGAAGCGGATGCGAAACAGGGGCTTCTGCGCGGTCACACCTTCGGTTTCATCGCCTCCAGTGATCATCTAAGCACCAGTGCCAGTTTTGCCGGGGTATGGGCGGAAAAGCCGACCCGTGAATCTCTCTTCCGTGCCATGCAGGCCAGAAGAACTTTTGGCGCCACTGCCAAAATCCAGATGAAGGTCACCTGCGGGAGTCATTGGATGGGCGAACGGTTTACAACAAACAATATGCCAGATCTCCAGATTGATATCCGCCCCACGGCCCCGATTAAGGAATTAACGGTATTCGTCGACGGCGAACCAGTCACCGACGGTTTAGCCAGCGATAAACCGGGCAATTACCGGTATGCACCAGCCAGGGACCTGACCGGACCGCATCTATTCTACGTCCGTCTCACTCAGGAGGACGGCAATCGCGCCTGGTCATCTCCTATCTGGGTGGATATCACGAAATAGTGCAGGAAGCCCCCTTCAACATCTCCTGCCGAGGCACTGTCGGAAGAAAAACTCAACAATATCCCCTCTGAAGAATCTCGCTGCCAAAAGTTTTCCGCAAACCCTCACGGGAATGCAAATAACTCTGCGCTCCGCTTCGAGTTATCTACATTCCTTTTATTGTTTGGCCACACGGCTCTCATGGTGATACTGCCTCTCCCTTCCGAATCTGTGAAACCATATGCAAGAAATCGTAACCACGCGTGGCATCGCTCGAATAAAACAGCTCTTGGTAATACCGCAGCGGGCCCTCGACCTTTTCCCAAGCAAAGTCTTCTGCGAACAAAAGGTGCGGCAGATTGTGCAATGCGTAAGCAAGCTTGGAAGCCTGATGTGCTCGTTCAGGCGACCCCATGCCGCGCAACTCGATAAAAGCGTGATAAAGCAATTCGCAAAGTCCTCGCCGTTCTTGATCTGATAATCGTTGGGAACTCATGGCGCGTAGTGTGGCCTAACAAAAAAAGGAATGTAGATAACTTGGAGCGAAGCGCAGAGTTATTTGCATTCCTTTTTTTGTTCGGCATGAATGTCACTTTTTGAGAATCTTTTCTATTGTCGCGACTGCCTGGTCCAGAGTCGGGCATCCCCAAACCCATGGAACTCTAGCACTGGCCGGGTCCTTGCCATAAATACCTACCACACAATCAGAGCCCAAGGGCGTATACAAATCACCTGACGCTTTTACCAAAACCAAAAAACGGCGTGCGCCGACCATTCTATCTGCCGAGAACATTGTCTCGTCCTTGACTCTCATTGATTTTTGCGGTCCGCCTTTCAATGTGCGCTCAACCGATGCGTCAGCGATAAAGGCCACGAACAGAGAACCATCTGCGTTTGTAGATACTGTCTTTGTCACATTGGTGACTGACACAATCGCAATGACATCAGCTCCCGCGATTCGATCTGGTAGCGAGAACGTCTGCGCAGAAGATGCCGAAACAAACCCCATTAGAAGCAGAAGAATTGTGATAATGCTTTTCATCAGCGTGCAAATGTTGTCGAAAGTGCGGCGTGAGGCAGCCCAAGCTAAGGGCGTTTGAGTGTTAACCGACGTGCGTATCCTGGCCTTACCTGCACCGATTTTTCGGCGATAAATCATAGCCAATCTCCTGTGATCGACATAACAGAAACGAACCAGCACCAGCACGAATACCACAAGAGGCACAAGGATACCGACACTGCAGTCATCCAATCGCGCTTGAGAATAACACCCGCAAAGATTGCCAACACGACGGCGACTCCGAAGCCGGCATAGGGCAGATAAACCATTGTGGGTTGACGCTCAAATAAACTCCCGAGCACAAGAATGAGCAAAGTGCCCAGACTAGGGAGAAGCAAATAGAAAAGCCGTAGACTGAACCTGAGCCTGGCTCTTGAACGGTCCCAGAACACTGAGCCAGCCAGCAGGCACACCAATCCCAAGGTAACTGGCCAAATATAGGTCAAACCACCTACTGCTTGCCCTGCGAGCCATCCAATGTAGGAGATGCGATTCATTCCGCCGAACGTCCAACTGAGCCACAGCCGGACGAGGATGTAAACCGCGAAGCGGAACAGAACGCGTTATCGGCTGTTGGCTCCAGTGTCATGGTTAGATGCCCTTGATCGGCTATATTTAAGCTCGACGAATGCCCAAACGATCAACAACAACCAGGCAATGATGCCAAACCAAAGGAACTGTCCGAACCCGCTTACATGAGAATCTAAGGTGTCAGGAAAGGCTCGTTGAAACTCTGCCAGAGTTAATGGCTCGGTGCTCGACAGATGAACGATAGTTGCCCTGGCGCGGGCCTGCCATAGAAGCGACCAAAGTACCTGCAGCAGTAAAACCCCAGATACCGCGACAGCGAAAATAATACGAATACGTTGTCGTTCCGCCTTCATCAACAGTTGAGTATACCTAAGATGTTGGGTATATCACGTTTCATACGAAGCACCCTAGGCGTGGCGGTCTGCGCTGTCGATTGCATTTGCGGTGGTTTTGGGCTTTTTCGTTGTGTTGATAAATGTCTCAGGGCTTACTCGCCTCTCCCTCCCCATCCCGAAGAAATGGATTGGCATTGCCGCGTTCATTTTTTCGCGGAAAAAGGACAGCCCAGGCTGGGTTTTGGGGTGCGTTTAATCCTGCCATGGGCTGGAATCAGTTGCCCTTCTGTCTGAGCCAAAAATGAGGGTAATTCAAGCCACTTCCGCCACTTCCCCCTTTTCAAAGCCTTTTTCACCCCGTGCAGAACGCTCCGCAACGTTTCCGAGCACTTTTCACCCCGTGTAAAACGCTCTGCAACGTTTCCGAGGACTTTTCACCCCGTGCAAAACACTCTGCAACGTTTTCAAGGAGTTTTCACCCCGTGCAAAACGCTCTGCAACGTTTCCGAGGACTTTTCACCGCGTGCAAAACACTCTGCAACGTTTCCGAGGACTTTTCACCGGGTGCAGAAC
>JBKJKE010000123.1:0-24100 GCA_046597605.1 Limisphaerales bacterium | reverse complement strand
ATACCCTTCGCCGAAGTTGGTTCCACCTATGGATCGTTTGGCTATCGGAGGCGGTATGATCTGACTAAAACCGGCCTCGCTCCCCAAAAATTATCGTCCTACTTCGGAGTTCGGGTTTAGTGGTGGGAATGAAAGCTATCCGGGCGCTTGGTGCCCTTTGGGTGGTACGCTCGCATCAGGTAGAGTATCTCGCACCAGCCTTCGCCGGTGATGTAATCCAAGTGCAAACCTGGGTGGTGAACTTCAGCCGCGTTCGTTCTCTTCGCCGTTACAGATTTCTGCGCGTGTCAGATGGAAAGATAATCGTGCGCGGCGAAACGGATTGGGTTTACGTAAGTAGCGAAACCGGAAAACCCGTTTCAATCCCGGAGCAAGTCAAGACGCCTTTCGTCCTTGTCGATCAAGCCTGACGAACCTGTTCCAATTGTTCCTGCAAGCGCTTTGGAGAAACGGAGTAAGCGGTTCCCACTTCCTGGGCAAACAGCGATACTTTGAACTCCTCGATCATCCAACGGAACTCTTCCAGCTGCTTGCGGAATTCAGGAGAACGCCTCGGCTCGGCTTCGAGTTTTTTCAAAGCATCCTGAAACGGCTTCACTTGCACAGCTCGTTCCTGGTCTTTTACGGGGTTCAATCTGGCGCGTTCTGCTCGTAGCGAGAGAGCCTTCAAATACCGCGCCATGTTTTGCAGGCGGTCGAAGGGAACCTTTTCCAGAAAGCGAGAAGGCAGAAGCGCATCCAATTCTATTCCCACCGGGTTGGTCGCCTTTACTTTTGGAGCAGCAGGCAAACCTAATTGACTGAAGTCGTTGAGCGTTTTTGCTTTTGGAGCTGTTGTCGGAGCGGGGCCGACCTTCTGTTGAACCTGTTGGCGCAGTTGCAGGATCAAGCTGAGCTGATCCATGAATTGCTGCGCAATTCCAGGAACACGGCTCTTTGCTTTTTCCACCGCCACTTGAAAGTTCGCTTCTGTCAGAGTGGGAAGGGGATCCGCAGGTAAAATGTGCTGCTTCAGATGTTCGAGCGCTGTTTCACGTAATTCTCCACTGTCACCAATCGGTGAATACATCGAATCCAGGCGCGTGAGAGCGCGGAGATCTTTTTCAATCCAACCGAGGTCTTTCTGAATGGCCAGTTCCACGAGACGACGGACTCCACCGATGCTCGCGTTCTGCGCTGAATCATGAGTTTGGAACAGGCGCAGATTCACGTTGCCTTCTTCAAATGCCAATCCCGGCCACGCATAGAGCGGCAGATCCGGACTGGCGATCACCACGATACGTTCCGGAAGATCGCCGAAGTTCCAGCCCGTGATCCCGAATCGTTCCCATTTCAGGGCCGCGTTTTGCCAATCTCGTGGTTCCTTCGCTGGTTCCACCTTTACCTTCTCGAAGCGTTGTCGCAGCTCATTCAGGTTGCGACCGCTCCCCAGCGCCTTTTGATTATGTCCAATCACCTCGATGCGCGGGCGTAGATGCATGGGAAGCGCATCTGCCGGCCACGAAGTTTCTGCCACCACCACCCCATATTTACGATGTATGAATCGCGCGAGATCGCCGAGAAAAGACGGACCGCTCGGTTGAAACTCCTTTACGATTTCAGCGACCTTGGGCGGGAAAGGCATCAAGTCGCGACGGATTCCTTTGGGGAGAGAACGAAGTAATTCACTGACTTGCTCTTCACGAAGCCCGGGTATCGCCCAATCAAGCAACGCCGGAGGAATGCTCTGTGCCAGGGTGAATGGAAGTTTAATAGTGACCCCATCGTGCTCTTCACCGGGGGCATAGGCGTAGGAGAGTGCGACCGGTTGACCGCTCAATGGCACCGCGTCAGGAAAGGCGTTGGCGTCGAAACTCAACAAATTGTCTCCCGCCAAATCAGCGTCCGAGACGCAAAGGAAGTCTTGTTCGCCGCCACTATCGCTCAAAAGCCGATTGAGTTCGTGAATGGAGGAAACGTTCTCGATCCGTTTGGCATAGAACTGAAACAAAGCTTCGTCGGGATCTGTAAGGTCATAACGGCGGACGCGGGTCTGCCAATTTTCGATCTTCTGACGCACGGCACGGTTGTGCGCCATGAAACGGTATTGCCTGGGTAATTCTTTCTCACCTGTGGCAGAGTCCGTTCGATCATCATCCAGCTCTGCTTGAGGATCATCGCGTCGAGCTCCACGTGCCGGCAGAATATTCTCTTCCACCAAAGCCGATCTGATGAATATCTCCGTAGCTTCCTTTGGATTGATATTGCCGAAGGAAACCTTGCGGCGTTGCACTTCCAATCCTTGCAACGTCACTACTTCCTCCACCAGCACTCTGCCGCCGCTTACACTCCAATGCGCATTCTGATGGGTGACTTTGCAGGCATGAGGGGCCAATTGGAAAATCCATTGCGGATCAATCCCCGCTATTGTTCTGGCAAACAGTTGCGAGGTCTCGACGATTTCACCGGCGACCACCCACTCGGGTTGATTCGTGCGTTGCTTGGGTTGGTTTTTATCTGTGGGTTTCTTAGCTTGTTGTTTCCTCGGAGCGTCCCCTCGTTCGTAGAGAGCGGAACCGGGGAAGACCGTAACTTCCCGATTGCTGGTGGCTTTGTAGAGATTCCGTTCCTCGCGATGCGCGATGTGCCCGATCAAGCCCGCCAGAATCGATCGATGAATGGCGGGATAAGCGGCATTGCTTTCGTTGAGCTTCATTCCTCCCAGATCGCCGAGAGCATCACTCAACTGTGAATAGAGATCCTGCCATTCACGCATTCGCAGGTAGGAGAGAAAATTCTGTTTGCAGAATTTGCGGCGTTGACCCTGGCCCCGCATTTTCTCCCACTGATCGTGAACCTCATTCCAAATGTTCAGGAGCGCGAGGAAATCGGACTGAGGATCATTGAACCGTCGATGCGCTGCCATTGCGGCATCTTTTTGATCCAGCGGTCGTTCCCTTGGATCCTGAATGCTTAATCCCGCCGCAATGATCAGCAGTTCCCGCGTGGCGTGTTCGGACTGCGATTGCAGCAACATTCGACCGAGAGTGGGATCAATCGGTAGTCTCGCCAGATCGCGACCGAGTGGGGTCAGGTCGCGTTTCTCATCCAGCGCACCGAGTTCCTGCAAAAGCGCGTAGCCGTTCCCGATCGCGGCCGGGGAGGGAGGTTGAACAAATGGGAACGTCTCGATCTCGCCGAGGCGAAAGGCTTTCATTCGCAGAATGACTTCCGCGAGATTTGATCTTTGGATTTCCGGTTGGGTGAAAGGAGTACGGTCTTCGAAATCTTCCTCGGAGTAGAGGCGAATGCAGGTTCCATCCTGCACACGGCCGGCCCGGCCTTTACGCTGATTGGCGCTGCTCTTGGAAATGGGTTCTACCGGGAGGCGCTTGGTGCGAGTCCTCGGATTATAGCGGCTGAGCCGCGCCAGGCCGGTGTCGATGACATACCGGATACCTGGAATCGTGAGGGACGTTTCGGCGATGTTCGTGGCGATGACAATCTTCCGCCGGTGGGAAGGTGCAAAGACCCGTTGTTGCTCTCCCGAGCTTAGTCGACCAAACAGAGGGATTACTTCAGTCTCACCTGAGAAGCGCCCTTCCAACATGTCGCTTGCCTCGCGGATGTCGCGCTCACCCGGCATGAAGATCAAAACGTCGCCGGAATTTGTCTCGTAAAGAATATTTTCGGTGGCCTGCACAGCGGCATCCACAAAACTTAGATCTCCGTTTTCCTCAGCCGTGGCATCGAGAGGTTTATAAATGACTTCGACCGGATACATACGCCCTGACACCTCAATGATTGGGGCGTTGTTGAAATGCCGGGAGAACGCCTCTGTATCAATCGTCGCGGAGGTCACGATCAGCTTCAGGTCCTTCCGCCGCGCGAGAAGTGTCTTCAGGTAACCGAGAAGAAAATCAATATTGAGCGAGCGCTCGTGGGCTTCGTCGATGATGAGGGCGTTGTATTCGGAAAGATCCGGGTCCCCTTGTGTCTCGGCGAGCAGGATGCCGTCGGTCATCAACTTGATGTAGGTGTGCGGGCTCGATCGATCATCGAAACGAATGGTGCAACCGACCTCGCGACCCCATCCCACATTCAGTTCTTCCGCGATACGGCGAGAGATGGACAGGGCGGCGACGCGGCGTGGCTGGGTACATCCGATCTTTGCCTCTATCCCAAGTCCGGCCTCCAGGCACATCTTCGGAATCTGCGTGGTTTTTCCAGAGCCGGTTTCACCCGCGATCACCACAACCTGGTTGTCGCGAATCGCGGCAACGATTTCGTCTTTACGCGCGGTAATGGGAAGGTCTGGAGGATAACTAATCTGCGGCTTGTTGATTCTGCGTGCTTCGCGCAGCGCTATCGAAGCTCGAATCTGTTCCTGCAAACGCTGCAACAAAGCATCGTGCTTGTCGGGATGATGCTTGTCTCGCAGAAGACGAATCATTCGCGAGCCGAGCCGAACCCAGTCCGGCAGCATGCATTGCGAAAGCAACGTCTTCAGTTCTTCAATATGAGGATCGGGCATCAGAGGTGGAGAATGTAGCGCGTCTACGCAAACAGTAAAAAAGAAAGGCGCACCTGTGCTTACTGTACAGAAACGACCTTGTACTCATTTTTCCCGCCTGCGATGGTGATCTTCAGCTGATCGCCCTGCTTTTTTCCGAACAATTGCTGGCCAAGCGGCGAATGTGGAGTGATCACCAGGATCTCCTGTTTGTTATGGGTAATTTCGGTTCCGCCCGCCTTGGGACCGATAAAATAAAAGGATGTTTCCGTCGTGGTCTGTAATTCGACAAAAGCGCCGATATCGATTCCGTCTTTCGCAGTGAAGTTACGGGTGGTAAGCGCCTGAAATTGCTCTATGGCCGTCTCAAGGTCCGCTGCCTGTTTGGATTGACCCCGCGCGAGATACGATGCCTCCAGGCCTCGGGTGTCGTACTTGTTCTCGGGTTTGCTTTGTTCATGGGTCGCTTCCGCCCGAGCGGCATGAGCGGCTTTGACGTAGATCCCCAGCTCAGCGACCAGTTGAGCGACTATTTTCTTAATGATGACCTGTTTGTTCACGGTTCGGCGGTAATGATGCGATTGGAAGGGCGCGGGTGCAACTCCGTCTGCCGGGAAAAACACTTCCAGCCGAGGTAATGGAAAGGTGGGTAAATAAGGGGAAATCAAGTGCGGGAAAACCTGGAACCGAAGGGAAAAACCGAAAGAAAAAGGTCCCGGTTCTGGAACCGGAGGATAAAACCGAAAGAAAAAGGTCTCGGTCCTAGAACCGGAGGGAAAAACCGAAGGAAAAAGGTCTCGGTCCTGGAACCGGAGGGAAAAACCGAAAGAAAAAGGTCTCGGTTCCAGAACCGGAGGGTAAAACCGAAGGAAAAAGGTCCCGGTTCTAGTTCCGACCGGTCGAATTTTGCAATTTTTCACCCCTCGCGGCATCCTAAACCGATTATTAGGCACCTCTCGGAGCTGTTGCGTCGGGGACGCCCCCTTATAACCTCCCGTCTCACTTTTGCGTAGATAAGGAATACGGTTCGGGTAATCTTTTTCTATGAATTCGCGTTATCGCCCACTTGTTTTCGCTGCCGTGGGGCTGGTTGCCGTATGGCTGATCGCGATGGCGGGGTTCTACTTCGCCCGGAATTCCGAGATGACGGCGGAGAAACTGCGTGCCTTTGTGGAGGGGACACAATTCAGCAAGCTGTCGGCCAGCGACCGGGCGGATGCTCTTCGTGAACTTGCAGAGAAGATGAACAGGTTGTCCGCAGAAGAGCGGCGTCAGGCTCGTTTGGATGGGTTGGTAAGAGGCTGGTTTGATCTAATGACCGAGGCGGAGAAAGCGGAGTTCCTGGAGCGCACCATGCCAACCGGCTTCAAGCAGATGATTTCCGCATTCGAGAAACTTCCAGAGGAGAAACGTCGCAAGACAATTGATGACGCAGTGAAGCGCATGCGGGAAGCGCGGGAACGAGGTGAAACGGATGAACCCCCGGGCGGTCGAAGGGGCACGAATAGTCCGGCTTTGAGCAAGGACTTGCAGGAAAAGGTTGCGACGATTGGGCTGAAAACTTTTTACAGCGAAAGCTCTGCGCAAGCGAAAGCGGAGTTGGCGCCTCTTATGGAAGAGATTCAACGCAGCATGGAAACCGGTAGAGCGTTTCGGAACCGATGAGTGTCCGATTTCCATCGAGAAGATCGGTGACCGGTCACAACGCGTTCACGCTGGTGGAACTGCTTGTCGTCATTTCAATCATCGCCATTCTCGCTGGGCTGCTACTTCCCGCTGTTTCAAAAGCAAAAGCCAATGCGCAGGGGACAGCATGCTTAAGTAACCTGCGACAGGTCGGATTGGCTTTGCAGATGTATGTGGGTGAGAACAATAATCGCATGCCGATCATGTATGATCAGCTGATTACGACAAATGCCGTTCCAACCAATATGATGGCAACGGTGGATGTTGTTCTTAAAAACCCACTTGGTTCGACCAATGTGCTGAGGTGTCCGTCAGATAGTGCCAAGGTCTTCGAACAAACGGGGTCCAGTTATGCCTGGAACAGCCTGCTGAATGGTCAGAGTGCAATCGCTTTAAAAGTTTTCAATATGGCATTCGATCCTCATCAGATTCCCGTCTTCTTCGACAAAGAAAAATTTCATTCCGCTCGCGGTGAGGGAAAAGAGGTGAATTACCTCTACGCCGATGGCCACATCAAGAGGTTGCTCGAAATGGAGGGGACGAAGTGAGGGCGACGCTCGAACATACGAAGAAAGGGATGACACGAATTGCACAAATTTTTACGAATTGGGGAGTGAAATCGCCTCTTTCTAATTCGTACTACTATGGTCGCGAATCACGCAACAATAACAAGATTCTAAAGAATCCCCGACGGGACGGACCGCGGCTGTGTCCGAAGGATCCAGCGGCAGCACGTTGCATCGGTAGCCAGCCTCGATCACTCCTATCTCCCACCCCGTTTCCATCCGCTGCGGCTGGTGCTTCGCACTCAACCGCAGTCCGTCCTTGCGGCTTCGCCGCGCTGGGTAAATTCATGCAATTCGTGTCTAAAATTCCCACTGCATGATCAGCCTTCGACAACTGCGGAAATTGTTTGGCAAACGAGTCGCTGTGGAAGGGCTTGATCTTGATGTTCCCGCTGGTGAGATCTTTGGCTTGCTCGGACACAATGGCGCCGGGAAGAGCACCACCATTGGAATGTTGCTCGGACAGGTCTGGCCGACCAGCGGGGAAGTGAATGTTTGCGGGTTTGATGTCACGAAGCACCGTCAGAAAGCGTTGCAGAATGTCGGCGCAATTTTCGAATCACCGGTTTTCTACGATTACCTGAGCGGTTGGAGAAACCTGGAAATTCTCAGCCATTACAGCGCGGTAACCCCGGATGCCCGCATTCGTGAGGTGATCGATTGGGTGGGATTGACCGGGCGCGAGAAGTCTTTGGTTCGGACCTACTCGCACGGGATGCGAGCTCGGTTGGCCCTGGCGCAGGCGCTATTGCCGAATCCGAAGTTGCTCATTCTGGATGAACCGAGTGATGGACTGGATCCGGAAGGAATTCATGAGATGCGCAATACCATCCTGCGACTCCATCGGGAGCTTGGCCTCACCATCATGCTCTCGTCTCATCTGCTCAATGAGGTGGAACAGCTTTGCACGCGAATCGCGGTGATGAACCAGGGTGCCAAAGTGTTTGAAGGAGCTGTGTCAGACGTAAAGCGGAACAAGGGTTGGGTGCGTTTGAAGGTGGGCGATTTCGCGGCCGCGGTATGTGATTTGCAGACCATGAAAATGATCGATGACGTGCAGGACGGCGAAAGGGTGATGCTGGCGAATGGAGTGCGGACCGATCAATTGGTCAAACGGTTGGTGGAGCAGGGGATGCCGGTGTTCGAAGTGGCGGTGCATGAGCAGACGCTGGAGGATTTTTATTTGTCGTTAATGAAGAAGCGTTGAGCAGAGCTGATTATGTTTTTTCTCCAATTACGCAATGAGCTCTGGAAATTGTTTGGCAAGAAGCGAACCTATATCGGGTTTGGAACTTTCCTCGTCGCACAGAATCTTGTGCTGCTGGCTTTTCACTTCGCAAACTGGGAGTCGAGGATGGTACGCATGCTGGAAGGAAACGGGCACCTGGCGAGCGAATTTATCTCTGCGTTGTCCGTCGCGCTCATTATCCTTTTGCCCCAAATCATTTTTCTGATGCCGCTGTACTCCTGTCTGGTGGGCGGCGATTTGGTGGCCAAGGAGGCAGAAGACGGAACGCTCCGAATGATTCTCTCGCGTCCCATCTCGCGCTTGAGACTGATCTTCCTGAAATGGTGTGCGGGTGTGGTGTTCTCGATTTCCCTCGTGCTGGTGCTTGGACTGATGGCGCTCGCCTTTTCTCGCATGTGGTTTCCCTGGTCGGGGATGGTTGTCATGATCCCGGAACCTGACCGTGTATTCAACGTGATGAGCGCGGCAGAAGGCTTTAAGCTGTATGCTTTTTCCCATCTGTTCCTGGCGATCAATGCTGCCACCATGATGACGCTGGCATTGATGTTCAGTTGTTTCAACATGAAGCCAGCAGCTGCGACAGTTCTGGCTTTTTCGGTGTTTCTAATCAACTTCGTGGTGGAAAGCCTTCCATTTATGGAAGATTACCGGCCATTCATGTTGCTGCACCATTTCCGGTCCTGGGTGCTGGTTTATGGGGAGCCCATTTCCTGGTTTCGAATTCTGAAGTCACTCTTCGTGCTGTTCGGTTTCAACCTGACCTTCCTGATCATCGGATGCACCGCCTTTCAGTTGCGCGATATCAAGTCGTAGGGCGGGCAGGGTTGTAGGAATTTAACCACGGATTGCCACGGATAGGGAAAGCCCTATTATATTCATCTTATCGACAAGCCTAAGTGCGAAATAGCTGCATGCGTCGCAAACCTAAGAGTGAGATTCCACATTCCTATCCGTGTCCGTCCGTGTCCATCCGTGGTTAACCCTCCATCTGAACGGGATTGTTCCAGCTAAGAACCGCTTTACGCTCGTGGGAAGCTCCTCTACTTTGTGCGGCTGTTGCCTGAAGCAGGGATTAGCGATTCGCTCCCCGGATCAGCAACTCGATACGGAATCAGACATGGAAAAAGAAATTTCAAGACGCCGCACCTTCGCCATCATCTCTCACCCGGATGCCGGCAAAACGACGCTTACAGAAAAATTCCTTCTCTACGGTGGTGCAGTGCAATTGGCAGGTTCCGTGACGGCTCGGAAAAATCAACGGGCTACCACTTCCGACTGGATGGAGTTGGAGCGCCAGCGCGGGATTTCCGTCAGTTCCACCGTGCTGCAATTCGAGTATCGGGATTTTTGCGTGAATCTCCTCGATACTCCGGGTCACAAAGACTTTTCCGAAGACACCTATCGTGTCCTTACCGCGGTAGACGCGGCGGTGATGGTGATCGATGCCGGTAAAGGTATCGAAACTCAAACGCGCAAGTTGTTCGAAGTGTGCCGTCAGCGTGGGATTCCCATTTTTACATTCATGAACAAGCTGGATCGCCCGGCGCGCGATCCGCTCTCCTTGCTGGATGAACTCGAGCGCGTTCTGGGGATCCAATCCTTCCCGATCAATTGGCCGCTGGGGAATGGACAAGAGTTTAAGGGAGTGTTCGATCGGTTGAAAAAGGAAGTGCATTTCTTCGAACGCAATCCCAAGGGTCAATATCGAGCCGCTGTTTCGGTGCATGGGCTCGCTGATCCGATTGTGCGTGAGCAGATGGCACCGGATGTTTACGCGCAGGTGGTCGATCAATTGGAAATGTTGGAAGGAGCAGGGGCCACCTTTAATCATGAGGAGGTTTTGGCCGGGCAGTTGACGCCGGTGTTCTTTGGAAGTGCGGTAAACAATTTCGGTGTTCAGATGTTGCTCGATTCCTTTCTGGAAATGGCACCGCCGCCGGGAGCACGCGTGGTGAATGGAAAAACGATTCCGCCGGACTCCAAGGACTTCTCTGGTTTCGTCTTCAAGATCCAGGCGAACATGGATCCAAAACATCGTGATCGTTTGGCGTTTGTCAGGATCTGCTCCGGGAAATTCGAGCGCGACATGTCGGTAGTGCATACTCGGACAGGGAAGAAGCTTCGACTCTCCAGCTCTCACAAGATTTTCGGTCGGGAACGGGAAACGGTAGATGAAGCGTATGCTGGCGATGTCGTGGGATTGATCGGGCATTCGGATTTCCGGATTGGCGATACCCTCGCGCAGGATCCAACGCTTTCGTATGACGCGATTCCGCGATTCACTCCGGAATGTTTCGCTTACCTGCAAAGTCCGAGTACCGCGCAGTTCAAACGTTTTCGCGAAGGTCTGGAACAATTGCTCCAGGAAGGGGTTGTTCAATCCTTTCTCGTAAAGAACACCGCGCAACGAGTGCCTTTGCTCGGCGCGGTCGGTCCGCTGCAATTCGAAGTGGTGCAATATCGGCTGCAGACAGAATACGGCGCAGAATCGAAAATGGAGCAGGCACCCTGGTCGATCATTCGTTGGGTGGAGAGTGGGAGTCCGGTAGATGACTCAATTCTTCCGACCGGTGCTCGCATTGCGGTCGATTCGGCGGGCAACGAAGTGCTGCTTTTTTCGGAGCAATGGGCCTGTGACTTCTTTGCGGACCGGAATAAGGATATCGTTCTTTCGAAGTTGCCCTTGAAGGCACCGATTGAGACCGCGAAGAGGTAGGAAGACTTGGAGAGGTGGAGTGATGGAGTATTGGGAAGCCAAATCAGATCCAGCACTCCAGTCCGTTCAGCCGCGTTTGTCGTTGCGCAGCGATCTGGTTTTTTGTTCCTATCCTTTCATGAAACCCGCGCTGTTGCTTTGCTTGTTGTTACTTTCTATTCCCGCGATTGCTCAGGAGAAGAAAGTCTCAGCAGAAAAACCGAAACCGCTGACGGGCCAAACTGCTGATGGTTATCGCGGGATCTGGTTCACCCTTGGGCAAAAGTCAGAATATGGAGACAAATATTCGGGAGGATTGGGAACCTACACGGCGAACCACGTTCCGATGGCGGTCTACGCGCCAAAGGTAAACAAAACGTTCTTCACCTACGGTGGCACCGTCAAAGGTGAACGGCACCTGCTGATCATGGCTTCCTACTATGATCATTCCAAAAACGAGGTCCCGCGTCCGACCATTGTCCACGACAAAGTTACGGTGAATGATCCGCACGACAACGGCAGTATCAACATCGATGAAGCGGGGCACATTTGGATCTTTGTCAGTGGTCGTGGGAAAGTTCGACCTGGCTTCAAATATCGCAGCACCAAACCTTACGATGTGAGCCAATTCGAATTCGTTTCCCAGGAAGAGATGACCTACCCACAGCCCTGGGTGATCAAAGGCGAAGGCTTTTTGCACCTGTTCACGAAATATACGGCGGGGCGTGAGTTGTATTGGGAAACGAGCAAGGATGGGATCATATGGAGCGAAGATCACAAGCTGGCTGGCCTGGAAGGTCATTACCAGACCAGCGGAGTGAAGGGGAATAAAGTGGCGACGTTCTTCAATCGCCATCCCGGAACGAGCGTGGATAAGCGAACAGATCTTTATTACTTACAAACCACAGACATGGGTAAGACCTGGACTACTGCCGGAGGCATTCCAGTGCAGGTTCCTCTCACCAATCCGGATAATTCGGCTCGCGTGTTCAACTACTCGGAGCAGGGGCGCATGATGTACACAATGGATTTAAACTTTGATAAGAAGGGCAAACCTATTCTTCTCTACATCGTCTCTGGTGGACACCAACCTGGACCTGACGCAGGCCTGCGGGAGTGGACGGTGGCGAATTGGACGGGTAAAGATTGGATGACTAATATCGTGACTCGTTCAGACCACAACTACGACATGGGTAGTCTCTATGTAAATGGAAACGAATGGATGGTTTATGGTCCTACTGAGAAGGGTCCGCAGCGTTGGGGTGCGGGTGGCGAGGTGGCAATTTGGGTGAGTCGCGATGGGGGGAAGAGTTGGAAGATGAAAAAGCTGGTGACGGAGGGAAGCGAGCTGAACCATGCGTATGTCCGACGGCCTGTGCAGGCCAAAGATCCTTTCTTCGCTTTTTGGGCAGATGGCAATTCCGACCAACTCAGCGTTTCGCATCTCTACTTTGGCGATTCCAAAGGGAATTACTGGCAATTGCCCTACGATATGAAGGGAAAGGTTGCTAAACCAATCCGGATCGATCGGTAGACGCAGAGGCACTATCTTCGGAACAGCCAAAGAAGAAAGGTCAGAAGGGCGCTGATCAACAAACAAGTGACCAGTGGGAAATAGAAGCTCACATTCCCCCTGGTAACGTTAATATCGCCCGGCAATTTCCCGAACCATCCCCGACCGAAGCCAGACCAGAAAAGAAGGCCAAATCCCGCTATCAACAGCCCCACAAACAAGAGCATTTTGCCGACGTCCTGCATGTCTCAGTCTATTCTGCTACGGAGAGTTTTTCAAAACCCTCTTCGATGAGGGAGGTGTTCTGCACCTTGGCGAGTTTCGCATAGAGACCTCCGCCAAGGATCAACTCATCATGCGTTCCGCGCTCGATGATTTCACCCTGTCGCAAAACGAGAATCTGATCCGCATTTCTCACCGTGCTTAATCGATGTGCAATGACGAAGCTGGTTCGGTTCTTCATAAGCCGTTCCAACGCTTCCTGGATCAGCTTCTCTGTAGCCGTATCGACACTGGCGGTGGCTTCATCCAGGATCAAAATTGGCGAATCCTTCAGGAGGGCCCGGGCAATACTCACCCGCTGTTTTTCGCCGACGCTTAGTTTGACTCCGCGTTCGCCCACTCGGGCATCATAGCCGTCCGGCAGGCGCATGATAAAGTCGTGACAATTCGCGGCCTTCGCAGCATCGATCAGCTCATCCTCAGTGGCATTGAGATTTCCGTACAAAATGTTTTCTCGAATCGTGCCGTTGAACAGGAATGCTTCCTGGCTGACTACACTGATTTCAGAGCGCAGGCTTTCGAGGGAAATTTTGTTAAGGTCCATTCCATCAATGGTGATCCGACCGGACGTGCCGAGGTAAAAGGCGGGAAGCAGGTTCACCAATGTCGACTTCCCAGCCCCTGTAGGTCCGACAAGAGCGATCATTTCACCGGGTTTGGCATGGAGATTGATGTTTTTGAGCACAACGCTGTCGGGGCCGTAACTGAACGTCACATTCTCATAAACAACATCGCCGCGAACCGGTTTTGGCAACAATCCCAAGCCACTGCTTTTAACCTGAGAGCGTTGATCTCGTTCCTCAATGTAGTCGAGGATATCAAAGACACGTTCGCCAGCGGCGCGAGCCGATTGCAGCATTTGATTTAATCCATGGAGCTTGCTGATTGGTTCATAGAAGAACGCGAGGAACAGAAGAAACGAGGTGAGCTCTCCCAGTTTCATCTCGCCCTTAATCACCAGTCCTCCACCTATCCACAGAACCAGCGCGGCCCCCAGCCCGGTGCAAAAGGTCATGGCGGGGGAGTAGTAGGCCCACGCCCGCATCACGACAAGCGAACCCTGTCGAACATCCTCGGCGCGTTGCGCGAAGCGCACATCCTCATGTGGCTCACGTCCGAATGCTTTGATCGCGCGAACCCCTTGCAGGTTGTCCATGAGCAGTGCGTTCATGGCACTGGCTGCTTTGCGTTGAATCCGATAACGCTTGTGCGCGGTGAGGGTGTACCAAAGTGCCCCCGCGGCGAGGAGCGGAATGGGAATCAGGGCAACCACCGCCAGCATGGGATCGGCGAGAACCATAAAGGCAAGCACGCCAACAACGCTGAGGATCGCGACCACACCTTGTTCGGTTCCATCAATGAGAAGTCGTTCCACCGCATTCACATCTTCGATGACGCGAGTCATCAGGTCTCCGGAGGAACGTTGGTCGAAGTAGGCGATAGGAAGACGTTGAAGCTTCCCATAGACCTCACGACGCATGTCGTAAATGACACACTGCTCAAAGACATTGTTGATCCGGATTCGAATGCTGTTGAACAAATCCCGCAGGAAGAAAGCTCCAATCAAAGCCCCGACCGTGGGCAACAGCAGGTGGTGCTTTCCCTGGCTGATCACGTCATCGATGATAAACCCCGTTGCTTTCGGAAAGACGAACGCAGAAGCGAGCGAAAGGATCGCGCAGGCAATGGTTCCCACCGCCATTCGCTTATATGGCTTCAGGTACTTTGAAACGCGTTGGATGATTTCGCGACTGGAACGGGCCTTGGCTGAAAAAGTGGGATCCTCGTTATTCGAAATATGTGTGCGCGACATCGCCGGGAGAAAACTAGCATCGTTCCACTGCGTGGGAAATTTTTTCGCTCCTGAAGGCGCGAATTGATCCCTCAAAAATATATTAGCGTTGCCTAATGGTAAAATGTAACAATAGGGCATGGATCCTGAGATTGAGACCAAGCATTCCACGGTAGTGGAGATGGCTGTTCAATGCATCTACAGGACAATTTTCCCCGAAGGTAACCAGGGGTTCGTTAATTCTGCATTTAGTTGGGCAATTGATTGTTTCTCGGGAAATTATCGGGATTTCCAGGCAATAGATGCTCGGTACCACGACCTGGAACACACCCTGCAGGTAACACTGTGCTTTACTCGAATGTTGCACGGTCGACAGGAAGCGGGTGTCCGTCCAGAGTTGAATGAGAAGCTTATGCAGTTAGGCCTGCTGGCTATCCTCCTGCATGACACTGGTTATCTGAAAAAGCGCGGTGACACTGAAGGCACCGGCGCGAAATACACCTTGATCCATGTTAATCGCAGCATTGAGTTCGCTGCTGAGTTGTTGACCGAGAAAGGTTTTTCGGGATCGGACATCAAAACGGTTCAGAACCTCATTCGTTGCACGGGAGTGAATGTGGATCTTAAAAGTATTCCATTCCAAAGCGAGTTGGAGAAAGTCCTGGGAATGTGCCTGGGCACGGCTGATTTGCTGGGACAAATGGCGGCCAAGGATTACGTCGATAAACTACCGATTCTTTTCTCCGAGTTTGAAGAGTCGGCCCGGTTTAATGCTGGGCAGGGTAGCGCGACAGGCATTTTCAAGAGTGCGCGCGATCTGATGGAAAAAACGCCGATGTTTTGGGAAAAATACGTTCTCCCGAAAGTGAAAGGTGACTTCGAAAGCGTTTATACCTACTTGAGCTCGCCCTATCCAGACGGGCCCAATATTTATTTGAAACGGATCGAATCGAATATTCAATGCGTCCGTGAGAAACTGACCGATCAAACGTTTCTCAATACTCTTCAGACTTTCCAGCCGGTTCGATAGCGTTTGCTCAGAAACTTTTCTGCTTCCCGGTTGTTTTTCACGAACAGATGTTTTGAATCCCATTCCAATTTTGCGCCAGTGCGATAGGCCACATTCCCGAGTAGGACGGTTTCCGTAAGCGCCGCGCCGTAACTGAAGTTGCAGGAAGTCTTCGAACCGGTTTTGCATGCTTGAATCCATTCCTCGTAATGACCGATCGATTGCGGAATGGACGGTGCAGGTGGCACAAACTCATTGAACTTTTCCTCCGGGTAGAGACGGTGTTTCGCATAGTCCGAAACCAGAATCCCTTTTTCTCCCACGAACATGACGCCATCCGACCAGCCTTTTATGTTCATCTCCGCGAGGAGAGCGGGGCGTTTACCACTGTCATACCAGTGCAATTTCACCGGTGGCAATTTTCCACGCTTCTTGAATTCCCAATGCACAATCAGCCACTCAGGCGTGACCTCCGGATGCGGAGTGGGACCTTCCGCCCATATGATTTCGGGAGCTCTTAATTCCAATGCCCAAAACGGAAGATCAATGAAGTGACAGCCCATGTCCCCAAGGCTTCCCCCGCCGAAATCCCAGAATCCACGCCAATCCTTGGGGTGAATGGAAGGGTGATACGGGCGCGGTTTCACCGGTCCGAGCCACAGATCCCAGTGGATGTGGGCCGGAACCGGGGGAGACGTTAGCGGAACAACCGCAGTGCGTGCCTTGTGACACCAAACGTGACATTCCGTGACCGGGCCGATGCCACCTGCCTGAATTATTTCAACAACACGACGATAATTGTCGCTCGCATGAATCTGTGTGCCCATCTGCGTCGCGAGCCTTCGGTTTTTAGCCGCGAGGTGGGAAATGATGCGAGCTTCCTCGACGGTATGCGTCAGTGGCTTTTCGCAATACACATGACGGCCCGACTTTAACCCGGCCGCAGTAGCAACGGCATGGGTGTGGTCAGGGGTGCTGATCACCACGGCATCAATGTCTTTTTGCTCCAATAGTTTCCGAAAGTCATTGTAGGTCCTGGCCTGAGGGAATTTGGATGCTGCTTCGGCCAGATAATTATCATCTATGTCGCAGAGCGCCACGATGTTCTCATGCTGCACTCCGCTGATATTACTTCCGGCGCGATTGGCCGTGCCAATGATGCCGATGTTTAGCTTGTCATTGGGGGACTTACCTTTTCCGAAGGCGCTGCTTCCAATCCAAAAGGTCGCGGCTGCAATCGAACTGTTACGAATGAATTGGCGGCGTGAGATGTTGGGATTCATGGAGTTGATGACGATAATTCTCAGAAGGGCCTCTCGAAGCAAGGTTTCATTGAATTTGCTCGTAAAAACAGAGGGATAATGCCTCCATATTGTTGCCCATGTTCAGATATCTTATCTTAGGAATTGGTTTGTTCCTCATGAATCCTGTTTTTGCCCAACCCACGAACTTGAACGTGCTTCGCGAGAAGACGCAGAAGTCTCTTGTTGAACTGGCGCATGGCTCGCGCGGGGTGATGGGTTTTTGTGCGGTGGATCTCACGGACGGCACGCGTTTCGTCCTGAATGAAGATATGGTCTTCCCGCAGGCCAGCGCGATCAAAATTGCCATCCTGATGGAGGTTTATAAACAGGCGGAGCAGGGGAAGTTTAAGCTCACCGATCTGCGCGAAATTCAAAAAAAGGACAAAGCAGGCGGTAGTGGGATTCTGAATGATCTCAGTGATAATGGAGTCAGGCTCAGTATCCGGGATATCTGCGTTCTCATGATCGTTCTGAGTGACAATAGCGCGACGAATATTCTGATCGATCTGGTCGGCCGTGAGAACATCAACCAGACACTTGAAACCCTTGGGCTCAAGGAAACTCGCGTCCGTCGTCGCATGATGGATACGGCCGCTTCTCATCGTGGTGAGGAAAATACCTCCACTCCCGTTGAAGCAGTGCGAATCATGCAGTTGCTTCACAAGGGCGAATTTCTGAATAAAGACGCGTGTGACGATATCGTCTCCATCCTGAAGAAGGGCAAAACAACCAGCCTCACCGCCGGGCTTCCCGCAGATGTTGCCATCGCTTGCAAGCCAGGTGGAATAGCAGGGGTAAACACGGAATGGGCTATCGTCTACGTGAAAGATCGCCCGTTCGCCGTCGCTGTCATGGAGAATTATGGAATGGGCGATGCACCTCAAAAAATCACCGATATTGCGCGAGTGTTGCATGAATACTTTTCACGAATGAGCAAAGCGACCTCTCACGGGGCGCTGGTTGACAAGCCAAAGAATTGATCCCGATGAACATGTCATCCCCCAAACGGTGCTGGATATTTTTGCTCCTTTTGTTGCTGTCGTCTTTCTCCGGCACTGCGCAAACCTTGAACGTCCCGGCACGGGCTGCAAATGCCCCGACCGGTAGCGAATTTGTTAATCAGATTACCGCCCTGAACCTGACCGATCGAGAGAACGCCATTTATGCGCAGGTCATCAATGGCAATATTCCGCCCTGGTTGCGGAACCTCGTATTGGTCAGCACCAACGGGACGATTAATGGTACCAATCATTCCGTCGGTTACTACGTGACCCCGGACTATGTCGCCGTCGGTTCTGATACCAATTATTTCCTCACGCCTATGACACCACTGCTGGCCCAGCGCCTCGCTGAAGCGTTGAACTGCAGTATGCCCACCCGGAAAATGGTAAACGATATCTGGCGCAAAGCTCCCTGCCATTTGGCTCCTTCTCCCATTGCGCCGAGTCCATCGATGACCACGGTTCCGATTTTTAATCAGCACAACACAACCGTCCGAAACCAGCGCTTTGCCGTGACGAATACTTTCCCTTTAGGGACGTTAACCGGGGGAGACAAGAAGGATGTAGTGCTGTCGCTTCGCATCTATACCAACTTTGCCAGTGCCTCCATCACCAAGCCAGTGGTGATCTATGGATGGCATCGAACGGACGGATCACCCATCCAGCCGGTTTATAACGGACACGAAGAAACGTATGCCGATTACAGTCATGGCATCCGGTTGGTCCAGATGAACATCACCGTGGATGGAAGCCCCAATACGGTCACCAACGTGCTGACTAATCCGAGTCTCGCCGCCCTCCTGAGTGATGAAGGGGTTTTGCCCAAACCGTATTACACGATTGCCCGGGCTGGTCCAACCATCACCTCTCAACCTTATAGTCGCAGGGTGAATCCTGGAGCGAACGTCCTCTTCACGGTGGCAGCGACAGGGACTGCGACATTGCGCTATCAATGGCTGTTCAATGGCGGAAACCTGAATGGGGCCACCAACACAACGCTCTCTCTCACCAATGTTACTGCGGCCCAGGCCGGTTCCTACAGCGTCAACGTCAGCAATAACGATGGGCTTACCGCAAGCATTCCAGCGTTGCTGAAGATAAACACGTCGATCGTACCGGTTCTGTTTTCGGACTCCTTCGAAACGAATTCGTCTTCCATATGGAATGTTCTTTGGGGATCCGGCAACGCGATCGCGGATTATACGGTGAACTGGGCGTTCGATTACGGAACAAACAGCTACACCTATAATGGAGCGACTTATCTCATTCCACCGGCGCCTGGTTCAAGCGGAACAACCAGGGGGGTGAAATTTACAGTCAATAACAACGACACAAACGCTGCCATTGCGGGGGTGAATATTTACCCCAAAAACTCGACGTTCAGTGGCAACTACACGTTGAAGTTTGATATGTGGATGAACTATCCGGGAGCAAGCGGGGGCACTGGCACCGGGGTTGCCGGGAGTACTGAACACGCGATCTTCGGGTTGAACCACACGGGCGCTCGCGCGAACTGGGCTGCTACGTCCAGCTCGGGGACGGACGGCCTTTGGTTCGCCGCCGTGGGGGAAGGGGGAACCTCCCGAGACTACCGCGCCTATCTCGGAAATTTGGCGGGGATCCAGACGGAATTGATTGGATCCGGCAGTGGCCTTGGGGAATCGAACAATGCGGCAGGCGTTTATCCCTCCATTTTTCCGGCTAACCGGTTCGAAAGTTCCGGTGCTCCCGGGAAGAACTGGGTTGAAGTCGAAGTGCGGCAAGTAAATGGAGTGATTAGCTGGAGTCTGGAAGGAACAGTTGTTGCCCAACGTACGAACAATTCAACGTTCACCACCGGCACGGTCATGCTTGGGTATATGGATGTATTCACATCGATTGCGGCACCCGCCAAAGATGCGTTCGTCTTTTTCGATAACGTCCGAGTGGAGGACTTAAGTGGGTCCACCAATCAACCACCCTCAATCGTGGTCCCGCCAGCCGATCAAAGTTGCAGCGTCGGAGACTCGATCCAGTTTTCTGTCCAGGCGAATGGAACTGCACCCTTAAGCTATCAGTGGTTTCACGATGGGGTTTTGATTACTGGAGCGATTAGCTGGTCCGTGCAGCTTCGTCAGGTGCAGGCGGGTCAATCCGGGCAGTACAGTGTTGTTGTAAGTAACTCGGCGGGATATGCGAGTGCTGTGGCTGATCTCGTGGTGAACTCGACCGGCTTCCAATTCACGTCGATCGCCCGGGACAATACCAATATCACCCAGCTCGGTTTCCTGGGGAACGAAGGCGAAAGTTATGTTTTCGAAGCGTCTACCAACCTCGTGAGTTGGCAGTCAATTGCCGTTTTATCCAGCGGAAATAGCGCGTTGATGTTTGGTGATCCCGCGTCGGCGCATTTGCCCTATCGATTCTATCGCGCCCGATCGAGCGTCGGTTATCTTCTCACGGATTTTGAAGATTTTTCTCCCGGCACCAGTGCGCTTTTCAATCGTCCTGCCTTTTCTGGTTCGACCCTCACCTTTGTTGTCACAAACGGGAGTGATTTTTCATATGTGACGAATGCTTTTCCTGCGGGCAATGATAGCGACCGGGTGCTTGCGCTACAATGGAGCTTCAATGGAACAACGAACCGCTGGCTCCGGCTGACTACGTCTGAGGCGCTCAATATTCCCAATCCGACGATCGCTTTTAATCAGGCATTGGTCTTCGACGTTTATTCCGCGAAGCCAATTTATATCGCGGTGGGTTTGCGAGAGACCGGAACCACGGCAGCTATTGGATCAAATGGAGGAACCTCTGGGACAATCGAATGGATCGGTGCGGTAAGCTCGAACCCGCCGTTCGGCCAATTGGTTTCCGCCGGCCAATGGGTGACCCTCCAGTTCCTGATTCCCCTGGAACCGGTGCGCGCTTTTGCCGGGGACGGCATATTGTCCTCGGCCTCTGGCAAGGGTACATTGGAACACTTGGCAATCACGCCAGTCGAGAATGATGCAGATCACCTCGTCTATGTGGATAATTTTCGTTTGATCAACCTCACCCAGTGAGTCTTCGCAGCAGCGATAAAACCGTTCCTGAACGGTTTTTTTGATCTGTTTTGGCGGTCCGACCTTCTCTGGCTCGAGCGGCAAACCTTCAGCCATGACCTTGCTAAACGGTAACCAACCTACAAGTTCGCTTTCTTTCCCGTCCATCTGGGCTCCTTTGAGGGCATCAGCGATTTCTGTTGTTTTCACCTCTCATTGACTTGGAAAACAAAATCAAAGTTTTTTATGGAGGAGGTCGCATTGTTGGCTGCGAGGACGCCTGCTAAAACCTATCTCGTTACTCGGACGCTCCAAATGTTTTGGAGGAACGAGCACAAAATTGGTATTACAAGTAGTGGGTAGGGAACTAAGGCCGGAACGTAAGTTCCGGCCTTATTTATTGATCTGGATTGCCTACGCGTTGTAGGTGCTGGAAGAAGTCGTTCCGCCGCGACCCGTCCAATTGGTATGGAAGAACTCGCCACGAGGTTTGTCGATCCGCTCGTAGGTATGGGCACCGAAGTAATCGCGTTGCGCCTGGAGCAGATTGGCGGGAAGACGTTCGGTTCGGTAACCATCGAAAAAGTTCAAGGCTGTCGAGAAAGCCGGCGTAGGGATTCCCTTTTTCGCTGCGGTCGCCACGACATTGCGCCAAGCGCGCTGACAATTCTTGATCTCCTTTTTGAAGAAAGGATCGAGGAGCAGATTCGTCAGCTTTGCTTTGCTATCGTAGGCTACCTTGATATTGGCCAGAAAACGGCTGCGAATGATGCAACCACCTCGCCACATGAGGGCGATCCCGCCGTAATTCAGATTCCAATCGTTCTGTTTGGCGGCGGCGCGCATCAGCATGTAGCCCTGCGCGTAGCTGACGATCTTTGACGCGTAGAGAGCTTGTCGAATCTGTTCGATGAACTTGGCGCGGTCGCCGGAAATTTTCGCCCTGGGACCTTTCAATTTCTTGGACGCAGCAACGCGTTCGTCCTTGAGAGCCGAAATGCAACGGCCATATACGGCCTCGGCGATCAGCGTTACGGGAACGGCAAGTTCAGCGGAATCGATCACGGTCCATTTGCCGGTTCCTTTTTGACCGGCGGTATCGAGGATCTTATCGACGAGTGCGGTGCCGTCACTGTCTTTGAAGGAAAGGATGTCGCGTGTGATTTCAACGAGATAGGAATCCAGGTCGCCCTTGTTCCATTCAGCGAATACTGCGGACATTTCATCAGCGGTCATTCCGAGCCCATCACGCATGAGTTGATACGCTTCGCAAATCAACTGCATGTCGCCGTACTCGATCCCATTATGAACCATTTTCACATAGTGTCCTGCGCCGCCTTCGCCGACCCAGTCGCAACAAGCTTCTGTTTTTTTGGTGGTTGGGTCTTCCACTTTGGCAGAGATGCCTTGAAAAATATCTTTGACGTGGGGCCATGCAGTCGGGGAACCACCCGGCATGATGCTCGGTCCGCGCCGTGCGCCTTCTTCACCGCCGCTCACGCCCGTGCCGATGTAAAGAAGTCCCTTGCCTTCCAGATACTTCACGCGCCGTGCGGTATCTCCAAAAAGAGAATTGCCCCCATCGATAATGATGTCGCCGGGTTCGAGGTGGGGCAGGATCTGTTCGATAAATTCGTCAACGGCCGAACCGGCTTTGACCATCAGCATAACGCGGCGAGGACGCTTCAGAAGCCCAACCATTTCTTCGATGGAATGAGCACCGATGACATTAGTCCCCTTTGCTTCATTTGCGATAAAATGATCTACTTTGGAAACCGTCCGGTTGTAGGCAACGACCTTAAAACCATGGTCGTTCATATTCAAAATGAGGTTCTGACCCATGACGGCCAGTCCGATTACAGCAATGTCAGCGTTAGGTTCCATGCGGCGGAAACTTACAGGACCGGAAAAGCGGGGCGAGAATTATTTCGGAACAAATGTTCTTAATCGTAGCAATTTTCGTCGGGTTTTGGAATGGACGATCTCCATTGGGGTCATCGGGTGGCTACATGAGGTGGGCGGTTTACTTAAAGAACACCGCGCAATGAGAAGGAATCCGACGTGAGGTCTTTTCCCATTCATCATTCGGTTTGATGGATTACCGTCGAGGCGTAGGTTCATTATGTAGAACAAAACGCGCGCTAGTGGAGGTTTTTTCAATGAGTGCCCAGGTCATTTTGATTGCAGACGATAATGAAGACGATGTGATCTTGTTAAAGAGAGCGCTGAAATCTGCCCGGATCGAAAATGAATTACGCATTGTCTCAAATGGCGAGGACGCCATTTGCTATCTCAAAGGCGAGGGGCGGTATTGCGATCGAAATATCAATCCGTTTCCGATCTTGCTCGTTCTGAACCTGCAGATGCCGCGTAAGACAGGCGGCGAGGTACTGGCATGGATGAGCGCTCAGCCCTCGCTCCCGATGCTCAAGCTGATCATTTTAACCGGAATGCCCAATCCCCGCCAAACCCAGCAGGCGGTTCATCTTGGAGCGGAGACTTTTCTTCCTAAACCGCCCGAACCTCACAGCCTTCTACAGGTTTTGAGAGGGATGAAGGGATTAGCCCTGGTCCCAAATGAAACCGGCCTGATTTTGCAATTAGCGGACGACTCTTCTAAAAAAGTTTCCTGATACGATTCCATTGGTTGTCCTTAAACTGGTAAAGACCTGCCAACGGAAAGATTTTTGCCCTTTTGAAACTGTCTAAATAATCGAGTAGGGATTCTCCGGCCTCTTCAAGAGTCTCGTGGTCCGAAATGATCCCGCGGACTTCACAGTAAAGAATGTATGGTTTGATGCGTGGAGGTTGATTGCGAGTGAGCTTTAATTGTTCAACGAGGCGCAGATCATATTTTTCATAAAGGCCCAGCAGCAACGAGTATTCTTTCATCTCAAGCACGTCTGCGAGGGCATGAATGCCCCAGCGCTCCAGTTTCTCCGGGCGCCTTGGAAGACATCCAAGCATATCGCAAAGTATATCCAGGTCACTCGGTTGTTGGAGGATCAGGATGAAGTTGCGCTTGGTATTGCCTTCAACGAGGGCCTTTTTCTCCCACCCGGGCGCGCGGCCATCAACAATTTTTAAAGGAGCGTATGGATGCATTGTTTGTTTCACGTTTTCAGATCACGCTTTTGGCGTCAACAGGAGTCCGGTTAAATTCTGAACTCATTTGCTATCCTAAATTTTGAGAAGAGATCGAGGATCAGTGGAGAAGCTTTTTTTGGGATGGGGAATTTTGCCTATAGCGATTGCCAAAAGTGAATTCTGGATAGGTCCCTATTCCGGGTTTGGAGTTAGCCCGGATTTCTCACAATAAGAATGAAGAACCATCCAAACCGCGCGCGGCACCTCAAAACACGGCGTGCAGAGAGGTCCCGCGCGATGCGAGGGGTCGCCGCACGGCGTGCAGCGGGGTCTCGCGCAGTGCGAAGGGTCGTCGCACGGCGTGCAGCGGGGTCTCGCGCGGTGCGGAGGGTCGTCGCACGCCG
>JBKJKE010000188.1:0-5175 GCA_046597605.1 Limisphaerales bacterium | reverse complement strand
TTACGAGACCACAGAAACCAGTGCAGAAGCTTGGATATATCTCGCTATGATACGGACTCAAATCCGCCGATTGGCGTAATTCCTCGGGAATTATGAATTTTCAGACAGGCTCTAAGCCCAATTCCATTGCCTTTTCATGTGTGACAATGAATCCGGAGCCAAATAGGCAAAAGCCTCGGTTCGCGAGACCTTGATTTGCACTCAGTTCAATCACACCCGCAACGTCTGCTCCGCACGTCAAATCCGCCTGAAGCTTTCCGTCTTGCGTATCGAAAGTCACCTCCGCCGATCCATCCTCTTGCGGTTTTTCATCCACCACTTCATTCAACTCGCCTACATGCTCACCTGCGCTCCCCACCGTCATCGCGATCCGCACTGCCGCGCCTTCCTCCGTATCAACCCACGGATGATCAGAAATCGCGAAGAGGAGTGATAGCTTTGTAGCAGCCGACGTGAGGAGGCTTTGACCTTTCTTGCCGGAGGTTTGAGCCTCGTTACCTCGGCTGCTACCAGCTAAGTGAAACTGCACCACGCGCCGGTTGAACGTCTGTCGCAAACTATTGGTGGTAATGAACCCGAAGCGTTTGACCGCTCCGGTTCGGGTGAGCGCTGCCGCTTTATGCCACCAGTACATAACGAAGTCGGCAGACTCCGGCACTTCGGGATAGGTCTCGCGCAACGTTCCCGCATAGCCATCACCGAGGGCTTCGCGCATTCGAGCAGGTCCAAGAAACGGAGGGTTCCCCACGATATAATCTGCGACTGGCCATTCGGCGGGACGCGGATTGATGTAGGCGAGCAGGGTGGTCCTTTTCGTTTCATCGGGCACATCGCGCCCGGTCACAAGATCGGTCTTCATACTGCGCCGATCCCATATCGTAATCGTAGCAGCCGACGTCAGGAGGCTCTGATCTCCTTCCCCGAAAGTTTGAGTCTCGTGACCCCGTCTGCTACGAAGTTGGGTCCTAATCTCATCCGGTAACCCCGGCAGATCCGGATTCGCAGCCGCCATCGCTTCGGTGACTTCCTTCACCTCGTCATAGGCCAGCACGGCATCGCGACATTCGATATTCCTGAACCGTTTCAAGACCGGTTCCGCGGGCATGGTCTGGTGTCCGCGCGTGCGGAAATGCCATTGCAGGTAGCCGATCCACAGCACGAGCTCGGCGATGGAGGCGGCGCGGGGATTTAATTCGATCCCGAGAAACTGATGGGGATCGACTGCTTCCCCGGTGAGTTCCAGCTTGAACGTTTCACCGAAACCAGTGGCCACGTCGAGGACTTCGCCTTCGAGCCGTTTAAAATGTTCGAGGGCGACGTAAAGGAAATTTCCAGAACCGCAGGCGGGGTCGAGCACCTTCACGTGACAGAGCCGTTTATGAAATTGCAGAATCTCGGCCCGGGCTTCTTTCAGTTTATCAGCACGAGCGAGGGTGAGCGCGGCCGCCCGCACATTCTCCCATTCAGAACGGATTGGCTCAATGACAGCGGGCAGGACGAGTCGTTCCACGTAGGCACGCGGCGTGTAATGCGCGCCGAGCTTGTGGCGTTCGTGCGGGTTGAGGGCTCGTTCCAGCAAGGTGCCGAAAATGGCGGGTTCCACGCTGCGCCAATTGAGAACGGAAGCGCTTTTGAGCAGGCCCAGTTGCAGGCCATTGACCGGGAGGACGGTGTCGTCAGCAAAGAGGCCGCCATTGAACTGGAGCAATTTCTTGCGGAGCACCACGGAGATCCCTTTGCCAGTGCCGGTATTCATTTCCCGAAAGAGGGTGCGAAGGAGTTCCTCGAACCCGGTGCCATCGGGTGGGATGGATTGGAGCAGTTCGGTGAAGCTGCGTTCCGGCAACAGGTGGACATCTTCGGCAAACATGCAGAAAAGGCAGCGGGTCAGAAATTCAGCCACCTTTTGCGGAGCGTGCCCGGCGGCTTCCAGCGATTTGGCGAGTTCCGCCAGGTGCCCGGCGATTTCGCGAGTAACCGCCGAAGAAACGCGGGAGGGATCGAGCGAAAAGGGATCGGTCCAAATCGTGCGAAGACGTTCGCGGACTTCGTCCTTCTCCAGGTCGGCAAGGCGTAAACGGAAACTGCGCGGGTCAGGAAAGGGGAGATAGGCTTTTCCGGCCTGGGTGAAATCGGCGTAGATCTCAAAGGTATCGCCGACATCGATCACGATCAGGAACGGGGGAGTCGGTTCCGAGGCAGGGAGCGAGCGAATGTAGCGCTCGGCCTGGCCGCGTGCCTTGAACATGGCGTCATCCCAGCGTTCGGTGCCGCGCACGGGCCCCGATTTCTTTTTCTCCTGGAGGATGGCACCGGAATCGTGGGCGGCGAGCTGCAGGTCTGTCGGTTCCGCTTGCTGGGCGTGGAACTGTTTTGACTCCAGCACGAAGCAGCCGCGTTTATAGAGATCGATCCGGCCCTGGGTGGTGGTGTTGTCGCGTTGCAGTTGGTCGACCGGGAATTCGAAGGCGTAGCCGGAATGCAAATGCGGATCGGGATGCGGCAGCTCAAGGATGTCGCAAAGTTCGATGAGAAAGAGCTGGCTGTTGGAACGTTCGGAGGCGCTGGCGTTGGACCAATGTTGAATGAAAGCGCGGATTGGGTTGGGTTTGTCCATGCGGAACGCTGGTCAGCATACAGACCGAACTAGAGCGAACAAGGGATTTGGTATAGATGAAAGGTTACGATCGTTACATCTCGGAATGCGTAACCGATATTGGTTTTAGATTGAGCCACTTTGATTATGACGCTTCGGTTTTACTATCTTTACGTTGCATATTACAGTCGGTTCATCTTGACCGGCTTTTTCGATGATGTGTTTGTAGAGGTCGTCTCCTTTGAGGCCGTCTGCGACTCCTTGCAGCTTGGCGCGATAGGCGGTGCGTTGTTGGTCGGCACGGTCGGAGCGATTCCAGATATCGCTTTGACGCTGCATTTCCCGGGCTTTGTGCAGGCGAATGATTTCGTCCCAGTTCAGGTCGCGTTGATAATCGAGGCTCCAGCAGCTCGGGATGATTGTCCCTCCGGGACAGCAGCGAGAGACTCGAATTCCATCACTCCTTCACTCCATTTTCCCCGTCTTTTCTTCCGAAAATGGGTTCGAAAAAGCAAAAATTTTGCTTTTACAAGTCGTTGATTACCAACGGTCCAGGGGGGAGGCCAGCGATTGATACCAATGATTGGCCTTATGTAGCCCACATCATCTCTGGCATAAACTTCCCAGTTCGAATTAATGAGCGAATGATTCGCAGGTGTAACAACAAAAAAACACCTTCAGCCGCACCCGAAAAGTGTGGCGGGCATCGAACAGAAAAGGAAAACAGTGCAGCAGAAAGCATATAACTCAGTCGCCAGTCTCGTCGCAGCAGGTAACCTGGTCAGTGCCGGGGCCGCTACCCATGCCGCCGGTCTCGGGTTGGTCGTCGCCACCAAACCGCTGGTCGATGCCGATGTCCTCGGTCTCACCAACCTATCGGCTTCGTTTCTCCAGGCGAAACACACTCTGCGCGGGTTGCGCACCGTGCATAACCTCAAACGAAAGGATGTCTATGACCTATCGTTTGTTGTTCGGGATTCGCTCAAACGTTCCTTCGGACGCAGCTACAACGTGCAATGGGAAGGAACTGGGTTCACCAGCACGCTCAACGTTCCACAATCGGCTGCTCGCCTGGAAGAACTGTTGCGGTCGTTGGGGACCTTCCTCACATCGAATCCCCAGCATGAAGTCGAGGATGTAGCCACGGCGGCGCTGGTCGAAGCGGCGCTGACTGCGCTCTCCACGGCCAGAGCGGCGGTGACGGTGCAACGTGGGGCAGTTCGGACGCTGCTCGGAACGCGCAAGCAGAAAGAAAAAGTCGTGCGTTCCCGGCTTCGCGGCGTGGTGGAGGAACTCAAGCGGGTAATCGGCCCAATCGATGGGCGTTGGGATGCGTTCGGCTTGAATCAACCGGGACTGCAACAGGTGCCGGGTCGTCCAGGGAAGGTGATCGTGGTGTTGCAGGCAGGCGGGGCCGCGGCGGTGAAATGGCAGAAGACGCCACGGGCTGAGTATTACCGCCTCTGGTTGAAAGTCATCGGGGTGGACCAGGAGGCGATCCCTGTGGGAAGTCCGACGGATGTGGACTTCATGATCGAGACGATGCCGTCCGCTTCGCAAGTCGAGGTGTCGGTCTCGGCAATCAATAACGGTGGGGAAAGCGCGCGGAGCGAAGTGGTGGTTGTAATCATCCCCTAATCGCTGACGGACATGACGACAACAGCAAAGCCGCCCGGGCGACCGGGCGGCTCTTTTGTAAGGAGGGATTTTAACTACGGATGGACACGGATATTAGCCCCTTTACCTTGATTGAGCTTTGTGAGTCTCGACCTCAGGTTTTCCTGCTGGCACCATCTTCAACAGTAAGCCTCACATGTCTCTATGGATCTTTATGCTGCAATCGACCGTTTAGTTGCGTCAGTTGGAGAAAAGTACACCAACGCGGTGCATGGCAAACTGCTGACCAGCGTTGGATCGCTCTCGGTGAATCAATGGGGGCAACAGCTGTCTCTCGCCATTAGGCAGCGTAAAGGGAAGAAGCCCCATGTGCAGTTCAGCGTCGCCGGGGGCGGCGAAAGCCAGGGATTTGAAATTCCCTGTAGTCGGGAGTGGGCGGAGCAATTGGAACGTTTAGCCCAGGAAATGCGGAAGCAGATCGATTCGGAAGCCAAGGTATTCACTGAGAGAAACAGATGAGCCTTCGCGTAGCGCCGATTGTCCATCGGCTGCATCGCAGTGACGGTTGCGATACTGCGGACCGCCCAGTCCGCGCTACGGATTATGGCTCAACATTGAATATTCTTCGATCGTCTCATCCGAAACTGCAGATCATTTCCCGTCCGGCATCTGCGGCATAGGTCACAGATTTGTCCCCACTTCGTTACCCCTATTGAGTTCAACACCAGGAGTTCGAAGAAGTTCTGGAAATATCAGCCCGCGGTGTTACCACTGCAGCTACGTGCTTTCTACTGCTCGCCAAAAATAATTCCCGGATGGGCATGATCTCATTCACCTCATTCAAATCTTAGAGCCTGTCTGAAAATTCATAATTCCCGAGGAATTACGCCAATCGGCGGATTTGAGTCCGTATCATAGCGAGATATATCCAAGCTTCTGCACTGGTTTCTGTGGTCTCGTAA
>JBKJKE010000133.1:0-37329 GCA_046597605.1 Limisphaerales bacterium | reverse complement strand
CCTATTCAGTAGTCGCAAGATCTGTCGGAGTAGTGAAAAAATTCTCTCGGCACCTCCAAGATCCTGTTTTGACGCCAGAAAATTATCTCAGCACCTCAGAATTCCTCTCGGAATGAGCCGTGAAATTTTGCCCGGGATCTACAAGTGGGTGCCTGTGTTTTTCTTCTGTGCAGCGAAGCCGCTACCTTTCTAACGCAGGCGGGTAGGCAGGTTGTGCCCCACCATCTTTTGACTGGGAGCTTCCGTTCCATCCCTTTACGCGCCGTGTGGCGCTCTAACCATTTCGGAAATTCATTATGAGAACCACTCTAGCTTCAGGTCCCGGAAAGCGTCTCATGACGGTGTAGCTACTAGCTGTATTCTTTTGAAACGCTTTTTTTACCCTCCGTAGCTAGATCCTGACTTTTACTGAGCAGGTATCGTCTGAGAGAAAGTCAGCCCACCCTTTCACGAGCGCACACGGCTACGTTTTATCTTAGCTTCTGCCGATTCCTCCTGTTCCGTTTCCATCCAGGCCGGTCTGGAATACATTTCTGACCCCGAGGCATAGTCATACGAGGAAACCGAGTGGCTAATTCTCCCGCTCCGGCATCAGAAAATCTGCTTTAACTGTTTTGTCAGGCGCTCGCTCGCAAGCAGGAGTCGACGGTGGGCGATCACGTGGGCACCCTCTATATATTCGATCTTCAAAACGGGTATCGCTCCCTCCGCAACCTTGCCCGACTTCAAATCGTCGATATGCGCAAATCGAACCCGATCTTCCGCATACGCAAAATGGACGGCCAATTGAAAACTTTCCTGGACCCAGGAAGCAATGGTCTGGTGCTCCTGGTAGTCTTTACGCACGGACAATTTCAGGTCGGAATCGCTGGTCAGTTTATCCGCCAATGCGGCGATTGATTTGTAGGTAGGATCTCCTTCTCCCAACTGATCCCAAAAGGAATGAAGATTAACCTGCCTTGCTGGTTTTTCACGAGGATCCAGGACGATGTAGTTGCCTCCAAGTCCATCCCATTCGGTCCTGTCCCTGCTGACCCAGGTTGCGGCGTGGAGTGGTTGATGCAGATCGCCGAAGAGGTGTAACGTCCAGCAAAGGCTCACCGCCCGGTCATGCGCGCCGGCTTTGCGATCTTTGGCTGTGGCAATAGAGTTCGATAGCACCTGTTCGGCATTCGGCTCAGCGATGTAGAAATTTTTGATGGAGACGAAATCGCGGTCGACTGGCCGAACAAATGGGTAGCCAATGGCGTGGGGATAGCGATCGTATTTGGTGATCGATTCAGACCTTTTCGGCTGACCCTGTTTAGAAGCCCGCACCAAATCGGGCCATACGGCCGCCATCAGGAAAACCCATTCGTTTGTGTCCGCTCCGCGAGGAACACTGGAGGCGAGCATCTCGTCGTAATGCGGGTGTTGCTTCAACAACTGAGAAACTTCTCGCCTCTCTGTTTTACTTAGTTGCCGCCAGGCCACCTCAGCAATCGCGCGGTGCCCTACGCTGTTCCAGGCATGGGCGGAAAACGAAATTAGTGTAAGCAGGACAACGGTGCCGAAAATCTTTCTCATCGTTCAAAAGCAGAATGACAACGCCTAAGGTGCCGGATGCTCGCCCCAAACTCGAGGCACTTTGAAATTGGAATCAAGGGCCTGGTTCGTTGGCTTGGCGGCCGCTTTGGCGAAGGTGTCGTAACGCTTTCGCAGCTCTTTCACTTTCGCGGGGTTCTTGGCGGCGACGTTCTGTTTTTCCCCGGGGTCTATGGCCAGGTTAAAGAGTTCCTCGGTTGATTCCTCGGCATCGCTTTTCTTTTTAGCACGGGGCTTTTGGAATTCGGATTCTCCCGCGCCGGTGCCATCACCCTTCACTACTAACTTCCAATCTCCCAATCGTAGCGCCCCGGCATCCGGCGTTGTGTTCAGCAGGATGTCCCGGGATCGCAGCGTCCTGCCACCTTCCAAAACTGGCCAGATGTCTTGGCCGTCGAGTGGCAGTTTCTGTGATGCAGAAGCTCCGGCAAGTTTCAGAAGAGTGGGATACCAGTCTGTGACGTGCAAAGGGGTGGAAATGGTGGACCCTGCTTTGATGTGGCCCTTCCAGCTGGCGAAGGCGCAAACTCTTGTTCCGCCTTCGTATAAACTGCCTTTGCCAGCACGAAGATTTCCATTGTCGGTAATGCGGCCCGGATCGGGTCCACCGTTGTCGCTCGAGAAAATAATGAGCGTGTTGCTGAGGAAACCTTTTTGATCGAGCGCCTGGTGTATCTGTCCGACCGCTTCATCCATGGCCGCCAACATCCCTGCGTAAGAGCGGCGTGGTTCTGGCAGATGACTGTAAGGTTTTTTGTATTCCTCAGGTGCCTGGAAAGGAGAATGCACAGCGTTGAAGGGCACATAGAGCAGGAAAGGTTTGTTGAGCTGGTAACTCTCGATCAACCGAACCGATTCTCGCGCGACCAGGTGCGTGCTGTAGCCTTCATCACGGCATTCCTTGCCATTGCGATGCCAATCGAAGCCGTCCTCGCGATCGTGGTCAAAGTAGTGAATCTGCCCGTTGTAGTGCCCGTATTGTTGATCGAAGCCGCGATCCGTCGGCAGGTAGCCAGGGAGGTTGTGGCCCAGATGCCATTTACCAACAATCGCAGTGGTGTAGCCAACTTCTTTCAGGGCTTGTGGGAGCAACCGTTCGTTCAACGGGAGCCCGCGTTGTTCCGTGGGACGAAGAATCCCCACCTGCAAACCATAACGCATCGGGTAGCGTCCCGTGAGTAGCGCGGCACGAGTCGGCGAACACAGCGGCTGCACATAATATTGATCCAGCCGGGCACCACTGGCCGCGAGCTTATCGAGATGGGGCGTTTTGATTTCCTTTCCGCCCGCAAAGCCCACATCGGCGTAACCCAGGTCATCGGCGAGAATGATAACGATGTTCGGTGGAGCCGCTTCCTTAGCGGAAGCGAGAGCAGCAGTAAGCGCCAGGCAGGAGGCGAACAAGGCAAGAGAGATTCGTTTCATGGGGAATTCAAAAACAGGTCAGGGCATGCGTCGAACGGTAGTGTAATAGGCGCCGCAAAGATCTTTATCGCTGCTGTCTGTGAACCACGCATGCAATTGGGTAGGACCCGCCGGAAGTTTCGTGCGAAAGGTAACGGCTTTAGACGCCCCATGTGCCTGCGCAGCGTATTCCTGATTGGCTACTTTCAATTTTGCATTGGCGATGGGGAGGGCGCGACTTCCTTCGCCATTCGGCTCTGTCAACGCCGTGTCCACTTCACTGGGCCAACGGCGCAGAGTAATCTCGTAGTCACCGGAATGCTCTACGTTTACGTTCCAATGTCCACCGCGCGGGCCGCCGAGCGCCTGCCGGACGTGCCGGGAGTTGTCGGCGTAAACGTCCTGCCAATCCGCACTGGTCAGGGTGGTAACTGGCTGTGCTTTTGCGCCGAGACTGGTGGTGACGAACTGCCCCTTCATCGGACCGAGGTCGGTCCACCATTGTTCGTAATGGGCGCGCAGTTGCTCGACGATTTTCGGATGCTTATTCGCCAGATCCGTTTCCTGGGCACGGTCTGCGTTCACGTCATAAAGCTCCTGGCCGTGAACCAGTCGCCATTGGTTCCAAACGACAGCGGACTCCCACTTCTCCAGTTTGGCTTTGCTGTATTGAACAACGAATTTCCGATCAGGAAGCTTTGCCTTTCCACGAAGTATTCCAGTGAGGCTTTTCCCGTCAAAGCGCGTAGACGGAGGCGGCTTAACACCAGTGAATTCGAGCAGCGTGGGCAGAATATCCTGCATTTGCGTCGGTGTGGCGATATCGCGTGGTTTGCCAAGCTTGCCTGCGGGCCAACGGATCCAGCACGGGACACGATGTCCGCCGTCATAAAAGGTGGTCTTCCCATCGCGGAGACCCGCGTTCCAAACTTTCAAGCCGGCGGTAGCTCCGTTATCGCTCAAAAAAATGACGATGGTGTTGTCGCGTAAACGGCTCTTCTCCAGGAATTTCTCCAGGCGGTCCATGTTGTAATCGATATTGGCGATCATTCCGAAGAATCCAACGACCCCTTTTCCTTCGTTTTTGTATCGGGTAGGTGCGTCGAGGTTCAAACCCTCGTAGGGCGCCATGAATTCTTTGGGAGCATCCAGCGGGAAGTGAGGCGCATTTAATGGGAGGTAACAGAAGAATGGTTCACCGGCATCTCCCTTCTTTTGCATCCAGCTCATGGCCTGCTCGAACCAAAAATCCGTGCAGTAGCCGGTAAACTTCTTCTCCACTTCATTGTGGAAATAACGTCCATCCCACATTTTGTTCGCAAACTCGGGAGCCGAACTGAATCCCCATCCATGGATATGAACGGCTTCCTGGAAGCCGCGGTCGATCGGACGATGTGGGTAATTATCGCCGAGATGCCATTTCCCGAAGAGGCCCGTTCGATAGCCGCTGCTTCCCAATATCTCAGCCATCGTAGGAATGCCGGGACGAATGAAGGAACGTCCACCTGTGACGGATGTGGCACCATTACGCACCGCATCCTGGCCGGTGAGCAACTGTCCGCGCGAGGGAGTACACATCGGGGTTGAATGAAAATCCGTGAAACGGACGGACTGCTCGCGAAGGCGGTCAAGATTCGGGGTCTTGAGCACAGGGTTGCCGGAGGATGAAAGGTCCCCAAGGCCCTGGTCGTCAGATAAGACGATAATTATATTAGGTTTCGCTCTGGGTCCGGCTTGCACCAAAGGACTGATGCAGCTCACCAGAAACAGGGTGACGAAAATCGATTTCAAAGGTCGTAAGTTCACGAGTTGTTCAGTCTGGCCCAACAGACGTCAGGTCCATATCAATGGTTGCAGCGAAATGGCTGAGGTCTAAAGCGGGTAGTTCTGACAGCTTCAAAAATTTGACGAGGGGCGAGCGAAGAAGAACCGAGACGACCACCGGTCTTGAGCTATGGAGCGGCAAGCTTATGAAGAAAAATGGTGGGTTGGCAGGGACTCGAACCCTGGACCAATGCCTTAAAAGGACATTGCGCGGATGCGTCCGAAGGCCTGCTAGTAGCACGTATAGTAAAACTCCTAAAACGGTTGTCACGCCGGTTGACTTACAAAAGGCAATTTGGTTAAATATGCAGCAATGAACACCGCTGCGAATATTCTGCCTTTGTCGCCGAGCGAAAACATCTTACCTCTGCCCTCTGTTAGGAAGGTCAAAGCAGCTCCTCAGGTGCAGCGCTTCAAGATCAAGGAATTCACAAATCCCCGCACTGATTCAAAATCCTGGCGCGTAGACGGCATTCAGCGGGACGGCACTCGAATTCGGGAAAACTTCTCCGAACTTCAAGCGGCTCAATGTCGCCAACTCGAACTGGAAACTGAATTTCTCCAGGGACATCAGGAGACAACCATCCGCGCTACCAAGCTTACGCAGGAACAAATCCAACTGGCTGAAGTCGCCTTCATAAAACTTGGCGACGATTGGCAAAGAATTCTGGATGCAGTCGACCATTGGCGCAGAACAGGGCAAAGAATGGTTTCTGCCGAAGCTCCCCGCATCGACGACGCGGTTGACCAATATTTGGCCTGGCTCGCCGCATCATCTCTTCGCGATGCCACCAAGCGCCATTGGCGCATCAGGATGAACACCTTTAAAAATTCAGTTCAGAACGTTCGCGTCTCCGAAATCTCCCCTGAGTTCGTGGAGAAATTTCTTTCGTCTCGGAACACCACAGCAGGCGGCAAGGATACGGATCGCCGGGCATTATCCCGCTTCCTCTCTTGGTGTCTCGAACGTCCAAGGCGCTGGATGATTTCGAATCCCTGTCGGGAAGTTAAAATCGATCAGGGCGAAAAAGCCCCCCCGTCTATCCTTTCCTTGACGGAATGCAGAGGCATTTTGCGTGCGACAGAATCGCACAAAGGGGGCATGCTCGCTCCCTATGTGGCCGTATGTCTATTTGGAGGCTTGCGCCCGTTTGAAACCGCACGCTTGCAGTGGTCCTCCGTAAACTTGAAAGACAACGAAATCCGTTTGGAGGGAAACCAGACCAAAACCGGACAAGGCCGCGTCGTAGAGATCAACGACACTCTCCGCAAATGGCTCAAGGCGCACCAAGGGAAACCTTTCTTCCCTGCAAATTGGCGCAAGGAGTTCGACGCGGTAAAAATGGCTGCCGGTTTTGGCACACCGGATCCGGATGATGAAAAACGCGCTACCCTGAAACCTTGGCCAGACGACGTGCTACGCCACACTGCGATTTCCCACCATTTCCGTCTCCATAATAGCTACGGCAAAGCCGCCGAACAGTTTGGCAACAGTGAAGCTATCATCAAAAAGCACTACCAATCACGTGTTAGCAGCGATGAAACAAAACAATTTTTCGCGCTTGTCCCGGGAAAACTGCGCAAACAGTCAAGGAACCGCAGCATTTTGGAAAGTGTCCCCCAAAAGGGATAATTGCTGATCTGGTATCAGGTCCCACGTTCGTGTTAGGGCATATCCTTGCCCGAGTGCGCGGCATCCGTATGGTGACTAATTATGAAACCATCAGGTTGAAACGAGTGTTGAACGCTAGGCACGTCAGCATGGATTCGCAAAATCCACGCCCCCATGATTGCCCGCAGGACGCCTCAATATTTTATAGATGATCGTAAACACCGGCAACGATGCTTCTTATTTTGCGTATCTCCAAATCAGGTCGGCTTGCCCATCCGAATCCAAGTCCGTCACTGCCTCGGCCCGCCATTGGAGAGGCTGAGGCCTTCTAATTCCCAATGCTCTGCTGAAGCTCAATCCATTCATTAACCAAACTGAGACGCGGCCATCTGTATGCCGCCAAAGGAGGTCGTTTTTTCCATCTTTACTGAAGTCGCCCGCTCCGACAATCTTCCATCCTGGGGGCGATTTATAGCCGCCTCGAAGCAAGACGTTTTTAGTAAAAGTGACTCCGTTCATGACCCAGACCGCTGTTTGTCCACTGGTATGTTGTAAGACGATGTCAGCGGCGCCATCTCCTGAGATATCCTTCACAGCCACAGTTTGCCAGTTCGTTGAAATTGCGAGGCCGTTTCGTAAGAATTGGCTCGTTATTACATTTGTCCCGTTCAACAACCACACCGCCATTTTTCCCGTCGTATGCCGCCAGACGATGTCACCTCGGCCGTCGTTGTTGAGATCGCCTACCGCTGTTGCCTTCCATCCGGCGGTCCGGGTTCTTAGGGGGCTGCTCCCAATGAAGTGCCCACCATCCATAAACCACACACTCATCCGTCCATCGAGGTGCTGCCACGCCAAATCATTTTTTTGATCGTTGTTAAAATCCGAGGTCCCAACAAGCCTCCAGGCCAAAGGCATTCCAACTTCATCACGAAGCAGGGTTGATCCGGAAAAATTGGTCCCGTCCATGAAATGTCCCATCATAGATCCGACGGCTATTGGGGGTGGCTGGAGTGGTGAGCTTGAGTGATTCAAACGAGCAACTCCATTTCGAGAAACGCCGTCGATATTACTGAAGTCGCCACATGCGATTATTTTCCCATCGCGCTGCCGGACCAACGTCCATACCCAATTATCCGCATCAGCGTTGAAAGTCTCATCAAGAGTGCCGTTCGAGTTCAATCGCGCAAGTCCACGCCGCCGCACGCCATTGTAGTTGCTGAAATAGCCGCCGATATACATTTTTCCGTCCGGTTGAAGAACGACCGATTCAACCTTTTCGTCTGCGCCTATACCACCGGGGTTAAACGTTGGATCGAAGGAGCCATCCAGGTCCAGGCGACGAATTTCCGGATAAAAAGGCGTGTTATTCGAAACTGAGTGTCCAGCGACGACGATCTTTCCATCTGGTTGCAGCGCCATCGAATAGACCGCTGTTTTATCGCCAAAAAATGGATCAAAAGACGCTACCGGTGAACCGTTCGGGTTCAGCAGAACCATCCGATGGTGTGGCTGATTGTCATAGCTGGTGAACCACCCTGCCAGGTAGATTTTGCCACTAGGAGCAATGAGGATATTACGCACCCAACTATTGACCCCCGAACCCACCGTGAATGTTGTGTCGACCGAACCATTGGAATTGATTCTGGCAACCCCACATCTGGCCTCTCCGTTGTAGTTGGTGAAGTTGCCGCCGATAACGATCTTCCCATCCGCCTGTATCCGAACGGCGAAAACGAAAGGATCGGTCGGATCGACCGGAACAATCTTTCCGTCACATCCCGTACCTGGGTCAAAACTCGTGTCTAAACTCCCATTCGCGTTCAGACGTGCGATCCGGTTCCGAGACACGCCGTTCACCGCATTGAAAAAGCCGCCAATCACTATTTTTCCGTCGGCTTGAATCGCAACGTTTCGAACCCAATAACTGGCGGCTCCCTGGAACGTCGTATCAACCGTTCCGTTAGTATTTAGTCGCGCGATGTAGTTTTGAGCGACGCCATTAACGGATGTAAAATTGCCGCAAATAACCACCTTTCCGTCTGATTGTATTGCAGCGGATTCCACAAACCCATCCACCCCACTGCCTGGATTAAAAGTGGTATCCAGGTTCTGCCCATAAAGAATACTTTGTGTAAAAATCGAAACAACAGCCCCTATGATCCCGAGGAGTAATTTCGCATTCATAATTGTATACCTAGTTTTGCATGATCCGATAGAAACGGCTGTTGTTTTGGGGGGTGTTGTCATTAAATTGTTTTTGGGTTCCGTCTCCGATCACAGTTGGCAGCGAGGTCCAACTGGTTTCGGTGATCGATCCTTTGTATTGCAAGGTGTAAGACCGGCCCGCTTCGGTGCGGAGAGCAACACTGAAAACATTCCCGCTTTTCCGGGCGTTGACGAGGTTCAGGGCGTTGTCGTTGACTAGGCGTGCGATTCCACTGCGGGCTTCTCCGTTCACAGTGGCAAATCCCCCGCAAAACACGATGCGCTGATCTGTCTGTAACACGATGGTCCAAACCCAGTTGTCTACAGTGGCGAGAGTCCGGTCAAACGTTCCATCTGCATTCAGCCGCACAATATGTCCGCAGGAAATCCCATTATAGGTATTGAAGTAACCGGCAATGATGAACTTTCCGTCTTGCTGGAGCACCACGCTTTCTACCTTTTCGTTCGCCCCAGCCCCTCCCGGATTGAAGGTCGAGTCGTACGTTCCATCCAAATTTAGTCGTACCACCTCTTGGCGGAACGGTGAGCTGGGATTGATCGAATGTCCCGAGACGATGATTTTTCCATCATTCTGCCGCACCATGCTGTATATCGCTGTTTGGTCGCCGAAATAAGGATTGAAAGTGGTGTCCGCGAGCCCGTTTGTATTAAGCAATACCATCCGGTTGTACGGACGGTTGTCGTAGCTTGTGAACCATCCCGAGACCATGATTTGTCCATTGCTTTGCACCATTAACGAACGAACCCAACTGTTCATCCCTGTTCCAATGTTGAATGTGGAATCGACTGAACCGTTGTCGTTTAATCGTACAAGACCGCTTCTGGGAACACTATTGAACGTGGTGAAATTACCGCCGGCTACGATTTTGCCATCAGGCTGTAGAGCGACGGCGAAAACATAAGGTTCCGTTGGGTCGGCTTCCACGATCCTTCCATTGCATCCAGTGCCAGGATCGAAGGTAGTATCTAAGCTTCCGTTGCTATTCAGTCGCGCGATCCGATTCCGGGGCACTCCCGAAACTGTGGTGAAAAATCCGCCTATGACGATTCTCCCGTCCAGTTGGAGCGCCATGCTTCTCACCCAATATCCAACCTCGGAATTAAAACCGGTATCAATGCTTCCGTTTGCGTTCAGCCGTGCGATATACCTTTTTGGCTGGCCACCAAATGAAGTGAAATTCCCACAAATGAGTATTTTGCTGTCGGGTTGTACCAGGGTGGACTCGACGAACCCGCCGCTTGCGCCCATCCCAGGTTGAAAGCTGGCGTCCAGAAGATTGGTTTCAGCCCGCGCCGTTGACAGCTGAATGAAAGCCATCAGAATTAATGACAGGTTCCAATAAGTTGTTGCACGTTTCATTTACGGGTGAAGAATCGAATCGTTCTGGGTGCCAGAGTAGAACATCAGAATTTCGGCGGATACCGGGGAAAAGGAGGCTTGGAGGATGAAGGCGGGCGCCAACTCGGCCGGTGGATGCCCCTACTACCTGTTCAAACCCTATAGCCGATATCACTCGAAAGGTTGATGGGAGAAATGCACATGCATGAAGAGCCACTTCGTTTCTCGCCATTCCAAAATTCCAGTGAAGCAACCGCTTATTTCGCGGCCCTTTCCGAGTCCAACCTGGTCGGCAGTGTAACTTGTAGTTACCCATGCTATTGTGTCACGGCATGTGACCTTCACCCAATTTGGAAAGACTCTTAACAGGTCCGATTTCCCAAATTCTTTAGCAAATTCTGCCCTGATTTCTCCGGATCCTACACACACTTGGTAAGCACCTGTCCCGATGCAAACAATGTCAGGGTCGTTAGGCACAAAAGTGTCTAAAACGCCTGAGACATCGCGTTTAGCGTACGCTTCAGCAAATTTTCTTAAAGTTACATAAACAGCGGATTCTTTATCTGACGCCATAGCACTTTTACTTCGGTTACGCTTCAAACAGGTTTCAGGCTGAAAACTGCAATCACTCTTAAGAGTCAGGACAGAATCGTAATTCCCGGTTCAGAGTCTATAGCTCGGCGAAACCTGACAACGGCATAAACTACTCTCACAGCGGTAAGGGGAAATATGGGGTATCGACACATGCTTTTACTTTGAAGTGGTAGGGATATTCTTAGGATCGTAGAGGAGGTGTCCCGCCATGCCGTAAGGGCCCCCCTCCGATTGATTTTATAGGCACTTCCCAACTACTCTAGCCGCCGTAATGAAACCTCTAACCACGTCTCAAGGTTATGCCCGTGGGGACAACCAGGACTTTATTACCTTTTTCATCTGCGCGAGAAGCCACCCTTTCAAGAGGCACCGCCGATGTACTCGGGCCTGAGAGGCACTCAGAACGTCAATTTACTCATCCAATCACTTTATGGAAACATGTTCAGATCAGATTATCTTAGGTAACTCTGAAACGTCCGTCGGCGAAGCATCCACTTTGCCAGTAGCCGCTTTTGATCGCACCGGGCAGGAAAGATTGGCTTTCAGCGCCCGCGATGTGATCCATTCCATCTTTGAAAATCAGGTATGCCGGCGCGGAATGGCCATTGCAGCAACTGACTGCAGTAAAACCCTCACCTACGAGCAACTCAATTCCAGCGCTAATCGCCTGGCTAGATACCTTGTTAAGCTAGGGGTCACTGCAGAAACCCCCGTGGCCCTCTACCTGGATCGTTCGGTGGAAATGGTAGTGGCAATTTTGGCTATCTTGAAAGCAGGGGGTGCTTATGTGCCTATCGATCTAGCGTACCCCAGAGAGCGTGTCTCGTTCATGCTTGAAGATAGCAATGCCCCGGTTCTTGTAACCGAGTCTAAGTTTCTGAAAGACCTTCCACCATTTTCCGGCAGCGTGATTGCTGTGGATCAAGATAGCGCAAACATCACCACACAATCTGCTGATAATCTTGAGCAGAAGGTCATGCCCGATCAGGCCGCGTATATCATCTACACTTCAGGATCCACCGGTAAACCAAAGGGAGTTGCTGTTACACACGCAAACGTCGTCAGACTCTTTGGAGCTACCGATCGGTGGTTCCAGTTCAATGAACAGGACGTTTGGAGTTTGTTCCATTCTTTCGCTTTCGATTTCTCAGTTTGGGAACTATGGGGAGCGCTACTTTACGGCGGAAAACTGGTTGTTGTTCCTTATTTGGTTTCACGTTCTCCGGAAGCGTTTTACTCCCTGCTCTCGGAACAGAAAGTCACAGTGCTGAATCAAACCCCTTCTGCTTTCAGACAATTAATTTGGGCAGATCAATCCTCATCAACCAGGGCACAATTGCATCTCCGATACGTGGTTTTTGGCGGGGAAGCGCTGGAGTTGCAGAGTTTGAAACCGTGGTTTCAACGTTACGGTGACAAGCACCCACAGCTGGTGAACATGTACGGAATTACCGAGACCACCGTTCATGTAACCTATCGCCCAATCAGCATAAAGGACTTGGAGGCCAACCTGGGAAGCGTAATAGGTGTACCAATCCCTGACTTGACACTTCTCCTGTTGGACGAAAATCAACAGCCCGTGCCCGTTGGAACCCCTGGGGAGCTCTATGTCGGCGGCGCCGGGGTAGCTCGCGGATATCTGAATAGGCCTGAGCTGAACGCACAAAAGTTCATTACTAATCCAATAAGCAAAGACTCGTCTGATCGTCTTTACCGGTCTGGAGATCTCGCCCAATACACCGTCGACGGTGAGTTGGAATATTTGGGAAGAATAGATTTACAAGTCAAAATACGGGGCTTTCGCATTGAACTCGGCGAAATTGAAAGCGCTATGAACCGGCATTCCGGAATCCGCGAATGCACAGTGATTGCTCGTGACGAAGCCTCTGGGGAACGTCGGTTGGTTGCGTACGCGGTCTGCGTTGCCAATCCCCCTTCCACAACCGAACTGCGTGCCTTCCTTACCGAAACTTTACCGCAATACATGGTCCCATCTCAGTTCGTGTTCATGGATGCGCTTCCCTTGACCATAAACGGTAAGGTCGACCGAAAAGCTCTTCCCGCCCCGGACAACCTCCGTCCAGAGATGCAGAAAGAATTTGTCGCGCCCACCACGCCAGAGGAAACGATTCTCGCCGAGATTTGGTCTGACGCCTTGAAGATTTCTCAGGTTGGAATTCACGACAACTTTTTTGAGCTCGGGGGAGACTCAATCAGGAGCATTCAGGTTCTTTCACAAGCCCAGGCAAAAGGGATAAAGTTTTCGCTTCAAAAGCTATTCCAACATCCAACCATCTTCGAAATCGTCCGCGATTTGGACGAAGGGGATAGTGATTCCACGAGCAGTAAACCCTTTTCTCTGTTGCAGGAGGCAGATCGGTTGCGGCTTCCTGCCGGGCTGGATGACGCTTATCCTGCGGCCAAACTCCAGGTAGGAATGATTTTTCATTCCGACTACGATCCCGCGTCCGCTATTTTCCACGACGTTTTTAGTTTCCGCCTGAATCTTCCTTACGATTTGCCTACGTTCCAGAGCGCGATCCAACGCTTGGCCGAACGGCACCCCATCTATCGAACATCTTTTGATCTTACTGGCTTCACAGAGCCTCTCCAGCTTGTGCACAAAGATGTGAAGGTGCCTTTCACTGTGGAAGACCTTCGGACCCTTTCTCCTGAACAGCAGAAAGAATCGCTGGTCCAATGGGTGGAGATAGAAAAACGGAAACCATTCGATTGGAGCACCGCACCAATGATGCGACTGCACCTGCAGCGTTACACTGATGAGGCTTTCCAGTTCATCGTAAGCTTCCACCATGTCATAATGGACGGTTGGAGCTTGGCGGCAATGCTGACGGAACTATTTCAGGATTATGATGCATTACTGAACAAAACTGGAAAAACGATTGCACCCCCCCGCGTCACTTACAGAGATTTCGTCCAACTTGAAAGCCAGACCATCAAGTCAGCGGAGGCACGAGACTTTTGGACGAAGAAATTAGAGAACCCGACAATTCATCAAGTTCCCCGTTGGCCTCAGGAGTTGTGCAAAAAAGGCCGTGAGCAAGTCCGTGGGCCCGAGATTTACTTCGATGCTGCAGTCTTTGGCGCCCTGAAACGGCTGGCCAGCTCTGCAGGAGTTCCCATCAGAACCGTGCTCATGGCCGCCCACGTGCGGGTTATGGCCATGTTGACGGGCCAGACTGATATCATTACGGGGCTGGTTGCAAATGGGCGTCCGCAAACAGTGGATGGTGAACGTTTGCTCGGCCTGTTTCTGAATACCTTGCCTTTGCGCCTTCAATTAGAAGGGGGCTCGTGGAAGGAGTTGGTCAGGCAGACCTTTAAGGCCGAACAGGAACTTCTTCCTTACCGCCGTGCTCCACTTTCTGAGATACAGCAGTGGTCCAGCGGAAGAGCGCTATTTGAAACCACTTTCGATTTTGTTCAGTTTCACGTTTATAAAGACCTCCCTGGATATAAAGACCATAGCTTTCTCGAAGACTATTACTTTGAAGCAAATAACTTTACCTTCTTCACAACCTTCATGCTGGACGCCTCCGCGTCACAGCTTCAGATGCATTTTGATTATGATCCAAATGTGCTTTGTGAGCCGCAAATAAAGGCGATCTGCGACTACTACGGGGAAGTTCTCGCGGCCATGGCTGCCAACCCCGACGCAAGGTACGAAAATTGTTCACTTCTTCCCCAGGACGAAAGCCACAGACTTTTAGAAGAGTGGAATAACACTACACGTTCGTTCTCTGACCGGCTTTTAGCCCATCAACTCTTCGAGCAACAAGCCAAGCGTACGCCTCAAGCCATTGCTGCCTCGTACGAGGGGAAAACCCTGAACTATGAGCAGTTAAACAGACAGGCTAACCGGATTGCTGCCGAACTTCATAGAATTGGCGTACCCTCTGGAGGTTTAGTCGGAATTTATCAGGATCGTTCCTTAACGATGCTTGTCAGCCTTCTTGCCGTGCTGAAGGCTGGTTGTGCTTACGTGCCCCTCGATCCCGCATTCCCGGCTGAAAGATTGGCTTTTATGATGAGTGACGCGAAGCTCACGGTAGCCCTGACCCAGGAAAAATTCTTTCCTAATGTGGCCACCTCTGGTGTCCAACCCGTTGATGTTGATGCGTTGATTGCCACCACTCAGAACGCTTCGCTTATCCCTGATTTCCAAACCTCCGTTGGGCCCGAGCACATCGCGTACGTCATTTACACCTCCGGTTCTACTGGCAAGCCCAAAGGCGTCCAAATTCCACACCGCGCGGTTGTGAATTTCCTGGAGTCGATGAAAACAGAGCCCGGTATGACCGGGGATGATACCTTGCTTGCGGTTACCACTCTTTCCTTCGATATCGCCGGCCTCGAGCTGCTTCTGCCTTTAACGGTCGGAGGCAAGGTCGTAATCGCATCATCGGAGACAACACTGGACCCGAGCGGGCTTGCCGCTGCACTTGAGACAAACGGCGTCACCGTCATGCAGGCCACTCCTACCACATGGCACATGCTGGTTGAAGCAGGATGGAAAGGCAGATCTCAATTGAAGGCCCTTTGTGGGGGGGAAGCCTTACCCCCGCAGCTGGCTGCAAAACTACTGGAACGCTGTGGCTCACTTTGGAACATGTACGGTCCAACAGAAACGACAATTTGGTCCTGCGTCCATAAGGTGAAGCAAGGCACGGGTCCCGTTCCCATCGGTAGACCCATTGCCAATACTCAAATCTATTTGCTCGATCAGAATTTGCTTCCTGTCCCGCAGGGGAGCGACGGCGACATTTATATCGGTGGTGCGGGCCTTGCCCACGGATACCTCAACCGGGATGAGCTCACCGCGGAAAAATTCGTGGCAAACCCGTTCGATCGCTCCAATACCGACAGATTATACAAAACGGGCGACATCGGTCGCTACCTCCCGGATGGTGAAATTCTTTGCCTCGGCCGGTCAGACCACCAAGTCAAAATCCGCGGGTTCAGGATCGAATTGGGAGAAATCGAGTCAGCTTTGTCGCGCCACTCTGCAGTTGCCGCTGCCGTCGTCACCGCTCAGAGCGACGGGTTCGCCCAAAGTCTCGTTGCCTATTGGGCGGCCAACGATAGTAATGCCTCAGTCACGGACCTCCGCGAACATCTTCAGCATCTGCTTCCGTTCTACATGGTGCCGTCGTTTTTTGTTCAACTGGCTGAATTCCCCCTCACGCCTAATGGCAAAATAGATAGGAACCGCCTACCCAAACCGGCGCATGAACGTCCGGAACTCAAACAGGAGTTTGTTGAACCGCGATCACCATTTGAGGAAGAAATTGCCGCTACATGGAAGCAAGTTATGAAGGTCGAAAAAATCGGCGTTTATGACAACTTCTTCGAACTCGGTGGACACTCTCTGCTCGCCATGCAGGTTGTGGCTCGTTTGCGCGAGAAGTTGGAAATAGAGCTAAGTATCGCCAGTTTATTTAATCACGCTACGGTCGAAAGCCTTGCCCTCCACCTTCTGGAAGAAGTCCTTAAACAGCAAAACCAAGAAGGAATATGATCGAGACCAACCAACGCACCTCTGTTGAGGCTCTTTCTAAAGAACAAAGAAACCGCCTTGAAACCGAACTCCTGAGGAGATTTGCTGTTCAAAAGAAAAGCATTCCGCAACACCGCGATCGAAGTGCGTCGTGCCCACTATCGTATGCTCAGGAAAGCGTCTGGTTCTTTGACAAGTTACAGCCAAACAGCCCCCTTTATATCATCCCGCAAGCATTCCGGTTGGTAGGCAAGCTTGACGTTCCCGCTCTTCAGAGTGCATTCGCGTCAGCTGTCCAACGGCATGAGGCTTTACGGACGGTTTTCCTCGAAGAAAACGGACAAGCAGTTCAGGTCATACGCGAGGCAAATTTTCAGTTAGCCACCGTAGATGCCAGCCATCTAGCTGCTTCAGAACGCGAGGTTGAAATGCAGAGGCTTCTTAAAGAAGAAGCGACACGGCCCTTCGATCTCTCCCAAGACCCAATGTTGCGCGCCTCCCTTCTTCGTTTCAGCGATGAGGAACATGTTTTAACGGTGGCCCTTCATCATATTGTATCGGACTTCGGTTCACTTGGAATTTTATGGCGGGACTTGGACGCCTTTTACGAAGCTTGTCCATTCGGAGAGGCGCCGACGCTATCCCCGCTTCCTTCTCAACTTGCTGACTTTGCATTCTTTCAGCGGGAGCACTGGAAGACCAGCCAGCCTAATCAGCACATGGACTATTGGAAGAGCGCCTTGGCCGGACCTTTACTCCCTCTCGAATTGCCGTATGACCGGCCCAGGATGCCGGAACCTACCTTTCGGGGTTCTCGACTCCCCATTCACCTTCCGGCGGACGTTGCCAATCAATTAAAAGTTTTCTGTCGCCAGGAGGGGGTTACCTTGAACATGGCCCTGCTCTCGGTTTTTAAACTCTTGCTCCATCGCTACTCCGCACAAGACGACATCATTGTGGGTTTACCCCTTGGACAACGAACTGCCGCCACAGAAAATCTCATTGGATTTTTCATCAATACGCTACCGGTCCGTACAGATTTTTCCGGCAATCCCACTTTTCAGCAATTGCTAGGCCGAGTGCGCGAAACTGTTTTTGGCACGATAGCCCACGGCGAAGTCCCTTTTGAAAAGTTAATAGAAGATCTGCGCCTCCCTCGGCAAGACCGCAGAAATCCCATTTTTCAAACGGTTTTCCAATACCTCGGGGCTCCCTTCCCAAAACCGAAGCTGGGTGGAATTGCAGTCGAGGCGTTGAAAATGGATTCCGGTACATCAAAGTTCGATTTGACCTTTACCCTGACGGAAGCGGAAGGCGGCGGCATCCAGGGGGACATGGAATTCAATACCGATCTGTTTGATGCTGCGTCTATCACCCGTTTGTTGCGCCATTTCGAGGTTCTTCTTGGGGCAGCGGTCGCTCATCCTCATGAATCAATCAGCAAACTGCCTCTTCTTACAGAATCGGAATACAGCCTCGTTACCCAGGTATGGAATGGCACAAAGAGCAATTACCCTCAGAGATCGATTCATGATTTATTCGCCTCTGTTGTGGACCAATACCCGGGCCAGACAGCCGTCATGTTTGGGGAAACACGCCTCACCTACCACCAACTGCACGAACAATCCAATCGGCTCGCTCACTTCCTGCTGAAATCCGGTGTCACTCCTAATTCCCGTGTCGGAATATGCATGGAGCGCTCTTTGGAGTTGATTGTTTCGTTGCTGGGTATTTTGAAAGCTGGAGCTGCTTATGTCCCTTTGGATGCGAGCTATCCAGCAGAAAGGCTTGCTTTTCTCCTGGCTGATTCCGGTGCTGCCGCTGTGATCACAGCCAGCCATTTAAGCCATCCATTTCCAGCTTCCGCTACGATCATAAACTATGATTTGGAGAAAAATCACATCGATCTAGAGTCTGCCACTGCCCCTGTTATTCAAGTCTCGGCTGTTAGCATGGCTTACGTGATTTACACGTCAGGATCTACTGGAAAGCCGAAAGGCGTCGCAATTCCGCACCGTGGAGTAGTTCGCTTGGTCCAGAATACAAATTATCTTTCGTTCAGCTCCGATGACGTGTTTTTGCAATTTGCTCCTGTCTCATTCGATGCCTCCACACTCGAGATTTGGGGGCCCTTGCTCAATGGAGCGAAACTTGCAATTTTTCCTGCACGTTTCGAATCAATCGAACAACTCGGCCAGGTTCTCGGCAAACACGAGGTAACAACGCTATGGCTCACAGCTGGTTTGTTTCACCAGGTGATCGAACATCATATAGTTTGTCTGAAAAACGTAAGGCACCTCTTGGCGGGCGGTGACATTCTTTCCGTTCCTCATGTTCTAAAAATGTTGCGTGAGATTCCAAACACACGCCTGATAAATGGCTACGGGCCCACGGAAAACACGACATTCACTTGCTGCTATCACGTTCCCCCTGGCTGGACGGGCAAGTCAGTGCCAATCGGCAAACCTCTCTCTAATACCCAGGTTTATGTCTTGGGCAAAGATCTATTGCCGGTCCCGATAGGCGTAGCGGGAGAACTTTACATAAGCGGCGATGGGTTGGCGCTCGAATACTTAAATAGTCCCGAACTGACCAGGGAAAAGTTCGTCAGAAATCCTTTTTCTCTTGATCCATCCTCACGCCTCTACCGTAGCGGCGACATCGTGCGCTGGATGGACGACGGTAACATTGAGTTTATCGGCCGTCGCGATAACCAAATCAAAGTCCGCGGGTTTAGAATTGAGCTGGGGGAAGTTGAGCATGCTCTGGCTCAGTGCGAATCCGTTCAGGAGACGGTCGTCGTCGCACGCGAGGAAGCCACAGGGGCCAAATATCTCGTAGCCTATTTCGTATTGAAGCCAGGCGTCACAGAAGGAGAGAAACAGATCCGGTCTTATTGCGCAAAAGCGCTTCCGGGTTACATGATCCCGCAGCTATTCGTCATTCTGGACAAATTTCCTCTGACGGAGAACGGCAAAATAGATCGACGTGCTCTTCCCATTCCTCGCGAAACCCAGCAGACGACTATTCCCCAAGCTCCTCGCACTCCCGTTGAACTATCCCTCACACAAATTTGGCAGGAGGTGCTCGCAATCAAAACCTTTGGAATTCAGGATAACTTCTTCTTCCTGGGTGGTCATTCCTTGCTAGCAACACGAATTATTTCGAGAATCAATGAGGCGCACCAAACTAATCTTGCATTAGGGTCACTGTTTGAACACCCAACAATTGCGGCCTTGGCACAAGTGATTGAGGAAGCTCAAAAGCAAGCACCAGTAGCGCCGATCGTGCGCAGAAATCGTGGCAGAAATAGTTCCTAAGAGCCTGACCAAAAAACGATGTTATGATTCAGGAAACTATCCCATCTTCAAGCTCAAGGATCCTTGGTTCTCCGCGGAATGACGCACCCAAAACCATCCCGGACGATATGGCGCCACTATCCTTTGCCCAGCAACGTTTGTGGTTCGTTCAGCAACTTGATCCAGAGTCCCCGGTTTATAATGTGCCGTCCGCACTTCGGATCCAAGGAGACCTAAACCTTGCCGGCTTGACCCGCAGCATCTCGCTTATTGTAGAACGCCATGAAATTTTACGGACCACGTATCAAGTTTTTAACGACGCTCCCTTTCAAAGAATTAATCCGTCCTCCCAGTTGGATTTGCCCATCTCTGACCTGAGCAATATCTCACGGGGCCATCAAGAGAGCGAATTGTTGTTCAGGCTGGAAGAAGAATCGCGCATCCCTTTTAATCTAAGTAAAGACCCCGTGCTTCGCGCAAAACTGTTCCGGCTTGCGCCTCAAGAGCACGTACTTTTTGTGAACATTCATCACATTGCCTGTGATGGCTGGTCCATGGAATTGTTCTTTCGTGAACTCTGGCAATTTTATGCTGCCTTCTCCCAAAGCAAAACCGACCTGCCCCAGGAACTCCCTATTCAGTACGCAGACTTTGCCGACTGGCAACGAACCTGCCTGACCGAAGCAGCTCTCGCGGAGGATCGAAAATTCTGGTCTAAACATTTGGAAGGTTGCCAGCCGCGTGTGGACATCATCCGAGACTTCGTTCCGGGCGATCTTACGGCTAATACCGGGGATCGAAAGAGCCGAATCATCTCTCTGCAGTCGTCTGATGCCATCAGGGATCTAGCTCGTTTGCATAGCGCTACCCCGTTTGTTGTCTTCTTGTCCGCGTTCAACCTTCTTTTATATCGTTATACCGGGCAGGAAGATCTTGCCCTGGGAACCCCGATTTCAGGGCGAAGCCGCTTCGAAACAGAAAAATTGATCGGTTTTTTTGTCAACTTGCTGGTGCTCCGGTCCAATATGTCCGGTGACCCAACATTTGCTGAACTCCTTTCCCGGCTTCGCGATGCATCAGTTGCTGCCTTTTCCCATCAGCAATTGCCATTCGAACAACTTGTCGAATCCGTCCATTCCCACCGAGGTTCAGCGCAAAACCCCTTTTTCAATGTTGTCTTCGCTGTCCAGAACCAGATGGACTTGCCTCGAGTTCCCGGACTAAGCCTCAGTTCCATCGAGGTTCACAATCACACCGCCAAGTTCGATTTGAACCTGACGATACTGGACACAAAAAAGGAATTTGAACTCACGATCGAGTACAGAAGCGACCTGTTTGCATCAGAGACAATTTCCCGTCTCCTTGGCCATCTGGAGCTGTTGCTCGTAAACAGTGTGGCTGATCCCTCCAAAACATTGTCGGAAATTTCATTTCTGAGCCCGGCAGAGGAACGGTCCCTTCTCTTCGATTGGAATCAAACCGATACTCCTTTCCCCCGCTCGCAATGTGTCCATGAGCTTTTCGAACATCAAGCGGCTCTAAGACCCGATGCTCCTGCAGTAATGTATGGGCAGGATAGAATTTCCTATGGGGAGTTAAATGTTCGTGCAAACCAGCTGGCTCACTTTCTTGCCCGTCATGGCGTGGGACCGGAAAAACTTGTTGGAGTCTGTCTGGATCGTTCCGTAGTGATGATCGTAGCTATGCTTGGCATTCTGAAGGCAGGTGGAGCTTATCTGCCGCTGGATCAAAGCTATCCCGTCGAACGCTTGGCCTTCATGTTGGATGATGCCGGCGTTTCAGTCGTGCTTACCGACTCCGCCGGAACCAGGTTGCTTCCACAGAACAAGGCTAAAACCATCATTCTGGATCAGGAGCGGGATCGCTTGTTGACCGAGGATGCTTCCAATCCTCCAAACCTTGTCGGATCTGAAAACTCCATCTATGTAATTTACACTTCCGGCTCAACCGGCACTCCGAAAGGCATCTGCATCCCTCACCGCGGGGTGACCCGGTTGCTTTGTGACACGAATTATATTCGTCTCGATAAAAAAGACAAAATTGCACAGCTCTCAAACGCTTCTTTCGACGCAGCTACTTTCGAGATTTGGGGAGCCCTTCTTTTTGGAGGTCAGCTTATCGGTATTCCAAAGGACATTGCCATTTCGCCATCTGATTTGGTGAAAACGCTCCGCGAGCAGAATATCACCACCGCTTTCTTAACCACCGCCCTTTTCAACCAGGTGGCAGCTGTATTCCCTGCCGCATTTTCCTCTCTCAATAACCTGCTATTCGGTGGCGAAGCAGTTGATCCTAATTCTGTCCGCGCCGTTCTCAAGCACGGTGCTCCCCAAAGGCTGCTTCATGTCTATGGTCCAACCGAAACCACGACATTCGCAAGCTGGTATCAGATCCGCAACCTCCCGGATAACGCTTCCACTGTTCCTATCGGAAAACCGGTGTCGAATACTGAATTTTACGTGTTGGACCACCACCGTCGCGTCGTGCCAGTCGGAGTTCCAGGCGAATTGTATATCGGGGGCGATGGTGTCGCCCTGGGTTACTTGAAACGCGAATCTTTGACCCGGGAGCGCTTCATTGAGAACCCGTTTAATCCCGCAAGTGGCAAACGCCTTTACCGGACTGGCGACCTGGTCCGCTATACGGACGATGGCAATTTGGAGTTTATCTCGCGCATCGACAATCAAGTAAAGCTGAGGGGCTTCCGGATCGAACTAGGCGAAATCGAAGCAGCGCTGTTAACCCATGGCTCTGTTGGCGAGTGTGCTGTCGTCGTGCGGGAGGACTCACCTGGGAACAAGCGATTGGTCGGATATGTAGTCCCCGCCAGCAACACGACGCTTTCCGTCGCAGAGTTGCGGAAATTGCTCAAGGGAAAATTGCCCGAGTATATGGTTCCCGGACTCTTCGTTTTTCTGGATCGATTGCCTCTTAACCACAACGGGAAAATTGACCGTCGTGCCCTGCCTGCGCCGGGCAAAGGGGAAGTCGAACCGGGCGGTGACCGGGTTCTCGCTCGCAATAACTTGGAACTGGAGCTTACCAAGATCTGGCAGCAGGTTCTCGATGTTCAACCCATCGGAGTGAAAGAGAGCTTTTTTGATTTAGGGGGACATTCCTTACTGGCCGTCAGACTTTTCTCCCAAATCAATCGGGTTTTCGGGCGGGATCTACCCTTAACCACGCTGTTTACCAGCCCCACGATTGAGGATCTCGCGAATCTCCTGGGGACAAACGGACCCGCACCCCAGGGTTCCTGCGTCGTTCAGGTTCAGCCGAAGGGCTCAAGGCCGCCCATTTTTTGGCTGCACACTCTGGGAGGCGGCGGCGGTGCAGGTCTGTTCACGTATCGCAAGCTCAGCGAGCGAATGGATCCTGATCAACCTTCTTTCGGCTTCGTTGCGCCAGCTCAGCCCCATACCAGCATTGAAGAGATGGCTGCGCACTACATCTCCGAACTCCGCATTTATCAACCGCGTGGTCCCTATTACTTGGGTGGATACTGCTTTGGAGGAGTGGTCGCGTTCGAAATGGCACTTCAATTGGTTAACATGGGAGAAGAAGTCCGCATGGTCGCGCTGGTTGACAGCACCCCGCCTGGTGTCGGCTTTAGCTCTACCTTTCTGCGCCCCCGCTATGCCCGCGACATTGCCACGTTCTGGAAAGACACCTTCCTAAATTCTGCGAAGCTCAGCCCAACCCGGCTTCTGAAAGTCGCTGGTAGAAAATTAACGAAAATAAAGGCCAGACTCCTCTCATCTGCTCCCCGAACTGCCGGGTTGGAAGATCATATTGATCTTTCCGCCTATCCCCCTGATTTCCTGAAAACAGCGCAAACCCACTGGCAGGCACTGCTCAAATACAAACCGAGTTATTATTCCGGCACTGTCACTCTCTTTCGCGCGCGCAATCGTCCTCCCGTCACTCTGGACCCAACGCTCGGTTGGAGCAGTTGCGCTAAAGAGGTTGAAATAAAAGTGCTTCCCGGCGCCCACGAAACGATATTAAACGAGCCCCATGTCGATTCATTGGCTCAAGCCCTGACCGCGGTTCTAAGATTGCATCAGGACATTCTTCCAATACCTGATTACGTTAATCCTGTCGGATCAATGGCAGCTTCCAAAGTTGCTTAAGCGACGCGAACGTTCCGCGGCATCAAAAAAAACCAGGGATTAGCCACCGTTCTTCAATTTCCCTGAACGCACATCTGGCGCGCTGTTCATTCACCGGCCGGAGAACGCACGATTTCATCGGCTCGGCTCAGAAAAATAAAGGGATGTTGCTTTTCGGTGCCATTGTTGCCGGACATTCGCCAACTGATGGAACTCAGCGATCCGACGATTCTCAATCGCAACCTTTAGTCGCACACACCGATTGCCACGCTGCTGTTCGTTCGCACGATCAAGCCGTCCGGCCTCAGATCCAGCCCCCTGGTACGAACCAATTCGCTCGATTAAAAAAGCATGTCGTAACCAGTTGGGCGCGGATCCCGCCCACGTGTAAACACCAGTGCGAGAAGCCACATCAGCAAGACCGCGGTCTGTGGCGACACAGGTAAGCCCCAGTTCCGAACTCTCCACAAAATCCGCAAGATGATTACTTGCATACCGCTCAACAAGAAATGCTTGGTTTTCGCCAAATCCGGAGAAGACCGAAAACGAGGCTGGGCTCAAGTTGTCCTCACGGGTGCAAGACGCAATCGTTCAATGAAAACCCTTTATCAGCTTATCGGTTGGAGGTGTTTCTAATACTAGGCGTTGTGCCCTCTGCGGTGTGGGACTCTGTCCCTCTAGCACGGAGCCCGATTCGGAGTACACGTTTACGGTGGCGTTGAAACATCAAAAGCGCGAACGGGTAGCCCCGAATAAATAGTAAACAAAACGTAAAAATGAAAACAAATATGATTCGTAAATTCGTAGTTGCGACGGTTCTCGCAGCAGCATTCGTCACAATGGCTCCATCTCAAGCTCTCGCCCAACGAGGGACGGAACACTCGATGCAAAGCCATCCTATCAAAACGTCCCAAGACATTGACGCTTTGAAACCGGGCGACCTGGTCGCGATGTCCTGTCCGAAGTGCAAGGATGTCACGTTCAGCTACGTGGATACGGGACGCGGGGCCAACAACCCTGCAAAGACAGGCACAAAGCATACCTGTCCCGCCTGCAAAACCACGATCGAGACCACGGGTTCCGGCAAAGCCGCCTCGGATGCAGTGAAGCATGTCTGCTCCAAATGCGGCAGCGATATGGCTTATTGTTGCGCGGTCAAAAAAGGCGATCTAACGAAAGGAATGGAACCGTCCGGGGCCAGGAAACCTTAATTGTCTCGCAGTCGAAACGGCTGTCCAATCGGACAGCCTAATTCAATTCGCGATGGGTATCGCGCAGTAGCAAGGTAGAGGATTCAAAAGTTGGGGGGTGGATTGTCTTTCCTCAAGCAATCAACGGCGGATTAGTAAGGGGCCAAAGAACATGAAAACATCTATTCAAATCACTGCATTGGTGACGCTCATCGTCACCATGTTTTTTTCCGAAAACGCATTTGCGGCAGTTCCGCGATCGCACCATCCGCACGGCGTTGTCCAATCTGTTGATGTTTCCGCACACTCCCTCACCGTACAGAGGTCCGCCAAGGCGCAACCACTGATCCTACAGTGGAACGAGGACACGCGCTTCCGGGATGAGAAGGTGCCAGCCAGGCCCGAAGTACTGAATGTGGGTCAAACGGTTTGCGTGCGTTACCGCGTCCGGCCGGGACGGTTGGAAGCATCCAGTGTCGATGTGCGGCGCAAACGCGTTCCGGAGAAAAATTCCGCGAGGGGTGGAGCCAGCGATTTGATGAGGGACTAAACGCAACGAAGGGCCAATCTCAAACGAACATGGCCCCAAAGCGTTTTTGCATCGTGGTTTCCTGTGTTGCGTTCGGCCTGTTTTGGTCGGATGCAAAGGCATCTTAGGGTGAGAAATCAGTTCGGAACTTTTTTCATAAATGCCGAAGTTAGCAGTGAAGTTACAAATGCGCGTATTGGCCCGGGGTGTCCGTCCATCCAGCTAAATTGGGGCTGAATTCAGCAAGATTTGGGGAGAGAGAAATACCGCTTCGAGAAGAATCTGAAAGAAACACAATTATGAATGAATCGATACCAGCAACTAAAGACCCTATCTGCGGAATGACAGTCAATGAAGCGACCGCACTCCAAGCAGAACGCGACGGAAAGACATTCTACTTTTGTAGCGACCAGTGTCGGCAAAAGTTCTTATCCACCCCCGCCGGCTCGAAGCCAGTGAAAAAATCGGGCGGTTGCTGCGGGTAACATCCGGTCAGCCGCAACAGAAATGCAATTTAGAAAAAGGTCGTTCGCAAGATGGGAAGACAGACCAAAGAAAGAGACTGTTATGAAAACGAAACACCACATCCTCACTACAATCGGCCTTTGTTTGGGACTCGCGGTCGCCTTGGCGTTCGCGAGCGGTTGCAGGACAAACAAAAGCAACAGTAACCAAATGAAGCCGATGAAAGGCGGAGAGCACCAGACAATGCCGAGATAATGGATACTCAGCGCCGAACTCACAAATTGAATATGAAAAATCGAGTCAAAATTATCAGAACACGACTTATTGGTGCTGGCCTGCTGGCCGTAGCGACCTTCGTCAGCGTCGAACAGAAAACCTTCGCGGCTCCGCCTCCACCCGACCCATCGTTCACGGCACATTCGGCTCATGTAGCCGCTGACGCAACCCAGTCGGGTGGACAGACCGTCGAGGCGCAGTTGGCGGAATTGCTCGCCCGAGTCGAACAACTGGAAAGCGTCCAGCAGCAACCCGGACACTCACCTGCCGTCGGTGCGAAGCCGATGAGCGCAGGAAATCCGCTCCACAGCAAGACCATGCCCGGCATGGGGTCAGGCGAAAAACCAATGCTGGGAAAAATGTCCGGCGTGGGCATGAAAGGTGGTGGCAAAAGTGGAATGGGTAGTGGCCCGACCGTCGCCAGCCAAATGGCTGAACTGCGCGACAAAATGCAGCGCTTGGAAGCCACGATGCAGGAGCCATCTGGAGCAACGGCTGGCGCGATGCCGATGACTGGCAAACCTGGCATGGGGGCAGGCACGAAACCGATGGCGGGAAAAATGGCCGGCATGAGTGCCATGGGCGCATCAGCGGCAACGAAACCGGCCGACGGCATGGCTGGCATGGGCGATGGCGCACCATCTGAAGGCGGGGAAATGGGCATGATGGCGATGAAGATGGATAAGATGATGGGCATGATGGGCAAAATGATGGGCGGCATGGGCGGTGCAAAACCCGGTGGGGCACCGATGGCAGGCACTGGCATGCCTATGATGGACGACGACATGATGGAGATGGCCCCAATGGGCGGCGGAGCGATGCCTCCCGCAGCGCCCATCGCTGGTGGGGGCATGCCCATGATGGACGACGATAAAATGGAGATGGCAGGGATGATGGGAATGATGAGCGGCATGGCTGGCAAAGGCGGTTCCGGTATGGCTATGCCTTCAGCACTGCCGGGTTTTCCGGGCGCATCGCATCTTTATCACCTGGGCGCGACCGGCTTTTTCCTCGATCACCGTCAGCACATTGCGCTGAGCACCGAGCAACAGATGATGCTTAATCAAATCAAGGAACAGGCGGCGCTGGACATGGCGAGCACCGCTCGAAGCGTGCAGGAAGCTGAGCAGGAACTTTGGACGCTCACCGCCGCCGATCAACCGGACAACACCCAGATCGAAGCCAAGGTGGTGGAGATTGAGAAGCTCAAGAGTGATGTGCGCCTGCGGTTCATCGCTGCCATTGGAGAGGCCGCCAAAATCCTAAATGATGGGCAACGCATGAGCCTTACCGGTTTTGCGCCGCCCGCTCCTGCTGCGGCTCCCATGGCCATGAGCGACATGTGAGTGAACAACTTAGGTCATTAAATTAGATGCGGAGACTCCGCATCACCAACAAAGAAAGAAACCAAACATGAAGAAGAATGACACGGGCCGCCACTCACAGGCTGACAATCACGTTCACAAAGTTGCCTTATCCTGCCACGCACCGGAGGCGAAGGAGGTATTCGTCGCTGGCACTTTTAACGATTGGAAGCCGGACACCACCCCACTGCACCACCGCCAGCCGAAGGGCGAATGGAGCGCCACACTGCCGCTTGCACCGGGTCACCATGAATACAAATTCGTAGTGGATGGACAGTGGTGCTGCGAACCGGGCACGCCCGACGAATCCCGAGATGATCCCAATTGCTGCGCGAATTCGTTCGGCACGATGAACCGTGTGCTGGAAGTCAGTTGAGAAAAAACCTGTTTACCCACTGGAGAGTGAAATTTGGTCCGCAGCGGTTTGCGTCATAGCGTGCAAGACGGAAAAGCGATGATCTCCGCGAAGCAGCAATCGCCCATGACAAAGACAGTTATGAAATCATCATTCCCACCACTCAACCGATGGCGCTTGATCCGCGTCTCCACTGCACTCTGCCTGCTGGTTGGGCTGCTCTGGGCATCGCCACTGCGTGCGCAGTCGCCAGATGAACATGCCAGCCATCATCCCGGTCAGGCGGGCGGCGCGATGCCGGCGGCGGGAGCAATGACAGCCGCATCCGGCGCGGCTCCGGGGATGGGAGCAATGCCCGCAACCGGTGGAAGTCCAGCGTCCCGCGGTCCGGGCGGCGGCATGATGGAGGGCATGGGCGAAATGATGAAGGAGATGGGCGGCGGCGCGAAGACCAGGGAACTTTATCCGTCACTCATGGATTTGCCCGACCTGCCGCTGGCCAAGCGTCTTGAAATCGAGCGACAAGCGGGCGAACGAATGCAGTTCGGCGTGACCTTGATGAATGAAAGCCTCGATTACCTCCTCCAGGCCACGGACAAACAGAATTACGCCGAAATGCAAGCAGGCACTGCCAGTCTGCGCGAAGGTCTCGCGCGTTTCGAGAGCGGGCTGGCCGCGCAACGGGCGCTGGCCGAAGGCAAAGCCCCACGCAACGTGGCGCTCACTTGGTTCAAGCGAGAAATGAACCTCTTGCCGCTCGCGACAGCAGGGCCAGGCGCGCCCCATGTCACGCTCTTTCACTTTTTTACGATGGCCCTCCTCATCGCGTTCACGCTGGCCATGGTCGCGATGTATTTCTTCAAGATGCGCCGCGCGGCGTCGCTCTTTGGGCGGATCGAAGCCGACAAGGGATCGCCGCCGCCGGGATCCGCGCCGTCGCTGGCCGACGGAACACCTCCTGCGAAGAATACCACTGCAACATGAGCGATTTGCCTCCTGAATTAGCCGCGTCGCCTCTCACAGCAAATTGGCGGGGGCAGCTCCGGGTGGGTAGCATTGTCACAGAAACGCCGGGAGTGAAAACATTTCGCCTCCTGCATTCAACCAACGGCCAGATGCCTTTCACCTTCGTGCCTGGTCAGTTCCTCAACGTCGCGTTCTCGATTGGCGGAGCGAGGATGAACCGCTCCTACTCCATCTCGTCCTCGCCGACTGAGCGCGGATACGTCGATCTCACCATCAAGCGTGAGCCGCGCGGCGCGGTTTCCCGTCACATTGTCGACCTGCTCAAAGTAGGCGACCTGATCGAAGCGGCAGGCCCGGTCGGAAAATTCACGTTTGATGGAAGCGAGGCGGAGAGCATCGTCCTCATCTCCGCCGGTGTCGGCATCACTCCGATGGTGAGCATCACGCGTTATCTCACGGAGCGCTCATGGCAGGGAGACATCTTCTTTATCTACACCTGCCGCACTCCGGCCGATTTCATTTTCGCGGACGATGTCGCTGCCCTTCAGCAACGCAATCCCAGGCTGCACGTCGCAGTCACGAGCACCAAGGCACACGGGACTGAGTGGAAAGGTCCGCGTGGGCGCCTTACCAACGAACTGCTCGCCCAGACGGTTCCCGATCTTGCTTCGCGAAGAATCCATATCTGCGGGCCGCCGACAATGATGGAAGCGACCAAGGCCATCCTGACCGAGATGGGAGTTCCTCAAGACCAGGTGAAGTCCGAACACTTCGGCGCAACCAAGCCTGCCCCAGCCGCCCCCGGCACCACCGCCAAAGTGACTGCCGCTGCGACTGGCCCGCTGGTCACGTTTTCAATGAACAACAAGTCCGCAAAAATCCGCGACGGTCAGACCGTTCTCGAACTCTCCGAGGAACTTGGCATTGGAATCGAAAACTCCTGCCGCATTGGCACGTGCGGCTTGTGCAAGGTGAAGTTGACTTCCGGTGAGGTAGATCAGGAGGTGCAGGATTCGCTCGATGAGAACGACAAAGCCAATGGCATCATTCTCGCCTGCCAGGCCAAGCCGAAGGGCGAAATCGCGGTGGAGGCATAGCCATGAAAGAACGGGAACGCATCGTATTTACCGGCGTCTTCAGTCTTTTGCTGCTGGCGTGGCTCGGTTTCCTCGTCCACCGCTCCCCCACCTTTGCGGGCAGCGGAGTTGGGTTGGTGTTTGGCATCGCGGGGGCCGTGCTCATGCTTATCCCTCTCGCTTATCCCATCGTCAAGCGCATCCCCACGATCAACGCGTGGGTCTCAAAGCACATGTCGATCCACACGCAACTCACGGTGCATGTCTATTCTGGCATCTTCGGCCCTTTGCTCGCGATCATTCACACCGGCCACAAGTTCGATAGCCCATTGGGAATGACGCTGACTGCAGTGATGTTGCTTGTTGTTGTGAGTGGGTTCGCAGTGCGCTATCTCCTCACCTACGTCAACCAGGAGATTAAAGACAAGTTGCTCTTGCTGCAAACGGCCCGGGGCGATCTCGACAGTGCGTGGGGCGTGCTTGAAAATACCGCGCCCGAAATGAGAGGTCTTCCGAAGTCGCCACTCCTCGCGGCGGGACTGGCATCGGTGGGGATTGGACTCTCATCCGGCGGCCCAGCCGGTGAGGTTACTCGCATCGCCGAATCTGTCGCAGACCTGGAGTATGCGGTTCGAACGCACGAATTACTCAAACGCTGGTTCTCCAGGGCATTGAAGCTGCACATCCTGCTCTCCCTGATCTTTTACGTTCTGCTCGGGCTGCACATCTGGGCGGCGCTCCACTTCAGCATGAGGTGGTTCTCGTGAAACTGCGACGCTTCCTGTTCCCCGCTCTGGTGCTGTTCGTAACGTTGTTTGCGGGATTTTATTTCCTGCGAAGTCATCCCGGCAACGAGCGCGCCGGGATCCTGAACAAAACGGCCTGGCAACGCATGGCCAGTCCCGGTGCCCTCTCCCAGTCCCATACATTTCTCGAACACAACTGTGCTGCCTGCCACACTCCCGGCAAAGGAGTCGAGGCCGCCAGTTGCATTGTCTGCCACGCGAATAACACCGCGCTCCTGCAACGCCAGCCGACGTCGTTCCATGCCGACGTGAGCAGTTGCCGCGAGTGCCACCGCGAACATCGCGGTCTTCACGCAGGGCTGACTTTGATGGACCATGCCGCGTTATCAGGCATCGGTCTGCGGCAACTCAAAAGCAATCTCGACCCCGAAACGGAAGATCGTTTGGCTTCCGCACACTTCTTGCGCTGGATCAACCAGCAAGACCACAAGGTAAAAAACAAGCAGGAGCAGCAGCCGGGCCTGACGCCGCAGGAAACAATTTTGAATTGCGCCTCTTGTCACGGGAACAAGGATCGGCATCGCGGTTTCTTCGGCCAGGACTGCGCGCAATGTCACGGGTCGGTCGCATGGACCATTCCTGAATTCCGCCATCCCCCGCCCACATCCCTCGACTGTGCCCAATGTCACCAGGCTCCGCCGAGCCATTTCATGATGCACTTCAAGATGATTTCCATGACGACCGCTGGCGTGGAGAAGGCCGAGGTGAACCAATGCTTCCTTTGCCATCAAACGACTTCTTGGAACGACATCAAAGGGGTGGGCTTTTACAAACATCATTGAGATGAACGAAAAAAAAGAACACCAACCATGACCAAAGACTCAATTTGCGGAATGACGGTGGACGAAGCGACGGCTCTCCGCGCTGACCGCGATGGAGAGGCATTCTATTTTTGCAGCGAGCATTGTCGGCAAAAGTTTTTGGCGGAGATAAAATCCGCGCCCGCCGCCGCGAAGAACGAAGACAAGCCACCGGCCAAAGTCATCTACACCTGTCCGATGCATCCGGAAGTGCAACAGGATCATCCGGGGGACTGTCCGAAGTGCGGCATGGCGTTAGAGCCGAAAACCGTTTCGGCGGTCGAGGAAGAAGATCCCGACCTCGCCGACATGACTCGGCGGTTTTGGATTGGGGCGGCTCTCTCGCTGCCAGTCTTCGTGCTCGCAATGGCGCACGCGATCCCCGCGCTCCGGCACTCGCGCTGGGTGATGGGTGACATCTCGCGCTGGATTCAATTCGTCCTCTCAACGCCCGTCGTGCTATGGGCGGGTTGGCCTTTCTTCAAACGCGGCTGGCGTTCGCTCGTCACCTGGAATTTGAATATGTTCACGCTCATTGCGATTGGCGTGGGCACGGCGTATCTGTTCAGCGCAGCGGTGATGCTCATGCCGGGTGCGTTTCCGACATCGTTCGCGCCTGACGGAAAAGTTGGAATCTATTTCGAGGCGGCGGCGGTGATCGTGGTACTCGTGTTGCTCGGTCAGGTGCTCGAATTGCGGGCGCGCAGCAAAACTGGCAGCGCCATCCGTGCGTTGCTGAATCTCGCACCCAAAACTGCGCGGGTGGTTCAAGGCGTTGAAGAACTCGATGTGCCGCTTGAATCCGTTCAAGCCGGAGCAAAATTGCGTGTCCGTCCCGGCGAGAAAATTCCAGTGGACGGTGTCTTACTCGACGGGAAAACCTCCGTTGACGAATCCATGATCACCGGTGAGCCGTTGCCCGTGGAAAAAACTGTCGGGGACAGGGTGACCGGCAGCACAATCAACACCACCGGCAGTTTCCTCATGCAAGCCGAACACGTCGGCAGCGAGACCGTGCTCGCGCGCATCGTTCAGATGGTCGCGGACGCGCAACGCAGCCGCGCACCGATTCAGGCGTTGGCCGACAAGGTTTCTGGTTACTTCGTTCCGGCAGTGCTGGCCGTGGCGGTGTTGACCTTCATCGGCTGGGTATGGCTCGGTCCAGAACCGCGCTTGGCTCACGCCATCGTCAACGCCGTCGCTGTGCTCATCATTGCGTGTCCGTGCGCGCTCGGACTTGCCACGCCCATGTCTGTCATGGTCGGCATTGGTCGCGGCGCGCAGGAAGGCGTGCTTATCCGCAATGCCGAAGCCATGGAAATCATGGAACGGGTCACCACTGTTGTCGTGGACAAGACAGGCACGCTCACCGAAGGCAAACCACGCCTTACGAAAATCATTCCGGTCAATGGCGTGACGGAGGATGATTTGTTACTCGCCGCGGCTTCGGTTGAACAGAACAGCGAGCATCCGCTCGCGGCTGCGATTGTTCACGGTGCGAAAGAGCGTAACGTGAAGCTGGAAAGCGGGTCCGATTTCACTTCCATAACGGGCGGCGGGGTCGTGGGAAAGATAGGCGGGCGTGAAATCGCAGTCGGCAAATTGAAGTTCCTGCAAGAGCGCAGAGTCTCGGACCTGGGAGATCTCGAATCCAAGGCAACCGCGTTGCAGGCGGAAGGACAGACGGCGATGTTCGTTTCCATCAATGGCAAGGCTGCAGGAATTCTCGCGGTGTCTGATCCTATTAAAGCATCCACGCCTGAAGCCATCGCCCAACTTCACAAGCTTGGTCTGAAAATCATCATACTCACCGGCGACAACGAGCGTACTGCAAATGCCGTGGCAAAAACACTCGGACTCGACCAGGTGGAAGCGGGCGTTGAGCCGCAGAATAAACACGAGCGCATTCAGGAGCTCCGGCGACAAGGCCACATCGTGGCGATGGCTGGCGATGGCATCAACGACGCACCCGCTCTCGCCGCGGCGCACGTCGGCATCGCGATGGGCACAGGCACGGACGTGGCGATGGAAAGCGCGGGCATCACGCTGGTGAAAGGTGACCTGCGCGGCATCGTCAAGGCCATTGCCTTGAGCCGTTCGATGATGCGCAACATCCGGCAGAATCTATTCTTTGCGTTCGTCTATAACGCTCTCGGCATTCCCATCGCGGCGGGTTTGCTCTATCCGTTCTTCGGCCTGCTCTTGAGTCCCATCATCGCGGGAGCGGCGATGAGCTTGAGTTCCGTGTCCGTCATTGGAAACGCACTCCGGCTGAGAAGGGCGAAACTGTGAAGAAGGAATGTTGCCATCACGATCACGATGACGGCGAATGAAACAAAATAGCATGACCAGAGACCCCATCTGTGGAATGACCGTCAATGCGGACAACGCGCTCCACACTGAGCGCGATGGCCAGACGCATTATTTTTGCAGTGACGAATGTCGGCAGCAATTTCTGGCTGTTCCTGCGGCCGCTCTTCGTGCAGGTCCGTGTGTCATCGTCATCTTTGGCGCTTCCGGGGATTTGACGAAACGGAAGCTTCTTCCTTCCCTCTGCAACCTCGTCGCCAACGGCTTGCTGGCTGAAGACTTTGCCATCATCGGTGTCGGACGCAGGGAGTGGTCTGACGCAGATTTCCGGCAGCACATGCGGGAGGCAGTATTCGAGTTGGCCACGCAGAAAGTAGAACCCGCGATGTGGAAGCTCATTGAGCAGCGGATGCGCTACTGTAGTGGCTCCTACACAGATTCCGGAACCTACCAAAAACTAAGCGCGATGCTGTCCGTGTCAGACACAAGTCATCACACTGGCGGGAACGCGTTGTTTTATCTCTCCGTGCCGTCCGCTTCTTTTGCACCCATCGTTCAGCAACTCCACGCGAACGGTTTGTTGAGGGAGACGCCTCCCGTTTGGCGGCGGGTCATTATCGAGAAACCATTCGGACATGATCTGCCTTCCGCACGGGAGTTGAACGCCACCCTTTCGTCCGCATTGGCCGAACAGCAAATTTTTCGCATCGATCATTACCTCGGCAAAGAAACCGCGCAGAACCTGATCGTGTTCCGCTTGGGCAACAGCATGATCGAGCCGGTCTGGAACCGAACGTTTATCGATCATGTGGAAATCACAGCGGCGGAGACGATTGGGATCGAAGGGCGCGGTGCCTTTTATGAAACCGCCGGTGCGTTTCGCGACATGATCCAGACCCACATGCTGATGCTGCTCGCGCTCATCACTATGGAACCGCCACCCTCGCTCACAGGGGAAATGGTGCGCAACGAAAAGGCAAAGCTGCTCGAAGCTATCCGGATTCCCAAGCCAGAAGAGGTGATGTCCAATACGGTGCGCGGGCAGTATGGATCTGGCCAGGCAAACGGTAAATCCATCGCTGGGTATCGCGAAGAACCGGGAGTCTCCCCGGAGTCAATCGTCGAAACTTTTGCCGCTGCCAGGCTCTGGGTTGATAACTGGCGCTGGGCAGGCGTCCCCTTCTATTTGCGCACCGGTAAAAGACTCCCCCGGCGAGTCACCGAGATCGTGGTCCGGTTCAAGAGTCCGCCGCTCTCGCTGTTTGGCGGCACGGAATGTTCCCCGCTCGGCGCTAACCTGCTCATCATGCACATCCAGCCCGATGAGGGAATCACTCTGCAAATGCGCGCCAAGATGCCCGGACCGACCATTAGCACGCGCGCCGTAACGCTCGATTTTGACTATTCTCAGTTTGGACAGATCGCGTGCACCACTGGCTACGAAAAGCTGCTCTATGATTGCATCATGGGCGATGCGACACATTTCCACCGGGCCGACATGGTGGAGGCCGCGTGGAAAGTGGCTGACCCGATTCTTAATACTTGGGCCAACCATCCGCACAAGCACCTGCCGATCTATGCGCCTGGAACCTGGGGACCGACCGAGGCTGAGCAACACCACCGTTGGCAAAGCCGATAAAAAGCTATGAAAACAAACTCAACATTCGAACCAATCAGTCGGCGGCGCTTCATCCACGCCTCCGCAGCACTCGGCCTGCTGGCGGGCCTGCCACGCTTCATGCCGGCTTACGCCTTGGAAAACGTCGGCCAGCAAGCGAGTCCAATGGGAGGGGCCAAGGCCAACGAGATAGACCTGGTGATCCGCAAACAACAAGTGACGTTCGGCAAACGGCGCGGCACCGCCATCACCGTCAACGGAACTGTTCCGGGGCCGCTCGTGCGTTTGCGTGAAGGCACCGACGCCATTCTACGGGTCACGAACGAACTCAAGGAAGACACTTCCATTCATTGGCATGGATTGCTTCTCCCTCCGGGCATGGACGGCGTGCCGGGCGTAAGTTTCCCGGGCATCAAACCGGGAGAAACGTTCACCTACCGATTCCCGGTCCGACAAAACGGCACCTACTGGTATCACAGCCACTCCGGCTTCCAGGAACAGGAGGGACACTACGGGCCCCTGATTATTGACGCGGCCGCGCCAGAGCCTTTCCAGTATGACCGGGAACATGTCGTCGTGCTCTCGGATTGGACCCCGGAAGATCCGATGCGCATCCTCGCTAGGCTGAAGCGCCGGCCTAACTATTACAATCTGCAGCGACGCACGGCAGGCACCTTCTTTAGTGACGTGGCAAAAAATGGATGGAAGCCGACGGTCAAGGATCGATTGGAGTGGAATCGCATGCGCATGGACCCGTCCGATATCTCGGACATCACCGGCGCCACCTACACGTTCCTGATGAATGGCTTCGCTCCGGGCTCAAACTGGACGGCGCTCTTCAAGCCGGGTGAACGGGTGCGAATGCGCTTCATCAACGCCGGTGCCGCCACTTATTTCGATCTGCGGATTCCTGGTCTCGAAATGACGGTGGTCTCGGTGGACGGCCAACATGTGCAGCCTGTGACTGTGGACGAAATCCGCATCGCCATCGCCGAGACGTACGACGTCATCGTCCAGCCGAAGGAGGACCAGTCTTATACCATTTTTGCCGAGGCTATGGATCGCAGCGGATTTGCCCGCGGCACGCTCGCCACGGAAAAGGGCATGGCCTCGCCAGTTCCACCGCGTCGGAAACGCGTGGTTGCGACGATGGCCGACATGGGAATGGGCGACATGTCCGGGATGAAGGGCATGAGCGGAGGCGACGGTATGAAGAAATTGAACGGCATGAAGGGAATGAACGGTGGTGCTGAGACCAACACGGCCGACATGAAGATGCCGGATGCAAAAATGAAAGGGATGAATCATGCCGCGCCTGCAACCAAAGCCATGCCTGATATGCCGGGAATGAAGATGCCCGGGACGAAAATGGGCGCAGCGCCAATGAACGACGCCATGGCTAGGAGCGTCCCCGTCAAGCACGGCCCTGACGACCATGGCCCGGGAAATTCCTCAGTGCCCATGGAAACGAAAAGCCGGTTGGACGAACCCGGCACCGGCCTGGAGGACACCGGCACACGGGTGCTGCTTTACAGCGACCTGCGGAGTCTCAAACCCAACGAAGATCTCCGCCCGCCCGGCCGGGAAATCGAACTTCACATCACCGGCAACATGGAGCGCTACATGTGGGGCTTCGACGGCAAGAAATTTTCCGAGGCCGAGCCAATCAAGTTTTACTACGGCGAGCGGGTCCGCCTCACCCTGGTGAACGACACCATGATGAATCACCCCATTCACATCCACGGAATGTTCATGGAACTGGACAACGGTGCGGGTCCAAATAAACCAAAAAAACATACCGTAAACGTGAAACCTGCGGAACGGTTGTCCCTCGACATCACTGCGGACGCGCTCGGTAATTGGGCGTTTCATTGCCACATCCTCTACCACATGGAAGCAGGAATGTTCCGTGTGGTTTCCGTCGTGGAAAAAACGGAAGGAGCGGCATTGTGAAACATTCAAGCCACCTCACTACAACGTTCGCCACCGTTGCTGTCAGCCTGTTCGGCCTTTTTGTATGTTCGATTCGAATGGCGGC
>JBKJKE010000113.1:0-40000 GCA_046597605.1 Limisphaerales bacterium | reverse complement strand
GTTACAATTGTGTGACAAACGTTACGAAAAGGTCAACTCAACCTTCATCCACGAGTCCGAGCCTTCACCTCCCCACGCATAGCCTCCTCAGCGAAAGTCAAAATGAGAATTGCTGACAGAAACATGACAGGTGTTGACTTTCAAACCAGAAAGGCCATTGCTCCCAGGTAAATTGTTTAGGCGCAGCGAGTGAATAAGCCACTGTGACCGTTGAGCTTCGTTTTCTGAAGCGGTAACTGCCCCGCTCTGTTCATCAGCACCATTCCAGGGAGTCGCACCGCCAGCATAAGACTCAGGTCAATTTGTGGGGGTAGTGCCTTGTCGGAGCAAATTAATACCTCACCGAATTTCCGTCTGCTTGATGAGAAAAGCTCCGGCGCAGCGGCTTCGACCATCCAAAAATTTTCAGGAAGTTCGACCTGTAAGGAGGAGATTAGCTCAGGTTCTAGAGGGGTGCCATCCCATGCAGTCAATTCACGAAGGTGACCGATGTACTCGGACTTTTTAATGAGTATAGTACGGAGAACAAGTAGTCCGCAGTTAGCGAATATGCGATGGGAGGATTTCAACTGGGCGACCGAACGGCTCACTGTCTACGCTGATGTGGCAAAAACCCGCGAACCGCGATCAGTTTCCTTGCCGAGAGAGTTGATCCAAAGGTTGGCACCATACCGACAAACGGAAGGGCCGCTTTACCACCACAAAAGCTTTTACCGCCTTGGACCAAAGTTGGCGGCACGAGCGGGTATCGTCTGGAAGCGTAACATTTGGAGGAAATCTGCAATCAGTCACTTGTATGGCTTGGTCCGTGATCTAGGGCGGGTTGCCTCTGAGGCAGGAAATTCTCCGGCAGAACTGCGACGCAGCTATCTTAAAGATGTTGATCCGCAAACTGGGAATGCCTGGTTCGGACTGACCGAGGTTCAGCGCCATCCGCTTGACCCAGGATACAGATTCGTGAATGACCAAATGACGACCAAAGTGCCGGACACCACGTCTGAAGAATTGCCATCAAATGTGATCCGGTTGCCTACTCACTGCCTTTCATCAGTACCGTTGAACGGTTAGTTTTTGGTGCATCGACAATGAAATTCTCTGCTGGTCGGTGAAGTTCCTCAATTCGAGACTTGAACCGCTGGCGATGCAGCATGACGGCTTTCCGGCAGATTGCTAAAACTTCTGAATGTATACAGAGTCAGCGGTATGGCGAACTTCTATCACAGTTTCCCACGCCGCAAGCGTGAAGATAACGGCGACCAGACAGCCAAAGGGCTTGCTATACTTGCCTCAATCCTAGATTTGGGATTTTTGCTGACTCCCGAACGGCTCGCCTGGGGTAAGGAGGAACCAGGACAGCGAACATTGGAAAGTTATGCACGACGGATGTGCTTTACACTCCTTGAAGAGCGCGAGCTTCCCGACCACTCAAAACTCTTTGGCTCGTTTGCAATCGTTCTCAGCGTTGATTCCTTACTCACTTTGGGAGGGTTACCAGCACTTTACCTGCCGCAACGCAACGATAAAGCAGATGGGTTATCCGGCTTGGGGACAATCTATCTTACTAAGTTGGCAGAAATTGAGCGATTGCTACGTGGACTCGCTGCAACCGAGCAAGCCGTTCTTAAAAGCGACCACCCTCCTCGAAATCTGAAGTTCCGAATCTCTGAAACCGGACTGGAGGAGGAAATCAATTGCACCACTGCTAACGCAGCGGCCCTGCTAAAGTGTTGGACTGAGCGGAACAAGATTAGCGGCGCAACGGAGCTGTACCAAGCATTCATGAGTTTTGTGGAATTGGTATATCCCGCTGGAAACGAACAACGGATGAATGTCGGCCAATTAGGCTACTACCAGCAGCGAGAGTGGAAAATCAGTGGGCAACTTACTTATGAAGGCGAACGGCTTTCCCAACCACTCGATCAGCCCGAACAAGACCGACTGTTTGCCATCGACGAAGAGTTTTTTGGAAAACAATTACAGTTTTTGTCTGAAGCTCGCAGCGTTGCGGACCGCTGCTTGGTTTTCAAATCATTGGCAAATCGACCTGTCCGCGATTTTATTCAAGAGATCATCGTTCCCGCTGATGCGCTCGAAGAAACCAAGAATTTGCTGAAGGATAGAGGCTCATCCCTGCCGCTTAAAGCCCTCTAAACTTTTAGAGATAACGTTAAATCAGCCAAGGCGAGAAAATTCCTGAAATTCCTGACAGCATTTGAGCACGATTTTGGGATGGCCTGTTTTTTTCAAAACCTCTATAAACACCCTGCAAAATATGAATGATATTGTCAGATTACTTACGGTCTGGCGATGTGCAGCTTATGGGTTCGATTCCCTTCACCCGCTCCACTGATAATCAAGCACTTACGACGGTGTGCAAGTAAAGTGCAAGTGAAATAGACGGACGAAGTCTTCAAAATAGGGCGTCGCACTTCATTCTACCCTTGGAAGTCTGACTTCCGCCGAAATTTGGGCACGAGATTCAGCGAAATGCGCATACCTGAGGCTTGCACGAATATACAAAAGGCTTGTAGGTTTGTGCAGTGTCCAGTGCAGCCAAAACGGCAGCCGACGTGCTCTTCGCAGGCTATTTCACGTCCAAACAGGCAGCCGACGCAGGATACCAACTCGGCAGTCAGGCGCATCACGTCAAATCAGGAAATTGGGTGCGCGTTGAACGGGGCATCTATCGGCTGATGCGTTTCCCGCAATCGTCCGAGGAACAACTCGTCATCTACGCCCTTTGGTCACGCAACAGAGAGGGCGAACCGGAAGGGGTATACTCACACCAAACCGCGCTCAGCATCCATGAACTCTCTGACCTAAACCCGGCCAAACTCCACATGACGGTCCCAGCCGCATTTCGGAGAACAGCTAAAACCCCGAACGTGCTGGTGCTGCACCGCTCAAATCTCAATGAAAAGGACGTCGAACCCCGGCAAGGATTCGCCGTGACTCGCCCTCTCCGGAGCGTCGCCGATCTGGCGGCTGCGGAATCCACTTCTTGCGACATTGTTGAGCAAGCCCTGATTGAAGGGCGTCGGCGTGGCGTGATTTCTTCACGGGAAATCTCGGAGCTTGGCTGCAACGCACATTTTCCGCTGTGGTTCAATGAACTGCTTGCCGCAAACACCAAATGAAGCCACCTCGCAAATATGGCTCGGCGACCGCTTTCCGGGTCGCATTAGAAGACCGGCTGAAAGGGCTGGCACAGGAGGAAAACATTGATCTCCAACGAGTGCGCCGACAGGCCGCCTTCGACAGACTGCTCTGCCGCCTGTTTGCAAAACCGGACGGCCCGTGGCTTTTGAAAGGCGGCTACGCGATGGAATTGCGTCTGAAGACAGCTCGCACCACGCGCGACATCGATCTCGCTTTGAAGCAACTCCCAATGCCGACTCGGGATTGGGATGCCAACGTCTCAACAGTTCTCGAAGAGTTGCGCGAAGTCGGGCAGTTGGACTTGAGTGATTTCTTCACCTTCGTATTTGGCGATGCCGTTCAGGATTTGGACGCCGCGCCTGGCGGTGCTCGCTTCCCGATTGATGCGCGTTTGGCTGGGCGTTCGTTCGTGAAGTTTTACTTGGACGTGAGCGCGGGGGATGTGTTGCGCGAGCCTTACGAATCTCTTGCGGGGCGAGATTGGCTTGGATTTGCGGGTGTCGCCAGCGCGACTTTTCGCGCGGTTTCACCCGAGGAACAGATCGCCGAAAAACTGCACGCTTACACATTGCCGAGAGTGGGTTGGGAAAATACTCGCGTGAACGATTTGGTGGATTTGGTTTTGCTGATCAAACGGACAAGTATGAATGCCGCTCGTCTGCCGAAAGCGATTCGTGAAACCTTTCAACGCAGGAAAACGCACGGGATTCCGCCCGCCCTCGCTTCACCGCCGGCTTCCTGGTCCAAGCCCTTTTCAGAGATGGCGGTCGAATGTGGGCTTGCGCCGAATATGGATGAGGAATTTGAGGTCTTCGCTCAATTCTTCCGCAGATTGAGCCTGTGACGAAAACGAACGATCTCAACGATGAGCGCGTCTGAATTCAACGACTCAAAACTTGCTGAAGCGCTTGCGGAGTGCGAACGGCTGCGCGAGGAGAATCGGCAATTGCGTTGCCGATTGGAGATGCCCATCCCGGAAGTTGCTATGCCGGTCGCAATTGCGCCCGTCCCGGCAGGCACGGTAACTGCCAAGTCCAGTCCGGAAGAAAAGGTGAAGTTTTTCCTCAGCCTATTTCGTGGGCGCGAAGACGTTTATGCGGTGCGGTGGGAGGGACGGAATGGAAAGGCGGGATACTCCCCGGCGTGCCGAAGAGTTTGGGGTAAACCATTCCCCAAGCATTCGGAGGAACCGCAGGAATACTTCCCGTTGACCGAACAAGTTGTTCACGATCATCTAATAGGCAAACTCACGGCAGGCGTTTACCCGTTGTTGGCCGACGAGACGTGTTGGTTTCTTGCCGCCGATTTTGACAAGGCGACATGGCAGGAAGATGTGCGGGCATATCTACAAACTTGCACTGAATGGAAAGTGCCCGCCCTGCTCGAACGGTCACGCTCCGGGCGCGGCGGGCACATCTGGATTTTCTTTGCCGTGCCACTTCCGGCCCGACTCGCTCGAAAACTCGGCGCAGCCATTCTGACCCGGACCATGGAGCGGCGACATCAATTGGGTCTCGATTCTTACGACCGTTTCTTCCCGAGCCAGGACACTATGCCCAAAGGTGGCTTCGGCAATCTCATCGCCCTGCCGTTGCAGAATCTACCCCGCGGCCAAGGCAACAGTGTTTTTCTCGACGCCCAATTCAACCCACACACTGACCAATGGTCGCTTTTGTCCGGTGTCCGACGGATGGACTTCGGTGAAGTCGAAAACGTTGTGCGCGAAGCCGAAAGGAGGGGAGACATAATTGGTGTCCGCCGCAGTGTAACGGACGATGAACAAGCAGAAGATCCGTGGACGTTGCCACCATCCCGAAAGAAGAAGGAAGAAGTCGTCTCTGGTCCGTTGCCACCGAAAGTAAGAGTTGTCCGGGGAAATCTGGTTTTTGTCGAAACGGAAGGATTGCCGTCTGCAATGCTGAATCGCCTGCATCGGCTCGCTGCGTTTCAAAACCCGGAGTTTTATCGCGCCCAAGCCATGCGACTGTCGACTTTCGACAAGCCACGCGTGATTCGTTGCGCTGAGGAATTTCCAAAACACCTTGCCTTGCCTCGCGGTTGTCTGGGAGAAATCATCGCGCTGCTCGAATCACACCAGGTCGCTGTGGACCTCGACGATCAACGATTTTCCGGTCCGACGCTTGACCTGACGTTTCATGGCCAGCTCCGGCCCGACCAACAAGCCGCCGCGAACGACATGCTGGCTTGGGATGATGGCGTCTTGTCCGCCACGACCGCTTTTGGAAAAACGGTCGTGGCCGCATGGCTGATTGCCGCACGGAAAACAAATACTTTGGTGCTGGTGCATCGGGTCCAACTTTTGGACCAATGGAGCGAACGACTCGCTTCATTCCTGAATCTGCCCATCAAGAGCATCGGGCAAATTGGGGGAGGACGACGACGCCCGAACGGGATCATCGATGTTGCGGTCATCCAGGGTCTGAATCGAAAGCAAGTCGTGGACGATGTGGTCGCCAACTACGGCCACGTCGTTGTCGATGAGTGCCACCATCTTTCTGCCGTGAGCTTTGAGCAGGTGCTTCGGCAGGTAAAAGCGCGTTACGTCACCGGACTCACAGCCACACCGCAGCGCAAGGATGGCCATCACCCAATTATCGTGATGCAGTGCGGACCAATCCGCCATCGCGTGAATGCAAAGGAACAGGCCCTCGCGCGACCGTTCACGCACACCGTTATTCCCCGTCCCACCAGTTTTCGAATGCGGCACTCGGTGGAGAAACCGGAAATGCACGAGTTGTATGCCGCGCTGGCCGAAGATAAAGCTCGTAACGATCTTATTTTCGAGGACCTGTTGACCTGCATTAAAACAGGTCGCTCCCCGATTCTGCTTACAGAACGCACCAGCCAAGTGGACGAATTCGCCTCCAGAATCACCGCCCTGGTAAAACACGTCGTGGTCTTAAAGGGCGGCATGGGGGCGAAGCAACGTAAAGCTGTCGCCGAACAACTGAGGTCGATTCCTGACGGTGAAGGACGAGTCCTGCTAGCCACAGGCCGCTACATCGGTGAAGGCTTCGACGACGCCCGCCTCGACACCCTATTCCTGGCTACGCCGATTTTCTGGCGCGGAACGCTCCAACAGTATGTTGGCCGATTACACCGTCTTCACGACAGTAAACGCGAAGTCATCGTTTATGATTATTTAGATGATGCCGAGCCAGTTTTTTCCAAGATGTATTCCAAACGCGTGCGCGGCTACGAGGCCGTCGGTTACGTAATCCGCCATCCTGAGTGATCGCACCATGGTGCGGCCGGGAGTGATATACAATGGTGAACCATGGATTCTCTAACTAAACTGCTTTGGGAATAATCACGAGGAATCGATTCCCTTCACCCGCTCCATTGATTCTAAATGTAAGTTCGCGGGCAAGATGTTCACTTTGAGGAGTTCCAAGTTCCAAAACTCGTGAAGAAATGGGAGCGGCCCCAGAAAGGGGCATTTCCAAAAACTTTAAAATGTCAGGCCGCGCTAATCGCCTGAGACCTCAGGAAGAGGCGCTTCCTGAGTCTTGCAGCGGTTCTGAAGACCCTCTTCAGAATTCCCGAAAATTCTATTCTCCCCCTGTTCTCCTGCTGCATCTTCCACCTGCTGGCCGCGATCTGGAGCGCCCATGTGCACCGGCTGCGGGAGTTGCTTGCGTTTAGACACCTTGGCTGTGACTTCTGACTAGCCGACATCTGAGGGGATTACACCGTTCTATATTGCGTGCGCTACATCCCGGCTGGTTACTACTTCTCTGCCCTCTTTACGGGCCAAAAATCTTGCGCGACGAACTGCGTCCTCAATTCCCTTCAGATACTGCAAGCTTGCGGCAAGTGATGCACTCCAGTTGACACAGCCCTGGCTAGAAGAACCCGCAGGTTACTCACCCGCCGTGCAAGGACCATGGATGCGCTGTTGGCCAGCAAAATGCCAGTCGAGGAAGACAGCGTCGTGCTGGAACATCCGACCGGAGTCAAATTGCCGTGACTCCTCGGATTATCGCGGGCCGCTACGGAAAGCTGCGTGGCTTTGTGGATGCGAATAACCAGACCCAATAAGTTTCGTGTGTCGGTGGCGTGCGACATTCAGGTGATGGTCTCGCGTGCGAGGGCGACAGATTAAGCACTTCTCGTGTTTATTCGTTGAGTAGTTTGGCAGCTTCAGGATGGATCACTTGAAATCGCTTGTTAAACACGTCTCGATCAGATTGTGGATTGTCGATCGGAGAGGGAAATTGAAATCGGCCAACGACTGCGGCGTGAAGGAGGTTTGTTTCGAAGAGATTTTTCAGTTTGTCCACGGATAGGCTTTCAGCGATAAACTTTGGATGTCTGTCGCCAATTTCTTTGATCTCTTCGTCTTCAAGGTCCGGGACTCCGATGAACGAGACAATGGCGTCAACATCGTCATTTTTCTTCATAATGCGAACGAATCGGCTTCCAGAAAGACCAGCACCGGTTCGGTATTTTGGCTGGTCCCTGGTATCAAGAAATTCAGTCTTTTTGATTTTGATGCGACCAAGTCGCTTCAAGTTTTCTTCGAATGATTGCAATTGGATTTTGAGTTCCGGGGTTCTCGGAGTATCGATGGCGAGAACGACGATCCTGCCGCGATTGGTGAGAAGTTGAGATGTTTCTTCCGCCATCACTTTCCCAATCTCCTGGTGAAGGAACTGGGCAGGATCAGGGCGTTTGAAATGGTAGTAGTAGATCCATGCCGCTGATAGGCAGATCGCGAAGAGGCAAGCGATGATTGTTAAAATCTTTTTAGTATCTTTGTTCACGGATTTCAAAAGCGCCATTGGATGTCGGAGGCGTTAGTAGAGCGCACGTTGGGAACTTTGAAGGTGTCGTAGGATCGCGCGCTGTTATCAAAAAACAGGATGTTGGTGCGAGTCTTTTTTTTGTGTCGTGCGTTAATCCGCTCGTCTTTGCCATTGTGAATCCAAAAACCATCAAAGAGGACAGGCATCCGAGCATATTTGGCCGCCATCTTGTATTGATTCAAGCTGGTGGATTTTGTTCCGTCCATCGGGATCCGGGTGAAAGGCCACTTTTTTGGACTCCCCACTGAGGCGTTGATGCCATACCAGGAATCGATATAAAACTTTTTACCCGTGCTTTCGGAGGCGTAGGGCCAGGCTTTGGCACCTTCAGGATCATCGCGGCTTGTCGGATTAAAGGAATAAACCTCAGGCAAACCAGACGGACACCTGTAAACCGAACTACCACCTGGCATCGCATAGTAGTTGGAAGAGGTGGCGGCTTGAAGGTATTTACCGTTGTGCAGAAGAGTGGGCCAGCCTTCCTGAAACTTGGCGCCTTTCTTGACGTCGTATTCAGCGGGGATAAGTCGATCGCTGTGGTCGTCGGAGTACATTACCAGGGCCGTGCCCATCTGCCGCAAATTGCTGATGCAAGAAATGGATTGAGCGGCTTCTTTTGCGGACGTAAGCGCGGGCAGCAGCATTGCGGCAAGGATGGATATAATAGCGATTACCACCAGGAGTTCGATAAGGGTGAACGCGTTTCTTCCGGTCCTTCGAGTAGACTTCACTATAGAAAACAGAAGGTTGGAACCGCTTTTTCTCATCTAAACAAAGTATCCGCGGGAGTGAACGTCTGCGTCAAGCAGTGGTTTGTCTGGCAGGGAGCAGTTGTAAATGGTAGGGTCGTGGTCCCTTACGATGAAATGTTCGACTTTTAAAGTTTTCACGGCGTTCCTGCTAATCGCTTCGGGGCTGTCGAGTTACGCTGACGCGGTTTGGACGAGTTCAACAAGCGGTTTGTGGCGCGATGCAGCCAAATGGTCTGGAGGGATTTTACCCAATCAAACATCTGTGGTGCAGTTGACCAATAGTGGCACAAAATCGGTGACAATCGACGCGTTTACCGCTTCGACGAATCTAGCGATCAACAGGATCACCATAGGCGCGCCGGTTGGGTTTACAAATACGTTAGCGCTATTGGATCTTTCGTCCCAGGTCTTTAGATCCTTTTATAATGTGGCCGTTAACCGCGGCGGTGCAGTGACAATGAAGAATTCCTCGTTATATGTTGCACCGGACCTTGGTGGCACCTTCAACATTTTTTCAGGAAGCGCCACACTCGACGGAGGGCTTTTGGATTGCAGTCAAGTGACGCTTCGGGTGGGGCGCGCCAACACGGGTCCCGGTGTTTTGACAACGCAAAGTGGGACGGTTTTGGCAGATACCCTCCTTGTGGGCGAAACAAGTGGAGCGCGGGGCACCTTGAATGTGTATGGGGGGGCTGTGATTGCGTCATCACTTTTAAGTTTTGGTGAGACAGCAGGTTCGATCGGCAGCGGTTTTATCACTGGGGGAAACCTTGCAGTGACCAATGGCTTTTTGATCATTGGTAATGTGGGCGCTGGCCAGGTGTCGGTCTCCGGGGGCACCGTCCAGTGTTTATCCGAGGTTCATATTGCCGACACCTTGAGTTCAACGGGAATGCTCTCCATGGTGGGCGGGGTATTTAGTGCTACCAACGATATTACTGCAATTGGCCGTCAGGGATTGGGTGAAATGACCGTTACAAACGCGGTGGCTTCTTTGACCAATGTTTCCGTGGGCCGGCATTCGGGATCGAGAGGTATCCTGACTGTGCAATCCAATGCCTTGGTCACCTTGCTGGCAGACCTTTCCATTGGGCGATTTCTTAATTCGACCGGCACAGTGGTGGTGAGCGGCGGGGAACTGTCTTCGAAAGTTGACGCTATTTGGGTGGGTCGCGAGGGGTCCGGCCATATGACAGTTTCCAATGGACTGGTTCAAGCTCTAAACCTTCGAGTGGCCCTCTCCAATGCGTCGTCCGGAACGTTGAACATCCGGGGTGGTCGCGTGATGGTAGGGTCTGATTTTGTCATAGGAAACCCGCTCATTTCGACGGGACAAGTGCTGGTCACGGGCGGGACGGTCGCGGTCACGAATAGCGCAGGCACGGGAGCCTTGTCGCTGCAAAGCGGTTCGCTTTCACTAGCGGGTGGAACCCTTACCGTGGATAACCTTCGCCTCACAAATGGCAATGGCCAATTCTCTTTTGCAAACGGGAAAATCCAAACCAGGGCGACGACGGTAAACAATGGTGCTCCGTTCACAATTGGGGATGGAACGAACGCAGCAACCTTTGAACTAATCGGCGGCACTCATTCTTTCGCCAACGGATTAATCATATCAAGCAATGCAGTGCTTACCGGATGCGGGACGATCATAGGCACAGTGATCAACAATGGAAGAATGCTGAATTGTAGCCCAGTAATCACGAGCATTGCCAAGAACGGGGCGTCCGCTTCCGTGTCATTTACGACTTCGTCCGGCAAGACGTATCGACTGCACTCCACAGATTCCCTTTCAACTCCTAATTGGACTCTAGTGTCATCCAATATTGTGGGCACAGGAAGCATTGTGACGGTGATAGATTCCAACGCAGTTCTATCTCCGCGGTTTTATCGGGTTCAGATGGATTAAAGAAAGCCGCGGGCAGCTAACTGCTCCTCGCAATGAATCAGCAATACTTCGGTATGGCTCTGCCGTTCTGGAAATTTCGTACTTAAATAAACATGCCGGACCAGGGTGAGAAGGTGGTAGCCGTGGACGGCAGAACGAACACTTTCCCCGGAAAGCTCCACAAATTTATCCTCCATCGCCTGCTCAACCGCTCTGAGAGCATCCAGTCGACCGCAACAGCGGAGGCTTTCCTCGGTTAGATGGCCCAGAAAGTTTCCGATGTCGAGGGCGGGATCCCCATGGCAATAGAGGTCAAAATCCAAAACATATAAGCGTCCATCCGGAGCCACGATTATTTGTTCGGGATAGAAATCGCGGTGGATGCCGCAACTATTGGGCGTTGGGAGCGAGTCACCAAGCCGTTGACAACCTGCGAGCAGTTTCTCGTTCCGTGTCGAAAGGTGCGGCATCGAATCCGCAAGGGTTCCCATGCATTGGTGCAATATCCTCAGTTCGTCCGCTATCGTATGTGTCTTTTGAATGGCCACTTTTGCGCGATGTATTTTGGCAGCGGCCACGGCGACTTTTTCGGCGAGCGGGATCCCACCTGACTGAATGAAGATATCCGTCGACACGTCGCCGCTCACCTTTTTTTGACACCACATGTGCAGCGCCGGGATGACACCTAACGGCTCTGGGACAGAGATGCCGTCTGTGCTGGTGTCATCGAATCCACCGGACCAAAAATTATCCAGGAGACGATATGCCTCATTTCCGAACCGGCGGGCACGAATCTTTCCGATGACACTAACTGAATTCAACAACTTGCCTCCTTCTTCGATGCGAAGGTCGTATTCAATAACGCAGCGCCGGCCTGGCTTATGGCGGATTACGCGAATGCCTTTCACACGACAAGTTCCGTCTGGGCCGGAGAGGCGAGGTAATGCTCTTTTGAAGTGGTGCTTAGCACTCTTCGGGTCCAAAGCGAGCAAGAGAGAAGGCATCGATTCGTCAGATGCAGTGTCAAAAGGATTGTCAACTCGAGCGCCCATTATGCTGCCTTAAGCTAATATTTCTGACCAGGCGTGTAGCAGGGAATCGACCTGCTGTTTGATAGAAAAGTTTTGTTCTGCATGCTCTCGTGCGGCTACGCCCACTTTCTTTGCCTCCGTTGGGTTAAGCAAGAACCGCTCGGCGGCAGCAGCAAATGAAGGGACGTCGTTGAGCGGCACGAGCAAACCTGTGTGTCCGTGCTGAACGAGTTCAGGGATGCCGCCTACGGCAGTGGCGATTACCGGAACAGCACAGGCAGCAGCTTCCATCAGACAGACCGGCATGCCTTCGTTTTCGCTGGTTAGTACGCCGACATCAGCACGTTGCCAACAACGGAGCACTTCTTCCTGGTTCGCTGCCCCTGGCATTTCAACAATGTGTTCAAGTTGTAGGGAGGCTCGCAATTGTTTGAGTTCCTGATTAAAGGGACCATCGCCAATCATGAGACAACGAAAGCGGACGCCGCGGTCTCGAAGTGCCGCACAGACGTGCAGCAGCATAGAGAGGTTTTTTACCGCCACATGCCGGGCAACGCAGACCATCAACGGCTCGGCTGCAGCCTTCCTGGAATTTGGATCCGGACGAAAAACATCCGTGTCGACACCACAGGGGATGACGCGAATTTTACCGGGAGGCACGCCGAAAGTGTTTGAAATGTAGGAAGCGTTTGCCTGTGAAACGGTGATAACGACTGCAGCGGCGTTGGCGCGATCAAAGAAATCTGCCGGTGGCTTGCGCCGAACATCATAACCATGAGCCGTGAATGTATAAGGCACGGCTAACCCGGTCGCAAGTGCTCTGGCAGCAGCGGTCGGTTCGGTGGCAAAGTGGGCATGAATCAGCTGTGGACGAAAACGGGCGAGGATCTCGGAAAATTGCGAGGCATCATAGAATGCAATCTTATCCAGCCCTGTCTGCGCGATCATTTCATGGCGCAATTCCTCGGTTGGTTTGCGCAGAGAGAGAATCAGGCATTCAATATTTCGGCGGCGGAGTTCTGCAACCTCGCCTGCAATGAATGTCTCGGAGAGCTTGGGGAAAACGTTGATGACGTAGGCAATTCGCTGCGGTTTCATTTTCTTTGGGAAATGAGGTTCCTCGCCAGGTCCACGGCCCGGACCGCATTATGTTCCCATGTATATGTGGAGCGAACATGCCTGGCAGCGGAGCCGCCAATTCGGTCCCGTAGCTGCGCATCATTGAGCAAATTGGCGCAGGAGGAAGCTAGATCCTCGATATTGCCGGGTTCGTAAAGGAAACCGGTTTCACAGTGACTTACCACGTCGGCGATCTGCCCGAGTCGGGCGGCTACGATTGATTTTCCACAGGCCATATATTCGAAAATCTTCAATGGCGAGAAGTAGAAATTGTGTTCCGGAGTGGTGTAGGGCGCGACTGCCACATCAAACAAACCGATGATCGGGGCAACCTCCTGGTGCGGAACCGAACCGATGAATGTGACATGCTGGGAAAGATTGCGGGCAAAAAAGTCTCTCTGTAATTCCTGTCGCAACGGACCCTCGCCAGCGATAACCACTTGGAGCGTGGGAAACGCCTTGCGCAAAGTTTCCAGGAGCGCTGGCAGAACGGCTACACCATGCCACGGCCGCAAACCACCAACAAACCCGATTACGGGACCTTCTCCAATGCCCAAGCGGCGTCGCAACTCCATGTCGGGCGGAGCTGGACTAAATAGTTCTGTGTTCACACCGTTCGGGAATACGTGTGTTTTAGCGGAAGCCGCTCCAAGTGAAATCAGATGCTCTCGCAACGGACTGGACACGGCGAGAACAGCGTCAGCCTGGGATAAAGTCCACCGTTCTGCATGAGCGGCCAGCTCACCAAACCCAGTCGAGCGGTAGGTACTTTGTTCAAGCGCGAGTGGCGCATTTACCTCCAATAAAAGAGGAACCTTGTAATGCCTTGCCAGCGTTACTCCCGCAGTGGCATAGAGTGACGCTCGCTCATACACGAAATCGGGGGGATCATTTTCCAGACGCCGCTTTAGCTCCACTTCCAGCTCTTTATTATAAAGCAGCCGCCGCAATTCGCCGGGGAGGGAATTTTCCAGACCTAACGTTTCATTGAACGTTTTGAGCGCGGTCACCGCTACACTGGCAGGCGCGCTGGACCGGACGTGAAGAATAGGAACGTCCAGCTCTGCCGGCTTCTCCCAGGGTGATTTGTTCAGCGTTTGCGCGGCGAGAATGACCTTATGATTATTGCGATGAAACGCGGACACCATCTCGCGAACGTGAACGGAAGCGCCCTTGTGTCCCAGGACTGGGATACCGAGATCAGGACAAAGATATAAAATTTTCATGGAAGCACTGTTGCGCCTAAATCAGATTGCTGGGGTTGCACGACTTTACCATTCTGCTGGTGGAATAAAGCGGCGTAACGACCGTTCTGGTCGATAAGCTCCTGATGCCTCCCGCTTTCAACAATCCGTCCGGCATCGATGTATAAGACAAGGTCCGCCTTGGTAGCGTGCTGAAGGTTGTGGGTAATCATCAAGACGGTGCGATTCCGGTACAAACGCTCCAAGGCGTCCAGGACAAACCTTTCGTTCTTATGATCGAGGCCAGTTGTTGGCTCATCCAATATGAGGATTGGAGCCTTGCGAACAGCTGCCCGCGCAATCGCGATCCGTTGCCTTTGGCCATGCGAGAGCGTGACGCCGCGCTCTCCAACCAGCGTGTCGTATTTTTCCGGCAGAGCATTAATAAACTCATCTGCATTCGCGAGGCGGGCGGCAGCTTCAATATCTGCATCCGTGGCGCTGGAGCAGCCAGCGGCGATGTTGGCGCGAATCGTGGTTGCAAAAAGAACGTTGTCCTGCAGCACCACGGCCATCTGTCCCCGAAGACTGTCCAACCGATACCGCCGGATGTCCTCTCCATCAATACAAACACGGCCAGAGGTCGGATCATAGAGTCGAAGCACGAGACTCACCAACGTTGATTTCCCCGCCCCGGACGGGCCAACGATAGCAACATGCTGGCCGGCGTGGACCTCCAGGTTAAGTCCGGCAAGTAAGGGTTGCTCCTTCTCGTAAGCAAACTGCACGCTCTCAAACTTTACACGACCCTGGAAAGCAGGCGCCGGAATTGCATCAGGAAGGTCCCGCACGTCGGGAATGCGATCCAAGAGGTCGAGAACGCGCTCGCCCGCGGCCGAGGCTTTGGAGAGTCGGTTCGTGTATTTTGCAAAATCCTGGATCGGCCGGTATGCGGATTTAAGATATGCCAGGAAAACGAGAAGGTCGCCTCCGCTGATTTCTCCGCGCAAGGCAAGCTGCGCCCCGTACCAAAGCACAAGAGCGGTGGCGATGGCAACCAGCACATCAACCGAGCGTTCCAACTCGGCGGAGAGACGTTTTCCTTTTACATCCTCCCGGAACGTTTTTTCGCTTTGGGCAGCAAAACTATCGGCGAAAGCCTCCTGTAGAGAAAGGGCCTGGACAATTTTGATAGCCCCAAATGACTCAGCTGCGGAACCGGCCATTGCGCCTTCCTGCCGCCTCTGTTTCCGAGCTACTTCCTGGATCTTTTTACCCAGTGTCACCGCCCGCAACCAAAAAAACGGGAGAACACATACCGCACAAAGCGCCAACTTCCAATTGAGGAAAAACATCAGCCCGATCATCCCTGTAACGATCAAAACTTTGGCAATGGTCGGGAGCAGCGCGGTGACTGCTACCTCCTGGAGCATCGCCACGTCACCCAGCATCCGCACGATCAGGTCGCCTGTCTTTGCTTTTGTATGGAAAGAAAGTGAAAGGTATTGAACGTGCCGATAGAGCTGGGAGCGCACTTTACTCAAAACACGGTTTCCTAATTGGGCGAAGCCAATTGTGCTCCAGTAAGAGCAGAGCGACCGCAAGCCAGTGACTACCACAACCGTTAATGCCGCAAGGGTCAGGAGGGTCGATGGGGCTGCCGAGGCAAGCCAGGTGGGGTTCCAACGACTCACCGTCGAACTTTGGACGTGAATAACGCCGTCAAAGACAATCTTGAGAGGCCAAGGCTCTAATAAGCGCAACCCGACCTCCGCAAAGAGGGCGAGAAGCGAGGTTACAATCAAGCGGCGATGATCGCGCAAGTGCGGCCAAAAGTGCCTGGACATCTGCCACAATCCCGGCAGCTGACTGGCGTTTTTTTTTGTGCGACTCACCGGATGCTAGTGGGCAGTTTGTTCCCGGCCAAAGCTACCAAACGTTGCGCAGCTTCATGTGAGCCGTCAAGCTTCAGGAGAGAACTGGTGCGCTTGCACAGCTTATCCCGATTGCGACCGAGAGCAGAGGCGATAGCTGTTCCCAAGGTTTTCTCGTTAAGCTTGTCTGGGTGGATATAATCTAAAAGGCCGAGTTTCTGAAATGCCATGGCCCTTAAGAGTTGTTCGGTACGGGGACTTACACGGGGCACGCATACGGTTGGAACTCCCGTGGCAACCGCTTCCGCAAGGGTGTTGTAGCCTCCCATGGTCACGAGGGCGTCAATGGTGCTAAAATAATCCGCGAGGTGAGGTACAAATGTGTGAACGATCACATCCGCCTCTTTACCTGATTGCTGCAGCTTTGCGATTTTTTGCTCATCCAACATGGGCCCGGTCACGATTGCCCCCTGCCACGGTGCGTCCTTGCATGCCTGGATAAAGGTTTCGAGTAAAAGATAGCCGTCTTCGCCTCCGCCAGCGGTAGCCAGCACCACGGGACGATTATTTTTTTTCAACAAATCCACGGCGTGCGTTCGATCATTGGGCGGGAAGGTGGGATTTATGAGGTAACCGCAGAAATGAGTACGATCCCGAATGGCAGGCAGAAGATCGTATTCCATGACTGGGTCGAACACAGCTTGAACACCATATACCAACAATTCATCATAATAGTTAGCGATGGATTGTTGGACATGCTCCTGAACCCACTCGGCCATGATTCCTTCGCGATCGTCGAGAATGTCGCGAAAGCCAAGAACAGCGCGGCCACCGCCGAGGCGGTGTTCGGCTAAAGCCGGGAGAAGTTCCCCTTTGGCGCCGAGAGGATGGCGATCAACCAATAGAACGTCCGGGCGAAAGGATTTAACGGTCGTCAGCAGCAGGTTGGCTCGCAGGTCACGTATCTCTGCCGTGGGGATGCGCAATCGTCGCGAACCATATTCGCCATTATGAATTTTCCGAAGCCCCGGCAGCTTCAAAATTTCCACATGGGCAGGTAAGCCGATTCGGCTCGCATCGTCTGTGCCGGTCGCAATCAGAATGGAGGCTTGGGGAGCCAGTTCTGACAGAGCGCGGGCTACAGCAAGGTGCCGACGCGTATGGCCCAAACCTAAACCATCATGCGAGTAGAATAGGAAACGCATTACTTGAAGAAATTAGCAGTTTCCAGCCACAGGCACGATTTAATTATGGGTAGGGCCTCGCACGTTGCACCCGCTTCTAAATGTTCACTCTTGAGGATCGAAGTTCAAAAGCAATTTTTGCAGGGGTTTGATCGGCCATTTTGGCACTCGAACGCAAACCCGCCCTGTTTTTCAAAGTGCACATTTCGCCAAAACTCAAGAAGTCAAAACCCGCCCGTGAAGATTCATCAAGCACGTACGGGGATGTGCCAGTAGCTCGCGCAAGATCGATGGTTATCCTTCAGTGGCAGAAATCCTTTTCGCTTTTCTCCTTTCCGCTGGTTTTTTATGCGCCATTGGTGCAATTGCATGGGTATTCATAAAGCAACCTCATGAACCTTAAACCGGCAAATGCAAAAGTTTGGGCGCTGTTTAGAAAATTGCAGGCCTTGGCCGAGCGAGGCATCGATGGAGAAAAGACCGTCGCGGAACGCAAGCTCGCCCTCCTCAAAGCGCGATTCGACTTCGGTGTTCCCGACGGAGACAGTGTCCCGGATTTCTTCTCCGGTAAATTCGCACGCTCATCCAAAGCCAGACGGATTTACTCCTTTAATCGCGGGGAGTTGGATGTTGCTAACTCGGTGAAATGGGCGATTGAATCAGCCACAAAAATCGATTGTTTGCATCGGGGCTCGGAGCTGCTGGCCGAAACGACGCCGACGGCTGCCCGTCGTTTGAACGAAATCTGCGATCATATCGCCCAATCGTTTCGCGTGCTACTGGCTGGATTTTGCGGGCTCGACGGCGTCACTGCGGCGGATCGAAGCGCGTTCCTGATGGGATTATATGATGGAATGATGAATGAAACCCGCAGCCCAGGGCAGCGATTGCCGGGATGGTCGCCCATTGCGACCAAGCGAGGGGGCAAAAAATCTGCGGCCGCCGGATCTGGGGGCGTGCATGTTCATCCGTACACGATTGCGGTCAGTCTCGGCAAACAAATCCGTTTCTCGGCACCAATGGAGCAAATCGTAGCGGAGTTGGAAGCGGTTTCGCCGAAGCTGCTGTCTCAGAAACGGCATTGAAAACTTTTGCCTGCGACAGGTCGTGCCGTTGCTTCTGGCTTAGGAATGGTTCCTGGCCCAATTGAAGTTTCAAAACTCCCATCCTCGGGCAACCCAATAATGCCAGTCCGCTACCACCTGGCGGGTTTTCTCCGTGCTTGTCGAAACCGGTTCCAATTGCGCGAGAGGAATCGCCAAAGTTTCATCTGCCCACGTTATCAGCACCATTATTTCAGACAGGCAATCGTCCTCGGAGGCCATGCCCTGGACTTCCGCAGCTTCCTTAATCTTGAGCGGAGAAGTGGCGCGTTTTGCGATACAGAGGGCTTTGAACGGAAAGGCCATATTGCTCTCCGCGTAGCAATACCAGCCCATTGCGCGCTCTTCTTCATTGTAACAATCAACGATGATTTCATTGTCAATCCGTTCGTTGCGCTCTTCGTTTTCGCTTGGTCGTTTCAAAATGTTTTTCGACTCGGTGTTCTCCCGCTCCTCCCAAGTGATTCCGAATGGCACTCCATTCGGAGTATAGCCCGCAATCCAGGCAAACTGTTCGTCCGAGTCCGGATCGAAGAGCTGTTCGCGCTCGTGCCGACGACTAGTTCGCGCGCCAATATCTCCAGCGAGAGATTGTTGCAATTGCGCCACCCAGTGATCTGGCAAGCGGATACCCAAGGTGCCGACCTCCTGCAGGGCGCAAGGCCAGTCGACGCCATAATGCTTTCGGTAGGACTTTGCGATTTGGACGGACGTTCGCCCTTTTTGCGTCGCAAGCCAATGCCGGGCGGATGACAACCGGCTGGAGCGATTCATCCGTAGCCGTCGTGGAATCAATGTTTTTTTCTTGGCCATGTTGGCGGGCAACGCATTTTGCTTTCAGTCCCTCTCCGAGGCAGGAAGCGGTTCATCCAAGTAACCTCTCTTCTAATTTTAAGATCATATAAGCGACGCTTCTCATTGGGTGCAAGAGCGCTTTGAGTGGAAAAGGAGCGCCTCAAGACAAGTGTGTAAACTCACAAACGAAATAGTTGGACGGAAGCAACGAGGGCCTGCGAGTCAGAGCCACCGGCTGCACTTGAACGGTCACGATCAGGTCGTTGCTGTCACGTGTCACAGCACGGAAAATGCTCAAGTGGAAAGGCTCCAGGAAGAAGTCCGCAGGGAAGATGTCAAAGTTGAACGTGTCGGCGACACCGCTGACGTGAGGTTTACAAGGAGGCTCCGCGAACGCTGTTCTCTCGTCGCCGAAGATAGAAGAAGCCGCCAACGCCCGAATAAATCTGAGGAACCAAGGGATCGCTGATTCTCCCCATTGGCAGCGGGAACCTGGATCAACGGATCAACAGCCCTCCACAGAGGGCTGTTTTTGCAGATGGTTCCGCTACCCTGGCGAGTGGGATCACCTAAGCGAACAAGTCCATCACCGGTTTGCCGTGTCCATCCCGGGTCACGTAGAACGGGCGTTTTTCGATCTCATACGAGAGCGTCGCGGGTATACCCATCGCCCGGAAAATCGTCGCGTGAAGATTCTCAATGTTCACCGGGTCTTTGATCGTTTTGCAGGGCCGTTCGTCGGCAGTAATGCCGTGAACATGACCCTTCTTCATTCCGCCGCCATAGAGCATCACGCTTCCAGCATCGGTAAAGTGCCGGTGCATGCCGTAGAACTTCAGGTCTTCAATTTTGTCGGGCTGAGCCACCTGCCCTTTGACTTCTTTACCGGGTTTACCTTCCACCAATGCGTCGCGACTAAACTCACTCGCCAGCACAATCAATGTACGATCCAGCAATCCGCGTGCTTCAAGGTCCCTGACCAACTGGGCGATCGGGCCATCAATCGTTTTCTTCAACTGCTCCAGCCGGGTATGACCGTTCTCGTGGGTATCCCAGTTCTCAAACGGAATGTATTCAGTCGTGAGCTCTATGAAGCGAGCTCCTGCTTCCGTGAGACGGCGCGCCAGGAGACAGCCCAAACCGAAGCGACCGGTATTGTATTTGTCGTAGCTTTCCCTCGGCTCCAGGGAGAGATCGAACGCTTTCGCTGCGGGCGAACTGAGCAGGCGATGCGCATTGTCCATCGAACGGATCAGCGATTCTTTTTGGTAATCACTCCCGAGTTGTCCAACCGGACCTTTCTCCATCAGCTTGCGATAAAACTTATCGCGATTTTCAAAACGCGACGGGCTCATTCCTTCTGGAGGACGCACGGCTTTGACCGCTTCTGCGGGATTAGGCACGAGGAAAGGGCCATATTCGCTTCCGAGGAAACCGGCAGTGTGAAAGCTTTTCAACTCCTCGCCTTCCCCCAGGTCAAAACGTTGTCCGATGTCAATGAATGCGGGCACGGCCGGGTTCTTGGGCCCGAGCGTGCGAGCAATCACAGAGCCGATGTGCGGCGCGGCAACTGTTTGTGGCGGGGCATAGCCGGTGTGCCACATGTATTGATGACGGGAATGAAGGATGAAACCAAGATCGCCCGCGGTATAAGAGCGTACCAACGTTCCACGATCCATCACGCTGGCCATCTGCTCGAGGCCAGCCGTGAACTTGATATTGTCCACGGCGGTGTCGATCGTCGGAAAGGTGCTCAGGACTTTCTCCGTCGCCATTCCTTTTTCGAAGGGAGCATAGCGTTTCGGATCGAAAGTCTCCGTATGCGCCATCCCCCCACCCATCCAGAGAACGATCAAGGTATCGGCTGTGGGTGTGATCTTCTCAGCGCTCGGATTTGCGAGCAACGCTTTGGGATACCCGGCCGCCAACGCTGCCAAAGTGGCGGCGCTGGTGGTCTTCAGGAATTCACGTCTGTTCCAGTTTATCATTTTGAAAAGCCCTTCGTCTCTGCAGTGATGCATCAATAAATCAACTGAAACTCCGGCAACATCGTTGTCGCCCAGAGCAAATCTTCCACACCTTCTTTTTTGACCGGCTTGCCCACCAACTCTTCTGCCAATTTTAATTCAACGGCGGTCGGTTTCCGCCCCAGCGCCTGCTGATAAATCTGGTGAACCAACACCCGCTCCGACTTACTTTCCGCAGCGAGGGTTTCCGCACTACGACGCAAGATCTGGGAAAGTGTTTCGCCATTGGTCATCTCCAGGGCTTGCAGGGTGGTCGCTTCGGAAGGGCGCGTGGTAACAGTCTGCTCGCGATTAGGCCGTCCCAATGCCACGGCCAAAGGATCAGCATTGACCAGGGCCGCGCGAATGTCGCCCGGCTGAATTGAAGCAAGCTTGTTGGGAATCTGGTCCTTCTTCATACGCCATGGCGACATCGCCACGCCTCCCAGTTCGGCCGCTTTGTTCCAGGTCGAGAAGTCGAAGTCCAGGTTCTCCCAACCGGCGACCTCTTCGCGGGTCCATTTCCAGGTAGCATCGGAGGCAAAATCCATCACTTTTTCAGAAGCTCCCTCAGCGCCGCGAACTCGTGCGTAGAAAATGAGACCGCCAGGATTGTCGGCATCCGGCGCCGCTTTGCCTTTCGGAGGCAACTCGTTGTTTCCAAGATGGTTTGCGGCAAGAATTGCCACCACGTTCGCGCCCGGCTTGAGCGCTTTGCGAAGGTCAAAGAAGGACGGCTTTGCGTAATCGTTACCTTCCCCAATCTTGACCCCATTCACATACAGGACAAAACTGTTATCGCATGCGATCACCGCAGAAGCTTCCGTCACCGGGTCCAATAGATTAATTTGTTTTCGGAAATAAACGTATTCAGCCGGTGCCTTCGTGGCGGCCGCCTTGTCATTCCAAATCCACTTCGTTTCAACACGAGTGCCGAACTTTTCCATAGTTGTGGCATCAAGCAGTTCGATTTCGGCATTCGGTGCGGCGTAGCCGATACGAGTCACGGCGGTCAGCGCATCCCGGAATTGTTCCGCAGTCATGCGGCGCACTGATGGTCCCCGAAATACATAATTTTTTTCAATCTGCTCCACGTTCACCGGAGCCAGTTGATAGGTCCGCGAAGTGACGATGGTTTTGATCAGATGTTTGACGTCGTAATTGTGTGCGACGAAATCTTCCGCGAGCCAATCCAGCAGATCCGGGTTCCACGCAGGCTTTTCCATATCATCCACCGGTGCCAAAGGATGCCCCATAAACCGGTCCCACAACCGATTCACGAAGGTGCGGGACAAACGCCCGTTCTTTTCGCTCGTCAAGGACGCAGCGAATTGCTTCATGCGAGTGGCTTTGTCTGCCTTCTCATCGATCGCGCCGAACTCCGGGTAGAGAAATTTTGAAACCGCCATCTTGCCGGTCGGCTTATCGCACTCGAAAAGCTCCAGCGGTTTCTCACTGTAAATGTTCGCGATGGAATACGCGTCCGAGAGCTGCAAATCGTTGATGAAACTATCGTGGCAGGAGGCGCACTTCATGTTGATCCCCATGAAGACCTGAGAAATGTTCTGCGCGGCCTGCATCTCTGGAATCTGGGAGGCATTCACCACGCCGCGCCAGACAATGCCTTTAATGAAACCTTCGGACTCGGGGGTCGGATTGACCAACTCAGCGACGAACTGATTGTAAGGCTGATTTGTCAGCAGCGTCGAATAGAGCCATTTCGTAATTTGCTTACGACCGCCATCGATATAGCCAGTGCCTTTGTAATCGTTGCGCAGCAGATCGTTCCAGAAAGTGATCCAGTGTTCCGCATAAGCGCGATCGTTGCTCAGCAGTTTTTGCACAAGCTTGTCACGCTTGTCAGAACTCTTGTCCGTTACAAATTGTTCCAACTCTTTGGCAGGAGGGATCAGTCCGATGATGTCGAGATAAGCACGACGGGCAAAGACACTGTCACTGACCGGAGCTGCCCACTTCACTTTGTTGGTTTTGAAATAGCCATCCACCATCACATCTACCGGGCTGGTGAATTTCTTATTCGCCACCACCTGGGGACTATGCGGATGCAAGTTTTGCGGTTCCACTTTGCCGAGCCATACCTCGGCATCCCATTTCAGACCTTGATCAATCCAGGCCCGGAGAAGCGCGATTTGTTCAGGTTTCAACTTTGAACCTTTGGCCGGCATGATCGCGTCCGGATCAAATCCCATTACCAGCTCGATCAGCAGACTCTTTTGGCTATTTCCAACCACGACAGTCGGACCGGTCTCGCCTCCTTTAAGAAACGCTTCACGGTTATCCATCCGGAAGTCACCCTTGGATTTGCCCCGGCCATGGCAATTACCACAGCTCACCTCAAGGATCGGTTTGATCTCCTTGGTGAAATCGACTGCGTGAGTGACGGGCGCGGGCAATTGAGCCACTTGCTCAGGCGTGAGTTCTGCCCGTGCCGCAGCACTGCAAACGAGAAAACCAGCAACAAAAAATCGGCTAACCACAGCGTTCATACGAATTCGTCTAGTATGACAATTCTTCGGACGTGAAACAAAGCATTTCCATTGAAGCAATCTGTAGTGTAATGGCATGGACGCCCCCCACCTCAGGACAGATTTGGGATCTCTCCAGGACGGGCTACAGGGTAAAATCCATTTTGGAAACAGGCCGAATCGATCACCCGGATAGCGGGGTCACTTCAGAATGAATCAATACCGCAATACCCGTATTATGGGGTCCCTTCAGAGTGAATCGATACCACAATACCCGTATTATGGAGTCTCTTCAAAATGAATCGATGCCACAATACCCGTATTATGGGGTCCCTTCAGAGTGAATCGATACCGCAATACCCGTATTGTGGGGTCACTTCAGAATGAATCGATACCACAATACCCGTATTATGGGGTCACTTCAGAATGAATCGATAGCGCAATACGCGTATTGTGGGGTCGCTTCAGAGTGAATTGATGCCGCATTACGCGCATTGGTGGGTCGATCAGGAACGATATTGGGAGCCACTCCGGGAGGGTTCCGCTGAATACCAGCGAGGAACCAATGTTTTCGTTATTTACGTCAAACGGCTAACCTCCTGCAGCGATAAAATTCCTCACAAGTCGCCACGCGGCCCGCAACTTGCGCAGTTAAGGCGGCGTTTGAATTCGATAGAAGCGAGTGGATTCCGACAAGGCGTTGGTATGCACAAACTGGAGGGAATCCCCTGCCCCGACCGCCCCGGCAATGGAGAAATTGATTTTTGTCCTGAGAAACTATTCCTATTCGTCGTACCAGGAGAAGAACAGGAATTGCCGGAAAGACCGGTCCGTGCGACAAACAATAGAAGAATAGCAACGTTATGAGCAAAGTACGAGTATTAGTCGGCACCAAAAAAGGCGCATTCATCCTCACTTCAGACGGGAAGCGCGAGAAATGGGATGTGAGTGGCCCACATTTCGCAGGCTGGGAAATTTATCATGCCAAAGGTTCCCCCGTGGACCCCAATCGTTTGTACGTTTCGCAGACCAGCGGTTGGTTTGGGCAGATGATCCAACGGTCCAACGACGGCGGCCTCACCTGGGAAGCAGTCGGCAATGAATTCAAATACGATGGCTCGACTACGACCCACCAGTGGTACGATGGCACGCAACACCCGTGGGAATTTAAACGCATCTGGCATCTCGAACCTTCATTGACTGATCCTGACACGGTTTATGCCGGGGGCGAAGACGCCGCGCTCTTTCGCACGACGGATGGCGCGCGCACCTGGCAGGAGCTTCCCGGACTACGCAGCGCCAAAGGCAAACTCTGGCAACCGGGCGCGGGTGGCATGTGCCTGCACACAATCATTTTGGATCCGAAAACACCGGGGCGGATTTTCATCGCCATTTCTGCGGCTGGAGCCTTCCGCACCGATGACGGCGGACTGACCTGGAAACCGATCAATCGTGGTCTCAAATCTGCCTACGAGTTGCCCGACCCGGACGCTGACGTAGGACACTGCGTTCATCGCATCGCGATGCATCCATCGCGACCGGAAGTGTTGTTCATGCAGAAACATTGGGACGTGATGCGCAGCAATAACGCCGGCGATCTTTGGCATGAAGTCAGCGGAAATCTGCCTTCGGATTTTGGTTTTCCGATCGAGGTTCATGCGCATGAACCCGAGACCATTTACGTAGTTCCGATCAAGAGCGACTCCGAGCATTTTCCACCCGAAGGTAAACTGCGCGTTTATCGTAGTCGAACCGGAGGCAATGAATGGGAACCGCTCACGAAAGGCCTGCCCCAGCAGGATTGTTACGTGAACGTTCTGCGTGATGCCATGGCAGTGGATTCCATGGAATCGTGCGGTATTTATTTCGGCACCACCGGCGGGCAGGTCTACGCTTCCCGTGACAGTGGAGACACATGGAACGCTATCGTCCGTGATTTACCCGGAGTATTGTCAGTAGAGGTGCAGACACTGCCATGATCCGTGTCGTCCTCCCATTTCATTTGCGCAACATCGCCCGCATCGAAGGCGAGGTGATGCTGGAGATCACCGCGCCGATCACACTGGGTAAGGTCCTCGACGCACTTGAGACGCAATATCCGGTTTTGCGCGGAACGATCCGGGATCACGGCACATTGCAGCGACGTCCTTTCGTCCGATTCTTCGCCTGTAAGGAAGATCTTTCCCATGAGGCGCGGGAGTTTTTGTTGCCGGAAGCAGTTGCCACCGGCACCGAGCCATTCCTGATAATCGGGGCGATGGCCGGAGGATGAGTCTGTCTGGTTTGAATTAATTTTCCGGACATCAAGGAATCACTTTCTGCTCGAAAGCAGAGTGCCCATTTGGAAAACCGTCCCTCACACCATGGGCAGAGGAAGCTCGTCGCTACACTCTGCTAATGATGAGATTGTGCTCTTATTTCGGAATGGCTGCGGGATTCGCTCTGCTGGGTGCTTCGTCCAATGTCGCTCGCGCGGATGGGCCGCCCATCATTCGCTGGAAGCAGCAACAACACAACTACCGGGTCAACACGGTGGCCTTTTCGCCGGATGGATCCATGCTCGCCTCCGGAGGGTCGGACCGACTGATCCATTTTTATCGGACGACCGATGGACAACTCTTAAAAACCTTCAACGCCGCGGCACCGGAGATACACGGAAATGCGATCGAGAACATCGCCTTCTCCCCCAACGGCACTATCCTGGCGAGCGCGAGTTACCGAAAGGTAGAGATCTGGCGCGTATCGGATGGTGCTTTGTTGAACACCCTGACCAATCATACGGACTGGGTCCTTTCGCTCGCCTTTTCCCAGGAAGGCAATTACCTGGCGTCCGGAAGCTTTGATACAAAGATCCTGCTCTGGAACACCTCGAATTGGACAGTCCGACAGACTTTCAACCACAACGGCCAGGTCCGCGCCGTCGCTTACTCATCGGACAACGTCCATCTCGAATAGGTGCCGGCGATTCCGACGTCCGGGTCTGGCACGTGCCGGATGGCCCGTTGCATGAAACGTTGGTGGGGCACAATTCAGATGTGGAATCCGTTTCCTTCAATCCCGCCGGAACGATCATCGCTTCCGGCAGCCAGGATAACACGGTCAAGCTGTGGAATATGGCCAATGGTCAAATCCTTCGCACGCTCAGCGGCCATACTTACTTCGTCTACGCACTCACCTTTTCACCCGATGGTCAGACCCTCGCCACGGCTGCGGGCGTCCGTATTCCATCGACGAACTTTTAACGACAATTTTTTGGACGACTGTTCCTGAGCCATGCCCCCATCTTCCAAACCAGAACAATTTTCGGCAAGTGTGTAGTGTGGGAACGCACTGATTCTGGGTGTGATTTTTTCCGGGTGAGACAGACCAGTCGGTGGGGTTTTGTGTAACCGCTGTGCGGTTCGTCGACCAATTTGTTCTGTTTTGTCAAAACCCTGATTTCTGCCTTCACAATTAGTCGTGAATGGGTGCGTGCGCGTTGGTGGTTAGCACTCTCTGGCTGGATCGGAGCTGTTTTTTCTTCCGTTTTGAAATAAAACACGCACACACTGGTCTTCAAGAGGATTGAGCAAGGCAAAAATCAGGGTTTTGACACAGCAAAACCCCACCAGTGTTAGATGCAATGCCAACTCTACGCGCTTACTCTGCGTTACGCCCCACTCTATTTTGTGTAGCCGCGCTCCTACTATCTCACCCGGAAAAAATCGCACCCATTAATTCTAGTGAGTGATAGCCGCTTCGAATTCTCCGATCAGAAAAGACTTTTTGTAGTCTGGAAGTGAGACGTGAATCTCGAAAGAGGCAGTCGTATCGGTCTTTTTGAGCAATTTAAGACGCATCGAGTACTCCTCCGTAAACATCAAGATGCTGGGAAAGGTCTGCCCTTCTCTACCGAATTTCATATGAACGTGCGGCCTGTTGGATGTCTTGTCACCTGGCGTTACAACCCATTCTTTAGTTTCATCCTGCTTTACCCAAATCATCAGTTGAGATTCTGGCCAGTTACCCGTTTTCTGCTTCGAAGAAATGGTCAAAGCAGCCTTCGACCATTTCGCCTCTCCGAGTTCGAATTTTCTGCCAAAAATTTCGCCAGCAATCGGACCATCAATTTTTTCGGCGGGTTGTTCGATGTCCCACTTCGCCAGGAGAAGTCCCGGAATCATCAAGAGGAGTAACGCGAGGTATCGGTTCATAGGATCTATTGTTTAGCCCAGGTCCGCATTTCGCACCAGCGGGGATTCTTTTCCCTTCAATAATTCATGATCTCCGTGTCACCACGTGTTCTGCAAAAGGGAGAGCGGCGTGAACTCAAGTGACCTCCAAACCGGTGGGGCGTTTCTGTGTGAACGCCCATTTTGGAGCGGAGCGACGCGAGCAAAGCGAGATTCCTTCAACCCACACACTGGGAGATGCTCGCGTTGCTCGCGCCGATTGCATCGGCAATCAGTGCACCGGAGCCGTCGCCCCACTGCCATTTAGTTAACGAAAACGGCGGCGAAGCCGCCGATGGTAGCGGCTGGGCGCGCTCAACCGAGAATCGGTTCGTTCGTCCTATAGTTCATACTCGCCGGCCCCGACCGCGTACCAGCGGTCGGAATCGGAGCATCGAGTGCGTCTTGGAACTGAAAGAGGCGTGTTAAGCCGATAGAACGCGCGCTGATTCACACACACGCGTAGGCTTCGTTGGCGGTTCCGCCCGCTGCACGCGGCCGGGGCCGGCGAGTATGAACTATAGGACGAACGAACCGATTCTCGGTTGAGCGCGCCCAGCCGCTACCTTTCTGACGCTTTCCTTAACTAAACGGCAGTGAGCCGTCGCTCTACCACCAACGCCACGCGTCATTACTGAGAGCGCGCTCGATAATAGCCCGCATTGCCCGTCACGGTATTCGTGATCGTAATCAGGCCTCCCGGGGGCGCGGTGTTGGTCGCGATTGTCGTCCAGGTCAGGAGGTTGGTTGAACTCTCCAGCACATAACTCACGCCGGTAGATCCGTAGAAGGAGATCCCAATTTTTTCAGCGCCCAGGTTGGTTGCGTTCAGGACCGGAGAGAGGGGCGAAAATTTATAGGAGCGAACATAATCCACATTCATCTTCGTGGTGCTGCTGGTGCGATTGCCATAGCCGCCCACCGGGATGGTGCCTGCCCAATTCGTATTTCGGACCTCAGAGCTGAGGATCAAATACTGGCTTCGTTGCGATACGGGCACTTCGGGAGGGAGCGGATCCTGCGCGGTTGAATTGGTCACACCCCAAACCAGGACTTCATCGAAATAAAAGTTTTGAAAATTGGTCGTCCATTCCATGGCAAACAAATGCCATCCCGTCGAAAGATTTACTCCCTCCAGCCCGCTCCCCGCCGTTTTATGTTCCGGGCCGTATCCGTCCCAGTGAACGTTGGCAACGGCTCGATTGTGATTTCGCACGCCGTTCGAATTGACGTAGCGATGTTCGACGATGTCGATCTCGGTTCCATTAAGGTGTGGATCCCCGGGAATAACCATCGTCTCCGCAGTCATCCAGAAGGCCGACCATTCCCCCGGCGAGTCGTTGAAATTAATGAGCGCCTCAATGTAACCGTAGAGGGGCATGTATAAATTCTCGCTGCCAATCATACCGGTGAAGTTGGTCCCGCCCTCCGTGTAAGTGGTGATGGTCAACGCTCCATTGGTGACCGACACCGCATTCGCCGTGTTGATGGCATCATTGCGAGGCCCCGGCAAACGGTGGTTCCATTTGTTTGTATCCAGAGACGAACCCTCGAATTCATCGGTCCAATCCAAAACATAGCCGGGAGGCGGGGCACCGTGGGATGGGACACCGGACAACAGTGCCACGCCAATCAACACGAGGAGCGACCAGCATTTTATGCACGATTGAATGGACCAGGGCATCACCGGAGTGTGGCTATTTCACGGAGCGTTTTCGATGAAATTCGCAGCTGTTATCCGTTTGGATTGCAGTTGAACGGTGATTGATAGGTTCGTTATCACATGACGCTATTTTTATCCGATCACTTAGCCAATCCGCTGCTGCATCGGGCCTACCTGTCGTGATATCTGTTTTATAAAAAAAATCCCGTGCCAGCTTCGAGCCAGCACGGGAGGTGAATATCCTTTTTGATTTTACGAGGAGCTGCTTATTCCCACTTCACTGCGTCTGCGATCACGACGAACCCGGTGGTTGTCCAGCAGGACAGCTTCACCTGGTTGCTGCCCGAATTCATGTTCCAGCTGCCGAGTGACTGCCATGAACCGCCGTTGGCCTGCTGGTTGATGTTTACCGTCGTAGAACCGCTGGAATGGTAAACCGTAAAAGGTGCCGTCGCCGACCGGTTGATTCCCTGGCTCCACCAGGCAGAAACAGTGTAAGTTTTGGTGCTTCCCAGGCTAGCTGTCCAGGTTGCTTGGTCGCTGATGGACTGGGTGTCGTGGAAACGATAGTTGGTGCCGAACTTGTCCGCGGCGGACGTACCGGTTTGCCAGCCTGTGGAAGCGCTGAAGCCGGCGTTGCTGTTGTCTACGATCACGCTTGTGGGCGGAGGAGTGGTGCTACCCGTTGCCACCCAGTTGTTGAACAGGGAGGTGACACTGCCGTTGTAGGTATCACGATCAACGGCCCCGCTGATGCCAGCAACCGAACCACTGTCGGTGTATTGCCAGAAGTGCCATGTGCCCCACCTGTTACAGCCAGAGCAGGAGCTCCAGGGGGTTCCGGTGGAGGGGCTTTGTCCATTGTAATTGGCAATGAATGCGCCCCATTGTGCGATCCCGGTGTTGAAGTTGCAGGCAAAACAGGCACTGGTATAAATGATCGGCTTGATCGTGACTCCTTTTGCGGCTGCCTTGGCGACGACCGCATTGCACCACTGGTTGGCCCAGTCGGTGTAACTGGTGGCACCCACGTGGCCGGTAAAGGTTTCAACGTCGAGCATTGGCATGAGGGTCATACCATCGGCCTTGATGTAAGGGCCAGCGAGGTTCCAAAAGTAGTTGGCCTCGGTTTGTGCGCTGTTGTCACCGGGGAAAGCAAAATGATAAGGAGCCATGTAAACACCGGCGGCCTTGCCGTTGATCATGTTGGCCGCGAAATTATCATTCGGTGAGGTAAGTCCACGGGTGGCCTGGGCAAAGGCATATCGAATGCCTGCGCCCCGAACGCTTGTCCAATTGATCGTTCCTTGCCAGCGCGACACGTCGATGCCAGATGTGCGGGTTTGAGCAGACGCATTGCTTGTTCCCAGAGCCAGGAATACAACCGCTGCCGCCATAATTCCTCGCAACAAGCCGTTTCTCTTGGGGGCGATACTACCGTCTTTGTGTTGAATCTCTTTCATACGTATAGGGTTCTAATTGTTCTGTTCGTGTTGTTGGGGGAAAGGGGTTTTATCAATTCATGCCGGGCCCTGCGCGTGAGAAGACTTTTGCTTCATAGTTTTGGGCCTATGCATAAACAGCAAGTATGTCTGTGGACTGGGATGGGAGATTTGTAGCCGATTTCAGGATGGAATTACAACTGTTATGATTCGATAGGGCACCGATTGATACTTAGTTCCTGACCCTGAACGAAATCCCTACACACAGATTTTTGAATTACCGGCTCGGAAATCGAACTCGTTGCGACCGAAGATGCCGAACCCAATCTGCCGTATGACGACAATATCTTGATCTGAAGCGTCCCACTTATTTTAACAAGTTTCTTTGCGGATCGCCGTTGACCTTTTCACGGACGTGGCGTCAGAGTCACCACGTTAGCCGGCCCTCTCGGAAAAGCATATGTACGAAGCAACCAGCGGCCAATTAATGTCACCGCCAGCACCTCCTGCGAGGCGCGTGCGGAGACGATTGGTCATCGGCCTGGTTGGATACCTCTGCTATCTGCTGCTGAGCGGCCCGTTGCACGCACTCCAGGGGAATGGCTATTTGGAGTTTGTGCCACATCGGATCGGAACTATAATCGCCTTGCCCTCTTTCCCGGTTTTCGTGACTCCGGGCGCGCGTGTGCTTTTTCGAAATTACCTCGAGTGGTGGTATCCGGATCCCTACCGTTGTGGATGTTGCGAGCCCGACTTCTAAAGTGAGAGAGGATTCCCATTCGGGTTCAGGAATGTTTTTGTTTAAGGTAATTTTGTTGACCACATCTTGCATGACCACCTCTCATTTACTCCCAACGGCTGATTCTGCAGCCATTGCTTCTATTGCTCCACGGAGATGGAATCCTTTTCGGGCGTTAGCGTGGTTCTTTTTGATGCCGGCTCTGATCCTGGGAGCCTTGCGCGGTGATGCCATAGATTCCACCGGTGAAGCCAACTCGGCCAACGCTCCGGGCAAGCGCTCCTGGAAATCAGCGGATGGCAATATCAGTTTTCAACATGACTTATCACAATGGAATTTTTATCCCAAAGGTGGGGGATTCATCGCAGCGCATAAAAAACAGGACTTGATGCTCTATGCAGAATCCGCGGTGCTCGATCCGGGCATGTCCATTCCTGAATTCACTGCGATTTTTCAAAAGTCGTTTGAAGAGAGTGCGCGCAAAAAGAACAAAGAGGGCGAACCCACTCGGATCAAGTGGATCGATGAACCGAAGAAGGATTACGGCACTTATCATTTTACATTCGAACGCGACACTCCGAGCACAACGAAGATTGGATATGGCCGTCTTTTCTTTGCACCGAGTCTCTTTTGCATGGTTCAGCTCTCAGGCAATACCGCTGATGCTGCCGCCCGCAAAGACGCTGTTCTGTTTGAGAAGGCCGTAACCCTCGCTGCCATCACACAGAAAACGAACCTCTCGGCATCCGCGCAGAATGCGGATGTGAATACCGCAGCGTGGATGTTCTATGGGTTGAGAGGCTTTTGTATCCCCACGAATGCCACCGGGTTGGTCACGCTCTTTCACGAGAATACCCAAACGAAGCAAAACATTGTCATCCCGGGACGCTTTTGGATGAATGAAACTGCCGCAGTGTGGCAAATCGAATACGCGAGCATGAGCAGGTTTTCAGCTGCTGAGAAAAAAAGATTGCGCGATACCAAACTGGACCAACTCCGCATCATTCTCTCCCTGAACAGTGAAAAGGTGTATCTTGTTTACACGCACGCCAAAGCCTTCGTTGAAAGCAAAGCTACCGTCTCAATGAAACCGCCCGGTGACGTCCGGTTTGTTGCTGGTAAAACCACGCCGGGAGAGAGCTCGATCGTGGATGCCGGACCGGAAACATATAACGGGAACTTCTGTCGGAAATATCAGCTGCGATCCAGCGATAAAAAAGCAACGACGACCTTTTCCTTTTGGTTGTCAGAAAAACATCAAAATTTCCCGCTGAAGATCCTTCTTGAGAAAACCGATGGCTCAGGAATTTCGGGCGGAGGAACCTTCACCATGGTCGACTTTGAAGTTTCTGACCATTCCGTGTTCAACGTCCCCCCTGGATATACCCAGTTTAAAACCGAGGAGGAACTCATCCGGCATCAACGGCGCCTGGCTTCGAAGTGAAGCAGTTTCCACCGGTGCGAAGGCTTCGCCTAAAGTCGGGGCTCTATCATACGAAATCTGAGCCGTCGCGTCGCGATGCCCGAAGGTATGCAGAAGCAATAGAAAGGGTTCATCCTGGCAAGATGATCCCACCCTGGTAGGGACGTTTTGCAAAAACGCTCCCTGATTTCTGCGTTCAGATGCTCTTATCGCGGCCCATTGGACCGCAGGGCGGGGCAAACCACTTCGAACAAAGGCACACATACGCAAAACCGTGGACGGAATCACAGTTTTTCCGGAACAGATTCACATTGTTCCGCCGCGGGAAATTTCCTACACCAAAACAAACCCCGATTGGAAACCTGTCCCGCTACATTTCTGCCGGGCTGAAAAAACCCTACTTATGAAATCAAAACTCGCATTGATCCTGACCACTTCTTCCCTTGCCCTGGCGGCGGGGATTCCAACCGCCGAAGCTGGCCAGGGACCGCAACCTTCCATTTGCACCCGCGCCTGTTGGGGAGCCCGGGCAGCGCGCAGTTGTGCCACCATTTCCACCCTGAACCGCGCAATCATTCACCACACCGGCGTCGCCAGCCACTTCAATACCAGCGGCCTGGAAGCGTCGAAGAGCTTGATGCGCGGCCTCCAGAATTACGACATGGATAACAAAGGGTATTGCGACATCATCTACAATTTCCTCGTCGATAAGTATGGCAACATCTTCGAAGCACGTGCCAACTCCATGGCCGGATTGCCGAACAGTTCTCACGACAGTGCCAACGCCAACAGCTTCGGCTTCACCCTGCTTGGAAATTTTGATCCGGCCAGTAATCCCAATTCAGCGCTCAATGTTCCCAGCGGCGCGATGATCAACGCGCTTTATGATGTGATCGCCTGGCGTATGCCTCCCGCCTGGTCGCCCTACGGTACGGGCTACCCTTATTGCGGCGATGAAGGCTGCAAAACGGTGGGTTGGCTCGATGGTCATCGCAGTGTCAAAGCCACCGCCTGTCCCGGGAACAACTTCTATAACGTTCACCTGACCTCGAACTACTCCGGCGGCCCGGCCCGCGATGCAATTAATGCACGCAGGAATGGCACTCCGACAATCAATCCTCCTTTCTACTTCGATACCGACGCTCAGGGTTGGAGCGCGGGAAATGCCATGACCGGCATCAACTGGATTTCCTCGGGATGGCCCGGAGTCATTTACGCCGACCAGGTCGGATCCGACGCTTTTATTTATGGACCATTGATGAATTACACCGGCTACGGCGCTGGCCTCGTGAATGTGCAGGTGTTTGCGCAAAGTGGCAGCAGCGCCAGCCACAACATGCAGATGTTCTGGTCCACCGCGGCTGAACCGTATTTCGACGCCGTGAAGTCTTCGCCGATTGTTAATTACGTGGCACAAGACAACTGGATTCGCCTGAACCTGAACGTGAACAGCTACAGCTATGCGAACCAGAGCATTAGGCAGTTCCGGCTTGATTTCGATCAGTCCAGTTCAGGAACCCGCTGGATCGTTAATCACGTGCTCCCCCAATACTCACCCTGGTGGACCTTTGATAGCGACGCGATGGGCTGGACGGTCGGCAACGCGGTCTCGCCCATTATTTACACGGCCTCAGGGTGGCCTGGCGTCATCTACTTCGATCAGACCGGCAATGATGCCTTTATTTATGCCAGCCGCGGTTACTTCGATTACGAAGGGCCGAACAAATATCTGGGCGGTGCCAATGATCGCATCCGGGTCCGTGTTTATCCGCAAAGTGGAAATTCGGCGAGCCACGACATGCAGGTCTTTTGGATCACCAGCACAGATGGAGCCTGGTCCGCCTCCAAATCTTCCGCCATTGTCAATTACACCGCGCAGAATGGTTGGGTCGACGTGAATATACCGGTGGGCGACAGCGCTGAGTGGAATGGTGGCGCAGGGATTCAGCAGATCCGGCTCGACTTCGATCAAACCACCAAAGGCACCCGATGGATTGTCGATAGTATCACCATTGAACAGAATTAATCGCTTGATTGAAAGCGGCGTGTGCGCAAGCTCCGGAGTTTGAATTCTCCGGGGCTTGTTGTTTAACCGTTTACTTCGTTCCACAAATTTTGTAGATCAAATCTGTTCCCGACGAATATCCAGATAATCTGGCTGCGCCAGGAACGTGTTCAGAGTCCCCCCAACAACGAAAAACTATGAATACAAACCCTACCCTGAAGTTAGTTGCCACAGCGTTATTCGGATTCGTTGCGTTTGGCGCAACGGATTTAGCCGCGCAATCGTGCCGAGCCCCTGAGCCCACCATGTGTAATCGCACCTGTTGGAGTGCTCGCGCCGCGACTGGCAGCACCACCATGGGCGCTCTCAACCGCGCCGTGATCCATCACACTGCCTCGAGCAGCGACTACAACACCACCGGATTGACCGACTCCAAGGCCAGAGTCCGTGGTGTCCAAAATTACCATATGGATAACAATGGCTGGAGCGATATCGGCTATCACTTCCTTGTGGATAAACATGGAAATATTTTCACCGGTCGCAAGGATTCCGGTTCCCTCAGCGTGATCGTCCGCGGGGCACACGACGGCTGCAATAGTGACAGCTATGGGTTCACAGCTCTTGGTTATTATCATCCGCCCTATAACAACGCTGTTACTACGGCCTTGTTGAATGGCCTGGAGAAGGCAATCGCCTGGAGAATGCCTCCCGGATGGACTCCGACAGGATCGGGATCGACCTATTGCAGCGGAGTGACCGATAAAATCATCGGTCACCGCTCGGTGTCCGCCACCGCCTGCCCGGGCGATCTGTTGCAGAGCAAAACTACCGAAGGAAGCGGCTTTGAAAACGCCATCAGCGCTCGTCGCTCCTGTAACTAATCTTTTGCTTTAAACAAAAGAATCGCCACTGCGGAAGGAGTTCCTTCCGCAGTTTTAATTTACAGGTATGTAATTTAAGCCATTCGATGGCACTTGGTTGGCGCGCCTGGATTCGTCTATGGCCATCTCTGCCTGTGTCCGAATCCCATTGGAGTTGATACAGGGGCTGATCCTCCTGTAACAACCTGTAGCCTGGCGACGAATGGTCCCTATGCAGCCGAAATACAAAAGGCCGCCGGGATTTTTCCCGACGGCCTTTGGTCGATTAGAAAATAAACTATTGTTTCTGCAACTGCATCAATCCCGCCTGATTGGTTCCAACAAAAAAGCCCGCACCCATATTTTGCTGTTGCAGGAGGGCGCCAAAGAATGGGGCATTGGTGCCAGACGCCGGATCACGGAAGGTGCCTTTGAAAACACCGGACGATGAATTGATCGTCAGCGACAAATTCGTCCGCGAAGTGGTCAGCACAGTGTTGTTTGTTTTCAGCGTGAACGGATGACTCACCGGCTGGGCGAGATAAGCATCAAAGAAAGAGGTGATGCCGTTGGTGATTTGCACAACTCGCGCTCCCTTCGCAGGAATGATGAAAGTCGAACCCAATATTTCCGTCTCGTTCGTAAAACCGACCTGGTACAAATCATTGGTCCAGCCCGTCTTGATCCAACTAACGGTACCTTTGGGCGAGTCGTCACTTCCATTTGTGACCGAGAGCCACCCGAACATGAACCCGCGATGCTCATTGTTGGTAATGGAAATATCTCCATTAAGCACATTCGAGGCGCTTCGATACATCGGTGCAAAGAACGGCACGTCCCCGTTCTGTGAGATCAAAGTAGTCTGCTTGATTGCCTGTTTGTCCGCCGCGTAACCGCTGAACGACACCCGTCCATTGGTGCGGACGATCACCGACGCATAACCGTGACCTGAAGGAGAAACCGCTGAACTCTCAGCACCCGGGATCAGGAGCGTGTAATTGCCGCAGAAATTGGTGGCGAGGTTTGTATTATTGTAGAATCCGCGGTCGGCCATAATGTCAGCGATCCAGTCACTGCTGCTGACCGTCCCGACCACTTGATTGACGCCGAAGTCAACCTGCAGCCTCACGGTAACTGGATCCTTGCCGAACTTCGTCCGCAACACTGTTTTGTTCGTGGTGCCGCCGGGAGAAAACTTCCCGCTGAAAGAAACTGAATTTCCATTGAGAAGAAGTTTGCCGGTGAACGCGGCATTCGTCCTCAAAGTCATGAGGAAATAACCCGCACTTTGATGCCGGACTGCATCGGTTTCATGGAACAGACCGTTGTAAAATCCGGCGGCATCCATGAACGGATCGTTGGTGTAGGAAACGTTGAGGGTCGCAACTTCACTCGTTGCCTTGCCATAAAGATTGGAAATCACCACCTGATATCCACCACCGAGGCTCGCGTGGACCTCTTCCTGCACAAACGTGGAACCTGTCGCCCCCGCCACCAGGTCATTTTTGAAAAACCACTGGTAACCCAACGTGCCATCTCCACCCGCCTCCACCGCGAACGTCGCACGGGAACCGAGAACCACAGTCTGGTTTGTTGGTTGGGTAATGATGAAGGGCGCTTGTTGAACTGTCAGAGTCGCACTGGCGCTGTCGGAACCATACGCATTGGTGACAGTTACGACATAAGAACCGCCATTCGCCGACTGAACGTTGGTCAGGGACAAGGTGGTGGCTGTTGCCCCACTGATCGCATTACCATTGTGTTGCCACTGATAGAAGAGCCCTCCGGTTCCAGAGGCTTCCACCGAGAAGATGACATTCGTTCCAGAGATGTGCGTTTGATCCTGCGGTGCGGCGGTAATATGGGCAGGGATATTAACTGCAAGCGTGGCATTCGAACTGGAGACGGATCCAACCTGGTTGGTAACAACCACATAGTAAACACCGACGTTCGTGCTTTGAACATTCGTCAGTGTCAGCGACGCATTAGTTGTTGATGCAATGGCTTGCCCTTCGAAGAACCAATTGTATCTCAGCGCGCCGAAGCCACCTGCCTGCACCGTGAATGTTGCATTTGAACCCAGGATAGAAATTAGGTCTGCTGGTTGTGTGATGATGAACGGCGTTTGTTGAATAGTTAACGTGGCACTCCCGCTCGCCGAACCATAAGCATTGGTAACGGTTACCGTATAGGTCCCGGCCGCAGCGGTTTGAACATTGGTCAACTGCAGTGTGGTCGCCGTGGCTCCCGCAATAACGACACCTTCATGTTGCCATTGGTAGAATACCGGACCGGTTCCGGCGGCCTCGACGGAAAACAACACGTTGCTGCCCGAGACAGCAATCCGATCCTGGGGGCCGACGATGATGTGAGCCGGAAGGTTGACGGTCAGCAGAGCGTTGGAGCTCGAAGCGGATCCAACTGGGTTTTGCACAAAGAGATAGTAGTTCCCCGCGTTGGAGGGCTGAACATTCGTCAGAGTGAAAGAAGAGTTCGTAGCATAGGGAACGGCGGACGCACCGAAGAACCATTGATACTGTAGATAATCCCCGGTCGCCGCAGCGGCAAAGGTCACGGGAGATCCCGCCACCACCGACGTGTTCGCCGGATGCCCAACGATCATTGGTCGCAGGAGCACGGCGAGTTCCGCACTGCTGCTCGCGCTGCCCGCATGGTTCGTAACAACCACACTGTAAGTTCCGCTCGCGCCCGGTTGAACATTAGTCAGGCTGAAGCTCGCCAACGTCGCATTCGGAATCGGTGTTCCTTCGAACAACCATTGGTAGGTCGGGACCGGGACTCCGCTTGCTTCAACTGTCCACGTTACGTTTGTTCCGACCGCCACGATGCGATCCTGCAAGCCGACTGGGATACCGGGCGCCTCAGCTGTCCCCTTTGTTACCACGAATTTTCCGTTCCCGTACTGAGACTGCCACTGCGTGTCCGGTAGAACGATGTCACTGAAGGTTCCAGCTACTCCGGAATAAGTAATCAAATCAAAAGCGTCACCTTCGTTGCCGGTGAACCCACCGGCCAGAGTGACATTCAACCTACCCGCTGCATTGAAAGAGCCGACCGTTAATTGTCCGTGGGTCAGGCCCGGCAGCGTTCCACTTAGTTGAAACTGGAGCACAGCATCAGGGGACGATGAAAAGCTCAGAATGTCAGCAATGCCGGATTTCACCTTCATTACCCCGGTATTGACGAAGGTGGCCGACAAATCGGCAGGACCATTCTGTTCGTAAAGACCCGCATTGTAGAAGTTGCTCGAGCCAGTAAACATGCACCGACCGGTGAGACCAATGATGAACCTTCCCTTATTATAGAAGTCGGCACCGTTTATGATACCCGTCGGCCCCGCAAAACCGACCGTTCCCAAATTGGTAATGGTTTGATTGAAGTGAATAGATCCCAGACCATCGACACGAACTACCAGGTTGGTGTCAAAGGTGGTCGACCCGGGGCCGCTAAATCCTCCGGCACTCCATTGCAGTTCTCCGGTTCCCGTCCAAATATGTTCTCCCGACACCGTTGAAGTAAGTTCAGCTGATCCATTGACGGTGATTGTTCCGCTGCCGCCAAAGTTCCCACCTGCCAGCGCGGTTTTGCCAGGCCCATTCAAAGTGGTGCCATCGTTCAAGCCGTAATTTCCGTAAAGCTCAAGTGTGGCCGCATTCTCGGCATGGAATATTCCACTGTTGTGGAAGGTCCAGGTTCCAAATGTTTCCAGGTAAGAGAAGCCACCTTCCGGTGCCAGCACCGTCCCGGAGTTGTAGAAGTTCCCGTTGTTCGACAGGTGGAGAAAGGAGACCACCAACGTGCCTTCATTATGGACCTCCCCATTCTGCCCATCCATTTGACCGTCATACGCTGTGATCGTTCCCCGGTTCGTGATGACCCCGCCCACGGAAATAGCTCCCCCTCCCAGATAGACATGGAAGTCGTTACTAAACACAGTGCTGCCATCGAAGCCCCCTCCTCCATAGGACTGCAACAGCCCTGGCCCCGTCCAAATGTGTTCCCCCGCGAGCAATCCGGATTGAAGTTCTGCGAGGCCATTGACCGTCACCGTCCCAGCGCCTGCAAACATACCGTTGGCCAGTCTTGTTTTGCCCGCTCCATTGAAGGTGGTGCCCTCGTTTAAGTCGTAATTTCCGTAGAGCTCAAGGGTGGCCGCATTTTCTGCATGGAATATTCCAGTGTTGTGAAAGGTCCAGCTTCCAAAGGTTTCCAGGTAAGAGAAGCCA
>JBKJKE010000084.1:0-113099 GCA_046597605.1 Limisphaerales bacterium | reverse complement strand
GTCAGTCCGTGGTAATAACACAGTTCTGTGCATCGGGCGTGCTCACCGGCCGGGTGAACGATTCAATCCTCCGGATTCAACTTCCCTTGTGCCTGCAGGATTTCCTCGGCGCGATGGCGGAGGCGGAGGACTTTGTGGGGCGTCGGTAGTGGGTTCGAGTTCCGCTTCTTTAATGATATGGGCGAGCAGTTTCTTGCCTTTATACCCGGCCGCAACGGCCTTTTGATGGACTGCATATGGGTTTGGGGCCCGAGGCCGGCCTTGTATGTCGTAGCAGCCGACGTGAGGAGGCTCTAATATTATTTCCCCCAACCCAGCCACGGAGAAGATGGAGCCTCCTGACGTCGGCTGCTACGAGATGGGTGGGCGCACGATGTTTCCGGCGTCGTCGGATTTTACGCCTTGGTAGATCTTCCAGAACTTTTCCCAGTAACGCTCTTGCAAAGGATGAAGCGAAGGGTATCCAGGAATTATGGCACCAGTGTGCGGCCATTCTGTCGGATCTTTCACCAGACCAGCTCGCAGTGGGTTCTCGATGATATAATTTGAGGTCCGAGCGAATGCGTTGTGCTTGCGCTCATGTTCTTTCAGCACGTGATCGTGGGGTTGATGCTGAAATTTATGCGGGGCGAGTTTCGGTTCAAGGTAGGTTCGGAAAAACGGCATTGCGTTCCGCTGATCGGAGTCCAATCGCAGGCCCATCCAGATGAGATGGATATGATCTGGCATGAGGCAATAGATTGGACAGAGCAATCCTTCCCGGGCTGCGACATGGAGCATTAATTCACGAAACTCAGCTTGAAATCGTTCGTTCAACCATCCGGTGGCTCGATGAGCCAGCGGAAGGCTCCAATGCACGACGGCGTCGCCCTGATAATATTCCCGGGGAAGGCGGGGGAGGTAAAAGTCGCGGTCGGTCATGATAATACGATACTTAGATTCGTAGCAGCCGACGTGAGGAGGCTCTGATCTCCTTGGCTTTTCTCGGGGGAAAAAAATTGGAGCCTCCTGACGTCGGCTGCTACGAGATTATTCTTCGATTCCCAACAATTCTTTTGCGGTCACGATGAGTTTGCGGATTTGGCGGATATGTGTTTGCGGCCCGAGGCCAGCCTGTTCGATGATGTAGAGGCGGCGGGGTTCGCCGAGATAACCAAACTCATCTGCACGCATGGAGGCGAAATAGGTGCGGATGGCTTCATCTTCCCGCTCGCGTTTCGCGGCCAATGCTTTCGCTCCCTTGCCGGCCACGCCCCAGGCCTTCGGGATGGCACCAACATTCTTCCGATTCACGTCACGGGAGAGGTCGGTTGCCTGGTATTTTGGCGTAAACATGAGCGTGCCGAAACCGGTGGCATTGACGGTGAACTTCATCACCAACGGAATGTCATTCTGGAAGCCATAAAGGTCGTACTTGGCCGACATACTCGTCAGGGCGGTTCTCATCATTGATTCGGTGTCATTCGGATCATACTTCCAACCGTTGCGAAAGCCGCGTTCGGCCACCATGTAACGGCGTACCACGCCGATGGGATTGGCATACTGACTGATGTCGACGGCCGCTTTCAGCATCTCCAGGTCTTTGTGAACTTCCGGGTTGGCTTTGACCGCTGCGTCGTGGGACAGGAATTTGTCATTGTTGCGCACCAGGTCTTCGTACTGCCCATTGTGTGCCATGTGTTCGCGGCGTTTGATTAACCTCTGGAGAGCCTTGGGCGGAAAGGGAGAGGAAAATTTGAGGATTAGAATCAGGAGCGGCGGGAGTTGTTCCCCTTTTTTGATGAGTTGAACCAGGTGGTTTACTACCGGTACGAACTCTGTCGGCCAGAGCGACGAAGCTATGAGAAACCAGCGAAAAACACGGTTTAAATAATGATAATAGCGCCGGTTTTCAGGCATCTTCATCAGGATGTAAACGGTGGGGAAGAGATCGCCGATCTTTTCCTTTTGATGGAACGCGAAGGTTCCCAATAGCTTAAATGCCTTCTGATATTCCTTATCCGAGGCGAGATCCAGGTGCTTATCCATTGGGCGGTTCTATAGATTTAAACAAAAAGATCACGAGTTTTTTCCCTGTGCGCCTAAATCGGAACCATGCAGAGGAAAAGAATAGAAACCACAGATGCACTCAGATGAACCCAGATGGGAACCAGCAGAATACGCAGGGGGAGGATCGTCACTCTTTGATGCAGCCTTGCGCCAGCGAAGTTTATTCTTCCAGGCCCTATCTGTACTACTATGTTCGCGAATCACGCAATAATAACAAGATTCCAAAGAATCCAGCCGCAGCACGTTGCATCGATAGCCAGCCTCGATCACTCCTATCCTACCCCGTTTCCATGCGCTGCGGCTGGTGCTTCGCACACAACCGCAGTCCGTCCTTGCGGCTACGCCGCCCTGGGTGAATCTGTGTCGATCTGTGGTTTCTCAACTGAATCGTCCCGCTAAAAGTCGGAAAAAAGTGCAAAAAAAGTGTCTGAAAAGACGATTTTTTCGTGAGGAAACCCTTTGCTATCAGGGGGCCGGAGGGCGGCCCAGCGTTGTACTCAACGAATGGCCTATGTGGCCCTTTTTTTCTCTGGCATAAACTTCTCAGTTGGATATGGAGCGGATGAACGCGGGTGTCACAAGCACTTTGGTCGCTATAAAAGTGACCTTCTCTATCCAGGCAAAAGAGAAAGAAGTTATATATGAAACAGAAACTATTAACCTCCCTGGAGGCATTAAACGCGGGTGGCGTGAAAGCAAGCAGCGGCGCGGCTCTCCATGCGGTACCGCTGGCGCTCACGGTCGGAACCAAGGCGCTGATCGACGCTGACCTCAACGGCCTTGGCATGGCGACGGCCGCGCATCTGACAGGTCGCACCCAACTGAGGGATCAAGCCGATGTGCTGGTGGCGCAAACGAGTGGGGCGTTCGATATCGCTTTTACCATTCGTGATTCGCTGAAACGGTCGCTCGGCCGGAGTTATTCTCCCGCGTGGGATGGATCCGGATTCAACCAGTCATTAAGAGTTCCACGTTCGGTGGGTGGCTTGTTGCTGCTGCTCCCGGCTCTCAACAACTACCTGACCGAGAAGCCGGAACTGGAGGTGGAGAACGTGGCGACGGCCGCCCTGGCAGCGGGCGCGTTAGCGGCGCTGACGACAGCGAGCGGAGCGGTCACGGCGAAGAGGAGTGCCGCAAGGACCTTGCTGAATGCCCGAAGACTGAAGGAAAAGAAAATGCGGTTGCGGTTGCGCGGATTGGCGGAGGAGCTGAACCGGGTGTTGGGACCGTTGGATGCGCGCTGGGAAGCGTTTGGATTGAACCAACCGGGGATTCAGCAGGCGCCGGAACGTCCAGGCAAGATAAGTGTGGTAGTGCAGGCCGGTGGAATCGCAGCAGTGAAATGGGCGAAGTCGGCGCGGGCGGAGTACTATCGTCTCTGGTTGAAGGTCGTCGGTGTGGATGAAAAGGCTATCCCGGTGGGTAGCCCGGCGGATCTCGACTTCGCGCTCGAGAATCTGCCGGTGGGAGCGCAGGTCGAGATCTCTGTCTCAGCCGTCAATAACGGTGGGGAGAGTGCGCGGAGCGAAGTGGTGGTGGTTGTGGTAACGCCGTAAGGAGAAGTTAACCACGAATCAACACCAATGATCACCAATGGAAACACGGCAGGGGGTATGGGGCCAAACTGGTCCAACTCACCTGAAGATGAAAACTAGAAACACAAAGCCGTCCGGGCCACCGGGCGGCTCTTTTTTTTTCCTAAATACGTGAGCTCATCCTCGCGCGAGGGGGCGGGCACGGAACCGGTCAGGCCGGATTGGCGCTTGGTTAAGGCAGGTTTTCGGGTTTGTTTTCTAACTACAATGTTCTTTTTTAGCAGCAGAGCGACGATCCGCTCTGTAGCCGTGGAATTTATTCCAACAGGCGCAGATTTCTATGGGGAGGCCGATGCAATTCAAAGATGCAGTGTTGATTAAAGTATGCCGATGGTTCATTACTCCGACATCCCATTTCCCCTATGTTCATCAAAGTTTCCATCGTTGAAGACGACTTTCGGCTGCGAGAGAGCCTCGTAATTGTCGTTGGGGGTGCTGAAGGTTTTCGCTGCATCGGCAGTTGCGAAACCGGGGAGCAGGCGCTTAGTGAGATTCCCCGAAACTGGCCGGACGTAGTTTTGATGGATATCAATTTGCCCGGGATGTCCGGCATTGATTGTGTCGCGAAGTTGAAGGAGCTGCGGCCGCAACTGTGCGTCATAATGCTCACTGTGTATGTGGACTCCGACCGGATATTCCAATCCTTGCAGGCTGGCGCGAGCGGCTATCTGATCAAGCAAACGCGTCCCGCGGAAATTCTCCAGGCAATCACCGACGTGCATCAGGGTGGCGCACCCATGAGCCACATGATTGCAAAACAAGTGGTGGAATATTTCCAAAAGCGAAAATCACCAAACGATGCGGAGAACCTGACGAAACGGGAGCATGAAATCGTTTCACTGTTGGCGGAGGGGTATCAGAACAAGGAAATCGCCGAAAAACTCTCCCTGAGTTTCCACACGGTTCACGGCTATATCCGAACCATCTACGAAAAGCTTCACGTCCGTTCTCGCGCCGAAGCGGTGGCGAAGTTCCTCGGTTCGAAGTAGTTCGTCTTACAAAGGCGGCATTCGCAAATCGCAGACCGAAATTCCCATGACCCCCACATCCGTGGGGGTGGCGACGCACAAAACCGTGTCCGATCAGCCACTTTTCAACCGGACGTGGGTGGTTTTCTATTTCGTAAATTCCTAAGCTTTCACACATCCATGAAGGCTCCCGGCAAGCCGCCGTGTTCGTTCCTGGGCTTTTTAAAACGCAAAACCATCAATCTCCAATCCGATTATGAGAACGAAAGAGACCCGACGATCCCCCTTCGATCAGCCGAAACCATTGCTCCCGAAGGCCATGGGCGCAATTGTCCTCGCCTTGCTCGGCCTTACCGCGAGCTCGGAAGCAGCCCAGGGGCCGCAGCCCAGTATATGTAACCGAGCCTGCTGGGGAGCGCGGGCTCCGGTATGCGGTATTTCGCAACTGGGGACACTCAGCCGCGCGGTGATTCATCACACGGCCAGTGCTAGTGATTTCAACACCACGTCGCAGGCGACCTCCGCGGCGAATGTCCGGGCGGTGCAGAATTATCACATCGACAGCCGGGGCTGGTGTGACACCGGTTACCATTTCATGGTATGCAAACTGGGATACATATTCGAAGGCCGCGCCGGTTCGATGTCGAGTATCCCCGTCGGCGCTCACGACAGCGTGAACGCGAACAGCTTTGGTTTTAATTGGATGGGCTATTTTCATCCGCCGCACAACCAGGTGCCCACGACTGCGATGCGAAATTCCATCTATGACGTAATTGCCTGGCGCATGCCCTCTGCGTGGTCGACTTATGGCGGCGGTACTTATGGTGGTCGACCTGGTGTCGGCACTTTGTGTACTCATCGCGATGCGTTTGCCAGCGCTTGCCCTGGCGACAGCGCCTATCCATTTATCACATCCAACATCAACGGCGGCGAAGCGCGCGATGGCGTGCATGCCCGCCGCAATGGAACCCCTCCGCCACAGCCAGACAAGAAGAAGATTGGATCGCCGGTGGGACGCTATGCTGATGGGCGGATGCAGATATTCGCTATTGGCGGCGAGGGAGCACTTTGGACTTCTTGTCAGACCACACCCAACGGCGCGTTCTCGGGTTGGTATAGTTTCGGCGGACAGTGGACCTCCACACCCGTCGTGGCGAACAATCCCAACGGCAGTCTTGTCGTATTCGTCATCGGCATGGACGGCACGCTGTGGGCCTACACTGTGACTCCAAACAGCGGCGTGGGAACCTGGAGCATCGTGAATCTGGGCGGCTCATGGCCTTCCTCGCCTGCCGTTGGTAGGAATCAAAACGGACGCAACCAGGTGTTTTTGGTGGGTGGTGACAAACAGCTTTATACCTATACGCAGACGGCAGCGAACGGCAGCAGTTGGAGCATCGCCAATCTCGGCGGATCGTGGCCGGGTATTCCGGCTGTCGCTTCCAATGCCGATGGCCGGTTGCAGGTGTTTCTGACCGGCAATGAGTTGGCGCTGTGGAATTACACGCAGACAGCTGTAAACAGCGCCAGCTTCGGCATCGCGAATATGGGCGGTACCTGGGCCTGGGTTTCCTCGCCCGTTGTCGGGGCCAACGCGGACGGGCGCCTGCAAGTTTTCATGACGGGCATGGATGCAGCGCTTTGGACGTACGCACAAACTGCTGCCAGCGGCACCAGTTGGTCCATTGCCAGTCTGGGCGGCACCTGGGCATCCAATCCCTGCGTTGGACGCAATGCCGATGGACGTCTGCAGGTCTTCATCGTCGGCGGCGACAGCGCACTGTGGTCTTACACGCAGGGCACGGCCAACAGCAGTAGTTTTGGCATGGGCTTTCTGAGCGGAAACTGGCCGGTCTCCAGTCAGGCCGTCAGCGCTAATCAAGACGGACGTTTGCAGGTGTTCAGCCTGGGAGGGGAAACGGCGATGTGGACGTACTGGCAAACGGCGGTGAATGGCAGCACCTGGAACCTTGCCAGTCTCGGCGGGAACTGGACGAAGCTCTAAATTGTTTTTGAAACTTAAAATTCCAGAATGAAAACACAAATTATTCTCAAAACTTCGGCTTTGATATCGGGTGTCTTTGCACTCGTCTCCACAGCGCAGTCGGCCCAGGGCCCGCAGCCCAGCATTTGCACTCGAGCCTGTTGGGGAGCCCGTGCTCCAAAATGCGGCATCTCGCAAATGGGAACCCTCAACCGAGCTGTTATCCATCACACGGCCAATGCTGGTGATTTCAACACCACCTCGCAGGCGACCTCTGCGGCGAATGTTCGGGCGGTGCAGAATTATCACATGGACACGCGGGGTTGGTGCGACACCGGTTATCACTTCATAGTATGCAAACTGGGATACATCTTCGAAGGCCGCTCGGGTTCGATGTCGAGTATTCCCGTTGGTGCTCACGACAGCGTGAACGCGAACAGCTTTGGGTTTAACTGGATGGGCTATTTTCATCCGCCGCACAACCAGGTGCCCACGACTGCAATGCGGAATTCCATCTATGATGTGATTGCGTGGCGCATGCCATCGGCCTGGTCGGCGTATGGTGGTGGCACTTATGGCGGCCGATCAGGTGTTGGTACTTTGTGCAGTCATCGCGATGCGTTTGCTAGCGCCTGTCCCGGCGACAGCGCCTATCCATTTATCACTTCAAATATTAACAGCGGCGAAGCGCGCAATGGCGTGCATGCCCGCCGCAACGGAACCCCTCCGCCACCTCCTGTCGCTCCTCGACTGGACATATTTGGCGTCGGCGGGGGGAATAGCATTTATCAAAAAGCTTGGGTGCCGGGTTGGACCGGATGGAATCCGGTGGGCGGAAATTCGGGTGCGACCCCGGGCGCAGTTTCGTGGGGGGCCAATCGTATCGATGTTTTTTATCGCGGAACCGACAATGCCTGCTGGCACAAATGGTTTAATGGCACGAGCTGGAATACAGCCGACGAATCTCTGGGCGGCGCTTTCATATCTGGCTTTGCTGCCTGTTCGTGGGGAGCCGATCGCCTCGATGTTTTCGGGGTCGGTCCAGACAACGCCATTTATCACAAATGGTTTACCACCGCATCAGGGTGGGGCGGTTGGGCACGATTGCCAGCGGTTGCGACTGCTGATATCGGAGCGGTCTCATGGGGACCTAATCGCATCGATCTGTTCTATCGCGGCAACGACGGCGGCTGCTGGCACAAATGGTATGACGTCAGCACGGGATGGAGTGCAACGGATGAACCGATGGGCGGCTATTTTCTTCCGGGAACCGGCATGGCGGCGGCTTCATGGGGACCAGGTCGTCTGGATGTCTTCGGCATCGGCGGCGGAAACGCGGTTTACCATAACGCATGGACGCCGGGTTGGACCGGGTGGGCATCATTGGGTGGCACCGCAACTGCCACTCCCGGAGCAGTGTCATTGGGGGCCAATAAAATCGACGTATGTTATCGGGGCAGTGACGGGGGTTGCTGGCACAAGTGGTGGGATGGAACCCGGTGGAACAGCGTGGATGAAGGGTTGGGCGGCTTTTTTATCGGTGGCACGGGTTTCGGCATGGCCTCCTGGAGCCGTAATCCTTAACTTATCGATCCCGCGCCAACCTTCAGGTTTTAAGGGTTCCTGAAGTTGGCGCGGCCTTTGTAAGGAGTTTCTCCCTCACGCATGACCAGACTTCGCCTCGCTGTTGGTTTGTTGACCTGTGTCCTGGTTGTCGCCGGAGTGGCGGCAATGCGCCTGGAGCAAAAGCAAACGGTTTCCGAATTTTTTCCAAGTACGACTCAAAAGGAAACAACTTTTGCATTGGAGTTAAACACGATTGGAAATGGAACCGTAATCAAAACGCCCGACCTCGCGAATTATGCCGCGAACACGGTGGTGACGTTGACGGCAGCTCCAGGCGAAGGATCTACCTTTGGCGGTTGGTCGGGAGACTTTGAAAAAATGAAAAGCTCTCTTTCCATCACCATGAGTTCTGATCGAAGAATCACCGCCAATTTCTGGGAATCAGGCGTTGGTGTGATCATGGACGAAACGGAAGCCGAGTTGACCGGTTGGTGGAACAGTCCCTCCAAAGTTTGGAACAGCGCCCGTTACGGCACGTATAAATTTGCTGCATGCGTCGCTGAAAACGAGAACTCCTGGGCGATCTATCGTCCCAACCTGCCACAATCCGGTCTGTACGATGTTTGGATCTGGTATTCCGAAGGCGAAAATCGCGCGACCAACGCGTCGTGGGAAGTGACAGATAAGAACGGAACTAAAGCCGTCGGGGTTAATCAAACCACCAATGGCGGGACCTGGTTCAGAATCAAGGAGGGGAGTTTGTTTGAACAAGGGACCAATGGTTTCGTGCGATTAACGAATCGGGCATTGCCCATTCCCTCAGTGGTGGTGGCGGATGCGGTGGCCTTTGTTTACGTGGGCCGTTGAAGAAGGTCCGGAACCAGTTCCCGGTCTTGGAATTTCGGCCCGGTTGCTTCACTCTTCTGCCTTCGCATGAACTCCACCAGTGGTCATTTTATTCATCGCCTCTGGAAGATCGCTTTATATTGTTTCCTGACGTTCCCGCTTGCGCTCGTCGCCGCTCATGCGCCGGATTTCACTTCGCGCACCTGGCAAACCGAGGACGGTCTGCCGCACAACACCGTCCAGTCCATCGCGCAAACTCCCGACGGTTATCTCTGGATCGGGACTCGCGCCGGACTCGCTCGCTTCGATGGAATCCGCTTCGTTGTTTTTGACCCGGGCAACACGTCGGAACTGAAAAGCCGCAACGTGAATGCTCTTTGTGTTACACGCGATGGCAGTCTTTGGATTGGAGTAGACGACGACGGGGGACTGACGCGGCTAAAGGATGGAACCTTTCGGCACTATGGAAGAACTGCGGGCCTCGCGGGTGAATCCATCAAGACGCTGTTTGAAGGTTTTGACGGAACTTTATGGGTGGGAACCCGCACGGGCATTTCTCTTTTCAAAAATGAACAGTTCACTCCATTGACGATCAAGGAAGGCTTCACCGGAACTGCTGTCACGCAATTTTTTGCCGATCGCGAGAATCGGATGTGGATTGTTTCCGACGCCGGATTGCATCGCAACATCAATGGTGAGTTGAAATTGTTCCCGTTGCAGGACAAGCGATTGCACCCGCTCGTGCGCGGCCTCGAACAGGACCACGACGGCAACCTCTGGCTCGCCACCATGATCGGAATGGCCCGTCTCAATGAACAGGGTGTGACCTATTTTATGGAAGCGGATGGGCTGGCGGAAAAAGTTGTTCTGCTTGCCTACGAGGACAAAAATAAGAATCTCTGGGCCGGTACGAGTGGCGGATTGTATCGCTTTGATGAAGCGCGTTTCTCCGCTGTATTGAATCACGAAGGAGAAGCGTTCGACCAGGCCAATGCCATTTTTGAAGATCGCGAGGGAAATCTTTGGGTGGGCGCAAAGGACGGTCTGAGCCGCCTGCGTCTGAAACAATTTTCCACTTTTACGCGCAAAGAGGGACTTTCAGGCAACAATGCGATGTCGGTTTTCGAAGACGACAAAGGCAGCGTCTGGGTGACTACCTGGGGCGGTGGACTGAACGAGATCAAGAAAGGAAAAGTGATCGTCCACGATGTGGGCAAGCGAGCCGGACTGGAGAGCGAATTGTTTTTGTCCGTGACGCAGACTCGCGATGGCCTGCTGTGGGTGGGGGCAGATTTTGACGGTGGCCTGCTGAAAATATTACCGGATGAGGTTCAACGTTTCGATAAAGTGGATTTTCACCTGGTGGATTATGCCATTCGCGTGTTGTGCGAAGACCGTGAGGGTAACCTGTGGCTTGGAACCCGCACGGCGCTGGTAAAATGGCAGGGCCAGGAGGCGACACGCTTCACCACGGGAGATGGGCTTGCCGGAAACTTTGTTCAGGCCATTTGCGTCGATCACGAAGGAACTCTCTGGATTGGAACGGACAATGGCTTGTCCCGTTATCGCGAAGGACGCTTCACCAATTATCGTCGAACCGAGGGATTGTCCGACACTCAGGTCACAGCGATTTATGAAGATGCTGCCCGTGTTCTCTGGATCGGCACGCGCAGCGGCGGCCTGAATCGTTTCGAGAATGGAAAATTCACCGCCTGTTCAAAAAAGGATGGGCTCTTCGAAGATCATGTGTTTGAAATTCTCGAAGACGACAACGGTTTCTTCTGGATGAGTTCGCTCAAGGGAATTTTTCGGGTCAACAAGCGTGAGTTGAACGATTTTCTCGACGGCAAAACCAGTGGGGTGGTGAGCGTCAGCTTCGGTAAATCCGATGGCATGGCAAGCACCCAATGTAACGGCGTGGGTAAACCCGGCGCGTACAAATCCAAAGATGGACGGCTCTGGTTTGTGACGACTAAAGGTGTCGTCGTAGCTGGTTCTGGAACCTCGGTGAATAGTGTGCCTCCGACGGTGGTGGTTGAGAGCGTAATGGCTGACAAAAAGAAGGTTCCGAGTTTTCGGAATACGTTTGAGATCCCGCCCGGTCGCGGGGAATTGGAATTTCATTTCACTGCCTTGAGTCTCACCGCCCCGGAGAAGAATCGGTTTAAATACATGCTTGAAGGTCTCGACGCTGATTGGATTGAAGCCGGAGATCGGCGGGTTGCGTACTACAACAATGTCGAACCGGGAAATTACACGTTTCGGGTGATTGCCTGCAATAATGACTCTGTTTGGAACTCGCTTGGCGCGAGTGTGAAGTTGGATTTGCAGCCGCACTTTTGGCAGACATTGTGGTTTCACAGTGCCATCGGCTTGGTTTCTTTCGTGTTCGTCGGCGGAACGGCGCGGTTTGTCACCCGCCGCAAAATGCAGCACAAACTTGCACAGCTCGAACAACAGCATGCCATCGAACGTGAGCGTGCCCGCATTGCCCAGGACATGCATGATGACCTGGGCGCGCGCTTGACGGAGATTCTCATGTTGAGCGGCATCACGGCCAGCGGACGCGGTGGGAAAAGTGGAATGAAGGCCAACGCCGAGAAAGTTGTTGGCGCCGCAGAGGACATGGTGCGAAACATGGACGGACTTGTCTGGGCCATTAATCCTCGAAATGATTCGTTGAAGCAGCTCACGTTGTATTTCTACGAATACGTTCAGCGATTTTTAGGTGCCACTAACATTCGCAGTCGCTGGGAAGTGCCTCAGAATTTACCCGATGTCCTGCTCACGGCAGACATTCGCCACAATCTATTCCTCTTACTCAAGGAAGCTTTGAACAACGTGGTAAAGCATTCCAAGGCCACTGAAGTTTCGCTTCACCTGATGTTTTCAAACAACGAGCTGAGCCTGGGAATTGAAGACAATGGCTGCGGATTGTGCCAGACGCCATCCGGACGAATCGGTCACGGCCTGTCTGGCATGGAAAAGAGGACTGAAGACCTGGGGGGGCGACTTAACATTGTCAGTGAACCGGGAAAAGGAACCCGGGTTGAAACAATAATTCCGCTGACCCAAAACGGTGCGGTCCGAAGATAATGTCATCCAAGGGCTTGGACTTTTCCCGATAGAGGTTCTTCTTTTCGTTTGTTTTGTCCCGAGGGCGAGCAAATAGTTCGTCATGAAGATCGCGGTAGTCGGGTGCGGTGCCCTTGGTAGTTATTATGGCGCGAAGCTGAGCAAAGACGGACAGGAAGTCTGGTTTTTGCTCCGGTCGGACTATGAACAGGTGAGACGTCGCGGCGTGGATGTTTTGAGCGACGAAGGGAATTTTAATGTTCGGCCAAAATGCGCGCGCACTCCCGAAGAAATTGGAATCTGCGATCTGGTCATCATTGGGCTAAAAACGACGGCGAACGATCAGTTCTCGAAGTTGCTCCCCCCTCTCGTTGGTGACCAGACCGCTATTCTTACGCTGCAGAACGGTCTGGGAAACGAAGAACAATTGGCTGCCTTGTTTGGGAAGGAAAAAGTTCTCGGAGGCCTTTGCTTTGTCTGCATCAACCGAATCGCCCCTGGCAAAATCCAACACATCGCGCACGGGAAAATTGTAATGGGAGAATTTGGCGGTTGGCCAGAACCGCGCACGCACGATATTGCCTCGATGATCCGTCATTCGGGGGTTCCCTGCGCGGTGACTGCCAACATCATGCAGGCGCATTGGGAGAAGTTGGTTTGGAACATTCCGTTTAATGGTTTGGGTGTTGCCGGAACCGCCGGATATGAAGCGGTCATGTCCGGCACGCTCGCGCCGGATGGTTCACGCAGACCTTGTCTTACTACGGATATTCTATTGGCCGATCCAAATTGGGAGAGATTAGTTCGCGAGTTGATGCATGAAACGATCGCGACAGCGAATGCCCTTGGGTTGAAAATTTCAGACGCAGTGGCAGACGAGCAGATTGCCCGCACACGCGAGATGGGTCCCTATCGGGCATCGACATTGATTGATTATGAACATGGTCAACCGCTTGAGCTTAACAGTCTTTTCTTTGAACCTTTGCGACATGCGGTAGCGGCTCAAGTGGCGACGCCCAGATTGAAGAATTTATGTGCGGTATTGGGCGCGTTGGATAAACGTTAGTGCCACCGCAGGAAGGTGGATCGGTAGCTCCTCGCTAATAAGGTACCCGCACAAAATCAAACCTTCGAATTGTTAATAAAAGATCCGGTTAATTCCATTCAACCTCACCGAATCGTTAAACACCTCCAAGGTGCTTACTGAGGCAGGACGAATTTCTAAACGGTCCAAGGAATCTAACGAAGCTCCCGTGAAGTAACTCAACGCTGCCTTTATAGGATCGCCATGCCCACAGAGTGCGATGGTTTCCCCGGGATGCGCTCGTGCGGTATCGAGAATAAATCGGATCATCCGTGCCTGGACTTCTACAATGATCTCCCCATTCGGAATAACGCACCTGCTTCGAATATTATTCCAAACATTCCAACCGGGTGTGATGGCGAGTTCTTCAAGCGTCTTTCGGGTCCAGTCGCCAAAGTCAACTTCCTGCAATTCGTCAGCGACTTGGATGTTGAGCCCGCGTGGTTTCGCAAGAAACTCTGCTGTCTCAAATGCCCGTTCCAGTGGACTGCTGAAAATGCGATGAACCTTCTCGGTCGCCAACCCTTCGCCCAGAAGCGATGCCTGCCGTCTTCCTTCCCCATTCAGATGAGTGCCTGGCGCACGGCCCGCAATCGCTTTTCCGACAAGATCATTGGTGCCGTGTCGGATAAGGAGAAATCGGGTCATAGCGAAGTCATAAATGGCAACGTCGCGATGCTCAATCCCGGAGCTTCGAAAGTTTCGCCAGTCGTTTGCTCCTGGGAACAGTATTGATTTCCGCAGTCATAGTCGACCGGGCACGCGGACGTTTGGTCCCTTTACGCTTTGGTTTTTCCAGGGGGACAATCCTCGGTAAGGCTTTCTCGGCGGTGGTTGCGTCGTTGTCATTTTTTGCTCCAGTATGTTCCGGAAGGAACTTACCTTCAGTCAGCACCTCGTCGAAGGGGCGCATCTCCTAAATCGGCATGGTGGAATTCCACTGGATCCCAAAAATTCAGAAGAAAAGTTCGAAAACCATAAAACATTCAGACGAAGCATCGCCTGCTATGTCGAGACTCATTCCCGAATCGTTCAACGCGGACGAACTAGCATTTCTTCGACGACCACGTGGCCTGGAAGGTTGATACAAAAGAGGGCGCAACCGGCCACGTCCTCGGGGCGCATCATTTTCGCCCGAAGATCGGCACCGGGAGGCTGTGGTCGTTTTTCGAGAAGCGGCGTATCGATATCCCCCGGAAAGATCGCACACGCACGAATTCCATTACCTCGCTCCTCCGCGTTGATGCTTTGCGTGAGCCCGGCCAGGCCGAATTTGCTAATGACATAACCGGGCCCTGCTTTGGGCGAAGCCTGTTTCCCGGCATCCGACACGATGTTGATGATTGTGCCATTTTTGCGCTGACGCATCCCCGGCAGAAAAGCCTGCACACAATAATACGCACCATTGAGGTTCGTATTGATCATGGTGTGATAGTCATCCAAAGAAAGAACCTCAAGTGATCGATTTGGCGCATTCGTTCCGGCTGCGTTTACCAAAACTTCCACCTCTCCAAGTTCTGCGAAGATTCGTTCAGCCATCGCACTGACAGCGGAGGAATTGCCAATATCGCATGGGGCAACGATGACATCCTGAGATGGCAACCCTGTCATTGTTGCGGTATCCTTCAATGGCGCGCTGCGCCGACCGACCAACCCGAGGCGCCATCCTTCGCGGGCAAGTTGCACTGCAATAGCACGGCCCACGCCGCTGCCCGCTCCTGTAATCAAGGCTGTCTTTGTCATAGATCAATCCATTGCCGAGTTTCGGCTGACCGAACGGCAGCATCCATCACTCCCTGCGCGCGAGCCCCCTCATGGAAGCTGGGAATGCATTGGCGCTCATTGCGAATGGCGTCGACGAATTCCCACATCTGATCGTAGCGAAAGGTCACAAGGGGATCGCCCTGGCTCACATCCCTCGGAGTACCGGGGGCCTTCCAAAATTCCCTGGGGACCTCGATGGTTTCCAATCCGGGACCGCCGACCTTGCCAGTCTGCAGTTTGTTCCATTCACCGGTAATAAAAACGAAGCTCCTTTCAGAGCCATTGACCTCAACGTAATCCAGGCTGCGCCAACTTTCATTGCGTCCACTTGCCAGCTTGCTGCTTTCCAGCACACCGGTGGCACCATTTTCGAAATCGGCCAGAATGGCCACCCAATCCTCCAGGTCATTGGGCTGACCGCCCCGCATTGGGTGAACAATTTTTGTGTTCGCGACAATGCGTTTCATGGGTCCGACCAGCAAATGCGCAAAGTCAATTCGATGGCTCAACATGTCGCCCAGTTCACCGCTCCCCGAAAGCGCCTTGATCTGTCGCCACCCCAGCCCTCGCGTTCCCCAATCCTGCAGGCGGCAGGAACGAAAATGGTAAGGCTGGCCCAGATCACCCTGCGCGACCAGGTGGGCAAGATAACGCATGGCTGGCACGAAACGATAGGTGAACGCGGTCATGTGCCGAATCCCGGCGCGATCCCCAGCCACCGCCATAGATTGTGCGTCGGCAAAATTCAATGCGAGCGGTTTTTCGCAAAGGACATGTTTGCCGTGGGCGATTGCATCCAAGGCGATGCGAGGGTGAGTGAAATTCGGCGTGGCAATGATTACTGCATCCACATCGTCGCGACTGACTATTTCTTCGTGATTAGTCGAGACTACCGCAACCCCGGTTTGCTGCCGGGCTCGCTCGAGCGTGGCGGGATCTGTATCGCATAGAGCGACAACCTTTGTTCCCGGGCAGAGCGCCAACCCAGGCAAGTGGTTCTGCAAGGCGATACCTCCACAACCAATGATGGCAAAATTAATCGATTTCATTTTTTCACGGTCTGACTAAATGACAGCAACATCGGCACGTTGGCATTGGGACAGAAAAACTCAACGGAGAAGAGAATCTTTGAAACGAAGAATTTCTAAACTCGGGCGGAGCGCAGGTCCGCGATATGAAGAACCTACATGCGGAACGGCTGTCCGGCCTCGTACATCTTCCGTTTGCGCTCCAGGTCTGCGGAGAGGTCTGGGCGACCCGCCGTATTAGCCAGGGTGGAGGCGTGTTGCGCGGCTTCCACGGCTTCTTGAAATCTCCCCGCTTCTGCATAGGCAGCAGCAAGCAGGTCATAGGCTTCAGGGTGTTTCTCGCCGTCGTATTTCAAAGCCTGTTGCGCCAGTGAAATCGCTTCTTTCCCATTGCGAACTTTTGGGTCGGGATTAGCCGAAAGCAGCCAGCATAAGTTCACGAGCGCTGGCATCATGTCGGGCTGAATTTTTAGTGCCCGACGATAGCTTTCGGCGGCCTCGCTCATGCGTCCGGTTTCAGACAAAGCCATCCCACAGGCGAGATGGGTTTGCGACTTGGGCGCGAGACGTGCGGATTCAAGGAAGTGCGATGTTGCATCTGCAATCTTGCCGCTCATGGCAAGCGCGGTTCCCAGATTGTAGTGAGCTTCACCGTGAGCAGGGTTAAGGTTGAGGGCATTGCTAAAGTGTTCGATTGCCTCGGGTAAACGTTGTTGCGCCGCCAGGGCACCTCCCACCCGGCAGAGAGCCTCCGGCGATTTGGGATGGCGGGTTAGTGCTTCCTGAAGTTCTTCAAACGCTTCCGGCTGTTTACCGCTTCGGCTGAGTGCCGAAGCAAAGCCTAAACGGTAGTCCAGGTTGTTAGGATCGTTTGTGACTGCGTTACGAAAACAAGCGAGCGCCTGCGACGCGTCTCCAAGGTTTTCGAGCACCGCTCCCAGATTGTAATTGGCCAGGGGATCATTTGGCTTCCTGCTGAGTGCCTCCCGATAATGGATAACGGCTTCATTGGTTTGACCTTTTTGGATATAGACCGTGGCAAGATCAATGTGCGCCTTGTTGAAAGCTGGCTGAATCGCCAAAGCCTTCGAGTAAGCTTCGACAGCGCTATCAAAGCGACCCTGGCCAGCATGGACTCGTGCCAATCGGCAGAAGATGTCAGCACGGTAGGGATCGCTCCCAAGCTTCAAAAGAGCGTGGTCAAAGAGGGTGTAGCTGTCATGCCAGACGCGTGTTTGCCGCACTGTCAACGTGGTTAAACCAACCAAAACGATTGTCCCAATTGCAGTAGCAGCCATTCGAAAACGATGGATCGAGAGATGCAGGAGCCCCGCAGCGATCAGCACCGAAAAAAGTATGCTGACAATGTAGCTGTAACGATCGTTGGGATAATGGGGATGCTCCGTTAATCCCAGCATCGGGACGAGTAAGGCGAGATAGCAGACCCAGATTGCGAGCAGAACCGGTAGCTTGCGACGGAGCGCAATTAAAGTCGCGGAAATGCCCAGGACCAGAGTTGCGCTGGCGACGAATTGCCATTCCGACCAACGAAACTCCACCAGTTGCGTATAGACTGGAGAGAGGTTGAGGACGACAAAGGGCTTCCAGAGGTAATACGCCCAGATGTAAAATGCTTGAGCAGCCTGGTCTATCGAGTTCAGTCGAGCAGCGTCGGAAGCCTCCGACCACATTGCCGTGGCATTTGCTCGTGCCCATAAAGCGATTCCGGCCACGAACACGGTGAGGACTGCAAAGGGAATCTTCTCGACGAACACACTTCGGTTTGCGGTCGAGAAAAGCTTCGAGAGATCAAGGCGTTTCAATGGGAAAAAATCGATCGCCAGCAAAACAACAACAAAGGCGACAGCAGTCGGGTAGGTCAGGAGAGAAAAAAGAAAGAATGCGAAAGAAGTCCAATAGGCGAGGGACTGCATCGGCGTTTCATGTGTTGTTGCACGAAAGTAGAACAGAAGTGAGATCAGCAGAAAGAGGAGCGATTGGGTGTAGATCTGGCAGTTCACCCATGCAACGGCCTCCACTCGCAAGGGATGCAACGCCCAGAGCAGGGTTGCGAACGCGCACAGGACCTTTTGCGAAGTGGATAAAGCGTTTCCTCTGCTCAGCTGCATCCCCTTTTGAATCACGAAGAAGAGCAGCGTTGCGTTCAGGCCGTGAAGGAGCAGTGTCAGGGCATGATACGGAAACGGATTAGGGCCGAAGAAATGATAAAGCGCGGCCCAGGAAAGCCAGTTCAGAGGGCGATAGCGAGGGGTGTAACTGGAATCCGTAAACATCCATGTCAGGCTCTGCCCATTGATCTTATGGATATGTGGATTGTGGAGGATGTTGATGTCGTCATCCCAGTGAACGAGCTCAGAAGTGAGGGCGGACGAAAAGGCGGCGATAGTGATCAAACAAACAACCACCCCAAAACCGATATTGCGCAACAACTCGCGCTTTGATGTTTCCATACGCGTTCTCAGTGAATGTTTTCCAATGCAAACGACAATGCGTTCGGTTTGGTTCAGTGGGGGCTGAGCCATCAACCAGTTGAAAGGGGATGCGGAGAGCTTCTAAAAAAACCATCTGCCGTGCGAGAAGTTTTTATTGAGGGAAGACCTTAAGCGTGGCAAAGGGAAAAGATGCCAATCGAGTCCCCTGCAGGAGGGGGTGCCAACAAAAAAGGCGCTCCGGATGGAGCGCCTTTCTTTTTAATCCTTTTAAAAGGAAATTACTTCTTCACGCCGAGGATCGCGTCTTTAGCGGCTTTGGCCACGCGGAACTTAACGACCTTCTTAGCAGCGATCTTGATGGTTTCGCCAGTAGCCGGATTGCGACCCATGCGAGCTTTGCGGTTGACCAAGACCAACTTGCCGATACCGGGCAAGGTGAAAGTATTCTTGGCATTCTTGTAAGCGAGCTCAGCGAGATGATCGAGGATTTCGACGCCAACTTTTTTGGTGACACCGATGGAAGTTGCGAGTTCTTCAGCGATTTGTGATTTGGTAAGTGCTTTAGCCATATTCTTGTTTTTTTGTGGATCAGGATCACCTGATACCCTTGGTATTAAAGCGTTTGATGAAGATGAAGCAATAGAAAAGCGCATTTTTATTGGTGTTTTTTGGGTTTGTGCATTTTTCGATGTTGAAGACAACGGTCACCATCGCATTTACGCCCAATGCTGGAGGGTCCGAGAGAGGATCGCCCAAACAAATGATTATGACTCTCTCTACTATGGCAGGTGCCCTGGGTCCCTTGACCAACCGTGAGGACGCAACTATGTTTTGAGCACGTGAATTCTCTTGGCTATTGCATCAGCAACTCTTGGTTTAGCGGATACTTTTCCGCCGACCTGCATCGTTGGCTGGCTTGAGGATCTCACGATTTAAGCCAATAACCGCAGGTCACCAAAGAACCTGCGGTTTTTTTGTGACCTGCCTCAAAATAGGAAAAATATGATCGTTGTTCTAAAACCGGATATCGCGAAGCGAGAGGAGCAGGCTGTCCTCAAAGAGATCAAACGACTCGGCTACAAACCCCATATCATGCGTGGGGTGGAACGGACTGTAGTTGGCTGCATCGGCGATGAACGGACTCATCAGACCTTGGAGGTTCTGTCTTCCTGGCCTCAGGTAGAAAAAGTGGTGCCCATTCAAAAGCGGTTTAAGCTGGTGAGCCGTGAGGCGCACAAAGGGAACTCCAGCGTCACTGTGCGTGGGACGGTTATCGGGGGGAAAAGGCTTCAGGTGATGGCCGGCCCGTGTTCGGTGGAGGATGAGACGCAGCTCCTCAAAACTGCCCATGCCGTTAAGGCGGCAGGAGCGACGATCCTCCGTGGTGGCGCTTTCAAGCCTCGCACCTCTCCTTACGAATTCCAGGGGTTGGGAGAAAAAGGCTTAAAACTGTTGGCAAAGGCCAGGAAAGAAACCGGGTTAAGTATCATAACAGAATTGCTCTCCGAGCAGCACGCAGAAATGGTCGCTGAGTATAGTGATATCCTTCAGATTGGTGCACGCAATGCCCAGAACTTCCAGTTGCTCATTGCGGCGGCGAAAACTGGAAAACCGGTTTTGTTGAAACGCGGGCTCTCCATGAAAATCGAAGAGTGGTTGCTGGCTGGTGAATACATTCTTTCCAACAACAACCCGAATTTGATGTTCTGCGAACGAGGCATTCGCACGTTCGAAACCTATACCCGGAATACCCTCGATCTATCGACGATTCCAATCATCAAGAAGGAATCCCACTGTCCCATTGTGATTGATCCCAGCCAGGGTGCTGGACGTGCGGATCTCGTGGTTGCGATGTGCAAAGGGGCCGTCGCAATGGGCGCAGATGCGCTTCTCATCGAAGTGCATCCAAATCCTGCGGAAGCCTGGAGTGATGGTGCGCAGCAACTAACGTTGGAGGGTTTCGCGAAGCTGATGGTCGAATTGAAGCCTTTCATAGCCGCTGCCGGGCGCGAATAAACAAATCCTGAAAGCTTTAGGTGAAGGTGACGGCATCGTTCATGGCGTGAGCCATGGACAATGCTCCGATGGGAACAGCGTCCTCTCCCAATTTTGCCAGTGCTACAACCGGCCGTGGACTGAACGCATGCATGACAAATTGATCGAGGTGTTGTGCTACCGCCGCCCGCAGCGGTTCTCCCACCAATGACAAGCCACCTCCTAACACGATCACTTCGGGATGAAGAAGATGCACCATGTGGGAAAGTCCGAAGGCTAAATCTTCGGTCGTTTCGTCCAGTATTTGTTCTGCCAGCGCATCCTTTGCTTGCAGAGCTGCCTCAAGGAATTGTGCTTCTCCTGCCTTTGCGTTCGCTTGTGTAATGAGTTGAGCCAGACGGGAGTCTTTATTTTTGCAAATGGCCTGCCGGATCTTTTTGTCGACAGCCCAGCCTGAGCAACTCTCCTCGACAATTCTGCCTGTCTTATCCAGTCGCACATGTCCGATCTCGGATTCGCCCGGGACCGCTCCGTGATAGATCTGGTGCCTGGCGACCAAACCGCCGCCTACGCCGCTTCCCAGAGTTACGTAGAACACTGGATCGAATCCGGTGCCTGCTCCATGGAGTGCTTCACCATACGCTGCGATGTTCGCGTCATTGTCGACGAAGGTCGGCACATTCAGCAGCGATTGGATCCAGTCAACGATGGGGAACTCGGACCAGCCCTCGATCTGGTGGGAGCAGGCGATCTTGCCGGTGCGGCGGTTGATCGGGCCCCCGAAGCCAATACCGGTTGCAGCAATGTCCTGGTGGATAAGGGTCTTGAGTGCTGTCTCAATATGGCGACGAATCCCTTCCGCTCCTTTCGCGTGCGAGACTGCATAGCGGAAACGTTCATCGATAATCCACCCCGTTGATGGAGATGCATTTTGATGGCCGACAACTATTTGTAGCTTGGTGCCGCCGATCTCGATTCCGGCAAAGCGTCTCATCACAGCGGTTAGTAGCGTGGTTCGTTGCCAGGCTTCCATTTGATGTTGCAGCCCATGCTTGGTTTTTGATCCCACGAAACCGGTTTATCCGACAACACGGCATCCAGCGCGGCACGAAGATCTTTGCCAGTCACCGGAACCGGGTTCGCCACACGAGGACGGCTGTCATCCAGTTGTCCGCGATACGCCAGTTTCAGGTCCTTGTCGAAGACGAAGAAATCCGGGGTACACGCGGCTCGGTAGGATTTGGCTACTCCCTGGCTTCCGTCGAAAAGGTAAGGAAAAGTGTAGCCATTCTTCGCCACTTCTTCCTTCATTTTTTCGGGACTGTCCGCTGGGTAATTCTCTGGATTGTTGGAACTGATGGCGATTACGGCAACACCTTTCCCCTGGTATTCCCGGGCAAGGGTAGCCAATTCCGTGCGGACATGAATGACGTAGGGGCAATGATTGCAGATAAACATCACCAGCATCGCGGGCGCTCCCTTGCAATCGGAAAGCGAGACCAGCTTTCCGTTCGTATCAGGAAGACGAAAATCCGGTGCAACCGTGCCCAGGGGCAACATGGTGGAAGGTGTCAAAGCCATAGTGCGAATTTCAGATGTCAAAAGCAGATTGTCCAGTGAAGAACCCACGCGTTGCGATTCATGTTGCGTGCTTTGCTTCGTCTCATAACCTTAAATCATGTTTAAACCCGCTGATTTGTTTGACCTGAGCCAAACAGAGCACGCCAAAATTTTCGAAGGATGCACTGATGCCTGGGAGGCTCTGAAAAAGCTCAAGGAATATATTACTGCCAATCTGAAGCCGGAATTACGCAATCGGTGCATTGGTCGGGCCTTTATTGAAGACAATGTTTTCATCGGCGAAGGGACCGTGGTGGAAGATGGGGCGATGATCAAAGGTCCCGCCATCATCGGAAGGAATTGTGAAATTCGTCACAACGCCTATATCCGCGACAATGTAATCATTGGAGACGGATGCGTGATTGGGAACTCCTCGGAGATCAAACATTCACTCATCTTCAACGGTTGCCAGATTCCGCATTTCAATTACGTCGGCGATTCCATTCTCGGTTACAAAGCACACCTCGGTGCTGGCGCGAAAATTTCGAATGTGAAAGTGACTCCGGGGAACGTCACGGTCGACAAGGAGGGTATTCCATTCGACACTGGGTTGCGCAAATTCGGTGCCCTTGTGGGCGATAAATCCGAGATTGGTTGCAATGCAGTTCTTAACCCCGGAACTATCATCGCTCAGAACTGCATTATCTATCCGAATACCAACTGGCGCGGCATTCTTCCGAAAAACATGATTGTGAAAAACAGGGCTGCGCAGGAAATTGTCATTCAGCGGGCGCGCGGAGTTTAAGAATCTTTGATTAGCGCCGTCATCCAGTGATCTCTTTCATCGAACAGCAACCCGAAGGGGCGGACCATGACCTCGTCCAAAAGGTCGAGGAAATGTTCTCGCCTAATGGCTTGTTGTCGAAAGCGAAGAATTTCGAATATCGGCCGGAGCAGCAGCAGATGGCGGTGGCAGTCGCCAACGCATTGGAGGAGACAAAGCACCTGGTAGTCGAGGCAGGAACTGGCGTTGGAAAAAGCCTGGGCTACCTGATTCCGGCAATTTTCTTTGCCGTCAAAAATGGGAAGAAGGCGATTATCTCCACGCACACGATCAATCTCCAGGAACAGCTTGTGGAGAAAGATCTGCCGATGCTAACCACCATCCTGGAACGTCTTCCCGAACCGGTAAAGTTCACTTTCACGATGTTGAAAGGGCGCGGTAATTACCTCTGCACACGGCGCTTGAAGAAAGCGATGCTGCAAGCGGATAGCTTGTTCACCTCGCCGGAGATTTCAGAGCTGAAGCGAATCCATGAATGGTCGCTCACCACCGAAGATGGCAGTCTGTCTGATTTTAAAATTGAACCGGATCAGAAGGTTTGGTCGCAGGTTTGTTCAGAACGTGGCCTTTGCACCCCGAAACTCTGCGGGCACCAATCTGAATTCTCCAAGCAAGTTGGAAACAACGCCTGCTTCTTCCAGCGAGCTCGCAGTCGGATCCTTTCCTCTGATGTGTTGGTGTTGAATCACACGCTCTTCTTCATGAACCTCGGTAGTGTCGCTGAGGAGGTCGATGGCGGGGTGTTATTCAAAAACGATTTCGTCATTTTCGACGAAGCTCACACCGTCGAACACGTGGCTTCCAAGCATATAGGGCTTAGTGTCTCCAGTGGACAGATGCGCTACTCCTTGCAGCGCCTCTACAATCCGCGCACGGAAAAAGGATTGCTCGCGACATTGCGGCAGGGCCCGGTGGTGAAGCTTGTCTCCGACTTGATGAACGAAGCCGATCAGTTCTTCTACGCCGTGGAACAAGCCTGCGAAACGTTGGTAGAGAAGAATAAAGAAGCGAATGAATCGGATCCCACCTCTCGTTTTCGTTCAGGGGCGAAGAGCGACCGCACTCGCGCCTGGACCGAGTTGCGCATCCGCCGTCCTGACCTCGTTCAGGATAACGTTACCTTGCCGATTCAACGTTTACGCGAAGCCATCAGCGAGTTGATTAAAACCAGTGAAGACAAAGACACCGGGCAGGAGTTGATGGAGTGCAATCGGCGGCTTGCGGAGTTGAAGGTTGAGATCGCGGAGTTTCTCAGCCAGACCTCGGAAGACTACGTTTATTGGATTGAGCGCTCCGGGAAGGCGCAGAAGAGTTTAGCCCTGAACGCCGCGCCGATCGATGTCGCTGCCTACCTTCGCCAACGTCTGTTCGGCTCCAGCACTTCGGTTATCATGACGAGCGCGACTCTTTCCACGGAGAACACTAAAGGCGAAAAAACCAATCCTCGCGCCGGGCTAAACTATTTTGCGAAACAGGTCGGGGCTGAACGCGCCACTCTCCTGCAGGTCGGATCTCCATTTGATTACGAGCGTCAGATGAAAGTGTATGTGCCATCCAAAATGCCGGATCCGCGGGAGCAAGGCTACGAAGCGGCATTGATCTACTGGATCGAGCATTTTATCACGATGACGCAGGGCAAGGCGTTCGTCCTTTTCACCAATTCTCGCTTGATGCAGGAGATCGGGCAGCGGATGGAATCGTTCTTCGAAAAAATGGGAATCGAATGTTTTGTGCAAGGCACCGGCACACCTCGTTCCCTCATGCTGGAGAAATTCAAAGCGGACACTAATTCGGTTTTGTTCGGGACGGATAGTTTTTGGCAGGGCGTCGATGTTCCGGGGGAATCACTTTCCAACGTCATCATTACCCGTCTTCCGTTCGCGGTACCCGACCATCCACTAATCGAAGCAAAGATCGAAGCGATCGAAGCGCGTGGTGGGAATTCTTTTGGCGAGTTCTCGTTGCCTGAAGCGATTTTGAAGTTTCGCCAGGGAGTAGGGCGCTTGATCCGGACCAAATCAGATACCGGGATTGTGGCGGTGCTGGATAACCGCGTGCTCACCAAACGTTATGGCCAGGCGTTTCTGGATGCTGTGCCTAAATGTCCGGTGGAGGTTTTATAATGAGTCCGGATTGCCCACATGTGAAATTAGTTTTAATTTACCAGATAGATGGTAGACTTGCCACATGAGTAACAAACTGCCTATTGCGTACTCTAGGTTGCCTGATGTGCTGCAAAAATGCCAACTACAAGTGCAGGGCTTGCACAGAAAGCTGCGAGAGATCGGGCTGAACGTGAACCCAAAAAGCCTGTATCGTCTAACAACTTCTGACCCAGTGCAAAAAATCGACACACGAATACTGGCGGGGATATGCAAAACCTGCGATGTGAAGATACAAGATGTGATTGTATTTGAAAAACCTCACCCGACGTTGATGAAGCTCAACGATTCCGAGCAAAAACGCTTGAATCAGTTGATGTCCAGGAACAACGAAGAGAAGTTGAGTTCCAAGGAAGCGTCCGAGCTTAATGTCTTAACAGAAAAAGCTCATCAATTGACGATGCATAATGCACGCACTCTGGTTGCGCAACGTGTTTTGAACCGCTCGCGTGTTAGTCGCGTTCCCCGTCCGAAGAAGTCTCGTAAACCTGCTCAGATGAAGGTGCGTTCTAAGCCGCAAGTTCAATTCCACTGATGGCGACTGATCCGGAAAGGGAGCATGTTGCAACGCGAGCCCAATGGCGTTGTGAATACTGCCGAGCACCGGAAGATGTTACCGGATATGCTTTTCATATTGAGCATATCAAACCCGCGTCTGAGGGTGGACAAGACCACGTCGCAAATTATGCTCTATCCTGTGCGAGTTGCAATTTTCCGAAAGCAACCCACCAGACGGGCGTCGATCCGATAAGTGGGCAACAAGTACGCCTGTTTAATCCTCGAAAACACAAATGGCGAGATCATTTCAAGGTCGAAAGAAAAATCATTATTAAAGGGAAGACATCTGTTGGGCGGGCAACTGTAAGCCGTTTGAAGATGAACAGTGACCGCCAATAGAGGCTCGGACGTTGTGGATACAGCTTGGTATTTATCCATAAGTAAGTTCCAGGCTCGGGACTCCAAGCACTGGCATAAATCTTACAGAGATGTTCAGAGGATGGGATCGTTGTCAGCCCGGTGCTATCACAAGCACCAGCTAGCATGCGGAATGAGAGAATTAACTCTTCCAGTCGAAAGCGTTCTTCTTCAGGGCGTAAATGTAGCCGATGAAAAGAATGCCGAGGAAAGAAATCATGCTTCCAAAAATCATGCCGGCATTTTGAGCGAGGAGCTCTTTGTAAACAATCGCCCAAGGATACATGAACACTACTTCGATATCGAATAGGATGAAGAGCATCGCCACGAGGTAGAATTTAACGGAAAGCCGGGTGTTCCCCTCGCCGATGGGCAACATACCGCACTCGTATGGGATGTTTTTGACTTTCGTATTACGGCGGAGTTTATTGGCCCAATTTCCGACCAGTACTGACATCACCAAAATACCGCCCGCGGTGGCTGCGGCCACCCCTAAGAGGATCAGAACAGGAATATATTGGACCAATTGCGGCTGCATAAAGCTGCGGAAACTTAAGAACGGTTGTCGTGCTTGGCAAGTACTTCTGCGGAGCGAGTAAACGGGCGCGTTATGTTCTCCGGGTGCTAACCAGCCCGGTCGGACTGGCTTTTCTTCTCGTCCTGAGACTCTCCAGACGACGATTACGGAACGAAACTTCCGAGGTGAGACTCTCCAGACGACGATTACGGAATAAAACTTCCGAGTTGAGACCCTCAGGCCTTCCCGGAATTGCTTTCCGAGATGTGCTGAGACTCTCAGTTCGTCCTGAAATTGCTCTCCGCAACGTCTCGAGGCTCTGTTTCTACTCTCGGTGAGCAGAATTTGCCGACTGGGCCGTGCCTACCCCTTCGATTCCTGTTCGGTGATCCGGTGCCAGGCTTTGAAATACTTTGTCAGCTTCTCCATCGTCTTTTCGTCTACCTTCTTGAAACGAAGGACCGTCATGTTGTCTTCAAGATCGAGGAGTTTCACTTTGCGGGCGAGTTGGAGACTCGAGGAACGAGTGATGAAATCGTCGTATTCTTCTCCTTCGCGTTTGGTGAGGTGATCCACCGCATCCACGATTCCTTTTGGGAAACCCTCCTTGTTGAGGTCCTTAATTGTCCATTCACTGTCTTCGACGACGTCATGGAGGCTCGCGACGATTTTTTCTTCGAGGGTCTGTGCTCGCATCATCATGCGAAGCGGATGCAATACATAGGGGACTCCGTTCTTATCTTTCTGCCCATGATGGGCTTCCACTGCAATGGCAATAGCTCGTTCGAGCAGGTCGTTTAGATCGGTCATCGCTTTCCGCTTCATAGTCCGAAGGTAGCCAGTTGGCGAGAGTACGCAATCAGCGGAAGGCTTGTTTTCTGTGTCATGGGAGTTCTTATTGGGCGTATGCAGATGTTGTTGCCTCCGGATACCCACCACTTATCCGCCGCAATTGGATGGATCGAACTGGGAAACCCAACCGAGGCGCTGCTCGATCTGGATAAAATATCGAAAGAACGTCGGCAGGATTATGAAATCCTGGAGGTCGAGTGGGTAATCCGGGCGGAGCAGAAGGATTGGGATGCGGGCCTGGAAGTGGCGAGGAAGATGTTGGCTGCGGCTCCGGATCAGGCTTCGGGCTGGCTGCATCAGTCGTATGCCATGAGGCGTGCGAAAGAGGGTGGAATTCAGGCGGCATGGAATGCCTTACTTCCGGCCTACGAAAAATTTTCCGACGAACCAACGATTGCCTACAACCTTGCCTGCTATGCGTGTCAATTAGGCCAGGTGGAAGAATGCCGGGACTGGCTGCGTCGCGCGATGAAACTGCTGGGAGTGGAGAAGTTCAAGGAGATGGCATTGAACGATGGGGACTTGCAACCGCTATGGGATGAGATCCGGGGATTGTAGGTGATGGTAGTTGTTCTCCTCATCGCCACCCCGCCTCTGATCTGAGATTTGAGATTTGAAACCGAAATCTCGACGGGGGGCGCTTAGTTTTGAGTTTGCTAAATCCTGCGCCCCCCTTTCTTGTTAATAGAAATGAGTGCCGAGCCTGAAATCATGACCCTCGAACCGGGTGACGCGTTGATCATTGTGGATGTGCAGAATGATTTTCTGCCCGGAGGCGCTCTCGCTGTTCCGCATGGGGACGAGGTTGTTCCCATTTTGAATCGCTATATCGCACTGTTCCAGGAACAGAACCTTCGAATCATTGCGACTCGTGACTGGCATCCTGACAATCATTGCTCTTTTGTCGAGCGGGGTGGAATTTGGCCAAATCATTGTATCGCCGAAACATCCGGAGCTGCCTTTGCTGCGGGATTGAATCTGCCAAGAGAGGCGTTGCTGATCTCAAAGGGAACTACCTTTCGCTTGGAGGCATACTCAGGTTTCGAACAAACTCATTTAGCCGAGATGTTGGATACAATGAAGGTCGTGCGGTTGTTCATCGGCGGGCTCGCCACTGATTATTGCGTTTTGAACACCATCAAAGATGCGCGGAAGCTGGGGTATGAAACTTACTTTCTAAAAGACGCTTCCAGGGCAGTCAATGTGCAACCCGGGGACGGAGAAAAGGCAGAAAAGGAGATGGCCGAGCTGGGCGTGGAGTTCCTGGAACTTTAAACCATATTACTGGCTGGCGGCTTCGTTGGGACGAAATTCCACCACTCGAATATTGGGCGCTTTCTGTTGACGGGCGGTTAGTTCCGCCTGCAGCCGGGCGAGGGTTTTTGTCCGATTTTGCAGATCCACCAGCGCCACTTTTGCGAGATGGTAATCAAAGCTTTCCGACGAGGTGATCAACCGCTCCAGCATCTGGCGCGTTTCACTGATGTTCCGGATTGCGATATCGATAGGGTCTGAGTTCATCAAATCGGCAATTGTATATCGGCTTTAGGCTCGCCGCTCAACCCAAAAGGAAGATGAGCTCAAACAAAAAGGCGCGGTTTGAGCCGCGCCTTTCAGAGATACAGAAACTTTGAAACTACTGTGCTGGGATCATTCCGCTCTGCCGAGCGAAGTTGAACAACCCGCCAGCGTCCACCACGGGACGGACGTCACCAAGTGGCTTAAAGTTGTAAACTTTCCCGGTGGCTTGAGCAGTGACGGTGGCTTGGTCGAGGTCGACCGTTACAATGTCTCCTGTCTTCAGGATATCGCATAAGCGGTCGGCGGACTCACAGGGATAGAGTTCGCCGGTGGAAACGCAGTTACGAAAGAAAATCCGCGCAAAGGTTTCTGCCAGGATGATTCGGGCCTTGGCGGAGCCGAGAGCGATGGGCGCGTGTTCGCGGGAGCTGCCGCAACCGAAATTCTTACCAGCCACAACGATGGGATATTTAGTGTCCAACTCACCTTCTTCGACAAAACGCGTCGGATAAAGGGAATCGGGGAGGCCAATAAGCGCAAAACTGCCGAGCTTCTCGTATTCTTCCGCAATGGTGGGAACGAGATTCAAATACTGGGCGGGGATGATCTGGTCGGTGTCGATGTTATCGCGCACCACGTAAATTGGACCTGTAAAAACAGATTGCATATCGGATACTCTGTCGGGTCCCCAGCAGGTTTTCAACTCAGTTCTGCGGCCGGGCACGGGTAAAGCGGATCGTTCTTGCTGCAATGAGGTTTCTCATTGATCTCGATCCAGTAGGCATGCAAACGACGCATATCCTCGATCAAATCATTAATGGCGGTGGGTTTGGTAATGTAGGAATTAGCTCCAAGATCATATGCCCGGTCGATGTCCGTATCCTGCTTGGATGAAGTCAGGACCACCACGATCAAGCGCCTAATCGTATCTTGGTGCCTGACCCATTCCAGGACGTCGAAACCGTTCGTGCGGGGCATCTTGAGGTCGAGGAGGAGCAATGCCGGAAACGGATGTTCCTGACGATCGCAAAAGACACCTTTACCAGCCAGATAGCTGATTGCCTGCTCACCATCTCTGACGGCGATAATTCGATGAGGTAACCCGGCCTTCATGAACGCACGCCGAACCAGCAGTTCCTCATTTTCATCGTCATCCGCCAGCAGGATATTCGCCGTTTCCAGAGCTTTCATTGTCTGCATCTCCTCTCTTCCCGAGTACAACCTACGCCTGTAGCGCCCATGCGAAAGTAGTTCTTTAAAGGATCTTTGGGGGTAGAAAGCCTGCCGCAACGGGAGGGGCGTTCCGACCCCGGGGCCCAAATGGTCCGATTTTCAGTTGCTTTGCCCCCGTTAAATCTTTACTACTTTCCCCCAAAGCCCTGCCTTTGTTGGGGCGAATACTTAATTACCCAAGCTGCACACATGGCTTATACCGCTGAAATCAGTCGCGCAAATCCGAGCGCGTTTATTTTCCTCATCGACCAGTCTGGTTCCATGTTGGAACCCATCGCTGGCAGTCCGGAAGGCAAGCGGAAGTGCGATAGCGTGTCCGATGCGATCAATCGCCTGCTGCATAACCTGATCATCAAATGTGCCCGCGGTGAGGGTGTGCGCAACTTTTACGACGTCTGCGTGATCGGCTATGGGTCCCAGGTTCTTCCTGGTTTTAGTGGAAAATTGGCGGGGCGCGACATTGTTCCAATCAGTGAAATTGCCAACGCGCCGGCTCGGGTTGAGGAGCGCACCAAGCAGGTGGAAGACGGTAAAGGGGGAACCATCACACAAAAGGTCAAGTTTCCGATTTGGTTCGAACCTGTCGCCAAGGGGACCACTCCGATGGGGCAGGCCTTGAGCATGGCGCACCACATTCTGGAAGGATGGGTAGGTCGCCATCCCAATTCCTATCCACCGATTGTCATCAACATCACGGACGGTGAAGCCACTGATTCCGGCCCGGCCCCACAAGCGGAAGCACTTTGTTCCCTGATGACGAATGACGGCCCGGTGTTGTTGTTCAACTGCCATATTTCCAACAAGCAACTCGATCCAATCGTGTTCCCGGACAGCGATGAAGATCTGCCGGACACCTTTGCGCGCACCTTGTACAATTGTTCCAGCCCGCTTCCCGAAGGATTGCGGGAATTGGCCCGCGCCGAGAATCTGGAGCTGAGTTCCGATACGCGCGGATTTGCGTTCAATGCTGATTTGGTTGAACTGATTCGGTTCCTCGACATCGGCACCCGCGCCAGCAACTTGCGGTAAGGCATTCACGTTCTTGCGCGTGTAAACCTGACTAATGCAACCTTCCTCCAAAACATTTTGGGCTCCAAAAGCAGGGAACAGCGTTGAAGAATACGAAGATGCGTCGGCTCACTCGGACCATCGATTTGCGATGGCGGATGGGGCGACCGAATCTTCTTTCTCGGAAAGATGGGCCCAGGGAATGGTGAAGAAATTTGTGGACACCCCTCCGGACCACATTCGCAATCCCAAGATTCCTCTGGAAGAATGGCTCAAGCCCTTGCAGTCGGAATGGCATGAGGGCATTCCGTGGAGCCGGCTCCCCTGGTATGCCGAGGAGAAGGCTCGGGGCGGTGCATTCGCTGCTTTTGTCGGGGTAGAAGTGACACCCGCACCTTCGCGCTTTCGGTTGCTGGATCTTTTCCGTCGTCGCAAAGGAACGCGCTGGCATGCCGTGGCGGTTGGAGACAGTTGCTTTTTTCAGGTCCGGAATGACGCTTTACTGAAACCGTTTCCTTTCGACAAATCGGAACAGTTCAACAACCGTCCGCTCTTGATCTCCAGTAATCCCAGCCGGAACAAAACCATTTGGGGACAGATCAAACAGGCCGAAGGTGATTGTTCAACGGGTGATTTGTTCCTTCTCATGACCGATGCCCTGTCGCTCTGGTTCATGAAAGAGAATGAGGCGGGACGTAAGCCCTGGAAAGAGTTGGTCGACATCAAGAACGACGAAGAATTTGCAGATTTCGTTGCGAAAGGCCGGAAGAGTTCCGCGCTTCGCAATGACGACACCACTTTGCTGGTCTGCCATTGGAAAGATTAAGTATGAATTGGCCCTCCCACACCGATTACCAGGACGCGATGCAGAATCCGTCCGTCTGCTTTCAAGAACCCGACTTGCAAACCGGCGAAGCGAAAACGGATATGCTCGGGCTCCCTCGAGTGATGTCAGGAAATTTTGCGAGCGTTTATGAATTGCACTGCAACGGCAATCGATGGGCGATTCGCTGTTTCGTGCGACAAGTCAGTGGCCAGCAGGGTCGCTACGCTCGCCTCAGCCAGCATCTGAACAGCCTCACTCTGCCATGGTTGGTAAAGTTTGAGTACATGCTCAAAGGCATTCTCGTAAAAGGGGAAGGCTATCCAATCGTGAAGATGCAATGGGTTGAAGGCTCTCCTTTGAACAGCTGGGTTGAGGATAATCTCCGCAATCCGGAAGCCCTGAAGAAGATCGCAGGCGATTGGCGCTTGATGATGAAGGATCTCGCGCTGCACAAGCTTGCGCACGGCGATCTTCAGCACGGCAACGTGATGGTGACGACGAACAACGAGCTTCGACTGGTCGATTATGACGGTATGTATGCTCCCGTGTTCGGCCGCGGCCGCGCGCCGGAATTAGGTCACATCAATTTTCAACATCCACGCCGGACCGCGGAATTCTATCAGGAAGACCTGGATAATTTTTCTTCGCTCGTCATCTACACCAGCTTGCTGGCGTTGGCCGCTGAACCCGAACTTTGGGACAAGCATTACACGGTCGACAACCTTGTTTTCTCCTCCGCTGATTTCAAAAACCCGCTGAACTCGCCGGTCTTTGAGCGGTTGAAACAAAGCAAGGATCCGCAGGTGCAACAGTTATCCAAGCTGCTGGAAAAGTGCTGTATGGCTCCGGTGGAGAATGTTCCCGACTTCCTGGTTGCCATGGAAGCGCTCGACAAAGGAACGCTGGAAAGTTTGCCGATGAAGACCCCGGCCCCAGCGCAAAGCATTTCGTTTTCCCGTCCGGCTCCAGATGCCCCCGCCGCCGCAGGCAGTGGCCCGGCGATGTCACGCCCGGCTCCGGCACCAGCAGGAAAGAATGTTTCTCGTCCCGGCTATGAAGGAGTTGCTCCGGTGGCAACGCAGGCGCTGAAGCAAAGCCGCCCTGCTCCGCAGCAAAGTCGTCCTGCAAATGCTGCCCCTCCTGAGAAAAGCGGCGGTATTCCGGCGTGGGTCTGGGCGGCACTGGCCTTGGTGCTCGCAGGGATTGTAGCTTTGATTCTGTTTGTCAATCGATCGACTCCACCACCCGAAACGGATGGAGATGAAGCGGTGAAGAAGCCGCGCACGGCTCCAACCACCACGGCTGCATCTGAAGATATTCAGCCCCGTCAATCGTCGCCGCCGCCGCAAGGGATCAAACCCTCGGTGCAGGCAGCAAGCACGAGCGCAGCATTGAAGCTGGTGCCGCTTGGCACGATGAAAGGACATGGCTCCAGCGTGGATGCCCTCGCATTTTCCCCAGACGGGAAATGGCTCGCCAGTAGCGGCGCAGATAAGGCTGTAAAGATCTGGGACGCGAAGACAGGTGTTCCAAAACGTAATTTGAACACCCAGGGCGAAACGGTTTCGAATCTTCAGTTTTTGAGTGATGGCAAGACCCTTTCCGGGGTTGGGAGTGATAATGCTATTCGTTTCTGGGATGCCTCCAGCGGCGAGCTTCAGCGCAAGATTGAAGATTACAAAAACAATTTGTTTCCTGTGGCGCTTTCTCGCGACGGGCGCTCGATCGCAACCGGTTCCCCGGAAGATCGTAAATCAGTGCGGTTGGTGGATGTAACGCTGGGTTCGGTGAAGCGCTCGTTTGCAAATCACAACAGTTGGATTCGTGCGGTGGCGTTCTCCCCAGATGGACGGCTGCTGGTAACCGTTTGTCACGATGACAGTGTGAACCTCTGGGATGTCTCCAGTGGCCGGATGATTCAAACTTTTATTGTCGTCGGAAACACATTGGAAGTTCCCGTATTCTCCAATGACGGTCGTTTGCTGGTGACTGGCAGTGATGAGCGTGAAATCAAGATTTGGGACGCGCAAACCGGTCGCCCTCACTACACATTGACCGGCCATAATGGTGCAGTTAAAGCGTGCGCTTTCTCCCCGGATGGCAAGTTGCTCGCCAGTGGCAGTGCGGACAAAACTTTGAAGATTTGGGATGTTTCCTCCGGCACAGAAAAGCAGTCGCTACCGGGACATTCTGATTCCGTGAACTCCCTGGTGTTTGCTGCGAACAGCACAATCCTCGTCAGCGGCAGCGCAGACCAGACAATCAAGCTCTGGGAAATCCAGCGCTGATATAGTCTTCAATCCAGATTCAGGATCTTCGGCGTTAGTCTTCCCAGGAGGTGGTTACGCAAGCGAACTTCTTCAGACCCGAGGATTGGTTTTTCTCGTCCCACATGGCCATCGATAAAGAGGACCTGCGCCTTTTCCTGGTGACGAAAGTGGGCCGTCTTCTCGGTGGGATTCGTGCTGACATAATAAAACTCCTCGAGCAAGGGATTCTGAGGCGAGGCCGGTGCTTGAAAGGTGTTAAGTTGCGCGGCGTCGGCTAAAAAGGTCGTTCCGGAAGTATCTTTGATCCTCGAAATCTTCACAGGTGGTTGAACGATGCTGAACGAGAGGCTCAGATTATAACCATAACCAAACGCAGCCCCGTTGGCCTTCATCTTAAAGAACGGGTCCTTGTAATTCAAAGAGGGGCAGACCTCTACCCCGCGTCCCTGGAGGTAGGGGTAAAGCACACCCGCTTTGGCATCGAATTCTCGTGTCCCCTCCGCACCGTTTTGCAGCCATCCGAACCAATAGATTACTCCATTGTTCGTTGTTCCTGGCCGATAGGCAAAGCAACGCCCCTGGTTATCATCCCAGTACATTTGGCCAGCGAGTCCGAGTTGCCGGAGATTGGACGAACATTTCGCCCGTTGCGCAGCCATTTTGCTTTTGCTCAACGCGGGAAGGAGCATGCCAGCGAGAATTGCGATGATGGCGATCACGACCAGCAACTCGACAAGGGTGAAACCTCCCAGTTTCTTTTCTCGATCCAGGTAATTCTTAAATCTTTGTTTAGACACCTTGGCCTCAAGGCAACGTGGGCAGAGACAATCCTTGGTTGTCTCCACCCGTTCTAAAGGAGCCAGTTCCATGCACCAGCACTGGCCCGACTCCGAGCCGATGCCACACAAAAACTTCGCTCCGCAATCTGGACAGGATTTGTCCATTAAGGCTGTTGCAAAATACGGTAGAAGGCGGAGGTGCCGACACTGTTTGTGTCCTGCAGGGTCAATTGGCTGCTCACTGCCAACGCAGAAGTCACGTTGGTCCACGCGGTGAAGTTGCTGGTGCGCTGTAAGATATAAGTTTCGCCTGGTTGGCAGAAGACGTTGGCTTGATTTGCGGAACCGTTTCTAGTGAAAGCGATACGTCCGATCGCTGGAGCCGGAGTTGTAATCACCATGTTGTCGATGATCGCGGTTGCAAGGATTGATCCTTCGTAGCCAGGAAATTGATTTCCATCGTTGTAGCTCGATATCGAAACGGTGTCCAAAGCGACATCGGTGAAGTTTGTTTTGCCGAGCAGGGAAAATGCGTCGACGAAGACATTCGTTCCGTCGTGTTTAATGATTGTCGAGAGTGTTTGGTTGGCACCGGTAAAGCTCATTTCTACCCGGTACAATTCGTTGCTTACAAATTCGAACGATTGATACAAACCGTATGCAAAATCATGATTCGTTGAGATCAATATGGGACTGGGGCCAGCCCCAAAACCTGTGTCGGCGAAATAGGTGAACTCCGCCAGGTTGGGAGATTCATAACCGCTGCCGCGAAAATAGTTGGTATTCGTCGCTTCCGCCAACCTGATGAAGCCGATCGCAAGCTGGAATGAGAATGGTTTGCTCGGATATTGCACGAGTGACAAAAGCTTGAAATCAAACGCAATACTGAAGTCGTTTGTTTTGTTCAACGTCATTCCCAACGGTTGCTGAAAGAAGCTATTGGGCTTCGCGGAATCCCATGTGACTGCGAGGTTGCCGGCGGCGGAATTCCACACGAACAGGTTGGTATCACCGACGGCAGCCCATCCACGAACGTAAGGGCTCCCGCCTGAACTGGCGGCGCTGAAATCTTCGGTGATGGTGATAGCCTGGGAGGACGAAACAACCGTAACGCTGGCTGCAATAACGGACAATAAACGAACAATTTTCATGGACTGGTCTCACTTTCTTGATTCTGCGATGGGCAGAATGGTTCTGTATTGGAGACCAGTGCAGAGGTGCAAAATAGAACGCAACGCTGGAGCGGGGCGCAATGCACCCCCGGCAAATCGGGCAGAATGAAGGCATTCGAAACGAATCCCGTTGAAAGACAATTCAACGGGTCTGGCCTCATCCTTCTCTTTGACGGAGAAGTTGATTGCTGCTTCTGAATGCCGCTCTGTGCGAGCAACATTTGAGGGCAACAATCGGGACGAGCACGACAAAACCGGTATCCTGACTTCGGGCATGACCTCGCTCCCGCCTTCCCGTTCTTTCAAACAGTGGCATTGGGAGTTTGTATCCCGTTACAGTGGCGCAACCGTTCCGGAGTTTAACCGGATTCCCTGGCATTGTATCGTGGTGAACGGCTTTCCGTTCTTTCGGTTTCAAAGAGCGGGGGAGTAGTAAACGAATTCGAAGTTTTGCCAAGCAGAAACGTTGCACAGCACAAAAAAGCCCACGCGACAGTCGCGTGGGACGTTTAGGCCGATCCCCTGACGCTGTTGTGACTTCGAGGAATCGATTGCGGCCTGAGAAACAGCAAAAATCAGAACCGCTACCCGTGGCAAAATAATCCTGTTCCACGGACTTTCCAGTCGTTGTCAGAGCATCCAAAAGTGCCCGGAGATAATTTCAACGGGTTTTGGAGCGTCCAAAAGTGGGCGGAAACAATCTCAATGGGTTTTGGAGCGTTCAAAAACGGTCGGCAATAATTTCAGCGGGTTTCGGAGCGTTCCAAAGTGGGCGGAAATAATTTCGACGGGTTTTGAAGCGTCCAAAAGCGGTCGGAAAAAATTTCGATGGGTTTCAGAGCATCCAAATGTGGTCCGGAACACGTTTTCGGCGGTTTTCAGAGCATTTTAAATGTCTCCGGGATTGCTATCCCTTTTGCCGCCGATCGTTATTGAACTGGGCGAGTTGGAATTCACCAACGGTGTTTTTCAGTTCACCCTGTCGGGAGAAGTTGGCAAGGAATATGTCATTCAATCCTCCAGCAACCTGGTCCAATGGGACAACTTAACGAATATCGTTTATGGAGAAACGTTCGCGGACTTCAGTGAAATCGTCACCAACCATCCGGCCCACTTTTTCCGGGCGTATAAAGTCGAATAGGCCGCGCGAAAAATACTGGATCGCGAAAAACATTTTCAAGAAGCAGGCAGCTTGTAACTTTTTTTTCAAGTGCTACGCTCTTCGGCCTTGAGCGCCCCTATAGCTCAAATGGATAGAGCACGCGTTTCCTAAACGTGTGATCCCTGTTCAATTCAGGGTGGGGGTACCAGTTTTCTTTCACTGGTAGTTTATGGAGAGGCTATTTGCGAAATGTCTGAAGCTGACGATTCTTTCTCTGGGCATTTCTCTCTCCGCTTTTGCCGAGACGCCGCTTCATCCAAAGCCTGCTTCAATGAGTGATTCCCAACGATTCAGCGGAATGTGTGATGCCTCGGGCGTTGTTGCACTGAGCGCAGATTACTTCGTCGTGGCGAATGACGAGGACAATTGCCTTCGTATTTACAACTTCAAGGATGGCGGCGCCCCGGTAGCGAGCTTCGATGTCAGCGGATTTCTTGGGTTGAAATCCACAAAGGAAGCCGACCTGGAAGCGGGCGTGCGGCTGGGGGATCGCATTTTTTGGATCGGATCCCATGGCCGAAACAAAGACGGAGAAGAGCGTCCAGCTCGGCATCAATTCTTCGCAACCAGGCTGACAGAGAAGGACGGCACCTTCGAACTCGATCTTGTCGGAAAACCTTATACCCATCTTCTCGCGGATCTCACGGCTCATCCAAAATTGGCGGGGCTTGGTTTGGCGGAAGCCTCTAAACTCGCGCCTAAAGCAATGGGAGGATTCAACATCGAAGGACTCTGCGAAACCCCGGATGGACACCTGTTGATCGGCTTCAGAAATCCTGTTCCCAAAGGGAAGGCGCTGCTGGTTCCATTGCTGAATCCTGATGAAGTGGTGGAAGGGGCCCGTGCGAAATTGGGCGATCCAGTTCTGTTGGATCTCGGAGGCTTATCCATTCGCGATATCCTGCTCAGGAACGGAATATATCTGATCCTCGCGGGTGCCTTCGACGGCAACGACACCTCGCACCTCTATGAATGGGATGGGAAATCCGCTCCCCGGCGCGTGACCGATATCAAACGGGAGAGTGGCAATCCAGAGGCGCTCCTTCCTGACTCTGCATCCTCCGACTCTATTCGTATCCTGCTGGACAACGGTTCCACCTTGATCGATGGCAAGGCGTGCAAGGATGTGAAGGACCCGGAGCGCCGGTTCTTCGAAGTAATCACCCTGAAACTGCCGAACCAGCCTTAATTTTTCTCTACTGCCGCTGAATCTACGTTCCAGGCAAACCTGCGCTTTGACACTCCGCTTCTCGTCTGCCTATATTTTGGGCCTTTTATGAACCGTAATCCGCATGTTGCAGTGGTGGGCGCGACGGGTGCCGTTGGCGTCGAGATGATTAAAACTTTGGAGAAGCGCAATTTTCCGGTGGGAAAGTTGACCTTGCTTGCATCCGCTCGTTCTGTGGGAAAGAAACTGACTTTCCGCGGACAGGAGATCGCTATCACTGAACTGACTAAAGACTCTTTTGCCGGGGTGGACATCGCTCTTTTTAGCGCGGGTGGCGGTATTTCCAAGGAATTCGCACCGATTGCTGTGAAAGCCGGTTGTGTGGTGGTGGATAATTCCAGTGCCTTTCGCATGGACGACTCCGTGCCTCTCGTTGTGCCTGAAATCAATGGTGCAGACGTTAAGAATCACAAAGGCATTATTGCCAATCCCAACTGCACGACCGCGATCACCTTGATGGCGCTCTATCCGTTGCACAAAGCTTACGGCGTGAAACGGATCTTTGCTTCCAGCTACCAGGCGGTTTCCGGGACTGGTGCCCAGGCCATTGAAGAGTTGAAGCGCCAGGTGGAAGAAGTGGTTGCGGAACAACCGGTGACCAAACAGGTCTATCCGCATCAGATTGCTTTCAACGTCCTGCCGCATGTCGACTCGTTTCTCCCGAGTGGTTACACCAAGGAAGAAATGAAGATGGAGAATGAAGGTCGCAAGATCATGCATCACGCCAGCTTCCGCGCGAGCGTCACTTGCGTCCGTGTCCCGGTATACCGCGCGCACTCTGTCGCAGTCACTGCTGAGTTTGAAAAGCCCGTGACAGCAGACGAGGCTCGCGAACTTCTGCGCAAAGCGCCGGGGCTCGATGTGGTGGATGATCCGGAGAAGAAAGAATATCCGTTACCGCTCTACGTCGCAGAGAAATACAACTGCCAGGTTGGCCGCATTCGTAATGATTGCGCCCTTGATAACGGTCTCTGCTTCTGGGTGGTGGGCGATCAATTGCTCAAAGGCGCTGCGCTGAATGCGGTGCAGATCGCGGAAGAGCTCCTGAAGTAATTTTCCTTTTTAAAACTTAGAAGGGCCGAACGGGCGCTCGCGCGTTCGGCCTTTTTCTATAGGAAGGGAATCAATCGGTTCTCAAATCCCGAAGAAGGGACTATCGCGCCTGAGCGATTTTGTTTGTAGCGAGGAAACCAAATAATGGGCATTCTTGGAATTAAGCCATTTAGCAAAGCAGATGTCCCTCAATCCGAAAAACATGCGCTGGACGAAAGAAGAAGAAAGCTTTCTTGGCAAAGCGTCCGATCAACTCGTTGCGGAGCGACTTGGTAGAACCCTTTCCGCTGTAGAAACGCGGCGAACCCAATTGAAAATTTACAGGTTTGATCCTGTTGTTCGACGATGGACTGAGCAGGAGGATGCACTGCTTGGCACGATGACCGACAAGAAGTTGGCGCGGAAGATCAGTCGAAGTTACGAGGCGGTCGCTGTGCGACGATTGAATAAGGGTATTCCGCCCTTAAATCCAAGGCGCCACTCATGGCGTCCGGATGATGATAAACTTCTTGGTCAACGGCCCGACGACCAAATTGCGCTGCTGTTGGGTTGCAAGATCTCAGCCGTTCATAGTAGACGCAAAGCGCTTGGAATCGGTTTGCCCCCGCACCGGCACAAACACAATCCGTGGACTGCCGCTGATGAGTGTCTTCTCGGAACCAAAACAGACCAGGAGATTGCGAAAATGCTTGGCCGGAAAGTCGGGAACGTTGCTGAACGTCGACGGAAGCTCCGAATTCGCCTTCTTCCATCCATTCGACCATGGAATGACGATGAAATAGCCCTGCTGGGCACCGCATCGGATAAGGAAATTGCAGTGCGAATTGGGCGAACATGGATGGCGGTTCGGGCCTATCGAGAGTCTCGGGCAATAGCCCGAAACAACCCGAACCATCGCACATGGACACCAGAAGACGATGCGGTGCTCGGAACCGTGTCGGATAAGGAAGCTGCCAAGAGGCTTGGTCGAACTCCAGCTAACGTTCGGATGCGGCGACACAAGCTCGGCATTGGCAATAACGCGGCGCAGCACCGGCCCTGGACTCCTCAAGAAGACGCACTTTTAGGCGTTGTGTCTGATTATGAATTAGCGGAACGCACCCACCGTTCGAAGTTGGCGGTGCGGGCGAGGCGGTTAAACAAAGGACTGCCGAATCCAGCACCACACCCCAAGCATGTCGTGTGGACGTCCGAAGAGGACCAAGTTTTGGGCACTACGTCCGACCAGGAGGTTGCAACGCGAATTGGGAGAACGATTAGTGCCGTGAAGACACGGCGCAAAAACCTCGGGATACCCGCTTCAAAACGGAAAGCAGCTTCCGAATCGCCAGCGTAGCGACTGCCTCTGATCCACAAGATTCAGGCCGAAACCTGACGGCAGAGCAAGAGCGGTTCGTGTTGTGTCGTCACCCGGAGTCGAGGACTGTTTTCCTCGTTTGCTTCGGTGTCATTTCAGCCGCATAGGAGCACCAGTTTTACGGCTCATTTCCGAACCGGGCGACGACGACAAATATATTTTTGACGACTTTTCCCCGGGGGCGAAGGTCGTAAAAACGTTTTTATCGTCTCCGCCCGCGGGGAAAACATCGTAAAAATATTTTTACGGTCTTCGCCCCCGGGGCGGAGTAGGCAAAAACATTTTTGCCCTGTTTTCCCCGTGGGCGGAGTGCGTAAATATATTTTTACGGTGTCCGCCCCGTGGGAAAAGGTCGTAAAAATATTTTTGCGCTCATTTCCCCGGGGGCGACGACGATAAAAATATTTTTGTCTCCATTTCCCACGGGGCGGAGTGCGTAAAAACGTTTTTACGACCTTCGCCCGCGGGGAAATGAGCGTAAATATGGGGTTCATGCGATTGTAAGTGGCTGATGGGGAAGGGCTTGGGTTTGCATCATGCCCGTTTTTCCTGAAACGGTAATGCGGTCCAACGGACTGGTTTTCATGAGCTTAAAAGGGCTGCCAAGGGGCCGGCAAAGAAGGTCTTTTGAATGCCGGACCAAAATCCTCCTTGTAGAAGGCCCCAATGCTCTTTTTGCCTCGCGCAGGAGAGCTGTGCAGGGCAGAAACGACATTTTGGAGCAGGAACAGCGATAAAGGGCTATTCCACCGAATTCAGTGACCCGAGGGTCGGACGAGCCTTCCTATCGGAGATAGATCCCTTTGCGGATCACTTTCTCAATGCGGAGAAATGACAGCGAGGGAAGGGACGGAAGTCGAGGGCTCGGCGACAGCTGGCGATTGAGGGGGCGGAGTGCCGGCCGGAGGATCGATCGGGTCCTGCTGATGGGTGGTTTGCTGACGCAGGACAAAAATAAGAGCAAAAAGCCAGAGGGCGGCTCCGGCAAACGTGAGAAATCTTTTCATACGCGGTGCAATAGGTGACTCAATCAAAACTGAGAGTCCCGCCTGAGGTAGCAGTTTAGAGACCGAAGAAAAAAGCCCGCGCCCTCCGGCCTTCAACCCGGTCTTAATGCAACAGTTCTGCCTGAGCAGTCTCCCTTTCGTTACGAACGGGCCTTCCTCAATTCAACCTGGCGAAATAGGTGCGGGAGCGGACGACTTCGCCCTTTTTATCTGGAGCATCACTGAAATATTCGACCTTGTTGCCGATTCCGTCAGTGGATTTTTGGGTGCTGCGATATTGGAATCCAATGATTTTTCCGTTCAGTTTCACCCAGTTAAGAAACACGGCGCTGTGACCAGATTTTCCCCGCCACAATTGGATAAAATCACCCGGACGCGCTTCCTCTGCTGAGACGCTACGTCCTATGTTGAGATTTTTCATCGCGGGGCCGGCCTGTTTTTCGGTGTCGCCAGTGGCTCCGTACCACTCTTTCTGGAACTTTCGGACTTCATCGGGAGATTTGTCCTTGAGCAGACCGCGATCGATTGCTACCCGCATCGCAACAGCGAAGGTAAAACCGCTGCAGTAGGTCCCGCCTTCACCCGCCTTCAGAATGGTTTCATCTTTGAAAATAATGGGATGCGGAGTCCCGGATCCTTTCCAGAGATATTTCCCACCGTTGGGATAATTCCGGGCGACTTGTAAAACATCTTTGTTCGAGGAGCTTTTTCCCCAATTGGAATTCGAGGCGCAACCCGCCAGAAGCAAACACGCCAGCAGCACGAAGATCTGTTTCATGAGAGCCTATTCTTTCGGATGACAGGCGGATGTGCAAAATGAATCTGGAGTGCGCCGGAGACAAGCATTGGAGCGGACCGCGGCTGTGCTCGAAGAGTCAGCCGCAGCGGGTTATCCACGAGGAGCGCCCGGGAAATCTGGAAGCAATCGTTGCAATCTTGTCCGCTGCGGCTGGTGCTTCGCACACAACCGCGGTCCGCCATCTGAAATCTCTGCTACGTTTATTTGCGAATTTCGCGTTTACGTCGGACATTGGGTCGAATGGAAAAGAAAACTGTGCAGGTGGTGGTCCTGGGTGCTGGCTTCGGTGGGCTGACGTTTTGCCAGGACTTCTCTGCGCCCGGCGCACAGATCACCATTATCGATCGGCAGAATCATCATCTTTTTCAGCCTCTTCTTTACCAGGTGGCTTCGGCGCAGTTGTCTGCTACCAACATTGCTCAACCCATTCGCGCGATTCTTACCGATAAGGCGAATACGAGGGTTTTGATGGAGAATGTCGTCGACGTGAATTTGGCCAACCGCGAAGTGATTTTGGAGAATGGCCGGATCAGCTACGACTATCTCGTCATCGCGCTGGGAAGTATCACGGGATATTTCGGACACGCCGAGTGGGAACAATTCGCACCCGGATTGAAGACTCTTGATGATGCACTGCGCATTCGGCGGCATATTCTTTGGGCTTTCGAAAAGGCGGAAACGGAGCGGGATCCGGAACTGCGAAAACGACTGCTGACGATAGTAGTAGTGGGCGGGGGACCTACCGGGGTCGAACTCGCCGGGACATTTGCGGAATTGCGCCGACACGTCCTTGCCAAAGATTTCGATAATGTAGATCCCACCGAGGCACGGGTGATCCTGATTGAAGGAAGCCCAATGGTTTTGGGGACTTTCGGAGCTCATCTGGCGGAGTCCGCCCGTGAACAATTGGAGAACCTCGGGGTGGAGGTCCGAACGGGCACCCGGGTGAAAAATATCACGAGCCGCTGCGTGGAATTGGAAGGCGGTGAGAAGATCATCGCGGAGAATATCATTTGGGGAGCAGGTGTTGTGGCTTCACCTATTACAAAAAAGCTCGGGGTGGAAGTGGACCGGGCGGGGCGGGTGAAGGTCGCGCCTGATCTAACGATCCCTGGGCAGCCTGGTGTTTTCGTCATCGGTGATATGGCGTCGATCACGAATGAGGATGGCTCGCCGGTGCCTGGAGTAGCTCCTGCCGCGATGCAAATGGCGAAATATGTGGCACGCACCATTCACGAAGAATTGATGCATCCCGGTTACGCGGAGCGTCCACGGTTTAAATATTGGGACAAAGGTTGGATGGCAACAATCGGGCGATCGGCAGCCGTCGCTAAAGTTAAGGATTTCGAATTCACAGGCTTCTTCGCCTGGCTGGCCTGGTTATTGATTCATCTCATGTTCCTGATTGGTTTCAGAAACAAGGCCGCTGTCTTTTCGTCGTGGGTCTATTCTTACCTCACCTACAAGCGCGGAGCGCGGATCATCACGGGGATCGGCGATGAAAGGCAGAATGCGGATCTCGGGAATATGATTTGAGGACGCTGGCTGAACGAGAGCAGCACGGATGAAGACCGGGGACTCAAAAAAAGGAATTTAGGAAGGTAAAACCTTCGCCGGAAACTCAGCTACGACTTTACGGAAGATAAACAAGATATTCTGGCGCTGACTGGTTGAATTTCTCAAATCTCCGGCATATGCCGGAGATTTCACTTCGGACTGCTGAATTATTCTGCAGAACTCGGACCTATTACCGATGGTCGGGTCTGTTCTATTCCACTTAATCTCTCTTCATCGCCCATGGATCAATTTGCTCGTGAATTTTCTCTTGCTCGTAATCCCTGGGACTTCTTTAGATCGCACCAAAAACCCAAAACCCATGCCAATCCTATGAACAATCAGCTTGTGAAAACCGGCGCTCGCCGAATCGCTCGACAGCTTTGCGCCGCGCTCGTGATCAATTCCGCGTTGCTCGCTACCCCCGGCGAAATGAACGCTCAAACCACTCCCGCTCCGATGCCGACAATCTGTAATCGAGCCTGCTGGGGAGCGCGCGCTCCGGCTTGTGAACCTGGTAATATCAGCGCACTGACCCGCGCTATTGTTCATCACACGGCCGGGACGGGTGATTACACTACCGATTATGAAGCTGGTAAGGCGAAAGTTCGTGGCGTGCAGAATTACCACATTGATTCCGTTGGTTTCTGCGACGTTTCTTATCATTTCCTCGTCAACGCTGGCGGCCATATCTACGAAGGCCGAAACAATGCTTTGTTCGGATTGCCCAAGGGATATCACGACTGTTGCAATAACAATTCCTTCGGCTTCAACGTCATGGGATACTATCATCCCCCTTACAATCAGACATTTACCCAGGCGAGCCTTGATTCGCTGAACGCGGTCATTGCGTGGAGAATGCCCGCTGGTTGGTCTCCTTACGGTACTACCGCTTACTGCGGTGCTACTGTTGGAACACTCGACGGACATCGCAGAGTGTCCATTTGTAACAACGGCACAGCCGGTGGAAGCGCCTGTCCTGGAGATGGAATTTATAACTCCTTCATCACTGACAATCGAAGCGCGGGCCCGATCCGGAACAGCGTAGCGGCACGAAGAACTCCGGCGCCGTCTTATACCAATCCTCCCTACCTCTTTGGTGCCAACACCGAGGGTTGGACGGCTGGCAATGGCCTCACGGCTCCGTGGTGGACCGGTTCCGGTTGGCCGGGTGTGCTGGTGACCGATCAGAATGGCGGCGACGGCTACATGCATAGTCCGGCAACAAGTTTCGTCGGGGGTTGGGACACGAGTGTCAACGTGCAGGTCTATCCGCAAAATGGAACGACTGCCGGCCATGACATGCAGTTGTTCTGGAAGACAACGGGAGAAAATTTTTGGGATTCCGCCAAGGCATCACCCATGGTGGGCTATACGGCACAGAACAGTTGGATTCGATTGAATCTCGATGCCGGCAGTGCCAAATGGGTTGGCCAGACAATGAGCCAGCTGCGCCTGGATTTCGATCAGAACAACCAGGGCGTTCGCTGGATCGTCAATCACATCTATCCGCAAAATACGCCAAAATGGTGGCTCGACTCCGGAAACGCGGCAGGTTGGACATTGGGTAATAGTCTGTCTGGATTGACCTGGACCGATTGCTGCGGCTGGCCCGGTGTTATGTATGCGGATCAAACAGGCTCCGATGCTTATTTCTTCAGTCCAACCTTCAGTTACCTGGGTGGCGTGAACGACAAGTTTTTCGTGAGGCTTTTTCCACAGAACGGAAACACAGCCAATCATCAGGTTAAAGTGTATTGGACGACCGCCGGTGACAACACGTGGAGTGAGTCAAAATCTTCCGAAACGGTTTATTTCACTGCACAGGATGCGTGGGCTGACCTCGGGATTCGCGTGGGCGCCAATCCAAACTGGTCTTCGGATTTTGTGACAAGGATCCGGCTCGATGTGGATGGTAATACGGTCAACAGTCAAACCCGTTGGATTGTCGATTACGTGGCCATCGTGCCGCAAACGCAGCAGCAAACGATCGCGGCTGTGGCCGACATCATTGTTGATAATCCCGCGGCAACCGTTGTTGGAACCTGGACGACTGCCAGCAGCGCAACTGACAAGTATGGCGCAGACTATCGTTTCAAGAGCAAAGGAACGGGAACGTCCTACCATCAATACACGCCGAACATTACGACGGCCGGCACCTACAGCGTTTACGAGTGGCACGCCCAGGGTTCCAACCGAACCACGGTGGCGCCTCACGCAGTAGCGTATTCTGGAGGCACACAGGTCGTGAATGTGAATCAGCAGATCAACGGGGGAGCATGGAATCTGCTCGGCACTTACTTCTTCAATACGGGCACGGGCGGCAATATCAGAATCAGCGATGGATTTACTGATGCTGGAACGATCGTCATCAGCGACGCAATCAAGCTGGTTTACGTTCCGTAATTGGAGAGGTCATTAAATTCATCATCCCGCGTAGATGTTCAGTGCAAAACACTGAAGTTTACGCGGGTTTTTTATGAAGCGCTCGGAGCGACTTCAATCTTGTCGGCGATTTCTTTGGGGATGTTGCAGGCGGTCATTTTTCCGGTCTCGTGATGCGTGACACATACAACGGCCAGCTTTCCATGCGCGACTTCGATCGGCGGTTCTGCATTTAATTTGCGAAAGCGAAATTGGTAGGTGAGTGCCTTGGAACGTTTTTCGATAACCTGAAGGTGAACCTCCACTTCGTCTTCAAATCGTAAAGGTTGTTTATAATCGCACTCGGCATGCACGCGCGGCCAACCGACTGGGGTTTCTACATTGCGTGTGACAATCGAATGACCCAGCGAACGAAAGAAGGCGTGCTCGGCCGTCTCCATGTATTTAAAAAAATTCGAGTAGTGAACGATGCCAGCCATGTCGGTCTCTGAGAATTCCACGCGTCGGACGATTTTATATTCGCAGGCCATGGGATGAAAGTAGCAGTGGGTTGCATAGTTGAATAGTTTCATCGTTACATGGTGGAGAAGCGTTCGGTAATCGCACGGCATTCAACAATTCAACTTTTCGCCGCCAGGACAGCTTGGCGGAATACCTGGGAAATTTCGCTGGCCATTCGGTCTGAGGTGAATTTTTCAGCAACATTGTGTCGACCCGTTTGTCCCATCTCCTTCGCTTTTTGTGGATGAAGCAGGAACTCTTCGAGGGCATGCGCGATGCCTTCTTTGGTCGGTTCGCAGAGGGTGCCACCACCTGTCGCGCGGAGAAGTTCAGGGAAGGCGGCGACGCGCGGTTGGACCACGGGTACTCCTGCAGCGAGTGCTTCGATGACATACAATCCGAATGCTTCGCCGTATAACGCAGGAACGGAGAACACGGACAATGATTTCAAAAATGAAAGCTTATCTTCCCGGCTGAGGTTTGGATGAAACTCTGTGTCACCGAGCAGTCCGGCAGCTTCCAGTTTTGCTTTCTGCTCCGAGACAAACTGCTCGTCGGCGGGACCATAGCTTCCACCTATTTTTAATTTTGCATTCGAGATCCTGCCACGAACGCGCAGTGTGATAAAGGCGTCGACCAGGAGATCCAAACCTTTCTCCCGACACATGCGGGCGAAGTACCCGACGGTGGGCTGGTCAACCTTGCGTGCGGTGTCATCGAATCCCGTGAGATCGATCCCGTTGTAAATGACCTTCATCTTGTCGGCGGGAAGCCGGAGGCGTCGGGCCATCAATTCGCCAAAATAGAAACTCGGCGGAATAAATATATCCACGTCATCGGCGCGCTGGGCGAGAATCTGCCACGCCTCGTCGCGAAACTGTTCCGGCAAGGCGTCCAGAAAGTAATCTTCCCCTTGCAGGGAGCAGACGATCGGAACGTTCAATTCGCTTTTCAATTTTCTGGCGAGCCCAACCAGTAAGATATTGGAAAGAGAGATGACTTCTGGCTTCTCATGTTTCTTGAGCCATCCCACCAGTTCCTCCAGTTCGGCCTGCTGTTTACCTTCCTCACCCCGCAGCATGGAGAGCGTCAGCTCGCCGAGATCTTCGGCGCGGGTTTTTCCAGCTGATCCTGCTGCCAATTTCAGTAATCCGGGCGCTGCCAGGATCCGGTGCAACCAACGCGGAGCAGAACGGAACATTGCAGATTTCTGGTCGAGGAAGACGCTGATCCCTCCAAAGAAGATGGGGGTTCCATCACTTTGATCGGTTTCTTCCAGGGTGAGCGGGAGATAGAGGGGAACCATCGTGACCGGATGACCTCGCTTCCGCAGCGCCGCGACGAGGCTATTGTCGCGGAAGCAACCTCCGCAATACATCTTCCCGGCACCCGGCGTGATTTGAACGATGTTCATATTCCCTGGGAGATTGAAGAATAGAAACCACAGATGGACACAGATGAACACAGATGGAGAAAGAACAAAAAAGAGATACTCTTTCCGGGCAAATTACCAGGTGAGGTTGGCCTTATAGCAGATGTTAAGCCCAAGTCGACATTCCCCCATCTGTGTTTATCTGTGTTCATCTGTGGTTTCTCTATTCCATCTTAGTAAGAGGCGTCCCGTAGGGGAGATCATCCGGGATTGGACAGAATTCACGGATCGCACCCCACAATTTAGAGAAATCTTTGTTCACATCGCCCGAAAGACAATCGGTGATATCGCCCGCCAGTTCGGGATACTTGTCGATGACTTTCTTGAACGAAAAATCCTGATCGTAAAACGCATAAACCAGCTTGCGCATGTTCTCGACCCCTTCCCGCATATAGCGGCCATAGTCCGCGAATCGTTCGGGGCTTAAATCATTTGCTTTGATTCCATCCGAGACTGCTTCTGCCGCCATCACCCCACTTTTCATGGCAAGCATAACACCGGAAGAAAAAACCGGGTCAAGAAAGACCAGGGCATCGCCCACCAGCAGGAGCCCTTCGCTGGCGCAATGACGTGAGTGAAATGAAAACTCATTCGTCACGTAAAAGGGACCGGTCTGTTCGCCTTCGGATAGATACTTTTTAATCCAAAGATTCTGTTCCACTTCGCGGGCGAAAATCTGGCCGAGATCTTTCACGCCATCGCGGGTGAGATATTTTCCTTCCGCGACCACTCCGACGCTGATCATGTCGTTGTGTTGGGGAATGTACCAGAACCAACCTTTCTCGGGAACGAACGCAACGGTGGTGGTCCCTTCATCGATCCCGCTGTCACGTTTGGCTCCTTTGTAATAGGTCCAGATCGCGACTTTCTTGAGATATGGATCAGCAATACGCCAACCGTTTCGAACCGCAGTGAAGGACTCTTTTCCGGTGCAATCCAAAGTGATGGGAGTGAAAAATTCTTCGAAGTCTCCCGCTTTGTTTTTTGCTCGCACGCCCGCGACCCGGTTCGCGCCGTCACGAATAAGCTCCGTCACCTCCATCTCCTCACGGACGACCGCTCCCCGTTCCCGCGCGTTGTTCAGGAGCATTTCATCGAATTCAGAACGCAACACCTGCCACGTCTGCGCAATGGTTTCGCGGTCGTAACGATTAAAAAAATAAAAGGGTTGCGACGCTTTTCCGGAAGGGGAGACGAACTGCACGCTATATTTTTTAACAAACTGCGACTTCTTCATCTTATCGACCAGACCGAGACGTTCGAGCGGTCCATAGGTAAAGGGCAGAAGAGATTCACCAATATGATAGCGAGGAAACTTTTCTCGTTCGAGAACGAGGACCCGGTGCCCTTTTTCGCCCAGGATGGCGGCCGCGCTTGAACCTGCCGGCCCGGCTCCAATGATAATTGCGTCAAAACTGTTCATGTAAAAACGGATGGTAGAGTGCCGAAGTATTTTGTTCTGAGGACAAGCACTTCACTTCTCCGCTGCTCTTCACGGGGGCAGAATTTCCACAATCTCGGCAAGAGGTCGATCCCAGGGATCCACCAATGTATTTCTCCGCCCATAAAGTGAACGAGTGCCGCTTAATCGAAGAGCTCCATTGATGAAGTCATCAGAAGCGACGGTGAGGAACGACTGCGGACGGCTCGAGTGCGGAATGTTGTGTTCCTGCAGAATATGTCCCAGGGGGCGTTTCTCCTGCAGAATCTCATCCCTCGCCGCGTCGGGAAATAGATCCAGAACAATTTTGATCGCACCGAATTCAATCACTTTTTCTGTGCCATTCAGGAGCAACACTACTTCGCGAAAGTATTCATTTTCGAACACATGCCGTTCCAGAACGCCGATATGAATGGTGTCTTTATAAAAATCCCGCAAGGTCGGTGTCATGTCATTCTGATGAACGAGCAGCCGGCGATACGGTTCCGGCATCTCCGCCGGTTCCAGTCGTCCAATCACTGGCAAAGGCTCCCCGCGATTCTCATAGAAGGCGTCGAGCGGGTAGATATTGGAATAACTCGTCCGTGGCGCGAACGGTCCTGAGGTGGAGTTGGTCATGTTAAGCATAACGCGCATTCTTGTGTTGAGGTAAAAAGAACTCGTGCAACAAGCGATCCACTTGAAGCAATCCGTCTCGATTCAAACTTACACTCTCGGCGTCCATTTTTCCAAAGCCCCAATCCTGCAAGGTTTGGAGGGGCTGCGCAAAACGTTGACGCGGATCGACTCCGAATTTTTTCTGGTAATAGTCGAAGCGGGTTTTGCCGAGTTTCAGTTGGAGGATGAACTCACGGATGAATTTCTCGTCGGCATCCGGTGTCAGCGCGCGGAAGATCGGCAATTCGCCCGCGTTGACCTTGCTGACGTAGGTTTCGAAATCGTGATGATTCTGGTAATGCGTCCCGCTGAAATGCCCGAAGCTGGCAACTCCGAGGGAGAGAAGATCTGCGCCAGCCCAAAGCTTGTCGCGATAAACGAACTTTGTTTTCTCTTTGCTCTTCACCGCAGTGTAGGCGCTCGCGATCGTGTAGCCCACCTTCTCCAGCTCGGCAAAAGCGTATTTGACCCACTCCCGCTTTACGTCCCAATCGGCGACCGGAGCAACCAGTTTTCCTTCCGCTTTCATCTGTTGATAAATTGCGGTGTTGTAGGGGATCTCCATCTGGTAAATCGTCACGCTGTCGGGCGAGAGTTCGATGGTTTTTTTGATGCAATCTACCCAGTTGGGATCGGTCTCTTCGACCATACCCGCAATGAGATCGACGTTGATTTGGGGGAAGCCTAGTTCGCGGGCGAAACCGTACGCCCGATAGACTTCTTTGGAACGATGCGCCCTACCATTGATCTCTAATATGTGATCCGAGAAATTTTCAATGCCGAGAGAAAGGCGTGTGACACCCATGTCCCGGATAGCCTTGAGCTTGTGATCGGTGAGAGTACCCGGTTCGCATTCAAAGGTGACCTCTTCAACGCCATCCCAGGAGATGTGTTGTTTCATCCCCTCTGTAAGCTGTTTGAGTTGGTCTACGGAAAGGTAACTCGGTGTCCCCCCACCGAAGTAGACGAAATTGGCAGTGCGACCCCCAATCACAGGTTTCTTCGCGTAGTGCGAAAGTTCCTTTAACGCGGCGTCGATGTAGCCCCGGATCTCAGAGGAATCTTTGTCGGTGTAAACCTTGAAGTAACAGAAGTGACAACGCTTCCGACAGAAGGGGATGTGCAGATAGATACCGAGCGGGGTGTTGGGCCGGGGAGGTTGTTCAATGGCACTTAGAACCTCAGGCGTTAACTCCGGCTTCCAAAAAGAGAAGGGCGGATAATTGGAGACGAAATAATTTCCAACGGTGGTCTCTTTCTGAATCGGCGGTGCTGTTGGAACGGTCGCCGGTGTATTGGGAATGGTGGTGCTCATGCTAATAGGGGAATAGTTTGCGGGGCTCCGCTTCTAACGCCCTGGTCCTGGTGGCTGAGTAAATCATTTCTTCTTTTCTCCAAAGCAGTAGACGTTCCCGTCATCTGCACCGATGAATATTCTTCCATTGGCGATCGCGGGAGAACTCCCCACCGCCGCGCCGATTTCATAAGACCACAATTCCTTCCCTTCGCTCAGAGACAGGACATAGAGGCGCCCATCATCAGAACCGACGATGACATTGTCTCCTGCTACGACGGGTGAACTGTCAACCTTGCCTTGCGTGCTGAACGCCCAGATTTTTTCTCCGCTTGTCCGGTTGAGGCAGTGGAGACGCTTGTCCCGTCCGCCGAACAGGACGCGGTCTTTGGTAACGGCCGCCGAAGAGAAATACGGAAAATTTTTGTCGCGGAACTTCCAGTCGTTCGTGCCAGTCGCAAGATCGATGCAAACAAATTCGTTGTCGAAGTGGCCGAAGTAGGCCTTTCCTTCGGCGACGGCCACCGACGCTGCGACATAAGCGCCCGCTTCAATTTCTTTCAGTTTTTGTCCATTCGTGATCGAGACAAGGTGCAGAATGGCGTCGCACCCGCCGAAAATTGCATTGCCCTGGCTTATTGCCGGTGTCCCGTTGATGTAGTTACCGGTTTCGTAGACCCAGTTGGATTTCCCGGACTGGGCATCCACACAGTGCAGGCGAAAATCATGGCTCCCTACAATGATTTGAGCTTTGCCGCCGTTGGTCACTACCGCAGGAGAACCGGTAATTTTGTCTGCAGTCGAATACTTCCAATTCAAATTGCCGCTTTTGGCATCAAGAGAGTAAAGAGTGCCGCCGATGCTGCCGACGTAGATGGTGCTGTTGGCAAAGAGGGCAGGGGCTTCGAGTGGGGCATCGGTTCGGAAAGCCCAGGCTTTCGTTCCATCCGTCACTTTTAGAGCGTAAACATTGCTATCTGAGGATCCAATAAAAAGGTGGCCGTCCGCGATAATCGGGGAGGCTTTAATTGGTTCCGGTGTCTTAAAAGTCCAGAGAAGGGAAAGCTCGTTGGGAATCTTCGCGTCTGACATCCCGCGGAGATCGGTGCCTCCACGATACTGTGGCCAATCTTGTGCCAGCATCGGCGTTGTAAATAGAAATGCGTTCGCCAGGAAAGCCAAACCGAAGATGTGAGCCAGAGAACGCATATGCTCGGTTCGGAATATCGTTTTGCAGAGCTGATTTGGCAACCATTTACTACTTACACGTATTAATTCGACGCTTTTCCGGAGAATCGGCGATAAATGAGGATCAAACTTTTACGAAATTCGATCGTGGCGGCTCATTGAATACTTAATATAGGCGGTCTCGGCCTGATTGGTCGAAAACCATCCATAAAATGGCATCTTCGCGCAGAACCACCGAATGGGGCGATATGCACGTTTCCGCAGACTTTAAAATGCTTTGAAAAATCCCGGAGACGCGTTGCGGCGGACTTCCAAATGCTTCGGCTGACCGCGGAGATATGTCCGGGAACTCCCGAATGCTTCGGCTGACTGCGGAGATATGTCCGGGAACTTCCGAATGCTTCGGCTGACTGCGGAGATATGTTCGGGCTCTTCCGAATGCTTCGGCTGACCGCGGAGATATGTTCGGGCTCTTCCGAATGCTTCGGCTGACCGCGGAGATATGTCCGGGCTCTTCCGAATGCTTCGGCTGGCTGCGGAGATATGTCCGGGCTCTTCCGAATGCTTCGGCTGGCCGCGGAGATATGTCCGGGAGCTTTCAAACGCTTCGAAAATCCTCCGCAACAGGGTTGCAACGCTTTTTCGAAGGCTTTGAAAAGCGGCTCCTGCTCCAGTCCAGGCGCTGGAAGTGGCCGATTCTCCCCGCGTTTGTGGAGACGGGACCGTCCCCACCGCTGGATTCATCCGGGGCACCGAATTTTAGTCCCCTAAATCGACGATGTTCGCGTGAATTGCGGCATTTTAGTTCCTGAATCGACAATGTTTATGTGAACGACAACGTCTTCGTCTGCCTCGGTTTTCGTCCCGGAGGGATGGCTAATCTTCTCAATCCGAGGTTTCTTCCAGTGTCTCGGTTCTTAGAAAGCGATCTTTTCAGAGTGTAAGACTCTTACGCTATTTCAATCGACGTCGCGTGAGCTTTGCGGGATCGATTCAGCGGGTGTTTTTTTAACTTAAGACCAATCAACGGCTCCGAAACCCATGTGGCTTTGCACTTGGGACATTTTGACGGCTTATGCAATTTGTCAGTGGAAAATTCGAACCCGCACTTGCGACAGTCAGCCGGGTAGAAATCCAGGGCGTAGTCGCTGTGTTTGAGGCTGAGCAGGAGGTGCTTCAGATCGAGTTCAACATCCCGTGGATGCATGCCCATTTCCCGAGCCAACTCGGTCAGCGACTTCGGCTTATCCAGTATGAATGGAATGATGCGGCGACGTGACATACCTAAATGTATCTGGAACGCGGTTTTTTGCCACCTGTTCGATTTTGAGTTCTACGAATTGGCAGGGTTTTACCTCGCCTGGGGAAACGTCGTCCCTGCTCGAGTGGCGTATCAGTCACGGGAAGTTCTATTGTGCGAATCAAGGATCGTTACCAAAACAAAAAAACCGGAGGCGTGCGCCTCCGGTTTCGGGTTTTGGTCAGACTAAATTATTGCCAACGGACGGCATCGGCCAAGACAATGAAGCCCGTAGTTGTCCAGCACGAGAGTTTCACCTGGTTGCTGCCAGCGTTCATGCTCCAGGTTCCCAAGGTATTCCATGCACCGCCACCTGCTTGCTGGTTGGCGGGAACAGTAGTGGATCCAGCGGCATGGTAAACGATGTACGGTGAGGTTGCCGAGCGGTTGGCGCCTTCGGCCCACCAGGCGGATACGGTGTAGGATTTCGTGGTGGCGAGACTCACAGTCCAGGTTGCGTTGTCGCTAAGGGCTTCGGTGGAACGATAGCGATAATCAGCACCGTATTTGTCGGTTGCGGAAGATCCTGTGATCCAACTGGCAGAAGCTGTGAAGCCTGCGCTGTTATTGTCTACAATGGTGGAGGCAGAGGGCGTTCTGCGGGTGGCAACTCCGTTACGAGCATTGCCTCCCGTATAACTGGTTCCGATATGGGCCCAGATACCGTCGCCAGGGCAGGCGGTAGCCTTCACTTTACGATGTCCGTCCAAGGTGCCGACAGTGGCGCCATTGTAAGTTCCACTGCCGTAGGGAGACCATCCGCTCGGCATTTTCCATGCGATCACATCATACAACGAGTCCTGCATTGCAGCGGTGAAAGATTGATTGTAGGTAGGATGGAAATAGCCGAGCGCAGTAAAGCCCATGCTGTTGACATTGTAGCCGTCATGAGCGCCTTGCGGCTTGCTGGTGAGAGAGCCAACCCGGCCTTCGTACAGGTGACCGCCCGCATTCACGAGGAAGTGATAACCGATGTCGCTCCACCCGTTGTTGTCCATGTGGTAATTCTGAACACCGCGCATTTTGATTTTGCCAGTTTCATAATCGGTGGTGTAGTCGCTGGCGCCGGCGGTGTGATGGATGATGGCGCGAGTCAACGAGCTCATTTGGGATGGGGTGCTGCTGGCAGCGCGAGCTCCCCAGCAACTGCGGGCACAGATAGTTGGTTGCGGGGCTGGGGTGGTTTGAGCAGTTGCTTCTATCGCAGTGAGTGCTGTCACGCCAAAGGCGGCCAGGGTCAGGATATTATGGGACTTCATAGTGGGGTTAGGGTTAAGTCGGCCCGCGCCAGATTAGGGCTCGCGCAAGGACCTTAGGGTTAACGTTGGGAACAATGGATGGTGTAGCGAAAGAGATTCGATGGGTCAAGCCAATTTATGGACACCGAAATTGGACATGGGCAAAAAAAAGCTGGGAACCGAAGTTCCCAGCTGTGGAGATTAATTAGGACCGAAACAGACTATTAGTCTGATTATTCCCAACGGATCGCGTCAGCAACAACGATGAAACCGGTCGAGGTCCAGCAGGACAATTGAACTTCGTTAGCGCCGGAGTTCATGTTCCAAGTGCCGAGCGTCTGCCAGGCACCGCCACCGGTTTGCTGATTCTTAGATACGGTTGTAGATCCGGCAGCGTGGCTGACGATGTAAGGAGCGGTTGCAGAGCGGTTTGCACCATCTGCCCACCAGGCGCGAACGGTCCATGAACCAGTGACGTTGAGGTTAGCAGTCCAGGTGGCGGGTTCGCTGGAAGGATTGGTGCTTTTGTAATGATAATCTGCACCATATTTGTCAGGGGCTGAGCTGCCCACTGCCCAGGCACCTACGAAGGTAGCGGTGGAGTTGTCGCGTTCAACAGCAATTTTACCAGTGCTGCAGGAACGACGGGATGAAACGCCGCTGCGGGCATTACCCATTTGGGCCCAGATGATATCACCGGGGCAAGCCGTAGCTTTGACGATGCGATGGCCGTCCAGGGTCCAGGCGTTTACGCCGCAATAGGTGCCGCTGCCAGTGGAGGTCCAGCCTGTTGGCATTCTCCATGCGATTGTGTTGTAGAGAGCGTTTTGAATGGTGCTGGTGAATGCCTGGTTGTAAGGAGGATGGAAATAACCCATCGCTGTAAAGCCGAAGCTGTTGGCGTTACAACCGTCGTGGGCACCACGAGGAAGGGTGCTCATGGAACCGGAGCGGCCTTCAAACACATGTCCACCAGCGGAAACGAGGAAGTGATATCCGATATCACTCCAACCATTGGAATCCATGTGATAGTTCTGGATGCTGCGCATCTTGGACTGAGCGGTGGCGTAGTCAGTGGTGTATTCACCAGCACCTGCAGTGTGATGGATGATCGCACGGCTCAAGGCAGCCATTTGGGAGTGAGCACTAGTTGGGGCACGTGCGCCCCAGCAGGAACGAACGCAGATTGAAGGCTGCGGAGCTTTGCAGGATTGGGCAACGACTTCGGTAGTAGGGAGTAGAACGGCACCGGCGAGTAAGCCAGCAGCCATTAGATAGGATTTTGTTTTCATCAGGTTATGTAGTTCTGTTGTTTGCAGCAGGCGTCGGGTGACGATTGCCGCAGTTGTTTTTGGGAGTGGGATTGAAATAGTATAAAAACGAGACGGGGTCAACAGAAAACGAGACACCTTGACCAGAAAATTTATTTCCTGGTCAAGGTTTGTAGTATTTACGTGGGCGATTCTACGATCTGCCCGGCTTATTCCCAGCGAATCGCGTCAGCAACGACAACGAAACCGGTCGAGGTCCAGCAGGACAATTGAACTTCGTTGGCACCAGAGTTCATGTTCCATGAACCAAGGGTCTGCCAGGCGCCACCGCCAGTTTGCTGATTCTTGGCGACGGTGGTGGATCCACCAGCGTGATGAACGATGTACGGAGCTGTGGCCGAGCGATTGGCACCCGCTGCCCACCAGGCGCGGACGGTCCATGTGGCTGTTACGTTGAGGCTAGCGGTCCAAGTGGCTGGTTCGCTGGTTGGGGATGTGCTCTTGTAGCGGTAATCAGCACCGTATTTGTCAGCTGCGCCGGTTGAAGTTGCCCAGGTGCCAACGAAGGTGGCGCTGGTGTTGTCACGTTCCACCGCGGTCTTGGTGCCGCCACCGCAGGAACGGCGGGAAGCAACACCACTGCGGGCATTGCCCATCTGAGCCCAGATGATATCACCCGGGCAAGCGGTAGCTTTGACCGTGCGATGGCCGTCCAGGGTCCATGCAGACACACCGCAATAGGAACCGCTACCGGTGGAGGTCCAACCTGTTGGCATTCTCCAGGCGATGACGTTGTAAAGAGCGTTTTGAATGGTGCTCGTGAATGCCTGGTTATAAGGGGTGTGATAATAACCCATGGCTGTGAAACCAAAGCTATTAGCATTGCAACCATCATGGGCGCCACGGGGCAGGCTGCTCATGGAACCGGAACGACCTTCAAAGATGTGCCCACCAGCGGACACGAGGAAATGATATCCGATATCGCTCCAGCCGTTGGAATCCATGTGATAATTCTGGATGCTGCGCATCTTGGATTTAGCGGTTTCGTAGTCGGTCGTGTATTCACTTGCACCAGCAGTATGATGGATGATCGCACGGCTCAAGGCAGCGAGTTGGGTGTGAGCACTAGTTGGGGCACGGGCACCCCAGCAGGAACGAACGCAGATTGAAGGCTGCGGAGCCTTGCAGGATTGGGCAACAACTTCAGCAGTAGGAAGGAACAGGGCTCCGGCGAAGACGCCAGCGGCAATGAGGTAGCTTGTGTTTTTTTTCATTTGATTTTTTCGATTATTCGATTTGTAGACGGACGTGTGTTGTAGCTGCTGATGCCTACTCGGCAAAGCAATGGGGGATGGCAAAGTAGTAGCCACTGTCCAAAAATATGTCAATGGAAATCCAGTGTCCTGTTTATAGGCTGGTTGAAGTGCTTATGTGGAGGTTTAATCTAGTATGGTCCTCTCAAGGATGATTGGAGTGTAGTGAGAAATGCAGTGAAATGCTTTTGAATGATCTGGATGGAGTTTTTTCGGTGTCCGAAATTGGGGCAAACAAGCAGATTGATCCCTAAATGGTTTTGGATTGCTCCGTGACAGGTCTTCCGATAAACGTTTGGCATGACACCGTTTCCGCTAGCAAGGTTAGCCAGCATCGTCTTGCCTATTCTCTGTCTGTTGCTCTCAAGTTTTCCACTACGGGCACACAATTCCAGTAAGGGGCTGTCCGCAGTGAACATCCAATTGTTTCCGGATCGAATGGAAGCGCAGTTAGCGCTTTCGTTCTTTGATACCGGCATCATGTTGAATCTGGACAAGGACAAAAACGGAGAGATTACCAAGGAAGAGGTGCAGGCGACGGTGAAAGAGTTGGAACAAATGGCTGCGAAGGACTTGCAGTTCTATTTCGACGGCAAGGTGACTGCACCAAAGAAAACGACGGGCTCGATTCAGGAGAGTAACTTTGAAGTGCAGATGGTCTTCGACAAAGCAAACGTGAAAAGCTTTTCGATGGTGGCAAACATCCTCAAAAAGCTCACTCCTGACCATCAGCAATATGTCACGGTGAAAGATGCGGCCGGCGCAGCTATACCGGGAGCAGAGGCAACATTATCTCCAGCCGATGTAATGTTTCAGTATGGTGGTGGAGCAGGGCAGACAGTTGCTGTAGCTGGCAGCAGCACCTTCGTGACATTTCTTAAGCATGGGTTCAGACACATACTCTTTGGGTACGATCATTTACTTTTTTTGTTAGCTCTGCTGATCGTGTGTGAAACGTTTTGGTCGCTCGCAAAGATTATCACCTGCTTCACATTAGCGCATTCCATCAGCCTGGCCCTCTCGACGCTTGGCATTGTTACCTTGAAGGCCAGTATCGTAGAGCCGATCGTGGCGCTGACGATTGTTTACGTAGGGATTGAAAATCTCTTTAAACTAAAGACGTTGCAATGGCGTTGGGTCGTGACCTTTGCTTTCGGGTTGATCCACGGCTTTGCCTTTGCCAATGAATTGCGAGACAAGGGCCTCACCAAGGGGCAAGTTTTCGTTCCCCTCCTATCTTTTAATTTGGGAGTAGAAGCGGGGCAGCTTCTAATCGCGGCTCTCGTCCTTCCCATCCTTTGGCAAGTTCGGAAGGTGCCGCAAATTCAGCGGGGTTTTGTGCCGGTGACTTCCGCTGTGGTAATCATCCTGGGTGGAATCTGGTTCGTTCAACGCGTCTGGTACTAAGGCGTGACGGCCAGGTCCGCGGAGGTGGAGGATCCCTCTTCGCTACGTTGGCCCGAGTTCCGTTTCCAGTACATGTAGAGGACATCGACCTTTGTGACGCTGAAGCGGTTGAGCAAAGCCACGTAATCCCGGCGAAATCCCCCGATGTCGCAGGAAACAGTTACTTCAAAGACGGAACTCTGGATCCCGAAAACCTGATCAACCAGCGTTTCGGAAATGATGTTGGCTGTTAATGTTTTGATCTGGGCTACGTTGCCGATAGGCCGGTCGTCTTCCGTTCCTTCCTGTCCATCCAATCCAGCGCGTTCCGTCATGATCGCAGTCACCGCGTCTGGATTTCCGAAAATCATTTCCAGAACGTGACGCGGCGCGGTGTTGACGTTTACTTTTCCGGAAGAAATCGGTGTTAAGAAGTCATTGAGCCCGTAGGGATAATCGATTACCTCTCGATCCCGAATGCCGCCGGGCCCACGATTCATAAAGGGGCTGGGTGTGTAATTGCTGGAAGTTGAACCCCAGAACATGGCCGGATTTTCTTTGATGCCGCGGATAAAGAGCAGTTCGGTAATGTCATCAACCGGTCCATTTTTAGCAGCGTAGGGCGGTTCGAGGCCGAGGTAGTAACTACTTTCTGTCCCACTGATGCCTTCATCGCTGTCGGCATCCGTCCAATCGAGGATTGAATCGACCACTTGGGAGGACTCACTGGGATCCACTCCCATAAAGCGCATCGCCCTGTTCAGCATTTCCAGCATCAACGCCCGGTTCTGATGGTTGACGTTAAACTTTCTTTCGGCGTCGACGATTTTTACAGAGATGCGGCCTCTCCCCAATTCGAAATTATCCATCGAAATATCAGGGAGAACGTTGGTGTCACCCGTTCCTCCCGCCCACTTCTGCTTCAGCGAATCAGCGGGATTACCGCTTTTCGCTTTGAATTGTTCCACCAAAAGGCATCGAGCCAGTTCAACCCCGGAGCGCCCCAGCCACTCAAACTCCGTTTCGTTATTCGACTGCATCGCCAATCGCATTTCGACCTTCATCGAATAAGCGAACCCTCCAGCGAGGACTCCCAGCACCAGGATCATCACCATGACGATGACCAATGCGATGCCACTGTTTCGCTTAGCTGAAGGGATAATCATCGGGTATTAGGACGGCTCAGGGATTCTGGAACACTTGACCCTGACAGAGCCACCGTTCGGGTCACGATTTCAGCCGGTTCAGAGGAATTCTCGTATTTCCCCCAGCCAATTGTCACGCGCATCATCGTTGGCAGGGCATTGGTCTCGGGTGGTTTGTCGACCCAGATCCCTTTCGCTTTGTTCCAGAATTCGAGGTAGAACAAGGAACAATCCCGCACCAGCACGATGGGGTAGGGCTGAATCGTCTCATTCGTCACAGCCATCATCGGGATCTGCGACATAACGAGTTCGTTGGTGCCGCCTTCACCCGGAAGTACCTGGAACGAAACCCGGCGCGGAGCGCCTGGATCGAACATCCCGGATCCCGGGAAATTTTCAGGAGGCAATTTCGAGACGCAACTAAACGAATGAAAATATTCGTCCGCCACATCAAACTGAAATTCGTAATACAACCTGTTTGCAGGGAAATATTGAGCCGTCAGCAATGTGTCTTCCACCGTTTTTACGGCGACCCGTCCACGTTGCACTTTGGCAGCTGCGTCCAGGCCGGCCTTGGAACCCCGGAGAATAGCGGTCCAGCTCGAATAAATGGCTATCATCACGAACGCAAACAACGTAATCGCCACGAGAACTTCGAGGAGCGTGAATGCGCGAGATGGTTTGGCCTTGGGAAATTTCATCGGTCTCGCGTTCCGGTTCCAGCTCCTGGTCCAGTTGCCCCGCCAGTAGACTCTGGACGAAACAAGATCAGGTTCAGGGTTGATTCCACTTCGCTTTGCTTTAACACGGCGATCTCGACAGCAAAAAGGCCATTGGTGATGATGGTAGTTTCGCGAACCCAGCTATGGTCCGGGTAGAGTTCGCCGAAATCGCCCGATTCAGACCCTTCATAGAGCTTGTTCGTCATCGACATTTCAGCTGCCACCATGCCGGATGTCGGGCCCATTTGATTAAGAGATCTTGCCGCTTTGAGATTCTGGCTGACGATGCCCAGGATCCCGAAGAGCGCGACAAAAAGGATGCCCATCGCGATCATTACTTCCAGCAGCGAGAAAGCCATGGTCCGGCGCTGACGTGACTGGGCTACAGAAATTGATTGAGAGTCAGGAATGATCATTTGGAATATTTCACATCCGCCAATGCCGTGATGATGTCCAAAGAGATTGTCACTGTTTTCAGGTCTTCGGGTGACTGCAGGACGATCGAAAACTCATCCGATGTCCCGTTCGAATAAAACTTCACCGTTGTTTCCTCCTCCTCCATTGCCGTTAGAGAAAAATTTGCTCCCAAAAATTCCACCACCACCCCCTCCGGAAATTCGAACGATTTACTCGGCGATTTGAAGGTGTGGTCGCCCGGGCGAATTGTCAGCGTCGTGGTTTGTTCCTTCAGGATCGCCATCGCTCTCGCATCGGAACAGGCCTCCACAAAATCGCTCACTGCTTTGCGCATTCCTTCTTTTTGCAAGGAACGTGCAATCGAAGGAATGCCAATTGCGGCAATGATGCCAAGAATCGCCACTACGATCATCAGTTCCATCAGCGTGAACGCAGCCCGGTGACCGACCTTTTTCGACTGAGCATGAGCAAGCATCAACGAGCTATGTTGGAGGTAATTGCGAACATTGCAGACAAAATGCTTAACAAGAGAAAGCCCACCCCTAGTGCCATCGCTACGATCATAGCCGGCTCGATCAAATCCATCAAAACACGCAGTCCGATGTTCAATTCGCCGTCATACGTTTGAGCGATGTTTTCCAATGCACCTGGAACATTGCCGGTCTCTTCGCCGATCTTCACCAGATCGACCATGAGTTGGGGAAAAACTTTGCTGCGCGCAAGCGGTTGGGCAAGGGTTTTACCATCAGTGACTTCTTCCCGTGTTTTCGCAATCGCATCTCTCACGAGGCTGTTGGTCATCACATCCTCGGAAATTTGTAAGGCAGTCAGAACCGGAACGCCGTTGCGCAAGAGTGTGCCTAATGTGCGGGCGAACTGACCGAACAAGTGGAGTCGGATGACTTTTCCTAAAACGGGGGCGTTCAGCTTAAAACGATCAATCGACCGCTTACCGTGCTCGGTGCCCTGATAACGCTTAAAGAGAACGACTCCGGCAATAGTAACCAGGATCATCAACCACCAATAGCCTTTAAACACGTTGCTGATCTGGATCAGGACCCGCGTTGCGAATGGAAGTTGAACGTTCAAGCCCTCGAAAATCGATAGGAACTTGGGAAGCATCACCGTCATGAAGAAGAACATGATGATAATGCCAATCGAGAGGACGATCGCGGGATAGATCAGCGCTGAGGTAAACTTTGCCTGCACTTCGGCGAAGCGTTCAAAATGACTCGCCATCCGGCGCAATACCTCCACCAACGCACCGGATTGTTCACCCGCTTTAACCATGCTGACGTATAAATTCGAAAAGATAAGCGGCTGCCGTTTCATCGCGTCGGAAAGGCTCTTGCCTTCCATCACGTCTGTCTTCAACTGGCGGCTGATATCTGCCGGGATACCCTTTGTCTCCAGGTGAGTCATACTGTTCAGCGCCACCGTCAACGGCATGCCGGCATTCAGCAGGTTGGCGAGCTGTTGGGTAAACGTCGCGAGTTCCTGAAGCTTGGGTTTACGTTTCTTCTTGAAAGAGGCCCTGAGAGTGGGCGGCAGGATGTCGGCGAAAGTTCTTTTCGTTGTTCCACCGTTGGCGGCTGCGGTCGCAGCTGCAGCCACGGCAGCCGCGCCTCCTTTAGGAGCATCTACCGTGACCGGAAACAAACCGAGCCGCTCAATCTGCACAAGGGCAGCACCTCGATCGGCCACGTCTAAAACACCTTGCACCACTTCGCCAGACCGGCGGCGCGCTTTATAAGAGAATTGCGGCATATTTACTTAGGAACGAACTCAGCTTCGGCTACTCAGGCAAAACAGGCGTTTACTTTTGCACAAAAATGCGCGTCCGCCAAATGACTCTTTCCTCTGCCTGTTAATTAAACCCATAAATCTGCGGAAAGTTTCAGGAAACCTAGCGTAACGTCTTGCGGATTGTCTTTCCATCCACCCAGGTGCCTTCCACCAGAACCGAATGCGCCAGGCTGGGCACTCCTCGCTCGTTGCGCTGAACCATGGCGACCAGGAAGTCCACGGCGACCTCACCGATCACCCGGCCATTCTGATAAATCCCGGCAAATTCTCCCGAGTTATCAGGACAATTCATGTGTACGAACCCTACATCCTGAGGTACCTTGAGATTCAGGTTGGAGAGCCATTTCACGATTTCTTTTTGCTGGCTGATAATAACATCCGGCTGATTTTTCCGGTACCACTTTACGAAATTGGTTTCAGTCCATTCCTCATCCTCAACCAGGTAGAGCGGGACCTTGTCGCCTGGCTCGAATCGGACTTGTTCCGCGAGAAAGCTACCACTCCATTGATGATCCACGCGATTGTCATAACTCCCCGACATCGCCAATCCCATCCTCTTGTACCCCACCTTCCTTAACTGGCGCATCGCCAGCCGCATGGAACGAAATTGATGGTTCACTGCGCGGTGCAACAAGGGGCGGGCCAGAGAATAGCCGATGGTGACGGCCGAGAACTTTTCCCAGTCGAGGCGCAAATGTCCCTGCGAGACGGGCAGGGGAGCGATCAAAAGTCCCGGGACATTTCGGTTGTAAAGGATCTGGCTCATGCGCTCCGCCGACATGCCGGGTTCACGCAGCCAGAATTCTTCGAGGCCGAACCCATGGCGGTCTGCGCACACTTTGGCGCCTTCGAAAAACTCCTGATACAACCGATTCTCCCGCCAGGCTTGTTTAGAAGGGAAGGAAGTTAAAAATCCGAGAGAGGAATAAGTTACCGTTTGCCGGGCCGACCGACGATAGCTCATTAAGGCCGAAACCATAGGATTCGGCCGATAGCCGAGCTCAGCGGCAATCCGGTTAACCTTCTCCTTCGTTTCGGTGGAGATGTTGCGTTGATTCCGGAGCACGCGCGAAACAGTCATCACGCTAACTCCAGCCTTTTCAGCGACATCGCGCAAAGTCACAACCTTACCAGAGGACATGCCGTTACGAGTAACAGAATAGCTGCTGCACGTCTAGAGTGATTCGTTCTATCCCGGAGGGATGTAAGCTTGTAGCAGTGGAATGTCTGTCAAAGTCTTGGAGTCATAGATTTCGATTTAGCAATTACCTGGATGCCAAAGGCATCAAAGCATGTAGCCGGTGGTTGAGCAGCGATACCACCGGACATCGGTCGAAACGAATGCACCCCGGCAGGGGTGCCACCCCGAACGTTTTTCGATTTGAGGTGGCACCCCTCCGGGGTGCTGGGATCTGTGTGTGTGCGGTCCCGGTGGTGTCGCTTCGCTCAACCACCGGCTACAAGCTTACATCCCTCCGGGATGGGGCCGCCGATCGCTAAATCTTTCGATGTCGAAACGACTTTCTCCCTGCGGACTTTTTTCGGGGATTCATTAATTCACTTTCCACGGCGGCGGCTCGCGCGTGAGGAAGCAAGCGGCGGTTCATACGCGCTGGATTTCCCTGCGGGGGACGTCACTGCAACTCCTGACACCTCCCCTCGCGTGTGCGGGACGTCGTTTTGGATCCCGCGGCGGGGTCCCGCGCGTGCGGGACCTCATTTTGGGAACCGAAACGGCCCCCCGCGCGCGCGGGACCCCGTCGCGGTTCCCGTTTCGACCCCTCGCGCACGTGCGGGACCCCGTCGGGGTTCCCGCGACGACCCTCCGCGCGTGCGGGGCGTCATTTCGGGAACCGCGGCGGCCTCCCGCACGCGCGGGACCCCGTCGCGGAGTCCGTTTCGACCCCTCGCGCACGTGCGAGACCCCGTCGGGGAGCCCGCGACGGCCCTCCGCGCGTGCGGGACCCCGCCGCGGTTCCCGTTTCGGGGTCCCGCACGGGTTTTGGGCCGTTGTAAGTGGCTGCAATGCGTGGTTTTTGCGTATTTGCCCCATGCTATTCCCATGGGAGTCGCGAAACGACGAAAGAATCCGATCAACACTCAGTTACGATTCTTCAGGGAAATTTAAATCTCCCTTCCAGTTTCGGGACAGGGTAGGGTCGCCCAACCCTGATCGTCGGGCCCAGTCTGCGTTCCCAATATGGAGATCATCATTATCGGTATTATCGGTCTGCTTGTTTTCCTGCTCTTCGCTCCCGTAGTAGCGCTTCTAAGGTCAAAGAAGTCGGCCCAGGACATCGAATATCTGCAATACAAGTTGCAAGGGGTGGAAGTCGAGTTGACCAAACTTAAAACCGCTCTCGAAGAACTGAAGACTGCAAAGAGTGAAGCACCGGAAGCGCCGCCTTCCGCCGCCGCTCAGGAAGTTCCTGCAAAGAAATACGAACCTTTCGTTGCTCCTCCCGTTCTTTCGATGATGGAACAGGTTGAACCGCCGCCGATTCCTGCCGCTCTCTCCACTTCTTTCCTTTCCGATCCTGTGGTGCAGCCTCCGCCGGTAGAACGCCCACCGTATGTTAAAGAACGTCCGCCGATAAAGGAACCACCGCGGGTGGAGCGCCCTGCAATCAATTGGGAACAATTCATGGGCGTTAAACTATTCGCCTGGATAGGCGGGTTGGCCTTGTTCATCGGGGTCGCGTTGTTTCTAAAATATTCTTTCGAGAATAACCTCGTGCCCCCTTCGGTGCGGGCGGCCATGGGATTTGTGGTTGGACTCGGCCTCGTCGTGGGAGGCATCTTTTTGTCGAACAAGAAGTACACTGTCACTTCCCAGACGCTATGTGCCACAGGCGTGGTGATCCTCTATGCGGTGACATTTGCCTGTCGGGCGGTCTATCACTTCCCGATCTTCAGCCACTTCACGACTTTTGTGCTGATGGTGTTAATTACGGGGACGGCCTTCTTCCTTGCCGTCCGAATGAACGCTTTGGTCGTGGCAGTGCTGGGAATGTTGGGTGGCTTTCTCACGCCGGTCATGCTCTCAACCGGACAGGACAATCCTTTTGGTCTGTTTGCCTACGTTGCGTTGCTTGACGCGGGATTGATCGCCGTCGCATTGCATCGACGCTGGCATTTCCTGTCCCTGATGTTCGGTGAGCTCAATCAAACAACAGAGTGCGAAAAGGGCACTCCATTATCCGTGCAAATCCGTGTTTATCCGTGGTTAAGTCCCTTTCCAAACTGCATCGTTCCGGCTAAGGACGGTTGAATGTGGTTCCGTCGGGTGCGCCGACGATCTTGGGGTTGCCTAACGATTCGCGACGCCATTTTCCGTCCGACCACAGAGCCGAGTCACAGGAATCTTTTTTGCCACGGAAGAATACCCTGATTTGGTTCGGGCCGGTCGAAACTGCGTTGGGGTCCGAGGCGAGGGCTTCAGCTACTTTCCCCCAGTCGTTCCAGGAACCGTCCCATATTTTGTGCATCAATTCACCGCTTTCGTTGCGGCCGAAAACATCGAGCCGATTCGTTCCCCACGATGCCGCAGTAGGTGGTCCAGAGAGATCGCCTCCCAAATCGACCCAATGAAACCACTGCTCTTCCCAGGCCCGGTGAAGGAGATGATTCTCGGGGCCACGCGCAAAAATATCGATGCGGTTTTTGCCCCAGGAAACGGCGGTGGGATCTGATGTAAGCTCACCTTCCAGGGATGCAGACGGATACCACTGTTCTTCGCCATACGCTTTGTGCCACAACGAACCGTCCTTCTCGCGCCAAAAGACGTCCAGGCGACCCGGTCCCCAGGAAGCAACATCCGGCGCTCCAGCGAGATTTCCGCCCAGCGATTCCCAACTCCACCGCGTTCCATCCCAGGAAGCGTGCTGGCAGGAATCATCGTCGCCACGGGCAAAGACATCGATGCGATCCCATCCCCAGGAAACAGCACGCGGCTCGGAGCGGATTACACCACCGACCTTTTTCCAATCGCTCCACTCTGTTCCATCGTGAACGCGATGCATTAACGCGTCTTCCGGACTGCGTGCAAAAAGATCGATACGCTCCTTGCCCAAGGCTGATTTTGCCGCAACTCCAGCTGGTACTGTCGGTGTCGCGGATGTCTCAATGACGGCACCGGATGGTTCTCCTGACTTTTCAATCTTAGTATCGCGGGTGGGAGCAGCGCAGGCGGACATGGCAAGCAACGAGAACAAAATCGTCCGCCGCAATACAGATTGGGGTTTCATAGATCGCACGAGGTTGATGAACGCCTGGGAATGATGATCAAATGTGGTCCGTAGTTTCGAGGTTGATTTCACAATTTATAAACTGGGGATTTGAAATTATTCTATTGCTGTCGCTTTAACGGCGGTCACGACGGCATCCGAGTTACGCGTGGTGATGGTGACACGCTGAACCAGCGGACTCGACGCTGCCGATGGCGCAGAGAACGTGAGACGGTATTGCCAACCGCTGGCCCATCCATCGATTGAAATGGGTTGGCTTAACTCCGCCTCGCTCAGTTCCTGCCAACCGGACCAATTGCCGCCATTCAGAACTCGCAGATCCAACTTTAAAGCGCTGCCGGCAGGAATCGTAGCTGCATGACTGAGGCTGATCGTGTCGAAAGATTGATGACCTAAATATTGTGGTGACACGAAAGTGCCGGAAATTACCGAGTCCGATGCCGCTTCAGGCGATAGCTGTAAACTTTCTTGCACTACCACCGTGCGGACAAATGCTCCCCAGGCAAAATCTTTGGCCGAGTGTGCCACCACTTGAACAGGTAAAGCCGACGAAATCCGGGGAGTTAATACCTTTGCATCGGCGGGAATACCGTCCGCGTTTATCGGTGTTACATCGGGAGGGAGAGGCGACGGGCTTTTGAATGTCGAAGAGTTGGTTACTGTCGCGCGAGCAGAAGACAGGTTTACTTTTTCTGAGGGGGAGTTTTTTGTTGAAAGGCGCGGGACCAGGAGAAAAAACAGGAGGCCTATCACAAGTCCGAAAAGGAGAAATAGATGCTTTTTCATCACAATGTCTTTCAAAGAAAGCGGGCGAAAGAGACCCTAAAAACTCTTCCGCCCGCCTTGACCCAAAAATTACGGATTGGTCCACGAACAGGCATCGGGCCCGCCGATCAAGCCGCCGCCTTTGTTACTCCATATCCAGGAGCTGCCATTCCAGTCGGCTTGCGCCATGGTTCCATCAGGATTGCGAATGAAGGCATCCAGGATGCCAGTGCGCCGGGAAGTTGCACCGGGGCCGGAGGTGAAGCTACCACCCAGGCTCGCCCAGGCGAACCAACCGTTCTCATAAGAACGAATCCACAATGCATTGTCAGACCCACGCGCAAACACGTCCAATCTGCCCGACCCCCAGGAGCAGACGTCTGGTGCATCGGTAATTCCGCCGCCCAATGACCACCACACCCACTGTGTTCCGGTCCAGCTCACAGTGTCACAAGTGCCGGTCGGTCCACGGAAAAACACGTCGACCCGATTGACACCCCACGAAACCGCCGTTGGATCGGAAGTCAACGTTCCACCTAAACTGGTCGCCGGATTCCACACCCCGCCAGAAAATTGTTTGTACCAAAGGGCGTTATCCGTTCCACGCCAGAAAACATTAATGTTGCCCGGTCCCCATGAAGCGGCATCGGGAGCTCCCGCCAGATTTTCGCCCAGGTTGGCCCAGGCAAACCAGGTTCCGTTGTCATAGGATTTGAGAAACAGATTGTTATTGGCGCCACGTGCAAAAATATCGAGACGATTAAGGCCCCAGGAAACACCGCTGGGATCAGAGGTGAGCCCGCCGCCCAGATTCGCCCAGTCATACCAGGTGCCATTGTCGTAGGAACGCATGTAAAGATTGTCCCCGGGACCACGTACAAAGGTGTCCACGCGTTCTGCCGGAGGCGGAGGAGTCACTACGCCATTCTTGCGAGCATTGACACCATTACGCGCGTTGCCCCCATTGTAATTCGAGGTGATGTGAGCATTGTGAATGTTGTTGCCGGGACAAGCCGTGGCTTTCACTTTGCGATGACCGTCCAACCGACCCACGGTGTTGCCGTTGTAGCTCCCACTGCCATAGGGCGACCAGGCGGAGGGCATTTTCCAGGCAATGATGTCGTAGAGAGAATTCAAACTTGCGGCCGTTGGAATTTGGTTCGGACCACCTTCGGATCCATCCGCGTAGTTGCCCAGGATGTTAAACCCAAAGCTGTTGCCGTTGTTGCCGTCGTGCGCGCCACGCGGCCAACTGGGGATGGAGTTCACGCGGCCTTCAAAAATATGTCCCCCAGGGCTGACGACAAAGTGATAGCCGATATCGGACCATCCGTTGCCGTCCATGTGAATGTTCTGAACGCTACGCACCTTGGCTTTGGCGGTGTTGTAATCCGTCGTGTAATCGCTCGCGCCAGCAGTGTGATGGATGATGGCTCGATCCAGAGCGCCCATTTGAGCGGCCGCTGCAGAAGCACGAGCTCCCCAGCAGGCGCGATTACATATAGTTGGCATTGGTCCCTGGCCGGCATCGGCCGCGAAGGTTGCGCCCAGGAGGGCAACGCCGATGGCGAAGACTTTCGGGAACGAACGGTCGCTATCGAATTTTGGTTCTTCTTTTTTCATTATGATTTGATGGTTTTTGGTTTGGACAGTACCCATGCAAATAAGAACCGGGGTTCACGTTTCATGGGGTGCGGATGAGACAATAGGAAACAAAACCCCTGTAGGACTATGGGTAGAACTTCGTACTTTGCGGGAAAAAAAGTCCCACGGAGGGGCGAATATACGTCATATGACGTATTTTGTGTGGCAATATTGCACGAGGGTGCGCGTGGTGCCGTGATCGACGGAAACTTCATTCGCGGAGGATGGCTGGGGTCTGCAGGCCATGGCACCCAAGCTTGTTAAACTCTTCAAAGGTGCTTTGTCATCCGACAAAATGAATTCTGGTCAGCGGATTGATCATTGGCTTACTGTGCATGCGGTCAACTGCAGCCCCGATTAAACAACCATCGCATTCATTCTGCTGGCGTGACAGATGAGTCACCTCGGGACTTTGGCGGCTGAATTCGGGACACAAAAGGACCGGGAATGATCCCAAATGAAAAGTAATATACTCCGATTCTTGACCGTTCTCGCGTTTCTTACCTCTGTCTGCGCAATGACTGCCGGCCAGGTCTGGCTGCAGCGATTTAATGGTCCCGGCAATGGCAGTGATGGTCCCATTGAAATGGTGATCGATTCCAATAACAACGTCTTTGTTGCTGGCGATTGCGCCATGGTGACGAATGTTCCTTACCTTAGTTTGGATTATGTGGTGATCAAATCCTCCAGCGCTGGTGTTCCGCTTTGGACTAACTTCTATAATGGGACCGGCAACGGCAACGACCAGGCATCCGACATGACAATCGATGCCAGCGGCAATGTGATCGTCACCGGGAAATCCCGCGGCACCGGTTCGGTAAATGATTTCGCCACCATTAAGTACTCAAACGCCGGAGTGCCGCTCTGGACCAACCGCTTTCGGTATCTGAGCGCCAGCAGCGACGCGACCGGCGTTGACGTGGACACCAACGGCAATGTTTTTGTGATTGGCTATGCCTCCGGCTGGCAGGTGCTGAAATATTCCAGCGCCGGGGTGCCTTTGTGGACCAATCGTTACACGTTTGCGCAAAGTGGCCAGCCCTACCCGGGCGATCTCGTTGTCGATGTAAGCGGAAATCTGGTCGTCACCGGCTCGGAAGTCGGAGCCACGGGCGGGGACAACTGGGTGACTATCAAATATTCCACCGCCGGGCTCCCATTATGGACCAATCGTTTTAACGGGCCAGCCAACGGCAGCGATACAGCCAGCGACGTCGCGGCAGATAAAAACGGCAACATCTTTGTCACAGGCAGCATGATCAATTCATCTGGGGCTGGAGAATTCGCCACAATTAAATACTCCAGCGGAGGCATCCCGCTCTGGACCAACTACTACAAAGGGACCGGCAGTTTTGAGTGGGATGGCGCGTATGCCGTGGTTGTTAACACAAATGGGGATGCCTTTGTGACAGGCCCCTCAGAAGGCAGCACAGGTTATTCCGACTATGTGACAATCAAATATTCCGGCGCGGGGGTTCCGCTGTGGACGAATCGTTACAACACGACATACGGCAGCACACCCACCGCGATGGTTCTGGACGCGGTGGGAAATGTATTTGTCACCGGTGAACTGACGGACCCGAATTATCTCGCCTTCAACTATCACACCGTTGGCTACTCCAGCAGTGGTGCCCAGGTGTTCCTGAATCAATATGGAGGTCCGGCCAATAGAGACGACACGGGCACGGCGCTTGGCGTGGATGTCAGCGGCAACATCTATGTCACCGGGTGGTCGACTCCGACTAACGGTTATGCAGACATCGCAACGGTGAAGTACACCGGCGTACAGCCGCCGCCAATGAAGATCCAAAAAGCGGGCAACGGCACGGTGCTCAGCTGGGATAACTCAACTTTTATTCTGCAAGCTGCACCCTCGATTGGTGGGAGTTTCACTAACATTCCGGGCGCAATCACTCCCTATACCAACACCCCTTCGGGACCGAGCCGCTTCTTCCGGTTGAAATACAACTAGTTACTCGTGGGATGGACGAAAGCTGTCGCTGCGAAAAAATAGGGCGCTTCAGTCTCTATTTCGCTTCGCTCGTTTTCAACCCGCGGAGATGTTCGTCGAACCAATCGGCAAAAAGCAGCATGTCTTCTCCCAACGCCCATCCGTGGCCTTTGCCTTCGCGCACGATCAACTTGTATGGAGCCTTCAGTTCCGCACAGCGTTGTTCAAAACTTCTCGCCTGATACAACGGCACATCTTGATCGGCATCGCCGTGAATCACGAGGGTCGGCGCCATGTTCGATGTCACAAAATAAAGGGGCGAAATCTCTTTGCCCAATTTGGCGCGTCCTTCCGGCGTGAAACTTCCTGGGCCAAACGCCGCCTGATGCCGAATTGTCGGACCAAACCCCACGCCGTCATCGCCCGCCTTGCTCCAGTTGAGGAAGTCGGTCGGAGGATAAAAGCATGCGACTGCCTGGACGGCGCTGCTTGCCCGCTCCACCGGGTCTTTTGCGTCCGGTTTTCCCTCCGTTCCCTGCGTTCCGATCGTCAACGATAAGTGGCCCCCTGCACTGCCGCCGGTGATCCCGAGTTTGGCCGGATTAACCTTAAATTTTTCGGCATTCGAGCGCACGAATCGGACAGCCCGATGAATATCGAGTTCGATCTCAGGAATCGTGTGCTTCGGCTGGGAACCATGCACCACCGCGAGAATGGTGTAGCCCCGTTTCAGGAATGGTTCATAGCTCGCAGGATTGATCGCTTCGTGGCTCGAAAAGAATCCTCCACTTACCATAAAGAGAACTCCGTAGCCATTAGCATTGGTGGGTTGGATCACATCGAGGGTCAGAGCGGTGCCGAACTTCCGGCCATAAATGATTTCCTCACGCGTGAAATCCCCGGCCTGGGCAAGGAGCGTAAAACAGAAAAGGAGAGCGCAGATGAGTCGGGTCATGCATGGGACATTAGAAGACCCGCTTTTCCCGGGCAAGCGAATGGTCGCGCACTTCAGGCACTCTTCGTTGCGATGTCCCCAGAAAGGAATTCATGTTGAACTCTGGCTCGTCCTCCCTAACGCTTTCTCCTGACCCAAGGCATCCGAATGAATACTGACAAAGACACCAACCAAATACTTTCCGCGATTGAGGAGGCCCTGCGAGACGGGGTGGTGAGTCGTTCGGAGTTGCAAACCATCCGCGGCCAGGTGGAAGCCCTGGAGCTTCCATTTGAACGCATGGCATTGCTGCGCAGCGAGGTGGTGAAATTATTGCAGGCGAGAATGCCGGATGAGCAGTCGCGCACCATTATTACGTGGCTGGATAAAATAACGCGATTCCTGCCCACGGAACCGGGAAAGCTTTCCCCTGAACAAACCTCGCAGGTTTTTTTTGCACCTGGCGATGATTGTCACCAGGCATTGTTCTCAGTGCTCGATGGTGCGATGCGAAGTCTTGATATTTGTGTGTTCACCATCACAGATGATCAAATCACAGCCAGAATACGTAACGCCGTGAGACGCAACGTAAGCGTCCGAATCATCACCGATGATGACAAGGCGCTGGATCTTGGCTCAGATGTTCACGACTTGTGGAGGAGTGGCCTGAATGTGCGGGTGGATAACACGATTGCCCATATGCATCACAAGTTCGCGATTGTGGATGGCCGCAAAGTGATCACGGGAAGTTTTAACTGGACCCGGGGAGCAGGTCTTAACCACGAAAATCTCTTTATCTGCTCCGAGCAAAAGACCGTCGCCACCTACCAGTCGGAATTTAATCGGTTGTGGGAATCAATGTTTTCCCTTTGATGAATAGGCTCCTGCCAACCGTCGTAACGAATGCAACTTGATGTCTGCTCGCGCCTCCCACTGGGATACTCTGATTGTAGTTACGACTTTGCTGCTGGCAGGCAGCGCTGTCTGGTGGTTTTACGCATCGTCGCGAATCGTTTCCTCCGGCATTCATCCATCCGTCGTTGCGAAACACACTTGCATCAATAACCTGCGCCATATCGATGGCGCAAAGGAGCAATGGGCTTTGGAGAAGGGGATCACGCCCGGGACGGACCCTGACGCGAGTGCCGTCTTTGCTTTTATTAGAGAGGGAGAACCTCAATGTCCCGGGGGCGGAACCTACACGTTGAATGTCATTGGAGTAAACCCAACCTGCAGCATTGGCGGAAAGCATGCTCTGCCAAAACTCGCGGAGTCACCATCGAACGGAGCGACCAACCCTTAGCTTAGCCTGACGTCACGAATTGTTCCCTGTGGCTGAATCTTGCTGGCGAGGTAAGTTTGGTTCAGCGGGATTAGGCAATAGTCCAATATGACGTCAGCATCCCGATCGTCCAAGGGAGAGTACCACTGCCCATAACGTGCCCCCAGTTGCCAGGATCCTTGCAATGGTTTTTGGAATGTCGCGGTTCATCGAAGTGAGGGCCTCCTATCAAGGCCCACACCCAGAACGCATGCCGCACAAACCGCAACTTCTAGCAATTCAACTCGAGGCACGTCGGCCTCATAGCCCCTGCTCTCCAGATTCTCCCGAAGGTGTTCAAGGGTAATGATATGAGTTGCAATTCCGTGAGGATGTACATTACAAATTGCGCTCACCCACTCGACCGTTTCACTGCTTTTATACATAGGTCGTATTCTATGAAGCCAAAATCTTCCGACAAAAAGTGGCTGTTCGTGGTGGTGGGTGGATCTGTTCTCTTGCTGTGCCTGCTGCGACTCACGCCAACACACTCAGCCGAAAGATCTTCCAGCGCATCCAACAGCGACGCGGCCTCAAATCATCAGCGCCCTTCCAGGCCGGGCAAATTTTGGAGAAAGGGTGCGCAAAGCGATGCCCCTCCAAAACCCATCACACATCAAGCGGCGCATTTTACGCAGGGGGAGCAGTTGAACATCCTCGTGGACGAGGAATTGCAGATGGGGGGCGATCCGACGTTTGTTACCGCTTTGGGAGACCGCGTGTTCGGCGTTTATGTTTCGCCGGAAGAAACCGCGCCCGAGCCATTCAATACGTTGATCGCCAATTATGACGTAACGACTCCTGAAAATAGTGAGCTGAACTGCGCCTTTCGCATCAGAGCTGATTCAGGCGAATGGTCAGACTGGCGGGAAATCAGCGCTCAGGAATTGAATAAGCCTGTTCTGATGGGAGCGTCCGGTCTCGCCTGGCAATACCGGTTGACCTTTTATGCCAGCCCCGGTGCGGCCAGTCCGCGGGTTCGCAATGTGACCGTCACCACCCGACAATCTGATCCCATCCAACTAGGCATGAATTCCTCAGCACCATTTTCCCCGCAGGCAACACCACTGACAGAAACTAATTAGTATCGAAGAACCACAAAAGTATGAAAGAAAACCAACAGAAACTTCAGATCGGTAAAACAGAGCGGAAAACAGGCCTGCTCCGGGGACTTCTTGCAGTTGCGGCTGTCGTCTTGACGCTGGGAGCCAGCAACGCGTTTGGCCAGACACGCACCCCCGGGATCGACGTGTCGCGCTTTCAAGGAACGATTAACTGGACGAGCGTACGAGGTGCAGGAATCCGGTTTGCCTACGCCCAGGCTACTCGTGGTTTGACCTCACCCAACGGAAATTTCGTTGCCAACATGAACAACGGCAAGAATGCGGGCGTTTACATGGGTGCTTATCATTATGCTTTTCCGGGCGATAACAGCGCGCAGACCGAAGCCAACTATTTTTGGAACCTCGCCGGACCTTACATCAAGGCTGACGGTAAAACTCTGATGCCGATGTTGGACATGGAAATCTGGACGGGGCACGTAGGAGCCAGCAGCTACACCGATTGGGCGAACCAGTGGTGCAACGCCATCGTGGCCAAAGCATCCGCCGTGGGAGTCACCGTCAAGCCGGTCATCTATTTCAGCGCCTGTAACGGCTGCAAATTTACCACCAGCCTCGCTCAATGGGGCTCGTTCATTGCTAATTACAACGGTCAAAGCCCTTCCACCGGAACTCCATGGAGCAGCTGCTCAAATTGTAACCTCTGGGGCAGCGGCCGATGGAACTTCTGGCAGTACTCCGATACTGGCTCAGTTTCCGGCATCTCGGGTGCTGTCGATCGCGATATGTTCAACGGCTCCGTCACCGACCTGGTCGCCGGCTTTGTTGCCACACCTAAGTCCACCACACCTCCTGGAACAAGCATCATCGTGGATAACAACGACGGCGGCTTTAGCTGCTCCGCGAGTTGGTCAACCGGCACGTCCGCAGCGGACAAATTCGGCACCAGCTATCGCTACCGCAACACCCAGGCCATTAGTGATCAAGCCACTTTCACAGCCAACGTAGCGGCTGGCAGCCACCCAGTTTCCGTCTGGTATCCACAGGGATCGAATCGTTCGCAGACAGCGGGCCACGTTATCTCTCACAGCACTGGCTCAACGACCGTAGTAGTGAACCAACAAATCAATGGTGGCCAGTGGCTGAACATCGGCACGTATAACATGAACTCCGGCGCAAACACCGTGAAGGTGTCATGCTGGACGACCACCGGATTCGTGGTCATGGCTGACGCAGTGAAGTGGGATTAATAAGTGGGTCAACGGCTCGGGCCTCGGTGGAGCCTTAAAACTGTATTTACGCTACACCCCGCGTCCGCTTTGGGTTTGAATTACCTGGAGCTGGCGCGGGATTTTTCTTGTATGCGAAGAGATCGAGGTCTTCGGCCCTTTACAGACCGCCCCGGACGACTTGTTCACGCGCTTCACGAAGGAGTTCGTCATAGTCGGAAGCGGATGGAGCGAGGATTACCGCTTCCAATTCGGTGCATAAATTTTCAAAAACCTGTTTCTCCGCAGGGTGCTGAATTTGCAATGGCCCTTCTTCCTGGGACCTGGCGAGAAATTCAAACAAAACCACCGCCTGGGATTTAGTCAGCTGAATTGAAATATTTTCTTTGCTCATGGTTGTTTCAACCTCGACCACACACTTCGACTAATGTGTTCAAGCTGCTTTTTAACGTCGAATAAAGCAAGTCACTGATCGTGAGGTAAGGCTCGGCGGCCAGTTCGCGAATCTGGCCATGTTGCAGTGGATTCAGTGCCCGAGGTCGCAGAAGTGCCTTAGCAACGAATTCAGAAACCGTGTCACCAGTGCTATGGCGATTCTCACGGTCACCCAATAACCTCGCCGCGTTCTTTTAAAACAACGTATAAATAAATGGCGCCGCCGCGCTGCCTCCCAGGATGATGAGAAGTCCGAAACATAGGAGGACGAGAACGATGGGGATCAGCCAATATTTCTTATTGTGTCGCAGCATGTGAAAGAATTCTCCCACAAGACTGGATTGCTGTTCCTCGTTTGCTTCCTCAAATGAATTTTTAGGGTCTTTGCTCATGGCGATTCCTGGCAGTTCAAAACTGGCTGTAATAACGTTTCGGATCTAAGATTTTTTCCGCGTCCCTCCAATAGGTCTGAGCGGCTTTGTTCACTCCTTTTTCCAAACTTCCTTTACCCAGGGCACGACGCACCGTTCCGAAGAGCGTCACGACGGTGAGATAAAAAGTGATCAGGAGCGCGTTGCTGATCACGGTGCCTATGCTGCAGGCGATTCCATACCACAGCACATAAACGGGTTTCGCAATTTGGGGCATCGTCCACAAAATAGCTCCCAGAACGGCACCGCCGCCGCCCACCATGATTGCCGGCTGGACATGCCACATGCCGCCAAAGACCCGCCCTATCACCAGCCAAACCAACGCGAGAATTGGAAATCCGACGATCAAGCTGCGGGCAAACTTACGCTTCTCCTCGCGTCCGGGATTCCAATTAACATCTTTGAACGGGTTAATCATTGGGAGAAGATGAGTCTCTTAATCGAGTTGAAAACTGTCGATCTGTTTCTTCCTCTCGGATTCCGGCAAGGCGGGTTGCTCCGTTCGCAGTAGCACAAAGTTTTCGAGCACCAGCACATCAATGTCGGAAGTGAGGAAGCAACGGTAAGCATCTTCCGGCGTGCAAACGATCGGTTCTCCGCGAATGTTGAAGCTGGTATTAATCAGAACGCTGCAACCTGTCTGGAGCTTGAACTCTTTGAGCAGCCTATAAAAGCGATCGTGTCGCTTCTCGTCCACCGTCTGAACGCGCGCCGACATATCGACGTGAGTGATCGCGGGCAGGCTGGAGCGGCGAACATTGACCCGCTTTCGGAGATCCGGATGTTTCATCAACTCCTTTTGTTCATGCGTTAAGGAGCAGCGCAATTCTTTCTGCACATCGCTCACCAGCAGCATGTAGGGCGAGTCCTCGGATAGTTCAAAGTATTCGCTGACATCTTCGCGCAATACGCACGGTGCAAACGGACGGAACGACTCACGAAATTTGATGCGAAGATTCATGGTCGATTGCATCACCTCGCTTCTCGCATCTCCCAGGATACTGCGTGCCCCCAATGAGCGCGGCCCGAATTCCATACGACCATGAAACCAACCGACCACCTTTCCCGACGCAAGGGCTTTCGCTACGGTCTTAAGTAACTCGCGCTCTTCTGGATAAAAAGCATGCAGAATGTTTTTGGCGCGGAGGAATTCCTGGATCTCATTGTTGCTGAATCTGGGTCCCAGCCATGAACCTTGCTGGGCATCCAAGCCATTCGGCGTCCGCTCATTCTCCAGCAATTGATAATGCACAAATAGAGCAGCACCCAGGGCGCCTCCAGCATCACCAGCTGCGGGCTGGATCCAGACCTTCTCGAAAAGACCCGAACGCAGCAGCTTCCCGTTGGCAACGCAGTTCAGTGCCACCCCTCCGGCCAGACAAATATTCTTTGACCCGGTCAGTTCACGAGCACTCTTTGCCATCCGCAGGACGATTTCCTCTGTCACTGCCTGAATCGACGCTGCGAGATCCATCTCTCGTTCGGTGATCGGCTCCTCAGGTTTCCGCGGCGGTCCACCGAAGAGCCTTTCGAATTCCCGGTTCGTCATCGTCAAACCTGCGCAAAAATCGAAATAGCGCATGTCCATGGCGAAGGAGCCGTCTGGTTTGAGATCAATGATCTTTTCCAGAATCACATCGACATAAGTGGGTTTCCCATACGGCGCCAGCCCCATCAATTTGTATTCACCCGAGTTAACCCGAAAACCGGTGAAATAAGTAAACGCGCTGTAAAGCAAGCCGATCGAATGGGGGAAGTGCAGCGTCTTGAGCAATTCCATCCGATTGCCTTTGCCGTGGCCAATCGTGCTTGTATCCCACTCCCCCACCCCATCCAGCGTCAGGATGGCTGCCTCTTCAAAAGGGGATGGAAAGAAAGCACTCGCGGCGTGCGATTCATGGTGGCTCGTGAAGGCGATTCGTTTTTTATAACGGCCCTCCATCGATTTCCGGATTTCCCTCGGCAAATGAAGTTTTGTCTTCAACCAGAGGGGCATCGCGGCGAGGAAGGACGAGACGCCGGCCGGAGCGTAGGAGAGGTAGGTTTCCAACAACCGATCGAACTTCAGCAGGGGCTTGTCGTAGAAAACAACGTGATCCAAATCTTCGGGTTGAAGGTTTGCTTCCTTCAGGCAGTAGGCGACCGCGTTCTTTGGAAAGTGGTAATCATGCTTGATGCGGGTGAACCGTTCCTCCTGGGCGGCCGCGACAATCTTTCCATTCACCACCAGTGCTGCCGCACTATCGTGATAATAGGCTGAAATTCCTAAAATACTTTTAGGCATAGCTCAACAAACACGTTTGAACGCCGTGCTCACGGCTTGGTCGCTGCTGCTTGTGCCATTGCCACACTGCGGAAAGGTTTGTTGCTCTTGTATAACGACACTCGTTTTCCAATATCTTCAATCGCTTGCTTGTCGTTTGATGCACGGGCCAGCGCCAAAGCTTCCTCGCCCTTCTTGATGGCGTCCGGGTATCGTTCCATTTCCGCAAACGCGGCGGCGAGTGCATCAAGATAATACATGTTGGGCTTTGGAGACTGACAAGCAGCTTCAGCCAGTTGCACGGCCTCCTTCCCGTTTCTCACTTCATCCCTGGGACTGGTTGCCAGAATCCAGGCGAGACTGGTGAGATATTGTTCGCTCTTTGGCTGGATACGCAGGGCGTTGCGGTAGGAACCGGCTGCTTTCTCCCAGCTACCCGTATTCTCATAGAGAATGCCCATCTGCAGATGGACTTCGGATTCGTCGGGATTCTTTTTGATGAAGATTTCAAAGTGCTTCAATGCATCGAGCGGAAGATCCACCTTCATCAGGTTCAAGCCGAGGTTGAGGTGCGCATCAGAGTCATTCGGATCCAGTCGAACCGCTTCTTTGAAATGGGTGTTTGCCTCGGCGACCCGGCCGGAATCCGCCAGAAGCGCTCCCAGGTTGTTATGCAACTGCCCAAAATCGGGCCGCAGGCGCAACGCTTCTTTGCACCGGGCAATCGCCTCCTCGATTTTACCCTGTTGCACGAGCGCTCCTGCGAGCGCCATGTGCGCTTCCACCAACAACGGTTCCATGATAATGGCAATCTGCAGTTCCTTCACCGCTTCCTCCACTTTCCCTTCGGCAAGGAGCGCTTCTCCTCGTTGAAAACGTTTTAGACTTTCGCCCTGGGCACCGCTCGGTTTGGAGGGTGCCGGGGCTGCCGCTGGAGGAGCACCGGTTGGCTGATAAACGGGCCCTCTGTCCCCCCGTGCAATTTCATCGAGTCTTATGCGAACGGCCACGAGATCCGGACGAGATTTCAAAATCTGTTCATACTCCTTCGTGGCATCGACGAGGGATCCCTTTTTATCCAGCGCAATTGCCAGGGCAAGCCGCGCAATGACATGGTTGGAGTCAACTTTCAGTACTTCGCGGGCAAGTTTTTCGCCCTCCACATGGTTTCCGGAGTAGGCGTAGGATTCGGCCAGGTACGCTTTCCGATCGGGGTCATAGGGATAAAGTTTGTAAAGGAGTTCGCGGTTTTTGACGTCTTCCGCGAGTTGTTCCAACTCGCCATGCAGTTCTGACAGATTCCTCAGGAACTCCGGATCCGACGGCTTGCGTTGCAGCGCGGCGCGATGCATCGCCACTGCCTCTTCTTTGCCCGCGGTGCTTGAAGCGTCCTGCAACTGGGTGAGCTGCGCTTTGAATTCCTGCACACGATTGGTAAAGTCAGATTTCGTGTTGAATGGGGGGATCTCAAATCGCTTCTGCATGTGTTGTGCGATCTTCATCTGGTTCCAACGGGTGTAAGCAAGACGTTGGATGCATTCCTTTTCTGTCAGAACGGTTTGTTGCCCGCCCTGGCCGCTTGAATTGTTCCCTGGAACAAAGCGGCTGACTGCGTTGAACATTTCACGGGCCGCAACATAGTTCCCGTGAAAGTTGAAATGAACGTGGTCGACGAAATGTCCCGAGCCCACTCCTGCACCGGCCGATTCCTCTTCTATGCTTTTGACAATATCTGCCAAAGCCACACTCGAGGATGGCAATGTTGTTGCGACTTTTTTGACCCGTTCGTTCAGATCCGACGCCGTGCGGAATCTTAATGCATCCTGATCACGCGCGCGGGTGAAACTTTCGTGCGCTTCCTTCGGGTGTTTGAGTGCTGAATGGAGGGCGCCGATCTGAAAGTGCAATTCGGCGTATGAAGAATCGATTGCTTCGGCTTTCTGATATTCTTGCAGTGCCGCCTCCGTCTTACCCTCGGTCGCGAGCTTGCGGCCGGTTTCCCAATGGGCATCGAAACCTTTCTTTTGATCCACCGAAAGAGACGGGGAATTTAGCGAAGCAAAAGGTGAACAGTCTGCCAGGCTGGAAGCGACCGTGCATAACACCAGCTTTGCACCAGAGTCGAGTCCCGATTCGCAGATCGTTTTCAGGTTTGCCTCGAAATGCTCTCCCAACACATTCAGTCGTTCGTCAGTCGGATGCAGTTGGCTTTTCATGAACACGCGCAATCCACCCCATGCTTGAGGCTCTTCAGACTTTGAACTGGATTTGATGAGACGATCCATCAATTGGCTCGTTTTCAGCGAACGCGCGTTGATGCTCAAGCGGGTCAGCGCAAGGTTTCGAGAGAAAGAGGCGAAGACCGTGCCCGGTCCGTAAGGCCCGATAGCCTCATTGTTTCCCATGTATATGACAAAGCAATCGGGCTCATATTTGGCGCAATCCTTCGCGATGTCCTGGATGATATGGGAGCTGATCCCGGTCATTGCGGCATTGACCACCTCGAACTCAACATTCGGGTAGCGCTCGGAAAGCATCACCTCCAGCAATCTCGGGATTCCAAAGGCAGGATCCGGATCTCCCATCGCAGCCGATTCCCCCAGCACAAACACACGGAACACCTTGGGGGCTTTTGTGGAGGGCAAAACGATGTCGGCGGGTTTACGAGCCACCTTGGATGGAAAAAACCGCCATCCGTACTGGGGGTTATCCGTGAAGACAGTTCCTGAAGCGAGTTTGCGCTTCACCAGGAATTCGGTGGGAAAACCAAAATTCGCCACCTTCAACCCTAATTCCAAAAGAATGAAGAACAGTGCCGGAATAAGAACCATCGCGGCTAAAGGAAAGGCCCACCTCTTCCAGCCTTTCAGTCGCAACGGGGTTTTTTCCTTGGATCGTGTGCCAACAGGACTCGAATTTTTCACGGGATTCCAAAGAATAAGTGCATGATGTTCAATTCCAAGCTTTTAGTGCTCAGGTAGACCCTCGTCGTTGGCCAGAATTCCGGCATCACTGTCAGAGGAATCGGTTTACACGCCATGAAATCGCCGTAACAACGTTGCGATGGGTTTTACACGCCATGAAATCCCCGTAACAACGTTGCGAAGGGTTTTACACGCCGTGAAATCCCCGTAACAACGTTGCGATGGGTTTTACATGCCGTGAAATCCCCGTAACGACGTTGCGATGGGTTTTGCACGCCGTGAAAAATGGTCAGAAACGGAAGAATTTTCTCTCAAAAAGAAAAAAGGCGGTTCCAGAACAAAGTCTGAAACCGCCTCAAGAGTATCGACGGCCTGAATGACTCGTCGCACCGGATACTTACTTCAATTTTGCCAATGTTTCTTTAACGGCAACGAAGTTCGGCAAATCTTTCGGGGTCGGGGTCTGTTCTGCGTATTGGATGACGCCATTCTTATCGATCACGAAAGCCGCGCGAGCAGAGGTATCACCGACACCAGCGAGCATCGGGAAGAGCACATCATACTTCTTGGTGACTTCTTTGTTGAGGTCACTAGCGAGGGTGATGGTGATCTTTTCCTTCTGAGCCCATGCTTCCTGTGCAAAAGGGGTATCCACGCTGACGGCTACGACCTGCGCATTTACATCGCTGTAAGTATTCAGGCTCGCGGTGATTTCGCACATTTCCGTCGTGCAAACGCCGGTGAATGCAGCGGGGAAGAAAAGGAGAACAGTGTTCTTTTTGCCAAAGCTGTCGCTCAGCTTGACGTCGACCAAACCGGACGCTTGTTTGGATTTGAGAGTAAAATCAGGAGCTTTATCGCCTACTTTAAGTGCCATAGTTTTAAATAAATTGTTAACCGGTGACGCTTTATAAAGACCCAACGAAAGGGTGTCAATGGGACTCAGCACGGAGCGCACAGGCGAAACAGAATGGAAACCACAGATGCACTCAGATGAACACAGATAAAACCAACCATAGTTGAGCTATAGGTGTGTTCACCGTTCACGGGAATAATTTAACTCCGATGTAGCCCCTCTACCTCCTCCCTATCTGTGTGAATTGTGTCCATCTGTGGTTTCTATTCAGGTAAAGAGGGTGAAAACAAAATCGCAGTTTTTCGTGGAGCCAGTCTCATTGTCGGTCCCCGCTTTACCCGCTAAAACATAAGCCTCCTTCAGCAACACCAACACACACCTGAACCTTAAAACGAAACCTGGAATGAAACTTAAGAAAAATGTCCTCGCGTTGCTGATCTACTCCGCTGCGCTCATCGGTGCCTCCCATCTGCAAGCGCAAACAACGCCTGCCGCCCAACCCACCATCTGCAACCGCGCCTGCTGGGTGGCACGCTCGGGCACCTGCACCTCCACCATGGCCGGCCTGAACCGGGCCATCATCCATAATACCGGTGCTGCTCCACACAACAACACCACTGGACTGGAGGATTCCAAAGCCTGGATGCGGAGCATTCAAAATCATCAGATGGATAACAACGGCTGGTGTGATACAGGCTACCATTTTGTGGTCGATAAGTTCGGAAACATTTTCGAAGCCCGAAAAAATTCCATAGCTGGCCTGCCCCGCGGCGCTCACGACACCTGCAATGGGGACAGCTTTGGTTTTTGTCTCATGGGCGATTACGACACGCAAATACCGAGTGCTGCCGGATTAGCCGGCATGCATGCTGTCATGTCCTGGAGAATGCCGTCCGGTTGGAGTCCTTACGGAGGCAGCACTTATTGTGGCAAGAGTGTCGGCTATGTGGATGGCCATCTGAAGGTGACCTCAACAACGTGCCCTGGCGCAAACTACTATAATCCTTATATCGGAAGCAATTTCAGCACCGGCACCACCCGCAATGACATCGCTGCTCGTAGAACACCTTCGGGTGGAGTGGTGGTCGACAACAACAGCACGGGGTTCGCTGCGTCAGCAAGTTGGATCACAGCCAGCTCGTCAACCGACAAATACGGCGCTGATTACCGGTATCGTTCCACTCAACCACTAAGCGATAACGCCGTTTGGACGGGGAGTCTTCCAAGCACGAAGACTTACGCGGTTTCTGCATGGTGGCCGCAAGGGGCCAATCGTTCCGCGACCGCCGCATATCATGTGGTTCATGCCGCTGGCACAACGGTCGTGACCGTGAACCAACAGGCAAACGGTGGAAAATGGAATGCCCTCGGAAGCTGGTCCATGAATGCCGGTGCCAATCAGGTGAAACTTTCCTGCTGGACGACAACCGGATTTATCGTCGTGGCAGATGCAGTGCGGTGGCAGTAGTAGTAGGAGTTCGTTGATGTGGGAAGGGTCGGAAGCAATTCCGGCCCTTTCTATTTTAAGAATGCGGTGGCTCCGATCAATGCATCTCCACGTCGCAGCTACCGATTCCTTTACGGAAGTAGTTGAACTGAACGTTTGGATGATCCGCGAGAAGGGACATTGGAACAGCGGTGTCCACGATGCGCTTGGAGATCATGTAGGCAGTGAGACGCTGACCAAAGGGATTGTCGTGATTGCCGGCATGCCAGATAGAGACTTTATCGGCCTTCCAGGTTTCCACTGGGCCCACGGTGATCGCCTCGGTGGGTATCATTGTCACATTGCCCCCACCCGAGGTGCGTGCGTTTTGGGCAATGGTAACCGGATGCAGGTTTACCACGCGGGTCCCCAGTTTCCGATACTCTGCGGGCGAAGGTGGCGCATCTTTGTATTTCCCTTTGCGTGGCAGAGGATCATTGAAAGCCCAATGCTTGATGTCCCCCTGCCCTCCTTGCATCACTGCGCAACGCACGCCATCCCAGCTTTTGCGATATTCGCTGGAATCGGCCTTGGGAAAGTGCAGGTTTGAATCCGGCATGACCAATTTCTTATCAATTCGATTGAAGCAAAGGTCACGATCCGCCTTTTCAAAGGAAAGCGGATGGGTGGGTGGAACTTCTTTCCCGTTGATGGACCATTCGTCCATTCCCCAGAAATGAGCTGAATGCAGTTTCAAGCCGATGGCATTCACGATCCGGGCCACCAGCGGCAGTTGCTCTGTCGGCCCAATCGGACCGCAGATACCGACGGGATTATCAGGGGTCGACTGTTTCCACGCGTCAATGTATTCGAGTGCCTCAGCCAGATAGAAATCTTCCAGTGTATCGTAATAAACAATTTTGAACCCCGGGCGTGAGAGCTTCAACAACTTCTCAGGGGTAAGCTTCGCGGCTTCGTGGAAAATTTCGGTATCCAGTGTCGTATAGTCCCACCAATCAGGTGCAAGCGGACTGTGTTTGCGTGGCATAGTGCGCGGATAGTGCAGTATCCCGTTTCGAAATCAACGGGGCAGTTGTGAAAACAGAGGGCAGGAGCGCGTTAGCCGTTGCCTTGTCGAGGGGAGGACTGTTGATTCCGGGTGGGGACGAAAAAAGCCGCCCGGAGTGCCGGGCGGCTTTTGTTTTGCTTAAAAATCAGGAATGTTTAGAGCGAAGCAAAACCGCCTTCTTGCTGGTACCTTCCACTTCAACACTCTGGGTAATAATATCGGGATCATTCTTGAGGGCCTGATGAACGACCCGGCGATCGAAAGCATTCAAGGGTTCCAGCTCTACCACATCACCCCAGCGCCGCACTTTTTCGGCAGCCTCTTGAGCTTTCTTGATCAGGGCATCGCGCGCCTGAGAACGATAGCCCCCGACATCGACCGTCACTTTGGGAGCGGTCAAATCCTGTTTATGCAACAGTCGATTGGTCAGGTATTGCATATCGGCGAGGGTCTGCCCCTGCCGACCAATCAACCGACCTGGATCTTCTGTTTTCACATCGAGAACCACACCATCTTCAGTGATGATCTCTTCAACAGTGGCATCAAAGCCGAGTGTCTTCAGCAACTCCTCGAGCGTAACCTTGGGTTGTGCAGCCATAAGCTTATTTTTTCTTCTTCGAACCGGAAACGATCCCCTTAGCTGGTGCGGTGATGGTAACATCCACCGCTTTGGTCAGCTTCATCTGCAGAATCGTTAACAGATTCTGCACGATCCAGTAAAGAGTCAAACCCGCCGGCATTTTGTAAAGAAAGATCAAAATCATCAGCGGCATGTACTTCATGATCTTCTGCTGGGCCGGATCCATCCCCGGCGATGCCGGGGTCATGCTGGCCTGAACCAGCATCGTCACACCCCATATGACTGGCATTGGATTGATCGGAAAACCGCTAACAAACATCACCGTATCAGCCTGCGACAAGTCACAGGCCCAGAGGAAACTTTCACCACGCAATTCAATCGCACTACGAAGCATGCTGTAGAAACCCATGAAAATAGGAATCTGAATGACCATCGGCAAGCAGCCCCCGAGCGGACTCACCTTATGCTCCTTCATGAACTCCATCACCTTCATGTTCATCTTCCGCGGATCGTCCTTGTACTTCTCCTGGATCGCCTTCATCTGCGGCTGGAGCAACTGCATCCGTTTCATCGATTTTGTGCTGGCGTTGGTCAGCGGCCAAAACAGCAACTTGATGATAATTGTGATCAGGACGATCGCGAGCCCGTAGCTCAACCCCCAGGCGTGCAACTGGTTCATCGACAACAACAAGCCTTGTGCGAACAGGCGGAAGAACCCGAAGTTCATAATCGCATCGAACTTGTTCTTCATCTGCTCGCCTAACTGCGCGAGGGTATTGTATTCCTTAGGTCCGGCGTAGATCGTGAAACTCTTCTCGACACTGGCGCCCGCCAATAAATTGGTCGCCGGATACACCAGCGCCGCTTGCAATCCATTGGTGATCGCCTTGGGGTTCAGGGCCAAAAACTCTTTGCTGTGATCCAGCTCCACCCGGCGAGCCACGATCCCTTGCGCAGGCTGGCTCGGAATGACCCCGATTGCGAAAAAGCGGTTGTGCACGGCACTCCAGCCAATGTTCGTGGTTTCGACCGGAGAAACAAATTGAGCCTTCGGTTTTCCACCGCAGCCAAACCCAGTGCCGAGATTTCCATCAACGTGCTCCGCGTCCTTGCCATCAAAATAAAATACCCCCATTTCCTGGCCATCATCCTGGGCACTCATCGGGGTGGAGGCACCGATCAAAATCTCCTGCTGAGGAACGGGAATGGCCTGCTGTGAACGATTCTCGAAACGCAGACTCGCCTTTACGAGGTAATTGGAATCCGAAAGCGTAAAGGTTTTAACAATCTGCAGGCCGTTTTCCGATGTCCGTTCTGCGCGGACACCCGACTCGGTTCGGGTAAGCGAATAAATCTCCGGGCCAAGCAGAGCCTCGGCCCCCGCCAGAGACAGGACTGGCGCACGCCCACCCATGTTCAAGGTTGCGGGACGTCGCTCTGCCTGGGTGGTGGCGCCACATTGGACATCGGACCGATACTTTCTGAATTCCACCACCTTCAAACCGCCGCCCTGCGAAGTGAACGTGTAAACTCCGTTGTTGTTGGTGATGGCAATGGTTTCTTCCGGCCCACTCAGCTTGGAGGCCGGGACCGTGGAACTGGCGTTCGTTGAGACCGCATTGCTCGCACCAGTTCCAACAACAATGGCGTTGGTCGCAACAGCTAACGTATTGGTGGATTTCGGCGGTGGCGGGTAAAGATGGTTGGTCAGTTTCCCCCAAAAGAATATCAGACCGAACGAGAGGACGAGAATAATGATGCTTTTACGATCCATGGAAAATTAGGTGGTGCGGAGATTAAGCTTCGGCGGCACAGGATCGTGCCCACATCCCCCAAGAGGATGACACCGACAGATTCTCCGGGCGGCAAGCCAACTGCCGGAGAGGGGCCCATGCTTCTGCAGGGCTTCGATTGCATATTGGGAACAGGTCGGAGTGTAGCGGCAACCGCTCATCGGACCAAAAAGTGTAGTAAGCAGAGGGGAGAGCGTCCGTTTGTAAATGCGGATGACAAAAATTAGAATGTCCCTCAAAACGTTCACGCCGGCTTTTTAAACAACCGTGCCCGCCGCATTCCCTCCAGAAAATCTATTTCGACACCGGCAAAATCTTTGCTGGTAATTGAATTGCGGGCGATCAGCACCAGATCCACTGGTCTCTCAAAATCGTGTTGGTGCAACCGAAAACTTTCACGCAACAACCGACGAGCCCGCGCGCGGGCCACCGATCCTCCGATTTTCCGTGATGTAATGACTCCAACCCGGGAAGAAGAAGCTTCCTCAGAAAGCGGAACCCAATTTGCAATCAGGCAGCCAACTACAACCCGTTGGCCCTGATTACGTGCGCGAAGGAAATCACGCCCTGTCTTGATTCGACGCGATCCCGGCAAACGCAGACGAGCCGTTTTCGCGTTCGGCATCTTAGACCTGCGTCATGCGTTTGCGGCCGATGCGGCGGCGGTTACTCAATATAGCTTTGCCAGCCTTGGTGGAATTGCGCCTACGAAATCCGTGTTGACGCGCACGGCGAAGCTTCGATGGTTGATAAGTACGTTTCATTTCTCTTCTTTAAATTCGCGATTACCCGCGTTTTTGAAGTTCGAGAAGATAACGGTCGAAGTTCGAGTGTCAATTGCCACTTTCGGTTCTCTTCGTGGTATTTTCCGGGAAAAGACACTTTTGAGCCGATTTCTGCTGTTTGGGAGCCTAAAATACAGAGAGAACACACATATCCTGGAAAAATGGCACCCCAACCAGAATGAATCGATACCGTAGCAACCTTGCCAGGGTGGTCACTTCGAAACGAATCGATACCGTATTCTGCCGGATCAGGAAGCTGCCGACTCAACGCCGGAGGCGTCTGGTAACTAAACCAAGGACATCCCGAGCCGATGGCACTTTCATCACCCAGGCGAGGCCAAGGTAGACAGCTGTGGCGCATAGCATTGGAACAAAAACCTCTCCAATTTGTTCCAGACGAGTGGCATGCCCTACGAAGCGATTCCAATAATGCAAAGTTATCCAGGTCACTGCCGCAGCCACCCCGGCCGCAAAAAGGAGTCGTCCCAATTGCGCGCGAAAAGCTACAAGATCAAATTGTTTCAACTTTTTGCGCAGGGCGAAGAGGAGCAGACCGAGGTTTATTGATGAACTAAAGGTGTTGGCAATCCCCAGCGCCCCTACCCCCATGTCCATTCCGAGGAGCAGAACCACCACCACCACCAGATTGATCGCCAGGCAAAAAAGACTGATCCGCATTGGAACCTTCACATCGCCCAATGCAAAAAAGGCCCGAGCCAGAATATTCACCAATGAAAACGCCAGTAAACCCGGTGCCAGGCAGAGCAAACCGAAACTCACCTTCGAGGTGGAAAGAGCGTTAAACTCACCACGCTCAAACAGAAGTCGAATGATCGGCTCCGCCAGGACAAAGAGCAAAATCGAGGCGAGCAAATTCACAAAGAATAGATAGCTCATCCCTGATTCCAGAGTTCCCCGGAACTCTTTGAAATTTTTGTCCGCAGCAAATCCGGAAAGTGTCGGCAGGAGAAACGTGGCCAGGGAGATTCCAAAAACACCCTGAGGCAATTCCATCAGGCGCACTGCATACCCAAACTCTGCGACAATGCTTGCATGCTCCGTGTAAGCAAGGGACTGGGTGATTAATACATTGATTTGAAAGGCGGCTACTCCGATGGAAGCCGGCAACATCTTGCGCACCACTTCTCGAACAGTTTCGTCTTTCCACGGGGAGACCCATCGAAAACGAAAACCTTCTTTGCGCAGCGTTGGAAGTTGAAATCCAGCCTGGGCCACCCCTGCCACCAGAACCCCGATGGCCAGGGCGAATACCTGTTCGTGCATCTCCGTTCCCATCACCGGCACGAGGAACAACACCGCTGCAATCATCACCACATTGAGCGCCGCCGCTGCCAGCGCTGGAATGAAGAAATGGCCTCGGGCATTGAGCATTCCCATGCAAACCGCTGCCAGGCAAACCAGCAGCATATAAGGAAACATCACCCGTAACAGCCGAAGCATGAGGATGCGCTCAGCTTGTTTTGACATCTTTATCGGAACAGCTTTCACCCCGGTTCCCTTGAACGCGGTCCCGTTTGTGGTCAACTGCGCTCCGCCCTCAACTGAAGAGCTTGTCCCCGACGTGCTTTGCCTGGCCACGAGCGCGGGTTGTGCAGCCAGGATCCCATTAGCACTCACGACACCCGAGTCCAGCACAACATGGGTCGTCCCTGTGCCGACCGCAGACCCAGTGTCCATCACCCCAAGAGCCAGAGTGATGCCGAGCATTCCCAATCCCACGATAACCGATGCGGCGACGAGCAGTCCCGAAATGACCGCATTGGCAGCCCGCCACATTTCGATCTCCCCTGCCTGCTTCTCCTTGGCTTTGAAAATGGGGATGAACGCCGCAGTCAGAGCGCCTTCTCCCAGCAATCGGCGGAAGAGATTAGGAATGGCAAATGCGAAATAGAACGCGCCGGCAATCGGCGTGGTGCCCATGAACGCGGCATAAACCTGCTCACGAACAAGCCCGAGGACACGACTCGTCATCGTGGCAAGTCCCATCGCGCCGGAAGATTTCAACATCTGCGACATTGGCGCGGCAGAATAGAGAGCCGATCAGAAAGTCCAAAGTGCAAAGTTTCCAAACCTATGATTATGGGGAGCATCGGCCAAACGGACCGCGGTTGTGTGCGAAGCACCAGCCGCAGCGATCAAGACTGCAACCATCACTTCCGAATTCGCAAGCGATCGTATCGCCACACCTGCTGCGGCTGATGCTGCGCACACAGCCGCGGTCCTACCGGCACGAATCTAAAAGCCTCACCCACTCACTTGGACTCGCCTTTTTCCTTCTAGTTTAATTACAGTCGTTTCATGAGATTCACGAAAGCATGCGGGATGAGTCGGAGATTCGCGTTCTTGCTCCTCGCAGCGTTTATAACGCTCACACTTCAAGCAAACGCAGCTCAAACCAAATCAACCCCGCCGAACGTCGTCTTGATCATTTCGGATGACCAGGCGTGGACCGATTACGGTTTCATGGGTCATCCGCACATCAAAACTCCCAATCTGGATCGCCTTGCCGCGCAAAGTCTTACCTTCAAGCGCGGTTACGGACCGTCTAGCCTTTGCTGTCCAAGCCTCGCGTCAGTTCTGACCGGGCAATACCCGCATAAACATAAAGTCACGAGCAACGATCCCCCGATGCCGAACAGATTGCCCGGGAAAGAAGCTTACAAAACAGAAGAGTTCCGGGCCGGTCGCGAGAGGATGAATCAATTCATCGAAAAGATGCCTACCTTGCCACGACAATTGACCGAGCAAGGTTACCTGACCTTCCAGGCCGGAAAATGGTGGCAGGGGAATTTCAAGCGTGGCGGATTTACTCACGGAATGACCATTGGGGATCCCAATGACGGTGGTCGTCATGGTGATGCAGGTTTGCAGATTGGACGTAAAACCATGCAACCGATTTATGACTTTATCCAAACAGCTCAATCAGAGAAGAAACCGTTCATGGTCTGGTATGCCCCGATGATGCCGCACAACCTGCATAATCCTCCGCAACGGATTCTTAAGAAATACGAAGGACTCACACCCTCCATCCATATCGCACGGTATTGGGCAATGGTGGAATGGTTCGACGAGACCTGCGGACAACTCCTCGATTATCTGGAACAGGAAGGTTTGGCGGAAAACACGATCATCGCCTACGTCTCCGACAATGGCTGGATTCAGCAGGCGGAAAGTCCCGATCACGCGCCGAAATCAAAACAGTCCCAATACGACGGAGGGTTACGCTCCCCGATCATGCTTCGTTGGCCAACACAGGTTAAACCGCTGCAATCCCCTGCCCTCGCCAGCAGCGTGGACCTGCTGCCGACCCTTCTCAAGGCCACAGGAACACCAGTGCCCAAAGACCTTCCAGGAATTAATCTATTCGACAAAAAAGCCGTGGCCAAACGGGACATCGTCTTTGGGGAGTGTTTTACCCACGATGCGGTGGACCTGGATCGCCCCGAGAAAAGCGTCCGCTGGCGTTGGTGTGTGGAAGGAGACTGGAAATTAATCGTTCCCAATAAGCAGAACGAACCCGATGCAGTGGTGGAACTCTACAATCTGAAATCAGATCCGCTGGAAGAACACAACCTCGCTGCGAAAGAACAACGCCGCGTAGCCGGTTTAAACAAAAAGTTGGATTCCTGGTGGTCTGCCCGGTGACCCGGAACGGCAAAAAAGGCCTCGCTGCCATCAGTCGGCAACGTAAACCCACGTTTATCGTCGAAACCACTTTTCCCTCGGGCACTTTTTCAAGGGATTCGTCACTCCGGCTTCCATAGCAACGGCTCGCTCGAGGGGGAGCTCGCGGCGGTTCCTGCGGGCTGGATTTCCCTGCGCGGGAGGTCGAAACATGGCGTGCGACAACCTCCCGCGCGTGCGGGACCTCGCTGCACGCCGTGCGGCGACCCTTCGCACCGCGCGAGACCCCGCTGCACGTCGTGCGACGACCCTTCGCACTGCGCGAGACCCCGCTGCACGCCGTGCGACGACCCTTCGCACTGCGCGAGACCCCGCTGCACGCCGTGTTTCGAGGTCCCGCACGGGGTTTGGATCGTTGCATGTCGCTTCGGATGAGCAGTTTCGAATCGATCAATGTACAATTGAAAGTGGGCCAGATATCTCTCAGGAGCGGGTGCTCCACATTCTTTAATTCCTGAAATTCGTGTCATCTTCCCTGTCCCGAAACTGATCTGTGTCCATTGGTTGTTTCTCCCCTGATTTGTTCCGCTGCACTGCATCATTGACAGAACCCCTCACATTTAGCATCTAGCCCTTCGGTATTCCGAAAAATGAAAGACATTGTTCCTCCTCCCGTTGGCATCGTGCGAAACGACGTAGCCGCTGTTAAAGGTCTCTTCGAAAAGAATGTGGTCCCGAGCTATGCGCGCTTTGAGATCGTGCTCAGTCATGGAGCGGGCAGCTACGTGTGGGATATCACCGGGAAACGCTACCTGGATTTTGGCGGCGGCATCGCGGTTTCGTCCCTCGGCCACGCCCATCACGCGATTACCGAAGCACTGATTGAGCAGTCGAAAAAGCTCATTCATACCTCGAACCTCTATTTCCACGAACCCCAGGGACGTCTCGCTGAGAAACTGGTGAAGTATATCGGGCCGGGAAAAGTATTTTTCTCAAACAGCGGCGGCGAGGCGAATGAAGGCCTGTTCAAACTCGCTCGCAAGTTTGGTCACGACGAAGGTCGTTTCGAAATCATCACCGCCCTGAACTCGTTCCACGGGCGCACCCTCGCGGGCATCTCTGCTACGGGTCAGGACAAAGTGAAAAAAGGGTTCGAGCCGATGGTGCCGGGATTCCGCCATGTTCCTTACAATGATTTAGAAGCAGTCCGCAACGCCCTCTCTCCAGCGACGGTGGCCGTGATGATCGAATGCGTGCAAGGCGAAGGTGGCATCACTTCCGCCACTCCGGAATATTTGCTCGGATTGCGCAAGCTCTGCGATGAAAAGAAGATGCTGCTCCTGCTCGACTCGGTGCAGGACGGACACTTCAGGACCGGGCGTTGCCAGGCATATCAACGGATCCTGGAAAATGTTCCCGGAGCAGAAAATTTCCTCCCCGACGGCATTTCCATGGCCAAGTCGCTCGGCGCTGGATTCCCGATTGGTGCATTTTGGGTGAACGACAAGCATTCGACCTTGCTGAACGCTGGTTCCCATGGATCCACCTACGGAGGAGGCCCTCTCGCCTGTGCAGTCGGTCTGAAAGTATTCGAAGTGATCGAACGGGAAAACCTGGCGAATCACGTTCGCGAGACGGGCGAGTTCATCAAGGATGGTTTGCTTAAGATCGCGGAGAAGTTTCCAAAAGTAGTTAAAACGGCGCGTGGTCTAGGCTTCATCATGGGACTGGAATTGACGCCGAATATTCCAGCATTCACCGGGAATGATAAATCACACGCTGTGCAATTCGTCCTGCGTCTGCACGATGCCGGAATGCTCGCGGTGCCTTCCGGAACACAAGTCATCCGGTTACTGCCGCCTTACATCCTGAATCGCAAGGAAGCGGAAGAGGCTCTTTCCATCATTGAATCGGTCGTTGCCCGCCTCGCCTGATCATCAAAGAAGCTGACAAAATATTTTGAAAACCAAAGGGTTTTGTGTTTTCTGTGTTCTTTGCTGCATTTGAAAAATGAAACACCTGCTCAGCCTTGAGAAATTGTCCGTCGCGGACATGGATGTCATCCTGCAAAACTCAGGTGCGTTGAAAAGTCAACGCAATGATAGCCAGCACAAACCTCTCGCCGGCCAGAGTTGGGCCCTGATTTTTAGTAAATCTTCAACGCGAACCCGCGTTTCGTTCGAAGTCGGAGTGCATGAACTTGGCGGACGCCCGATGTTCCTCAGTTCAAACGATATTCAACTCGGCCGCGGCGAACCGATCAAAGATACCGCTCGCGTCCTCGGTCGCATGGTTCACGGTGCCATCATCCGCACCTTTGCACAGAGCGATGTGGAGGAGTTCGCGGAGTATTCCGGGATTCCCACGATCAACGCCCTGACCGATGACGAACATCCCTGCCAGGTGCTCACGGATATCTTTACCTTCCAGGAGAAGCGCGGGCCGATCGCAGGCAAAGTCGTCACGTTTGTCGGGGATGGCGCTTGTAACATGCCGGTGTCGTGGATCTTTGCGGCGGCCAAACTTGGATTCGAACTCCGCATTGCTGCACCGAAGAATTTTCAACCTGCCCCGGAAATTCTGAAACGTGCCGGGGGAAAAGTCGTCGTTACAGACGATATCAAAGCGGCTGCGGAAGGCGCTGATCTGCTTTACACCGATGTTTGGATCTCGATGGGCAAGGAATCGGAGTCTGCTCAACGAGTCAAAGAACTGTCTGGATACCAGATCAATGGCCCCCTCGTGAAACTCGCCAAAGAACATGCGCTGGTGATGCACTGCCTCCCTGCTTATCGCGGCAAGGAGATCGACGAAGAAACTTTCGAGAAGCACGCCGACACCATTTTCGATGAAGCTGAAAACCGCCTTCACGTGCAAAAAGCGATCCTGAGCTGGATCGTTCCGTTCAGTAACGAAGGTAGGCGGCCGAACTCGAACTCTGGCGCGTATTAACGAGGAGGCCTGGAAGCATCCAGGCGGCATTTGGCGGCTTCAAAAACTTCCGGAAACCTGTTTCGGGCCACTCTCAACGCCGTTCAGACCCAGCGAAATTATTCCGGCTGTCCTTTTACGCCGTTCAGACCCGTTGAAATTATTCCGGCTGCCTTTTTACGCCGTAAAAAACCGACTGCAAGGCGCAGGAGCGTGTTATTAGGAGGAATTGGGGCCTATCGTCAGACCAACTGCTACCCTCATTTGAGGGGGTTACAGTTCACCTTCCTTTTGCTAAGGTTTCCGCACCCCATCAACGTCGATCTGTTTCGGCCCCGTTCCGGCGGGATCAACCCCGGCTTGCAGTACCGTACACCAAAATAGTCAGATCCATAAACATCCTATGAAATACTTCAATAAATTGATCCTTCCAGCGGCGTTCCTGCTTGGAAGCCTTGGCAACGGTTTAGCCGATGGGCCGGGACAAGATTTCGTGATCGCGGTTTTGCCCGACACGCAAAATTACGCACGTGAGGCGGCGGGCAGCGGTACTGCCGTGAAAGAAATGTGGTTCGCGCAGACCGACTGGATCGTGGCGAACCGTGCGTCTCAAAACATCGTCTACGTCGCGACGCTGGGCGATTGCGTGCAGAACGCGACTTCCCACACGGAATGGCGCAATGCGACCAATGCCTATTATCGCATTGAAAAAGCTTCCACCACGGGACTGACCTTCGGGGTTCCTTATGGAGTTACGGTCGGGAATCACGACCAGTCCCCCGCAGGCGATGAGTTTGGCCCCACGACTTATTACAATCAATATTTCGGCACCTCCCACTTCAGCACTAAACCTTACTACGGTGGGCACTTCGAAACTGACAATGACAATTGGTATACGTTGTTCAGTGGCGGCGGATTGGACTTTATCGTCCTCTCGTTTGAATATGGCCGTTATGGCGACGCCGTCCTGGATTGGGCACAAAGTGTCCTGGCCCAGTATCCCACTCGTCGCGTGATTGTTTTGACGCATCATGCGGGTGACGACCAGGCCGATGTCAACAATACCTCGACGTCGTTCAGTACCCAGGGCGCAGCCATCTATGCCCGCCTCAAAACCAATCCCAACTTCTTCATGATGCTCGGCGGCCACGTGTTCAACGAAGGCGGAGAAGGTCGTCGTTCGGATACATTAAACGGCAATACAGTCCACACATTGGTCTCGGATTACCAGGGTCGCTTCAACGGTGGCAATGGTTTGATGCGGATCATGCGTTTTTCACCGAGCCAAAACCGGGTCTACGTTACGACCTATTCACCCTGGACGGGTAATTTTGAAACGGATGCAAACAGCCAGTTTTCATTCGCCTACGATATGAAACAGGGAACCACTGTGGACAACGTCAATACTGGCTTCAGCGTGTTGGGCAGCGGTTGGTCCACTGGCACGACGGCCACGGACAAATACGGGACGAACTATCGTTTTCGCAACACACAGTCTGTGAGCGAACCGGCTACCTGGGCTGGAAACCTGGTCGGAGCTGGCAGCTACTCAGTGCAAGCCTGGTGGAGCCAGGGACCGAATCGGTCTGCCACCGCACCTTACATTGTTTATCATTCGACAGGTTCAACGTCGATCAACGTGAATCAGCAGGCCAATGGCGGAAAATGGAATGTGTTGGGAACTTTCAACCTGAATGCAGGGGCTAATCAGGTGAAATTGTCCTGCTGGACCACCACAGGCTTTATCGTGCTCGGCGATGCAGTGCGATGGGTCCCGTAACAACACCAAACAAAACATCCCGGGTGGCGGCCTTGCCACTCGGGATTTTTGCCCACTGCCGTTTAGTTAAGGCAAAACTCTGCGGAAAACGTCCGCACATCCGAGCCAATTTTCTCTCTTCCATCGCCTGCGATGGATGAGAGGTTCACCGCTGGTTCTATTACGTTTCTTCGACTTTTCATCTTAACTAAATGGCAGTGGATTTCTGCCCCCGGGACCTTCCTTTTCTTCTGGCTTCTGTACACGGGCCAAACCCGCGTTTGCTCGTGCAGACACTAGCTCGTTTGCTCAAACACGGCTATTCCACCGTCACGCTTTTGGCGAGGTTGCGGGGTTTGTCGACGTCGCAACCGCGGGCGACGGCGATATGGTAGGCGAGCAACTGTAAGGGGATGATGGCCAGCAGCGGGAACAGAAGATCGAGCGTCTTTGGGACATAGATTACGTCGTCGGCACAGTTGGCGATGGTCTTATTGCCTTCGGTGGCGATGGCTATTACCGGTCCGCGGCGGGCTTTGACCACTTCGAGATTGCTGATGACCTTGTCATACATAGCGTCGCTCGGAGCCAATATCACACTCGGCGAGTTTTCGTCGATCAAAGCAATTGGGCCATGCTTCAACTCAGCCGCAGGATAGCCCTCGGCGTGAATGTAGGAAATTTCTTTTAGTTTGAGCGCACCTTCCAGGGCGACCGGAAAATTGATGAGGCGCCCCAGGAAGTAAAAATCCTTCACCTCGGCATAATCCTCCGCGATGGTTTTTATCTTTTCGTTGTCCGCAAGGATTCGTTCGATTTGTTCGGGAACTTTCCCGAGAGCATCAAATATCTCCAAAGCACGACGGGGAGAAAGGTTGCGCAAGCGTCCGAGAAAAATGGCTAGAAGCGTGAGAACCGTAACCTGGGAGGTGAATGCTTTGGTGGAGGCCACACCAATCTCCGGGCCAGCGTGCAGATAGATCCCACCGTCCGTCTCGCGCGCGATGGTGCTGCCCACCACATTACAAAGCGTGAGAGTTTTGTGTCCACGTCGTTTGGCTTCTCGAAGTGATGCCAGCGTATCCGCCGTTTCGCCCGACTGCGTGATCGCGAGGACGAGCGTGTTCTTGTCGAGTGGTGCATTCCGATAGCGAAACTCACTCGCATACTCCACCTCCACCGGAATCTGCGCCAACTCTTCAATCAGATGTTCACCGATGAGACCGGCATGCCAGCTGGTGCCGCAGGCGGTGATCACGATTCTATCTACGCAACGTAATTCCGCAGCGGTCATGTTCAACCCGCCGAACTTTGCCGTAGCCTCGGCAAAATCAATTCGCCCGCGCAACGCATTCTGAACCGTGCGCGACTGCTCGTAGATCTCCTTGAGCATGTAATGCGAAAACTGGCCGAGCTCGGATTCCTGCGCACCAAACTCGATTTCACGCACCTGGATGGTGACCGCTTCATCTCCCAAATTGTCGATCTTCAGATCGCCCGGGCTGATCGTCGCCACTTCGTAGTCATTCAGATAAACCGCCCGGCGGGTGTGACGCACGATGGCGTTTGCATCGCTCGCGATAAAATGTTCGTTGTCCCCGATGCCGATGATCAAGGGGGATCCTTTGCGGGCGGCGACAATTGTTTCCGGAAAATCTTCACACAACACCGCAACGCCGCAGGTCCCCGTCACTTCTTTCAACGCCAGCATGACCGCCTGCGTCACCAGATGGGGAGCGTCGGCGAGATTTACCTGGGCGGAAACGAGATCATAGAAATGTCCGATCAGATGGGCGAGGACCTCCGTATCCGTAGTGGAGGCAAACGTATGCCCTGCCTTCGTCAGCTGTGCCTTGATCGTTTCGTAATTCTCGATCACGCCATTGTGAACCACCGCTATTCTGCCGGACTGATCAAGATGTGGATGGGAGTTACAGTCTGTCGGCGCGCCATGAGTGGCCCAGCGGGTGTGGCCGATTCCGGTGAAACCATGAGCGGGTTCGGTCTGGAGCAGGAGAGCGAGGCCATCATCAATCTTTCCCGACTTCTTGCGCACCTGCATTTTGCCATTCAAGACAGCGACGCCAGCGCTGTCGTAACCCCGATATTCCAATCTACGCAACCCCTCCAAAAGAATGGGAGCTGCCGTTTGTTTTCCGATATAGCCAATAATGCCGCACATCTATGTTTTGATCTCCTTGAAACTGTCCGGGTGAACAGCCGCCTACCGTTCCCCACGTCAGGCGAGTTGTCTAGGGGGAGAATGGTTGAATGGTTGAACGATGTGACTACCCACGACTTCCCACCATGTAACAATGCAACGATTCAACCATGCAACGCGTTCTCCCAAATCGTTGATCCCCCCGTCTTCCTCTAGACACGCGCCATCCCTTTGACATACGCTTCGCCACATGCCCCATGGAACCGTAGTAGAGAATATCTCTCCCCAGATCCAACAGGCACTTATTGGCATCGTCGGGAAAGAAAACGTCATCTGTGGTGACGAAGAACTCCTGGTCTACGAATGCGACGCCTACACCCTGGAGAAGAACCTCCCAAATGCCGTCGTTCTCCCGGGGAACGCCAAGGAAGTAGCCGAAGTCGTCCGACTCTGCGCAAAGCATAACCTCCCGATTATTCCTCGCGGCGCAGGTACTAGCTTAAGCGGCTCCGTCCTCGCCGTCACGGGTGGGATCATGATCGGGCTCGGTCGAATGAATCGCATTCTTAACCTCGATCACCGGAATCGGCGGGCGCTCGTCGAAGCAGGTTGCGTCAATGCCTGGGTCACGAACGCGGCAAAAGGGCACGGACTTCTCTACGCGCCGGACCCTTCCAGCCAGTCGGCCTGCACGATCGGCGGAAATGTCGCCATGAATTCCGGGGGACCTCACACGCTCAAATACGGTGTCACGACGAACCACGTTCTCGGATACGAAATTGTGTTGCCCGACGGAGAGGTGCATTGGTTTGGAACGACCCCCGAAGGCGGAGAAGATGTGGACGGCTACGATCTGCGCGGAGCGGCGATTGGGAGTGAAGGAATGTTTGGAATTGTCACCCGTGTGCTCGTGCGCTTGATCAAAGCGCCACAAGCGTTCAAGACCATGCTCGGCATTTTCGAGAGCGTGGATGATGCGAGTCAAACGGTGAGCGACATCATAGCAGCGGGCATCGTCCCCGGTGCATTGGAAATGATGGATCAACTCATCACCCAGGCAGTGGAAGCGGCTTATCACTTTGGTTTTCCCACGGATGCAGGGGCGGTGTTGATTGTCGAACTCGATGGACTTGCGGCAGGTTTGGATAAGCAGGCAGAACGGGTCGTTGAGATTTGCAAAAAAAACGGAGCCCGGGAAGTGCGCACGGCCAGAACCGAACAGGAACGAGCTGACCTGTGGAAATCACGCAAACGCGCATTCGGCGCGATAGGCCGGCTCAGTCCCAATTTTCTAACGCAGGATGGAGTCGTCCCGCGATCACAACTTCCCGTCATCATGCGGTTTATCCGTCAGACCAGTGAAGAATGTGGTCTGCGCATTCCCAACGTTTTCCATGCGGGCGATGGGAATATCCATCCATTGGTGCTCTATGATGAACGCGATCCCGACCAGGTGCGTCGTGCGATCAATGCAGGGAACGTGATCCTGGAGAAATGCATAGAATTGGGCGGCAGCGCGACAGGCGAACACGGCATCGGCGTGGAGAAGATTGATTTTATGGAGAAGCAATTCACCAAACTGGATCTCGATGCGATGCGGAAGTTGCGCAGTCTTTTTGATCCGGATCAACGGTGCAATCCGCACAAGATGTTCCCAGGCTCCAAACGTTGCGGCGACTTCCACCACAAGAAGCAGGTCTCGGCTTAAATTGAAGAACGATGAGAGATGCCATGGATAACTCTTGTGCGCGGAAATTGCAGCTAAAGTCCTTCCCTTCAAGCACCCCAATCCCAAACGGATTGCGGAACAAAGCCCAGGGTTGCGAGGCACGAGCTACCCTGGGAAAACGCCCACCGCTCTTCACAACCCTGATGGGGTTGCGCAACCCCCTCAGGGTTGATGGGTTCCTTCGAACTCACACCCAGGGCAGCCCCTCTCTGATCGGGGCCACCCTGGGCTTTGTTGCGGAATCCCTTTGGGATTCAGGAGAATATAAATTTTCAGGAATCGACGGCGCTGATGGCTGCCGTTCCCAAATCCCTTGTCGCCTCTAAGATGCCTACACACGCCCCCGTCAATCTCAACGAACTTTCTGACCTGCTCTCCTGCGCCGCACGCAAAGGAGAACGCATCGGTGAAGTGGACCTTTCTGCATTCAACCGGATTCTCGAACACAGGCCGGAGGACATGACGGTAACGGTGGAAGCGGGAATGACGCTTGGCGCTTTGCAAACCGAATTGCGCAAGCGCGGTCAATGGCTTCCGATTGATCCGCCGCATCCTGAAACGCTCACGGTGGGATCGCTTCTTTCCGACGATCTGAATGGACCTCGGCGGCTAGGCTTCGGAACGATCCGCGATTGGTTGATTGGCATTCGCGTGGCGCAGGCTGACGGCACTCTTATTCGATCCGGGGGCAAGGTGGTAAAAAACGTCGCGGGCTACGACCTGATGAAAGTATTTGTGGGAAGTCACGGCACCCTCGCCCTTGTGATTGAAGCAACGTTTAAGTTGCGTCCAGTTCCGGAAGCAGAAGCATTTGCGCAAGTCGCCTGCGAATCGCTCCAGGGCGCGGACAAACTAATCCAACTCGTGGTAGACTCGGCTCTTTGTCCATGTGTTCTCGATTTGTATCAATGGGCGGGATCCAAACCTACCCTGGTGATTGGTTTCGCTGGAAGCAGAGACGAAGTGGAATGGCAAATGGCCCAGGCAAAAGCCTTCGGGATAAAGTCGCCGGCTTCGCTGGAGTTCGACCGGACATTCTGGAATGACCCCTCCCCTGCTCATTCGATCTCAGTCCTCCCAACGAAAATGATTGAGGCACTAGGCGCTGTCAGTGCCCCATTACTCGCACGGGCGGGAAATGGAATCATCTATCATCGAGGAAAGGCTCCCACAATCGCGGCGGATCCAAACCTCGCTCTCATGCAACGATTGAAAACAATCTTCGATCCGCGCCAAACTTTCCCCGATTTTCCGCTCGTGAAATGAAAACGCACCCACCTGAACAGTTCCTCGATGAGGACAAATCGTTGGCCTGCATTCATTGCGGTCTTTGCCTTTCCTCCTGCCCGACTTACCTCGAAACGGGCAACGAAAACAATTCCCCCCGCGGACGCATCTACTTGATGCGGGCATTGCAACAAGGCCGACAACCATTGGGCGACGCCACCACTCATCACATTGATCTTTGCCTCGGCTGTCGCGCCTGCGAAGCGGCTTGCCCGAGCGGCGTTCAATACGGAGAACTGCTGGAACACACACGGGATCACATCGAAAAACATTATAAGCGCTCCACGTTTCAGACGGTGCTGCGTCGGGTGGTGATTGAAAAAGTGTTTCCCTTCCCGAACCGGATGAAGCTTGCGCTCCTCCCAGCCACGGCAATCAAATATCTGCATGTAGAAAGTCTGTTACCGAAATTTGCCAGGGAAGCGTTGTCGCTCATCCCGGATAAGCCATCGGGCGGCAAGTTGCCCGAAGTATCCCCTGCTCTCGGCAAAAAGCGTGGCACCGTAGGATTCATCAGCGGCTGCGTCATGAGCGTGATGTTTGGTGACACGAACCGCGCCAGCGTAAAGTTGTTGAATCGCGCCGGTTACGATGTCGTCACACCGCCGGCCCAGGGATGCTGCGGCGCTTTACACGCGCACAGCGGAAGACTCGAACTCGCCCGGGAAGCCGCACGAGTGAACATCGCGGTCTTTGAGCAACACGCAGTCGACGCCATCATTATCAACGCGGCGGGATGCGGTTCCACATTGAAGGAATACGACAATTTGCTGCGACAGGATCCGGACTGGGTCGAGCGCGGACGAAAGTTCAGTGCTCAAGTCAAAGACCTGACGGAATGGCTGGCCAAGGATCTCGATGGAACTATGGCTACCTCTTTCAAAGCAAAGGTGACCTATCACGACGCCTGCCACCTGGCCCACGCCCAGCGTATCACCAAACAACCGCGCGATCTGGTCAAGGCCATCGCAGGAAACAATTTCGTTGAGCTGCCGGAATCAGACGTCTGCTGCGGAAGTGCCGGAACCTACAATCTCACGGAACCGGAAATGGCCGAACGCCTCCAGAATCGAAAGATGGAAAACATTTTGAAGACCGGTGCTGAAATCGTGGTGACATCCAATCCGGGTTGTTTGCTCCAAATCCAGGCCGGCTTGCGCAAAGCTGGTGCCACGAAGGTGGAAGCGATGCACATCGCCGATTTCCTCGATCGCTTCGCAACAGAACTCGACGTACCAAAGGTGCGCACGTAGTTTCGCTCCATGCGCATTGCTTTTAAAGAATGGGCCATTGTCGTGGATGCCCTGGGCCGCGGGGAACAGATCATCATTCTTCGCAAAGGTGGAATTGCCGAGGGTCGTGGCGGATTCAAGGTGGAACACCCGGAGTTCCTGTTCTTTCCCACCTTGTTTCACCAACAGCGAGAATCAGTGCTTCCAAAAGCGCAGCAACGTTTCGATGAAATCGCACCCACGCTCCCTTCGCCTGAAACATTGCGGCTCGAGTATTTCGCAAAGGTCGTAGACTGGCGGCAACTCGATTCCCTTCCGCTGGCCGAGAGCCTGGCAGGACAGCACATCTGGCGCGACGAAGTGATTCGGGAACGATTCGATTGGGGGAAAAACAAAAACATCTTCGCGATCGCCCTGAGAATATTTCGTCTGCCGAACCGAATCGAACTTCCCATGGTCCCGAGCTACGGAGGTTGCAAATCCTGGATCGAAGTGGAGCAGGAAATAGCGACGGAGGATGCGAGCCCGATTTTGAGCGATGAGGTGTTCGAGCAAAAGCTGAATCAGTTCCGCAAATCCATTGTATTGACCTCGGGCGATTCTGTGTCATTGGTGTAATGGATAAGTGGCGCAACTCTATCCAAGCACGTTATGAATTTTCCTTCTGTCATTCTCGCTTCTCGTTCGCCTCGACGCACTGAACTTCTACGCCAGCTCGATCTGGAGTTCGAAGTTCTCCCGAGCGATATCCCTGAAATCGAACACGAACAAATGAGCGCTGGCGAATTAAGCCAGGTGAATGCTTATCGAAAGGCGCGCGCCATCGCCAAACAGCACCCGGATTCCCTCGTGATCGGCGTGGATACCCTCGTGGCGCTCGGATCCCGTGTGTTCGGCAAACCCGCCGATCTCGATGAATCCCGTCGCATGCTTAAACAACTTCAGGGTGCGACCCACCATGTGGTGACCGGAGTTTGTCTCCTGCACCTCCGTGCCCATCATCAGCGGTTGTTCTGCGAGGTGACTGAAGTTACCTTTCGATCCCTCGCCGCAGAGGATATCGAGCAATACATTTCCAAGGTAAATACCCTGGATAAAGCCGGTTCCTACGCCATTCAAGAGCATGGGGATGACATCGTCCGCAATATTCAGGGCTCATTCAGCAACGTAGTCGGGTTACCCCTGGAACGAATGCGCCATGAGTTGGCAGAATTCGACCCGCAGCACGCATTGAGTGCGCATTGAACCTAAGGCATTCAACGAGAGTCTAATTGGGTATTTTTCTCCTGTTTCCAGCAGCACATTATCTGTAATATTCGGCTGAATGCAGTTCATTCGTGATATTTATGCGGCCAAGAAAGCAACCAAACACCCGGTTATTTCCTTCGAGTTCTTCCCGCCCAAAACCGACGAGGGAGAGCGCTCGTTCTTCGCTAAAAGTGTTCCAGCTCTTGCCGCTCTTAAGCCCGATTATTGTTCCGTCACCTACGGAGCGGGCGGCACCACGCGCGACAAAACACTGACCATCGTCGATCGTATTCAACGGGAGCACAATCTTCCGGCCATGATGCATCTGACCTGCGTCGGCTCCACCGCCCAGCAAATCGGTGAAGTGCTCGATCAGGCCAAAGCTCGTGGGGTGAAAAACATCCTCGCTCTTCGAGGTGATCCACCAGCAGGCACCACTGAATTTCAGAAAGTGGAAGGCGGTTTCGAATTTTCCCATCAACTGGTTCAATTCATCAAATGCCGCGGTGATTTCTCGGTGGCATCCGCAGGATTTCCGGAAGGGCATATCGCCTGCAAGGAAGGCAAACAGGTCGACTGGAATCATCTGAAGACGAAAGCCGATGCCGGTGCTGATTTCATTCTCACGCAACTCTTTTTCGACAACGCAGATTTCTTCGAGTTTCGCGATTACGTGACAAAGCTCGGTGTTAATATCCCGATCGTCCCCGGAATCATTCCGATCCAGAGCGCTACTCAGATTCAAAAATTCTCCACTCTCTGCGGTTCCAAGATTCCGGCCAGGTTGCAGACGGAACTGAACAAGTATGCTGACAATGACGAGGCTTGCATTGAGTTCGGCATCGAATACGCCGCGCAACAGTGCGAAGAACTGCTGCGTAATGACGCACCCGGGCTCCACTTCTACACGTTGAACAAAGCCCGTTCGACGACGGCGGTTTTACAAAAGCTGAAGCTCGCTTAAGACTACGGATACAAACCTCGTGTGACTCGCGAGTGGAACACACCCATTTTCCTGAGCTGCGTCTTCGCCGGCGCGATGGGCTTCTGCAATATTGTCGCACTGACGAATTACGAACCTTTTAGCGGTGCCTTCCGTTATGGCACACTGATCGCGATCGGCGTCGGTGTTATCGCAGGACCGTTCCTCACCTATTTCGGCAGCGTGAGGGAGAAAGCCGTTATTCTCCTTCTGGGAATCCTCTTGCCGGTTCTCTGTGCCGTTCCAGGCCTTTTGCTATACCTCAATGGCAAGGACGACAGCAGCCCTTTGCAATTCCATGAAGGAACCGTAATCCGACGCGAAATTGCAAAAGTGAAGAACAGCACCGTCTACAAGATTCGAGTTCAACTGAATCAAAAGCCGCCCCATCAAATGACTATTTGGACCTCGAAGGAAAAGTTCGAGATGCTCAAGGAAGGGGCGTCCCTGGTCGGCATTCCAGCTAAAGCCGGGAATTTCGGCATCCCATGGCGTGTAAAAAGCGAACCGATTCGGCTGGTTCGGCCATAGTTTCGACATCCTGCGCGCCCGTCAGCCTTTCCGGAGCCGCACCAATTTGCTTAAGAGCGGACAACAGAACCGAGACTAAAATTCGTGAAATTCGTGTCAAAACGCCCTCGTTTCGCCATTTTCGGACCCTAACAGACCCCTTTTTCTCATTTTCCACCCTTTTGGAGCCCAAACAAGCACCTGTAACGCGTGTTTCATGTGCTTGCGGGAGCCGCAGCGGGTCGTAACGCGCGTTTCACCTCGTCGCGGGAGCCGCAACGGCCTGTAACGCGTGTTTCATGTGCTCGCGGGACCCGCGACGGGTCGTAACGCGCGTTTCACCTCGCCGCGGGAGCCGCGGCGACCTGTAACGCAGGTTTCCGGTGCTCGCGGGAGCCGCAACGAGTCGTAACGCGCGTTTCACCTCGCTGCGGGAGCCGCGACGACCTGTAACGCGTGTTTCAGGTGCTTGCGGGAGCCGCAACGGGTTGTAACGCGCGTTTCACCTCACTGCGGGAGCCGCGGCGACCTGTAACGCAGGTTTCAGGTGCATTGCAGGTTCCATTTCGAATGATACTGCCGATGTTCTCCGCGGGAAATTCACCCAATGACAAACCCTCGGCGGAAGAATAGCGAAAATCTCTATAGAGACCACTCGCGCTGCGATAGCCGCAAGCCGTGGCGATCCAAGGGCGAGGGGGCCCTACCTCGAAGCGGCTCGCGTGACTAAAGTTTCCACCCCGGATCTACAAATTTCTTGAACGCCCCACCGAAGAGATCCTGCACATCACGATCAATCTCACTGGCACTCGGTTGCCATCCCGTAGCGGCAAGTTGCTCATACTTTTCACCCAGGACACGTCCGATGATTTCCTTGCTGTGCCGCCATTTGTAAATGATCTGGTCGAGGACTCGGGCATCCGAATGCTGCGGGGTCATGCTCAGGCCCACTAACTCAAGACGCATCCGAGTCATCTCTTCAATCACGGACGGAACATTCATAAACCACCAACAACCGAAGATATGCAGGTTTCGCAGTTTCCGCGCCGCCACACATAGCTCGTGCTGATTCTCCCGGGCGAGCATCGTAATCAGGAATTTATTGTGAGGGTACTGGGCAAACAACGTCGTAAACGACTGCATGTCGCTGAGCCCGATGCCATCTCCTGCTAATCGCAATTGGGGATTCACGGCACGACGAACTCCCGGCATGACGGCGAAAGGTAGATTGAACTCACGACAATGCGGGAGAACCGCTTCTTCGATCAACCGGTTGCAAATAGTATCAGCCGGAAACTTGAAATCGGGCGGCAAAGACACCATCAGGTACTGCGCCTGCATCTTCTGCGTCCAGTCGCAAAGAAACTTGCGGACCTGGCTGATCGTTTTCGGCGTCAAACTGGAACTCACTTTATAACCCCAATCACTCAATGTTTTGGAGGTCTCATTCCAGGAAAGGAGAAGTGGATCAATTCGTAAGGCAGCGAGGAAACGTTTATCCCGGTCGAACCCTTTATTCCAGGTGGGACGTTCGAGGCCGTCAAACGGGGAATTGGTCATGTAGATCTCTTTGACCCCGGCCAGCTCCATTGTTCGCGTGACGAACTTGTCCGCCTTTTGCCCGGCAAACCATTTCCGCAGGGAAGGCAGATCACGCTTCTTCACGTCAAGCCCCAGGGCATTCAACGTCGTCAGCACGCCGCGGCACGATTCAGAAATAGGCGAGTGTTGCAGAAACAAGATATCCCAGATGAGATCAGCCTGTTTTGCCTTGGGCAGAGCCCAGAACGTGTCGTAAGGAATGTTCGTGTAGCGAAACGCTTCCGCGACGAGATAATGATAAACCAGCAGATCATCTATGCCCCAGAGCAGCAAATCGCCAAAAGCGGGATCATAGAGATGAGTGTGAATATCCGTGACCGGAACTGCGGCGATAGCCTTTGCCACCTGCGCTTTAAGATTTGTTCCCCTGGCCCCTGCAACGGACTTCTTCATCAGAGGCGCACGCTAACGAATGGCCGGGGGAAACGCCAAACTAATTTGGACATGTAGTGCCAATTACGGAGTTGTTCGTAACAATTCTGTCGCGACGGAGGGTGGTTGGTTTGCCTTACCGGCTGCCTTTGATTGCCCGCCAGGCGAGCACCGCCAGGACCACCGCCATGAAAATCAGAATGTAATGGCTTGGCATCATACGCAATTGAATCTAACCCGTTAGTAAGCTTCTACTACCGGTGGGCTCGCTGAAAGGATCATCAGGCAGGGAGACCTTCTATTCCCGCGAGCTGGGTGCGCTCTTTTCGGTTTCTGCTCCTTTTGTTTGGCGAAATGCTCCGGGTTCGCACTCCGCGCCAACGGCTTCTTGCGATTGGCTTTATAGAAACTGCAGAAAGGTAGAGGTAACTATTGACGGAAAACTTCAGTGGGTTGCATGGACTCGCGAGCGCTATCTTGAGATTGGAGGACCTTGGCGCGCCTGAGATCAAACAGGCCCTCATGTATTCCGGTGTCCGTTCGGGTGGTTGGGTTGCATGGGGCAAGCATGCAAAGAGGATCTCCAAAGAGGCAGGGATCAAGCCACCAATGCCCAGACCGGCAGCACTTTCCAGCCGATAGAATACTGTTTCCAATCGACGAAACCCCTGCACTGTATTACAAATTACCGGGGGTCCCCTTTCTTGTCCGGGATTGACAGTTAATCATTACCCTGCAACATTGCAACACAGTCACACACTCACATTTCTGTGACAAAACACGAAAACACGCCCGATATGAAAACGCCTCACAACAAACCTAAAGCTGCTGATTACCCGGCAGTCACCAATGGGAGTAAGTGGGCAGAGGAAAATCGAAAGAAAGCTAGTTCTCTCAACGATAACGAAAGAGCTTCTTTGTTTCAGAGCGCTTTGACTAGACTGTATGGCGGAATCAATAAACCGGCAGTGCGCTCTGGACGTTAATGTTTTGATAGATTTAGCGGAGGGAAAACCCTTCGCTTTGGATTTCCTCGGTGTAGTTCACGATTTATTCTGTCCTCTTTGGGTTTCTCCGACTGCATTTCTTGAATTAGAACATTTGCTCCTTCACGGCAGCCCTCAACAACGAGCAGCTTGCCAAACAGTTTTTAACAAGCTTCAAAGAGAGTGGCAAATCGCGGTTTTCAATATAGATCCGATTGAACATGGATATGCGGATTCATTTGCGAAGCACTCGATTACTAAAGGGTATTTGCCAGCGGACGAATACAACGATGGTTTGATTTTAGCCGAGTCTGCTATTTACAAAATCCCAGTGCTTGTGACCTCAGATAAGCATCTTTTGGACATCCCGCGCCCCTACTTGAGAAGTGAATTAATTAGTCGGTTCTCTTTCCAAACGGTTCCAGTTAAGCCCCAGGTGGTTATTAACACCCACAATCGAAAGTAAAAACCCGCCCATTTCTAATGGGTCATAATGAACATTCCTGCGCTACTTTGAGAAGCCAAACCTTTCGGCAACCATTACGGTAACCGTTAAGCCTTCATTTCCATGCAAAACAACGCACTCGGTTGCATTCCGTTGCATTATGGAAAGAGACAGGCAGAAGACCGAAAACCATCAAAAACCCCCTGAAAACACCGATTTTATTGACCTTTTAAGATGGTGCCAGCGAGTGGAATCGAACCACTGACCTCGGGCTTATGAGTCCCTTGTCTTATCACGTTTTCGCCTTTATTTAATAGGACTTGCGTAAACACCCCTTGCACTTTGCCACTAAGATTGCCACTATCCCGAAATGCAACTTCGAGGGGTCTTCCGAATCAAGGAACACAAACACGAAAGCGGAACAATCTCTTGGCGCGTTTCAGGCATGCACCAGGACGGGAGGCGGGTTCGTGAAAGCTTTCTTGTTGAAGCCGAAGCGATCGGGCGAAAGCAGTCCCTCGAGATGGAAGCGCTCAACATCGCCCCGTCTGCCGGCCTGCAGAGAACCAAGCTGACGCCGGAGCAAATCGAGGACGCCGAACGCGCCCTCGCCGAACTGGCAGGCAAAACGACTTGCGCCAACCCGCTCTTTACCGCCGCACGCTACTTCTCCACCAATTACCGGGAGCCGTTCCGCAAAATCACCGTCGAGGATGCTTTCAAACAGTTCATCGAGGAAAAGAAACGGGCCAACAAACGACCGCAGACCATTTCGAACCTTGAAGCCAAAGCCAAGGAATTGCGCGACACCTACGGCACAAGGGACGTTTCAGAGATCACGTACGACCAAATCAGAGCCCTTATTTTCAAACCCACCCGCGGGCCAGTCGCCTGCGACAACTCCCGCAGAGCCATTTCCTCCTTTTTCGAATGGACCAAGGTTCAAGAGTACTGCGCTGAGAACCCCTGCTCCAAGATCCAGCCGGTGGAGATCGATCGTGGCGAGCCGGGAGTATTGGCAATCTCAGACGTTCGCAAGCTGATGGAAATGGCGAGGACATACAAAGACGGCGCAATGGTCCCCTACGCCGCCCTCGGCATGTTTGCGGCGATCAGACCAACCGAGCTTTCGCGCATCTCATGGGACGACATCGATCTGAAGGCGAAGACCGTAACCATAGGCGCGAAACTGGCCAAAATGCGGCAGCGTCGAATTGTGGAGCTTTCCCAGAACTGCGTTGACTGGCTCCTGCCTCATGCCGTGAAGAAAACGCCCATCCATGGGGTCAACTGGAGACGTAATTTCGAGAAGGTCAAAGAATTGGCCGGATTCGGTGAAGCAAAGCCGTACGTCCAGGACGTCATGCGCCACACTGGGATCTCATTCCACCTTGCTAAACACCAACACGAAGGAAAAACGGCAACTTGGGCGGGCAACTCGCCGGACGTGATTCAGAAGCACTACAAAGGATTGGTCACTCAGAAGGATGCGAGCGCATTTTGGCAGATCAGACCGGATGCCCAGAAGATCGTTAAAGTGAAGTTCAGAAAGACCGTTGGGGCTGGAAACATTGCAAAACAGATGCAAGCGTAAGAACGAAACAGGATCGATTTTTCCGCAAATCTTGAAAAGTTATTCACAGTTGTTCACAGCTTATTCACAGGATAATGTTGACATCGTTACCGCGCGGGGTAGGTTTGCTTATAACTCTGAAGTCCGATGCTTCACACTGTATGGTGTGCGGCGAAGCTGAAAAGCTTAAGGACCTCAGGGTTTTTTCATGCCTAAAACCTATGAAATATACGCCGACGAGGCTTGGACGCACGGGGCTGTTCCTCGAAACAGGTATTGGTGCTTTTTAGGTGGGATATTTGGACCAGAATCGCAGATCTCAAAGCTTGAAACTGACCTAAAAGAGATAAAAAAAGCTGCTGGGCACAAACTGGAAATCAAATGGGCCAACGTCTCGACTTTCAGTACTCCATTTTACACCGCGCTACTTGATAAGTTTTTTGAGCACATTTCAGCAAGTGATATTAAGTACCGTCAACTATTTCTGGATCGAAAGTACATCCGCATCCAGCCACCGGGCGAAGCGCGCCTCACAGACCTGGATGTGCAGTACAAAGTTTACTATCAGTTTTTGAAGCATCATTTCGGACTAGAGTATCTCCCGTTGGCGAAGACTACATTTGATCGCGTTTTTATCCGGCTAGATGCCCACTCAAGTGTGGACCATACAACCTCGTTACGTACGTTTACCGAGAAACTTCCAGTTCTCCTGAATAGAACGGATTTACAGTTTGATGTAAGCTTTGTAGATAGCAAAAAACATCTGAGTTTGCAGGTCTGCGATGTCATAATGGGTGCCGCTGGATCTTACGGAAACAAGATGCATTTGAGACGCGAGGAGGGGCGGAAACGCATGACGGAAAAGCAAAAATGCAGAGTCAAAATCTGCAAATACATTTACGAGAAACTAAAGGCGATCGACAAGGCGGACAGGGGGTCCGGTGCTTTTAACTGGTTCGAATCCACTGGCATAGGTTCAAACCCGGCGAATAAGTTGACGAACAAAATTCGCATTTGGAAATTCATACCGGGAACTTACCGTATCGACAAAGGTTGGGAAAATGATCATTTAGACAGTCAAGGTCGGTATGTAGTGTCTGGCCGGAAACTAATTTGAAGTTGACTGGCATTGATTGGGGTGAGGATTGAGGGGAGTGAATGTTGGAGATGAAGATGAAACTTTTCGAGGGATTGGACGTCT